>CAZSIQ010000012.1:0-71149 GCA_964606915.1 uncultured Woeseiaceae bacterium | reverse complement strand
ACATCGCGCCGGGCCTGATCATGATGTCTGTGATCACCAATTCCTACGGCAACGTGGTGTCGTCCTTTTTCGGCGCGAAATTCGGTCGCCATCTGGAAGAGATGCTGGTGTCACCGATGTCGAACGCGGCGATCATCATCGGTCACGTCGCAGGCGGTGTGCTCCGCGGTCTCTGCGTCGGATTGCTGGTCACCGTGATTGCGCTGTTTTTCACTCGACTTGAGGTCGCCCATCCGCTGATCATGCTGTCGATGGTGCTGCTGTCGTCCATCGTGTTTGCCCTGATGGGTTTCATTAACGCGATCTTTGCGAAGAAGTTCGACGACATTTCCATCGTGCCGACGTTCGTGCTGACGCCACTGACCTATCTCGGCGGGGTGTTCTATTCGATCAGCCTGCTACCAGAGTTCTGGCAGGGTGTCTCCAAGGTCAACCCGATTCTGTACATGGTCAACGCCTTCCGCTACGGCGTTCTCGGAATTTCGGACATCAGCATCTCGACGGCGTACGCCATCGTCGTGCTGTTCGTTGTCGTCTTGTTCTCGTTCTGCCTGTACCTGATGAACCGCGGTATCGGGATTCGCGACTGAGCATGTGCGGTCGCTTCGCCTTTTACTCACCGGCGCAGGCAACCGCAGAGCTGTTCGGCGTCCACACGCTGCTCGAGACAGAGCCGCGCTACAACATCGCGCCGACGCAGTACATTCCGGCGGTCAGGGCGACAGACGACGGCCGTGAACTCGCGATGCTGAAATGGGGCCTGGTGCCGTTCTGGGCCAAGGACCCGTCTATTGGTAATCGCATGATCAATGCGCGCGCGGAGACCGTCGCCGAGAAGCCCTCTTACCGCAATGCTTACAAGCATCGCCGGTGCCTGGTGCTTGCTGACGGTTTCTACGAGTGGCATCGCGAGGGCGACACCAAGGTCCCGTACTTTATTTCACTCGCCAGCGGCGAGCCGTTCGCATTCGCCGGGCTCTGGGAACGATGGAAGAACAGGGACGACGGTGATGTTCTCGATTCGGCGACGCTGATTACGACCGACGCGAACGAGTACCTGTCGCAGGTGCATCACCGCATGCCGCTGATCCTGACGCCGGACACCGCAGATCGCTGGCTGTCCGGCGACACTACGCTGATCGACGAAGCTCATGAAGTCACGCCGGCGCTGCAGGCCTGGCCGGTATCGCGCCAGGTCAACAATGCGCGCAACGAAGGTGAGGAACTGGTTTATCCCGACGGGGAAAAGCTCGCCTAGACGTCAACGGGCTGGGTGGACACAACCAGTGTTCCCGGCCCGCCATGCACACCAATTGCCGTACCCAGCTCGCTGATCGTCAATCGGCGCACGTCCGCCAGCGAGTGGCGAAGCTCCTCGGCCATGATCTCGGCGTCCTCCGGGGCAATGGCGTGGGCAATTGACACGTCCAGACGCTTGTCCGCGGGAGAACGCTTGGCGACAAAGCGCGCAAAGCGCCGCGCGCGCGCGTGCCGGCCGAGCAGGAATCCGGCTGGCTTGATCTCGCCGTCGGGTCGGGTGCCGATAATGGCCGTCATATGCAGCAGGTCGGCAACGACTTTCGCCCATGCCGGCACACGACCGCCGCGGACGGCGTAACGCATATGGTTCAACAGCGCAAAGGTCCGGGTTTCCGGCCGCAGCGCCTCAAGATGTCGCAAGGTCGCAGGAACGTCGGTGCCGGCGGCGGCCAGTTCTGCCGCACGCACAGCCAGCAGGCCCTGCCCGGTGGAGGCGTTGAACGAATCGAGTACGTGCACCTCGCCGTGTGCATTGACACGGTCGGAGGCGGCTTCGGCGGCCTGCAGTGTGCCGCTGGCCTTGCTTGTCACGTTGATCGACAACACGTCGCTGTAGTGGCTGGCCAGGAACTGAAACTGGCGACGAAAGTCACCGGGCGCGGGCTGTGAGGTGGTCGGGTGCACCGGGTTCTCGGCGAGTTCCTCGAAGAACTCTTCCGGTGTAATGCTGACCTTGTCCAGGTAACCCCGTTCCCCGAACTGGATGCGCAGCGGCACCACATTGATATCAAACCGCTCAAGCTGTTCATCGGGTATATCCGCCGCGGAATCCACAACAACGGCAAACGACCGTTCAACATTGTGCGCAGTGCCAACCTGTCGATGCATGTCGTCAGCCTTCTCGCCCGTGACATCGCCGAATTGCGCGGCCAGCTGGAAGACATCATCGGGGTCGTTGACGTGAATGTGGATTTTCGCTTTTCGCTTGGTGCCGGCGAGCACCAGCGAGTCGCCCATGTCGGACAGTTTCTCGCGCAGCTTGCGGCGATCGATATCGCTGCCGGTTACGATGCACTCCGTGCAAAAACGGTAGGCTGAGTTTTCGTGATCGAAGGCGGTCGCGAGATTGTCCTCGATAACGAGTTCGCTGAGGTTCGGTTCCTTATGCATTCGACCGTGCAAAAGGTAGTCGGCGGCGCCGGCGATCAGGGCAACGAAGCCCTTGGCACCGGCATCGACCACACCCGCTTTCTTCAGTACATCGAGTTGTTCCGGCGTCTGCCTCAGCGCCTTCTCGATGTGCTCGATAGCGTTTCCCAGCACGACACCGAACTTGTCCTCGTTGCCGTCAATGGATTGACGATGAAGGCTGCCGGCGAACGCGTCGATAACCGAGAGAATGGTGCCTTCCCGCGGGTTCGACAGCGCATCGTGGGCATAGTCACTGCCGGACTGGACGGCCTTGCCGAAGGTATAGGTTGTAAAGCGACTGATCTCGCCGGCCGAATCACTCATGCCCTGAAAAAACTGCGCCATGATCGCGCCGGAGTTGCCGCGAGCGCCGTCCAGCAGCGCGTCGGCCAGAGCGGCCAGCATCGTGCCGAGGTGCTTGTCGTCATCGCGCTTGAGCAGGGGCAGCGCCGAGCCAAGCGACAGGCTCAGGTTGGTGCCGGTATCGCCGTCGGCAACCGGGAACACGTTAATCTGGTTGAGCTCTTCCTGCTCGGTGATAACCCGGTGGATGCCGGATACGATCGCGTTGGCGAGTGCGTTCCCATCGATGTGGGTGGAGATCATCAAAGTCCCTTTTTTCTACTGGCGAGGCAGGACAAAATCCCGCCCCCGATAACTGAGGATCACGCCGTCCTGCGTGATCTCCCTGACAGCCAGGCCGTCTGATGTTGAAGAACCTTCAAGGTGCTTCACCATGTTGATGAAAACGAAACGGTCTGCAGGGTTGTCGCTGTACACATGAATATCGAGTCGCAGCTCACCGATCGGCAATGCGCCGGTTGCCCGTAACTGGTCGATGTCCGGCAGCTCACGCTGTGTATCGGTTGCGGTGGGCAATGCTGAAACCTGAACCTCGGGCTCCGGAGCGGGAGCCTGCCGGACCGGTTCGACGGTCGTGGTCACCGGGTTGCTGGCAGCCGGTTTGCTTTCAATTGCATCGCGAACGCGATCCTCGAAGCCCGGCTCAGCTGCGGCCAACTGCGACGCCGGCGCCGTGACGTCGGCGGGCGAGACGGCCGGAGCAGGTGCCGACGGCCTGAGCAGCAAGCCGGTCACCACCACGAGGTTAATGATCAGCAGTATTCCCAGGCCCCAGAGCCACGCGGGCGGCCTGCGTGATCCGTCGCTGACGGGCACGTGGGCAAAGGCGGACTGCCCCTGTTGCTGCCGTTCGGATTCGGATTTCTTCAGCGCATCGAGAATAAACGACATCGAATCAGTCCTTTGCGAGTCGTGCCGTCGTCAGTCGCGGCATAGAGCTTTCGGCCAGCAAGCCGTTAATGATGATCTGGGTTTGCCGGCCGGCCAGGCCATCGACATCGAGTCGGTGATCACGCTGAAACGCCATCACCTGCCGCTCGAGAGCGGCGTCGTACACCGTGGACTCCAGTGGCGGTGCAGAGTAGCGAAGATCAATCGTGCTGAGACTCTGTCGAAGCCACGCGACGTTCGGGTCGTCGAGGCCGGGCACCAGCGCCACCGACCGACCGTTGGGCGGCTGCCAGACCATCAGGTACTGACCCAGCCAGAGTTCGGCGAGTTCGCTGGTCGGGTGACTTTCGACAACGCCGCCCATCGAGATGTCGGCTGAGTCCCCGTGCAGTGCAGACAGCACGACGTGATGCGCCCGACCATCGTCGCTGACCAGCGTCAGAACGGCCGGACGATCGAGCTGGCGCAGGTTGCCGATCGAGCCGCGCGCCCTCAGGCAGCTGAAGCCCAGTGACTCAAGGTCGCCGCAGGCAAGACCGGTGTCGAGTTTCCATTTGCCGAGCAATGTCGAAAAGGCCGTGGTCTCGTCTGTCAGCGCTGTCGCGAGGTCCAGTTGTTCGTCGAGGGTCGGCGTCGGCGGCGGCGCCGGTATGGCGTCCACGGTTTCTATGGGGAATGTCGGCGCCGCGGCCACAACGGGCTGCGGGACCGGGGTCGGGCTTGTCTGCTCGAGCGCAAAAAAGCCGGCGGCAGCGACGACAGCCAGTACTGCGACTGCCGCCATCGGTCGCGCCCAGCGACGCCAGAGGGAGATGCCCTCGTCTCCGGCCACTTCCGCCGCGGCGCGTGCCACCATACGACGGCTCACGCGGCGCTGTTCGCGGGCGTAACTGCCAAGCAGTGCACGATCACAGATGACGTTGACGAGCCTCGGTACGCCCTGCGTCAGGCGGAATACTTCGCGCATTGCGGCTGGCTCGAACACGTCGGCCAGGGCGCCGGCGACTTTCATCCGGTGACCGATGTACGCGGCGGTTTCCTGTCTCGACAGCGGTTCCAGGTGATAGCGGCCGGTGATGCGCTGTGCGAGCTGCCGCAGGTCGTTGCGTGACAGCAGGTCGCGCAACTCGGGCTGGCCGATCAGGATGATCTGCAGCAGCTTCTGTTTCGAGGTCTCGAGATTGGTCAGCAACCGGACCTGTTCGAGAACGCTGGGAGCGAGGTTCTGTGCCTCATCGACGATGAGAATAACCCGGCGGCCCTCGGCGTAGGCTTCCAGGAGATAGGTGTTCAGCGCATCGGTCAGCGACTTCATGCTCGACGGATCAACGGACTCCTGGATACCGAGTTCCTCGACGATCGTGGCGAGAAACTCGGTGGCTGACAGTTGCGGATTCAGCACCACCGCAACATCCGTGTTGTCCGGCAGGCGATTCTGCAGCAGGGTTCGCACCAGCGTTGTCTTGCCCGTGCCCACCTCGCCGGTCAGCTGAATGAAGCCGCCGCTTTCGGTGACGCCGTACACGAGATGGGCCAACGCCTCACCGTGGCGCTCGCTCATAAACAGGTAGCGCGGGTCAGGCGTGATCGAGAAGGGCTTCTCGTTGAGGCCGAAAAAGCTCGTGTACATATTGTTGTGGTCGTCGGAGCCGGCCGACGATTCTACCCTATTCCGGGGTGTCGAGGCTCCGGGCCCGTCCGACGGCAGCGTCACCGAAGCGTTCGCGGATCCGGTCAACCGTCTCGTCAACCTCGTCCGGACTGGCCTCTTCGGCAAACAGGTCCTGCTGTTCGGCGGCGCTCAGGTCGCTGCCACCGATACCCAGTAGACGCAGCCGGGCGCCGGCGTGCAGTGACCGCCATTCAGCGACCAGCTTGCGGCCGGTGGCATAAACGACGTCTGTGGATGCGCTCGGAGGACGCAGGCGAACCTGGCGGGTGTGGGTGGTGAAATCGGACTCCCGGATCTTCACGTGAATCGTACCCGGTTGCAGCCCGGCCCGGCGCATCCGGGTGGTCGCTCGTTCGGCGAGCTTCAACAGAGCCCGCTCGATCTCGGCGGTAGACTCGAGATCCCGGTCGAAGGTCTCCTCGGCGCTGATCGACTTTTCGTCCCGATCCGGCTCGACCGCCCGGTCGTCGATGCCCGACGCGCGGGCGCGGGTCTTGTCGGTGTAGCGACCAAAGACGGGGCGCAACACCTTGTCGTCCGCGAGGCGGAGGTCCGCAACGGTCTGCACACCACTGCGCTGCAGCTTGGCCAGCGTTTCGCGGCCAATACCGGGAATGACCGAGACATCGAGCGGATCGAGTGTCGCGTTGACGGCATCGTTGGCGACGACAACCAGTCCGTCCGGCTTGTCGAGATCGGACGCGATCTTGGCGACGAGCTTGTTGGTCGCCACGCCGACTGATGCCGTCAGCCCGGTGGCGTCGAAAATGTCCTGCTTGATGCGTCGAGCGATATGCTCGCCATCGCCGAACAAGGACAGGCTGCCGGTGACATCGATGAAGGCCTCGTCCAGCGACAGTCCCTCGACGATCGGCGAGTAGCGACGGAAGATCTCGAAAACCTGCTTCGATACCGATTTGTAGACCGCCATCCGCGGCCGGACAGCCAGCAGGTCAGGGCAGCGCCGACGAGCCTCGCGCATCGGCATCGCCGAGCGCACGCCGAACTGTCGCGATTCGTAGCTGGCAGCAGCAACCACGCCGCGGTTGCCCGTGCCGCCGACCACCAGCGGCTTACCCTTGAGCTCGGGGTTGTCGCGTTGCTCGACGGATGCGTAGAACGCGTCCATGTCGACATGCAGGACGCAGCGTTCACTCACTAGTGGCGGCGCTCCACGATGTAGTGCGCCAGCGAGCGAAGCAGGTCGGCGCGCTCGCCGAAGCGCTCGATGCCGGCGAGGCCCGTTTCCATAAGCTCTTCGCAACGGCGGTGCGACGCGTCCAGGCCGACGACGGACGGATAACTGGCTTTCTCGAGTTTTAAGTCGCTGCCCGCCGGCTTGCCGATTTCCTCGGTCTCGCCCTCGATATCGAGGATGTCATCCTTGATCTGGAAGGCAAGACCCAGCGAATGTGCAAAGGTCTCCAGCGCCCTTGCATCGTCGGCAGACAGGTTGTCTGACAGGCAGGCGGCCGACATGACCGAGGCATGAATCAATGCGCCGGTCTTCAGTGAGAACATGGTTTCGATCTCTGCCGGGCTTAACGCAACGCCTTCCGCCTCAAGGTCAAGCGATTGGCCACCCGTCATGCCGAGAGACCCGCAGGCCTGCGCCAGCAGGCTGACCAGGCGAGTGCGTCGCTCAGTCGAGGTGTGCTCGCACCCGGCCAGCACGCCAAAGGCCAGTGGCTGCAGCGCGTCAGCAGCCAGGATCGCCGTTGCCTCGTCGAATTTGCGGTGGCAGGTCGGCTTGCCGCGTCGCAGGTCGTCGTCGTCCATGGCTGGCAGATCATCGTGCACCAGCGAGAACGCGTGAATCAGTTCAATCGCGACAGCCGGTGCGTCCAGCGCATCGACGGTCGCGCCCGTGCATTCACCGGTCGCATAGACCAGCAGGGGGCGGATGCGTTTGCCGCCGTTGAGTACGGCATACCGCATGGCCTCGTGCAATCGTTCGGGCGGTTGCTTCGGACCCGGAAGCACGCCGTCAAGCTTGCGGCCAACCCGATCCGTGTAGCGGTCGATCTGATCCCTGAAGTGTTGTTCGTCGTTGCTGCTCATCGTGGCCCGTCTCGTCTAACGGGCGAAGAATACCGCATTCCCGCTGCGCTATAATTCCGCGCTTTACCAACAGCCCGGGGGGGCGACATGCAGGCGACGGCGATAGCCCAGCCCAACATTGCGCTGATCAAGTACTGGGGCAAGCGCGACCAGGCGCTGAACCTGCCGGCCGTGGGTTCGATCTCGATTACCCTGGCCGACCTGTTCACGCGAATGTCCGTTGAATTCCCCGTCGATACTGATTCTCTGCAACTGAACGGGGAAGCGAACAACGCGCTGTTACCCAGGCTCAGCCAGGCGCTGGATTCGACGCTGGGCGACGACAGGGCGGGCGCTCGCATCGTCAGCGAATGCAACTTCCCGATCGCAGCGGGACTGGCATCCTCGGCATCGTCTTTCGCAGCCCTCGTTGTCGCAGCGTCGGCCGCGCAGTCAAAGCGTCTAGATACGTCGACCCTGGCGAACCTCGCCGGCCGCGCATCCGGGAGCGCAGCGCGTTCGCTGTACGGCGGTTTCGTCGAGCTGAGTAACGACGATGACGCTGTCCGTGTGAACACGTTGCTCGACGCTGAGGCCTGGCCACTTGAGGTCCTGGTTGCCGTCACTGAAACAGGGCCAAAGCCCACCGGGTCAACAGAAGCAATGGAGATCAGCCGGCAGACGTCACCGTTTTACGATCGCTGGGTAACCGACCAGCCGGACGACCTCGCAACGGCGCGCGACGCCATCGCAGCACGCGATTTCAAGTCGCTGGGTGCGGTGTCCGAGCACAACTGCCTGAAGATGCACTCGGTCATGTGGTCCTCGAGGCCACCGATTGTTTACTGGAACGATGCGACGCTGGCCTGCCTGCAAACCATCCGGGAACTGCAGGCCGACGGTGTCAACGTGTTCTTTACCATTGACGCGGGGCCCCAGGTCAAGGCGGTCTGTTTGCCCGAATCCGTGCAGGATGCACGCGAAGCCCTGCAGGCGACCAGCGGTGTCAGGGAGTTGTTGCACACCGGCCTGGGTGCCGGTGCGCGTCTCGAGCCGTGAGTAGTCCTTTTTCAGCGTCGGCGCCCGGCAAGGCGCTCGTCAGCGGTGAGTACGCCGTACTGCATGGCGCGCCGGCCGTTGTCATGGCGGTGAACCGGCGCGCTTGCGTCTCCGTTGAAGACAGTCACGCCGACTGTCATGAAGTCATCGCACCGGGGTTCTCCGACAGCGTCGGTCGCTTCGATGTCGAGTCTGGCCGGCTTGCGTGGAGAGACGGACCGGCCGACGTCTATCGCCTGCTGCAAACGGTGATCGATGCCGCCTCGCCCGAGTTCGACCGCCCGCTGCGGTTCAGCCTGGATACTCGTCCGTTCTCGGCGCCGCTCGGCGGGCAAAAGCTCGGGTTCGGTTCCAGCGCGTCGCTGGCGTCTGCGCTCGCAGTCGCCGTCGAGGAGGCCAGTAATAACGAGGTGCTGACGTTGCTGGCAGCAGCCAGTGGCCACCGTGAATTCCAGGCCGGGCAAGGCAGCGGCGCTGACGTCGCGGCGGCACTGGCTGGCGGCCTGATCGAATACCGAATGGGTGAGAGCGGCTGGACTGTCCTCGACTGGCCTGTCGGTCTGCGCTACCGCTATTTCTTTTCCGGTGTATCGGCGGACACCCGTGAGCGCATAGCGAAGGCCGCCGTGACCGACGAGGTACCGACAGCGCTGGTCCAGGCATCGTCGCTCGCTTGCGAATCATTCCGGTCGGGCAACCCGCGATTGATCGTTGACACCATGCGTCACTACGGCCGTGTTCTGCGCGACTACAGCGACTCCCTGAATCTCGACATTTTTGCTGCGGGCCATGATCTGCTGGCCGACGCGGCCGACGATCTCGGTGTGGTCTACAAGCCCTGTGGCGCGGGCGGCGGCGATATCGGAATGGTGCTGGCCCACGAAGACTCCGGGGTCGAGATGTTTTCTACGCTGGCACGAGCCAACGGCTTCGAGGCACTGGATGTTGAACTTGACCCATTGGGCGCGCGTGTGTCGGAATGAGCAACATGGAAGGATCACGAGTTTCCGGTCTCTACCGGCTCAGCGTCGCTGAACGAATCGACGTCCTGCAGGAGCACGGTTGGCTGGATGCAGCCGCCGCGGATGCACTCCGCGACGGCCGCCACGTCATGTCGCCGACGGCGGCTGACAAGGTCATTGAGAATGTTATCGGCGTCTTCGCGCTGCCGTTCGCCGTCGCGCCGAACTTCGTCGTCAACGAACAGGATTACATCGTACCGCTGGTGGTCGAAGAGCCGTCCATCGTTGCCGGCCTGTCCGCAGCCGCACGCATGGCACATCACACCGGCGGCTTCCATGCTCACCTCGAGGAGTCGCTGCTGGCCGGCCAGATTCATGTCGCCGATGTCGCGGACCCGTCGGCCGCGCTGCAGGACCTCGAGGCTGAAAAGCAGGCGTTGCTGGACGCGGCGAATGCCGTACACCCGCGCCTGATACAGCGCGGCGGCGGTGTCAGGGACATCGAGTTCGTGGAGCTTAAACTGCCGGGCGAACGCAACGGCGTAACCGTCAACGTGCTCGTGGATACCTGTGATGCCATGGGTGCCAACCTCGTCAATACCATCTGCGAATCGCTCGCGCCGGACATCGCAAAAATGTGCCGGGGCGAGGTGGCCATGCGGATTCTCTCCAACCTGGCCGACCGCTCACTGGTCACGGCATCAGTGACTTACCCGCTGTCCGCGTTGCGATCCCCCGGCCTGTCTTCGGAGGCCCTGCGGGATGCCATCGTACGAGCCAACCATATCGCCGAGGCGGATCCCTATCGTGCGGCGACACACAACAAGGGCATCATGAACGGCATTGATCCCCTGGCGATCGCTACAGCCAATGACTGGCGAGCGATTGAGGCCGGCGTCCACGCCTACGCGGCATCGACGGGTCGTTACCGACCGCTGACCACGTGGAGTGTCAGCGACGACGGTGATCTTCACGGTGAGATTCGCCTGCCACTCAAGGTTGGCATCGTCGGCGGCACGCTGGCCGCCAATCCCGCCGCCGAACTGGGTCTTGCAATGACGGGTGTCAGTTCGGCCGGTGAGCTCGCCCGCCTGATGGCGGCTGTCGGCCTGGCGCAGAACTTTGCGGCCATTCGAGCCCTGTCGAGCAGCGGTATCCAGCATGGCCACATGCGACTGCACGCGCGCAGCCTGGTTGCTGCAGCCGGTACGCCGGCGCACCTGTTTGACGAGGCCAGTGCGAAGCTGATTGCGAGCGGTGAGATCAAGGACTGGAAAGCGCGGGAGATTCTCGATGAGCTCAAGTCGCGAGAACTCGAGGAGCGTCCGACGGCAGGTGCCGCGGCGGGCAAGGTCATCCTGTTGGGTGAACACGCTGTCGTCTATGGCAAGCACGCCGTTGCGGTGCCGGTTCGCGACGCTGTTTCAGCGCAGGTATCGCCGGCGACCGACCGAACCACGGTCGAGGTGCCTGACTGGAAAGCGCGGCTCGAACTGGCAGCTGACCCCGCCTCGGATGAGGGCGCGGCCTCCGCTATTCGCAAGGTGATTGAGGAACTCAAGCTGTCCGACCGGCACTTTCACGTGTTGATTCGCTCCTCGCTGCCTCGAGCCATGGGGCTCGGCTCGTCGTCCGCCGTCGCGGTCGCCGTGGTCCGCGGATTCGACGAGGCGCTTAAGCTCGATCTCGACGATGCCGAGGTTAACCGCATCGCGTTTGAGTGCGAGAAGCTGGCGCACGGTACGCCGTCCGGTGTCGACAACACGGTCTCGACCTACGCGCAGCCGATGCTGTTCCAGCGTCACCAGGGCTTGCAGATTCGCGAGCTCACACTCGCCGAGCCCTTGCCCCTGGTGATTGCCTGCGGCCACCAGCGCGGATTAACCCACGAGGTTGTTGCCGGTGTGCGGACGCGCGGCGAGCAGTCCGGTTCAACCTACGCGTCCATCTTCGAGCAGATCGACGCACTGAGCCTCGCTGGTGCCGACGCGCTTGAGAACGGGCAATTTGTCGAGCTGGGCCAGCTCATGAACGTCTGTCACGGCTTGCTCAACGCCATCGAGGTGTCGACGCCGGAGCTGGAACGCATGGTCGGCATCGCCCGCCGGGCCGGGGCGATCGGCGCCAAGCTTACGGGCGCCGGCGGCGGTGGATCCATCGTTGCGCTGTGCCCCGACCGGCAGGATGAAGTCGCGGCGGCGCTGCGTCACGGTGGGTTCGAATGTATAGAATTGACGCTTTCCTGAGCACGGACGCACGCTGAATGCAGAGCACACGCATAGTCTCATCTGAAGCCGAGGCGCTGATCCTCGTGGACGAGGACGACCAGGCAATCGGTGAGTTGTCAAAGGCCGAGGCGCATAACGGTGACGGTGTACTGCACCGCGCGTTCTCCGTGTTCCTGTTTAATTCGCGTGGAGAGCTGTTGCTGCAGCAGCGAGCAAAGCAGAAGCGGCTCTGGCCGGGCTTCTGGTCCAACAGTTGCTGCAGTCATCCGCGCGTAGGTGAAACGATGGAAGTGGCCACCGTGCGCCGCCTTGATGATGAGCTGAACCTCCGTGCCGAGCTCGAGTACGTCTACCGGTTTCGCTACCAGGCGAATTTCGGCGAGGTGGGCTCGGAACATGAGCTGTGCCACGTATTCCTCGGGCGCTGTGCGGACGAGGTGTCGGTCAACGAGAGCGAGATTGAAGCGACTCGATTCGTCCCGGCGGCGGATGTTAGTCGCATGCTCGACGAAGAGCCCGAGCGTTACACGCCGTGGTTCAGGATGGAGTGGGAAAGGCTGAACGGCGAGTTTGCCGGCTCGCTCGGTCGTTACGCGGTGTAGCGGTAGTACTCGATACCGTAATCGGTAAACGCACGTTCCTGTGCGGTGCCGACATCGTCGATCAGGAATTCACGGCTGGCGACGCGTTCGAGGTCCTGCGGTAACAAGCCGTCATGCAGTGCCTCGTATTGCGATCGGGTCAGGTCGCGCACCGGGTCGAGACTGTCGGCGAAGCGAATCTTCGCTGCCGCGTCTTTCCAGTCCTCGGCTACGAAGAACGGGATGACTTCGGCGGCGTCTCCGCTGCCGTAACCCATCGTGAGAATCTCCTCGCCGACAGACAGGCCGTCGCTGGCCAGCGCCTGCTCAAAGCCGGCGGCCATCCATGCGGGAAGCGCTGCCGTGTACAAGTTGCCGAGATCGAGCATCGGATCCGCACCCAGGGACAGCTTGTCGAGCACCGCTGCCTGGTATGCGGATTCACCGCGGAATACGCGGCTGACCGCCATGGTGAGCGGGTAGGCTTCTTCCTGGTGCTTTTCCGCCGATGCCAGAGCGGCAACGGCAGGCTTGCTGGACAGCTCGGCGACCAGCGCCTCGACGGTAACGCCAGCTTTATCGCAGTAGCGCTTCAGCTCGGCCGTCTCGCTGCTGGACCCGGACGCGAGTGCGTAGAGCCAGGAAACGGCCCAGCCGGTTTCCGGCATGCGGCGGTAAGGCCGGTGCATGAACACGTTGTTCAGTGAGCGCAGGTAATCGGCCGGCGACAGCGAGCGCTTGTCGTACATGTCGGCCAGTGCATGCAGCGTCTCGTCGACATAGCAGGTGGTCGAGTACTTGCCGTTGAACACCGGGAAGTCCTGCACGTGGTGCGTCTCGCCGGGCGCCTGAGTCTTGAAGCGCAGCATCGGCTTGCGAAAATCCATGACACGGTAATCCGACGCAGAGCCAGAATTGACAAGATCGACCACGGCGAGTTTCGGGTCTTCCTCGAGCAGCATGGCAACCGCACCGGCGCCCTGAGTCGGCTCGCCGCTGCTGCCACGCGCATATTCCGCGATGTCGGCGCAGACCACGATGGCCTGGCTGCCGGCACCGTCGAGCGCGAGGTGGCGAATGGCGCCTTTCATACCGTAAACACCGCCAAGGCAGGCGTGTTTGAACTCGGGCACTTCGCAGCTGCGCGCGATGGGCGGCTTGCCCTGTGCCTGCAGGGCCTGGTCGATCATGCCCTTGAC
Organism: uncultured Woeseiaceae bacterium; assembly: GCA_964606915.1. Lineage (GTDB taxonomy): Bacteria > Pseudomonadota > Gammaproteobacteria > Steroidobacterales > Woeseiaceae > UBA1847. Next base: position 57,703 of record CAZSIQ010000012.1, on the reverse strand, counting down.
GATAATTGCGCCCGCCGAGTTATCGGCGCTGGACTCGGTGCCGAGACCGAGAAACTCCACTCGTGAGGGGTCGACATCGTACTGCTCGATCAGGCGCATGACGGCCGTGGCGGCCATCGTGTAGACGCTGTGCTCCGGGCCTCGAACCCGGAAACTGCGGCCGACAACGCTGGAAATCTTGTTCCACGGCTGTCCGGTCCACTCGCACCAGTCCTCGAGCCACACGCGGTAAGGCGGCGTGTACGCGGCCAGGCCACTGATGCCAATCGGTTTTTTCTGTGTGGAGGTCGTCATAGCTGTTGATCGTCGAGCGCGCCGATTCTATTAGCCCGCTACAGGTCGCTCAAGTGCTTTATTCCACCGTGATGGTGATCACGTCCGAATACACGGCCGGTTCGTGCGGCCGATGCAGCCAGTCGCCGAGGAGCAGCTGCAGCGTGTGCTGGCCCGGCTCAAGCGTCAGCTCGGTCGACGAGCTGCCGTCACCAAAGTGCCGGTAGTTGTCGTCCGCCGGCACCGGCAGCGTCATGTCGGGCAGCGGTGCGTTGATGATCAGGTGGTGGTGACCGGAGTTCTCGGCGTTGTCACCCGCCGTTGTCACGGTCATGCCTTCCAGGCCGAATTCGACCGTGAACGGGCTCGTGACCGTGTCGCCATCCGCGATGTTCACAAAAAATACCCGTGCGCCCTCCGGAGACGGAATTGCTGCTGTCACGTCGACCGCTGGCGCGGCTTCTTCTGCCACCGGCGCAGGTGCCTCGGCAGCTTCCGGCTCAGCCGGCGGTGTTTCTGCGGAGCAGGCAGCGAGAAAAATCGGGGAAAAGGCAAGTAACAGTCGTTTCATTGTGGACTCCGGAGATACGTACAGCGCGGGCGTGCCCTCTAGGCCGAAAACGCCGCGATCGCTATCAGGAAGGCGAACAACATTGTAAGTCCGAAGCCCGCTGTGTAAACCACCAGCATGACGACGTACTTGAAAAAGGTCATGAAAAATCCCTGCCCGTAGACCCGACGCATCGCTTTAAACAGGTAGATCGGTATGTAGAACGACGCCGCAACGATCGGCAGCACGCCGATGGCCTCGTGCAGGCCAAGTGCACCGATCAGTCGGTCCCACAGTATCTGCAGCGTCAGGATCAGGAAGAAAAACGCGTGGAAGTGGACGAAGAACAGCAGGTGTTCAACATAATAACGCCGTGACAGCGGGTAGAGGATCTTCAGCGCGAGTGCCATCAGCGGCAACAGGATGATGAGCGCAGCGGGAATATTGTCCAGCAGGCTCTCCAGCAGCGACGCGCCGTCATCGGCCTGCATCTTCTCGCAGATGCGGTTAACGCGTTCCTCGGTCAGGCGCCGCTGGAAAAACTCCGGCCATTCTTCGATGTCGTCGATTTCCCAGTCGCATTCTGACTCGTCGAGGTCCTCGCCGGCGAAGGATACGTCCATGTCCGGCCCGTCATCGGTGACTTCCTCCTGCGAGGGCTCGTAGAAAATGGCGAATTCTTCGCGCGGATTGAAAAACGCCACGAGGAAGAACAACAGACTCAGGACCAGGTACATGCGGAATGGCGGCATGAACCGAGCGCGTTTGCCCTGCAGGTAATCGAACGTCAGCTTGCCCGGCCGCACCAGCAGGGGCACCAGCGTTTGCCAGAGGCGGGAGTCCAGTTCGAACAGGTCGCCGAAGGCGTCACGGATCAGCTCCCAGAGACTGATCAGGCGACTCCGCGCACGCTGGCCGCAATGGCCGCAGTACTGGCCTCTCAGTGGCGCGCCGCAGTTCAGGCAGTGTGACTCACCCGGCAGATTCTGGGTCAGGTCTTCGCGCAGTACGCGGGTGCTTTGCAGCGTGTCCTCGCCGCCGAGCGCTTCTATTTCCTGTTCGAGGGCGGTAGAGCGTCCCGCGAGAAACTCGTCGACCGCCTCATTGCTGGAGAAGCTGAGCTGCAGAACAAAGCCGGTTTCGCCGTCGTCCGCACGAAACAGCTGGGCGTCCGCGACGCCGGCGTCGCTGCGGTAACCATCGACCAGCCCGGCGAGTTGTTCACCGAGCTGGTCAGGGTCTGCTGAGGCCGCGAAAACCGCGTTTTCGTAGATCGGCCCGCTACGCATGGCGTGAGCCTGTTAGGCAGACTTCTTGCTGACTTTCTTCGCCGCGGTCTTCTTCCGCGGTGCCTTCTTGCTCTTCGCCGCTTTGCGTGGCTTGGCTTCAGGCTCGACCGGCACGCGCGCCAGTTCCTCCGGCGAGAAGTCGTCAACGGCCAGCAGCGCGAACACCTTCTGGTGATAGCTGCGCAGCTGTTCTGCTTCGGCCTCGGTGATGACCTCAGCCTTCGCCGCTTCATCGATCTGGGTGCCGAGGTACTCCGACTTGATCAGGCCTTCGCGGTTCGCCTGACGCAGGCGTTTCTCAAGCGGTGCCATCTCGATCGACAGTTTCAGCGCTTCCTCAAGCAGGCCAAGCGGGTTGCCCGGCTCGAGCGTCGTGTACGCGAGTTCACTGAGACGGTCGCGCGCTTCGCCCGGGGTCGTCACCAGGTCGACGATCTTTTCGCCGATGTCATCGGACGGTGCCGAGTAGGTGCGGCCGCGCGGGAAAATGAACACGCGCAGGAACCCGGCAACGAAGCGGTTCGGGAAATTGCGCAGGAAGGCGTGCAGCGCTTCCTGTGCCTGGTACATCAGCGTGCGGACCGACCACTCAACCAGCGGCAAATCACTCGCCCGACGTCCCTGGTTCTCGAAGTGTTTCAGTACCGTTGATGCCAGGTAGATCGACGCCAGGACGTCGCCGAGTCGTGCCGACAGCAGCTCTTTCTTCTTGAGTGCACCACCGAGCGTCAGCATCGCGAAGTCGGATGCCAGGGCAAAGGCAGCGCTGTAGCGATTGATGTTCTGGTAGAAACGACGCGTCGGGGTATTCAGCGGCACCTTGCTGAATTTCGCGTGTGTCAGTGCCAGGACAAACGACCGGGCCAGGTTGCTGATTGCGTAGCCCACGTGTCCGAACAGGGCGTCGTCGAATTCGATCAGGCCACGATCCTGGTCTTCGTCCGCCGCGGCGTTGAGTTCGCGCAGCACGTACGGATGGCAGCGCACCGCGCCCTGGCCGTAAATGATCAGGCTGCGTGTCAGGATGTTGGCGCCTTCGACCGTAATCGCAATCGGCGTTGCCATGTAGCTGCGCCCAAGGTAGTTGCCGGGCCCCATCATGACGCCCTTGCCGCCGTGCACATCCATCGCATCGTTTGCGACCTTGCGGCCCATTTCCGTGCAGTGGTATTTCAGGATGGCGGACGGCACGGCCGGCTTCTCGCCCTGGTCGATAGCGCCCGCGGTAACGGACACGGCGGCATTCATGATGTAGCTGTGACCGGCGATGCGAGTGAGTGCCTCACCGATACCTTCGAAGTTGGCGATGGCTGTATTGAACTGCTTGCGGATGCCGGCATACGCACCCGTCGAATAACTGGCGGCCTGGCCACCGCCGGACGCCGTCGACGGCAGCGTGATGGCGCGGCCCACCGACAGCAGTTCCACGAGCATCTTCCAGCCCTTGCCGGCCATCTCCGGGCCACCAATGATGTAGTCCAGCGGAACGAACACGTCCTTACCGGACGTCGGGCCGTTCTGGAAAGCAACCGTGAGCGGGTAGTGACGGCGTCCGATCTCGACACCCTTGGTGTCGGTCGGGATCAGGGCGGCGGTAATGCCGTAGTCGTCCTTATCGCCCATCAGGTGATCCGGGTCGTACAGCTTGAAGGCCAGGCCAAGCACGGTGGCCACCGGTGCAAGCGTGATGTAACGCTTGTTCCAGTTCAGGCGGATACCGACGATTTCCTCGCCTTCCCATTTGCCTTTGCAGACCACACCAGAGTCGATCAGCGATGCCGCGTCAGAACCCGCCTGCGGTGATGTCAGCGCGAAGCAGGGAATCTCGCTGCCGTCAGCGAGCCCCGGCAGGTAACGATCCTTTTGTTCTTCGGTGCCGTAGTGCAGCAGCAACTCGGCCGGACCCAGTGAGTTCGGTACACCGACCGTCGACGAGGCGGTCGCGCTGCGGCCGGCCAGCTTTGACGTTACGCAGGAGTTTGCGTAGGCCGAGAACTCCAGGCCACCGTATTTCTTCGGGATGATCATCGCGAAGAAGCGATGCTTGATAATGAAGTCCCAGACTTCCTTCGGCATGTCAGCGCGGTTGTGGCAGATATCCCACTCGTCGAGCATGCGGCACAGTTCTTCGCATGGCCCGTCCAGAAACGCCTGTTCCTCGTCTGAGAGCCTCGGTGCCGGGTAACTCAGCAGGCGATCCCAGTTTGGCATACCCGAAAACAGCTCACCGTCCCACCAGACATTGCCGGCTTCCAGCGCTTCCCGTTCGGTGTTGGACATCGACGGCAACATCGTGCGGTAGACGGCCAGGGCAGGGCGGGTGATCTTTTCTCGACGGAAATCATCGAGGTTGAGCACAAGCATGCCGGCAAACGCGGCCCAGAGCAGGAGTAGCCAGAAAAAACCGCCGCTGCCAAACAGTGTGTAGGCAACCAGCGCGGCGCCGGTCAGGAAGGTAGATGTTCGAAGGTCAATACGCTGGTAAGCGAGGTAGATACCGCCGCCTACGAACAGCAGAAGCCACAGAACTGAGAGCACAAGACACCTCGGTGACGGGTTGACAGGAATCCCATCAACCCTATCACCGAGTCGCGGCCCGTGCCATCGAGCAGGCCGCTTTTAGATCGACTTACAACAATTCTTCGATGGCCGCGCGTTCTTCGCGAAGTTCGGTCGCTGTCGCGTCCATTCGGCCCCGTGAAAACTCGTTGATTTCCAGGCCCTGGACGATCTCGTAGCTGCCGTCCTTACAGCGCACCGGGTAGGAGTAGATGACTCCGGGTTCGATGCCGTAGCTCCCGTCCGACGGAATGCCCATGCTGACCCATTCATCACCGGTACCGAGGGCCCAGTCGTGAATATGGTCAATCGCGGCGGAGGCTGCCGACGCTGCCGATGAGGCACCGCGTGCTTCGATGATCGCCGCGCCGCGTTGCTGCACCACCGGGATGAAGTCGCTCTCCACCCAGGCCTGGTCGACCAGCGATGTGGCCGCGTCACCGGCCACGGTGGTGTGATGAACGTCCGGGTACTGCGTTGCCGAGTGATTACCCCAGATGATCATGCCTTTGACGTCATTGACGTGTTTGCCGGTCTTCGCTGCCAGCTGCGCCATGGCGCGGTTGTGGTCGAGGCGCGTCATCGCCGTGAAGTTGGCGGCCGGGATATCCGGGGCATTGCTGCTGGCAATCAGCGCATTGGTGTTGGCCGGGTTGCCGACGACGAGAACCTTGATGTCCCGACTGGCGTGATCGTTGATCGCCTTGCCCTGCACCGAAAAGATCGCCGCGTTGGCTTCCAGCAGGTCCTTGCGTTCCATCCCCGGACCGCGAGGGCGGGCACCGACGAGCAGCGCGTAGTCGCTGTCTTTAAAGGCAACGTTGGGGTCGTCTGTCGCTACGACACCGGCCAGTGTCGGGAATGCGCAGTCGTCGAGTTCCATAACGACACCGTTCAGTGCACCCAGCGCCGGCGGAATCTCCAGGAGCTGCAGTATGACCGGCTGGTCAGTGCCGAGCATCTGGCCGGAGGCAATACGAAACGCGAGCTGGTAACCGATCTGACCGGCAGCACCGGTGATCGTGACGCGGACGGGTGTTTTCATGTGTGATCCCCTGCAAACAGAATGAGTCGCTCCCTCAGCGACGCGAGATTTTAGCACTCGCTTGCAGTGTTCGGGACGGTCGATGCGTTTTCCGACGCATGCATTTATATAAGACGTCGCTAGCGGATCTCGAAATCCGGGAACCGGGTAAGCAGCAGAGACAGTTCGAAGTCTGCCTCGTCGACACGACCCTCGTCTCGTAGCCGCAGAACGCAGCTGTACCAGCTGGTCGCGTCAACGCGCTCAATGTCGTCGCAGAATCGCTCCGGTTCCGGGGCGATCTTCAGGTTGTCCAGGTCCTCGTAAAGCCGTGCGGCCGGCGTTGCCGGCGCGATGTCCAGCGTTTCGCTGATTGCCGCTTCCTCGCGAACGCTGCGCAGGGAGTTGTTGCGTGGTTCCGCAATCGGTTGCTCCAGGCCCAGGGCCGGTTCTGCGGCGTCGCTTGCGGTCGGCTCGTCGGGTGCATTCGTCGATGACGATTCGAGGTTCGTTTTTTCCCGATCGACGGGAACACTGTGCATTGGGACCGCGATCTGCTGCTCGCCCGACACGTCCGGAGCCGAGCGCTGCAGTTCAAGAACCAGGCCGATACTCAACACCGTGATTGCCGCCCAGGAGAGCGGTTTCAGCGCCAGCAGGTTGCTGAGCCGCGGCGAGGGCCGGGCGGCTTGCAGAATTTTTGCATCAAGAGCCGTCGATGGCGTCTCGGTCGAGAGCTCCGAATAGGCCTGACTGACCGCCGGGTCCCTGTCGTGTTCGTCAGTCATGACGCAGACCCCTTCTCTTCCAATGCCGTTTTTAACTTGGCCACCGCGTAACGCAGTCGGCTTTTCGCCGTTTCACGGTTGACGCCGGTCACACCGGCAATCTGCTCAACGCTCAGTCCTGCCTCTTCATGCAGCAGAAAGGCGTCTCGCTGCTCGTCGGGCAGCGTTGCGAGCCCCAGTGCCAGACGCTGCCTCGCAAGCTGGCGCTCTGTCGACATCTCCGGGGAATCGTCGCCGGCGGCAATCGCCTCTTCCTGCAACTCCATTGTGCCGCTGTGCCGGCTGTTGCGCCGAAGCCAGTCTATGAAGCTGTTGTGAGCGACACGGTACAGGAAGGTCGTGAATTTCGCGGTCGGTCGGTAACTGCTGCGAGAGCGGATAATTTTCCCCCAGACTTCCTGGAAGACGTCCTCGGCTGCCTCGGCATGATTGCAGTGCCTGAGCAGGTAGCGATACACGCTGTCCTTGTGTCGCCGGTACAGCGTCTCGAATGCGGCGACATCGTCATGCTTTGCATAGCGCAGCATCAGCAGGGTGTCGTCTTCACCGGTCATTGGAGAAGCATAAGTCAGAGTTTTTGTTGCCGAAAGAGGCGTAGTCATGCGGACTGAACCGGGAACGACACAGGCATCGGCCGCCATCAGGCCCGCCAGCCCCGCTGGGGAGGGCTATCGTAACTCACTGATATATATTGGAGAAATGCTCGCATGTCTGTTTAAACGCAGCCGGCGACCGCCCTGGGGTTAAACAAACTGAACAAAAAAAGCTTGCATTCATTGGTGTTATAGTTGACTATAACACCAAGTCACCGATTAGGGAGGTGAGTGATGAGGCAATTTATCAAGCGTTACCTGAACGAAATCGTCAGCCTGGCGGTACTCGTAATGATGGTCATTGCCTTCGTCGACGGCCAGGTTCTCAACGACCGCGCACCCAGTGCGAACGCGCCTTCGACGGCGACCATCGTAATGGACCAGGTTCGATAGTGATTTCCACAGTTTCCGTCAGAAAGGCGAGTAAAGTGTTGACGGACATTGAGCGCCGGCCCTCAGGGTCGGCGCCTTTTTATGTCGCCGGCTGACGCCAAGCGATCGGTTCAATGAGTTATGCAGTAAGCGGAGTCCAGATGGATCCGAAATGGAATGAAGACCAGCCGATTTATCGCCAGCTGAGGGATCGTGTCATCGCGATGATCCTCGAAGGGATACTCGGCGACGGTGATGCGCTGCCGTCGGTACGCAATGTCGCCGCGGAATACCGGCTCAATCCCCTGACCGTATTAAAGGGCTACCAGGAGCTGGTCGACGAGGGGCTGGTCGAGAAGAAACGTGGTCGCGGCATGTTCGTCACCGACGGCGCCCGGCAACGGCTGATGACCGGTGAGCGTGAACGCTTCATCGAGGTCGAGTGGCCAAAGATCATTGAAACGATTGAACGATTGGGATTAAGCGCCGACGACCTGCTCGGCGCCGTAAGCAAAAAAGACGGAGAACAAGAATGACCAGTCTCGTGACGGCGAGAAACGTCTCCAAGCACTTTGGCGCCACGCGCGCGGTCGATAACGTCAGCTTCGACATTGAACAGGGAAAGATTCTCGGGCTGATCGGTCCGAACGGCGCTGGCAAGACCACGTTGCTCAAGGCCCTGCTGGGCCTGACCGATTGCGATGGCGACCTGAGCGTGCTCGGGCTCGATCCGTTCCGCCAGCGTCGTGAGCTGATGCAGAACATCTGCTTTATCGCCGACGTTGCTGTTTTGCCGCGCTGGATCAAGGTGAGCCAGCTGCTCGACTTCGTCGAGGCCACACACCCGAACTTCAATCGGGCACGTTCGGAAGAGCTGCTGAACGACACGAAGATCAAGCGCAACAGCAAGGTGCGTGAGCTGTCGAAAGGCATGGTCACCCAGCTGCACCTGTCGATCATTGCCGCGATCGACGCAAAGCTGCTGGTGCTCGACGAACCGACCCTGGGTCTCGATATCATTTTCCGCAAGGAGTTCTACAGCAACCTGCTGTCCGACTACTTTGACGAGAACCGCACCATCCTGGTGACGACACACCAGGTCGAGGAAATCGAAAACATCCTGACCGACGTTATGTTTATCGTCGACGGCAAGATCCTGCTGGACTCGCCGATGGACGATATCGCCGAGCAGTATGTCGAGTTGCTGGCCGCCGGCGACAACGCTGAAAAGGCCAAAAACTACAAACCGATCCATACGCGCGAAGTGTTCGGCAAGAAAGTCATGCTGTTCGAAGGGACTGATCGCGACATGCTGTCGCCGCTTGGCGAACTGCACACACCGTCGATCGCTGACCTGTTCGTCGCCAAGGTCAAGGGAGCAGCCGCATGATCGTCCAGAACCAGCTTGCACTGATTAAACGCGAATTCTGGGAGCATCGCTCGATCTACATCGTGCCGTTGTCGATCGCGACGATCATGATCCTCGCGGCGATCACCGGTCAGGTCGGTATCTCCGCCTGGGGCTCCACCGTTGAGATTGCCCTGATGGGTGCGCACGAGCTTGATATGGATCCGGAGGTCCACAGGGCCCTGATCACCGGCGCTGTGTCCGGTCTCGGCGGCGTGTTTCTCGTTGCGATGTGGATCCTGATTGTCTTTTACTGTCTCGACGCGCTGTATACCGAACGCAAGGACAAGAGCATCCTTTTCTGGCGCTCACTGCCGGTAACCGATGCAGAGACGGTGATCTCCAAGCTGCTGGTTGCGATCGTGATTATCCCGTTGATCACATTCGCCGTCATAGCATCAACGCAGCTGGTCACCCTGATCTTCACGAGCATCTGGCTGAAGTTCGAGGGGGGTAATCCCGGCCTGCTCATCTGGCAGGCGCTGGACCTCGTGGATATCTGGGGAGGGACGCTGATTGTCGTTCTCGCTGTACCGCTCTGGCTGTCGCCGTTCGTCGGCTGGTACCTGTTTGTGTCGGCGTGGACACGCCGTGCACCGCTGGCCGTCGCGTTCCTGCCGGTCTTCATCCTGCCGATGATCGAACGCATCGTATTCAAGACCCAGGTCCTCTACGAATTGTTCTTCGAGCGCACGTTCGCGATCATCCAGCTCATCGAGCTCTTCGGTGACGGAATCGAGAATTTTGTCGATAACGAGACGCCTCTGAATCCGGCCGATCTCAGCCTGATCGGCGCGATCGACCTTGGCGGCTTCCTCGTCAACCCGGGTCTGTGGGGCGGCGTCGTTGTCTGCGCCCTGTTTACCGGCGGGGCAGTCTGGATGCGACGCTACCGCGCCGAGGGGTAATGCCCGTCAGGCGGGCGCGGTTGGTATTCGGAGCTTTTTGAGCCGACCGCGCAGCTGGTGGTAACTGAGCCCCAGCAGGTCAGCCGCCATGCGCTGGTTGTACTTCGAGCGTTCCATCGCGGCAACGATGCACTCCTTCTCCGTTTCGCGCATTCGGCTTCTCAGGTCCATCGGCAGGAGCGGCGGTCGCCGGGCCGGCTTCGGCGCTGGCGTTTCTCCCGGCACCGCCGGTGTCGATGGCTTAAACGGCGAGTCGAACGGATCGAAAGCGATCCTGGACAGCGGCTTGTTCGGGTTGGTCGCACGATAGACCGATCGCTCGATCGTGTTCTTGAGCTCCCTGACATTGCCGGGCCACGGGTGCTTGAGCAGCTCCGATGACGCGCGAGACGCGAAGCCCGCAAACAACTCATGCCGGAGCTCGGCCGCCATGTTGACGGCAAACGCATAAGCCAGCGGCAGGATGTCCTCACTGCGATCGCGCAATGGCGGCATCGTGATCACATCGAAGGCCAGCCGGTCCAGAAGGTCGTGTCGAAACTTCCCCTCGTGTGCGAGTTGCCTCAGGTCCGCATTGGTTGAGCCGACGATGCGCGGGTTTACCTGGATGGTCGCATTGCCGCCCACACGCTGGATTTCGCCGTATTCAATCGCTCGCAGAATCTTTTCCTGCATACGTATCGACGTCGTACCAATTTCGTCCAGTACAAGCGTGCCGCCATCAGCACGCTCGAAATGACCAATGTGTTCGCGCACCGCGCCTGTGAATGCGCCCGCTTCGTGGCCGAACAGCTCCGACTCCAGGATCGATTCCGTCAGTGCCGCGCAGTTCACCTTGACCAGTGCGCTCTCCCAGCGCTCCGACAGGAAGTGCAGTCGTGAGGCGATCAGTTCCTTACCGGTTCCCCGTTCGCCCACAACCAGTACCGGCTTGGTCAGCGGCGCCGCACGGGAAACGTGCTCGAGCATCTCCAGGAACGCCGGCGCTTCGCCAATGATCTGTTGTACGGGGTTTTCGGTGGCCATGCCGACAGAATAGGCCAACTGTTGGTCAAAAACATCATTATTTAGTCAAAATGACCAATCTAGGGGTGTGCTCAAGTGTCGGCAAGAACCACATAAACTATTGTAATTATTGAAAAAATTACTATATCTACCGTGTTGGCACAGGAACTGCATTACTACAGGCACAAACCACCAAACAGAGGAAAGACACATGGGCATTTTCACGAGATTCAGTGACATCGTGAATTCGAACATCAACGCGATCCTGGACAAGGCTGAGGACCCCGAAAAGATCGTTCGTCTGATGATCCAGGAAATGGAAGACACGCTGGTCGAAGTCCGTTCGGCTGCAGCACGTTCCATCGCTGACAAAAAGGACCTGAACCGCAAACTGGAGTCGCTGGACCGCGAAGTCGCCGACTGGAACGAAAAGGCTGAGCTCGCGGTGCGCAAGGGTCGCGACGATCTGGCAAAGGCGGCGCTTGTCGAGAAGTCCCGGATCAAGTCAGCGGCCGACGCCGTGAAGCAGGACTATATCGCCGTCGATGAGGGTCTCGCGAAGCTGAATGAAGATATTGCGAGACTGGAAGCCAAGCTGCACGACGCGAAAGCGCGTCAGAAGGCGCTGCTTGCTCGCCACAAGACGGCCAACAGCCGGCTCGCGGCACGCAAGAAGATTCACGACTACAAGATCGACGATGCCATGGTTCGTTTCGAGCAGTACACGCGCCGTATCGACGATGTCGAGGGCAAGATCGAAGCCTACGACATGGGCATGCCGAAAGACCTGAACCATGAGTTCGCCAGTCTTGAAGCCGAAGAGTCCGTGCAGAAGGAGTTCGACGAGCTGAAGCGCCGGGTCTCCGGCAACGACAGCCACTAAGGCTGGAGCTGATCGATGAGCGACGTACTTTTCGGTCTGGCGATCGTCTTTATGGTGATCTGCCTGCCGCTGGTCATCATTTTGCACTACGTGACCAAGTGGCGGCAGAACCGGGAGATCTCCGGTGATGACGAGCAATTGCTCGAAGATCTGTGGGCGATGGCCCAGACAATAGAAGACCGCATCGACACCCTGGAGCGGATCCTGGACAGCGATGAGGAAGACAACTGGAGGATGAAACAATGACAAGACCAAGTTGGAACATTGACTACGAACCGCTGAGGGGCCTGTATCGCGATCGCGAGAACGGCTGGGTGTTCGGTGTCTGCGCAGGTCTTGCCGAGCGTTTTAACCTGCAGGTGGCCACCATTCGCCTGGTCGCGGTCATCGGCCTGCTGCTGTTTTTCGTGCCGACGGCGCTGATCTATATCGCTGCAACACTGTTGATTCGTGAGAAGCCGCTGATCTACTCGGGCACTCGTGCGGAGTACGAGTTCTGGCGTCGCAATCGCCGTGAACCCTGGAGCCACTCATGAACGGGTTAGACCCCTCCGGTGGACAGCGATTTACGCGCAGCTCTGACCGGGGCATCCTTGGCGGCGTCTGCGCGGGCCTGGCCGATTACTTCGGCTTCAACCTGACGGCAACGCGGTTCCTTGCGTTTCTGTCACTGATTTTTGCGGGACCGCTGACGCTGCTTGCATACTTTGCCGCTGTGCTGCTGATTCCGGCGGAACCGACAGGGCAGGGTGACCCGAAGTTCCGGCAGTCGCTGCGTTCGTCGCCAAAACAGACAATGACTGACGTTCGCGCGCGTTTCCGGACGCTGGATCGACGCCTGGCGAGGCTTGAGAGATACATCACCTCGTCGCGATACCAACTGGACCGCGAATTCAGGAACTTGGAAAAAGAATAAGAACGACTAATTGAAGGGAGTTAGATGAGTAATCCGTTTTACATGGTGGTGTGGATCGTCGGGATCGTCATGATCGCGGGCCTGATCGAAAAATACATGAAGCTGAAGGTAAAGAGCCGAAACAATACGGCAGAGCTGGATGCTGAAACCAATGCACGAATCGAGGAACTCGAAGAACGCGTTCAGGTGCTGGAGCGCATCGTGACCGAGAACAAATTTGATCTGAAGAAGCAGATCAACGACCTTTGAGGTATGCACCTCGATAACGTCGTTCTCGAACAGCTGTTAGCGCAGCTCGAAAGGAAACCCGAATCGCTCCTCATCCTCGGGGCGATTGGTGAAGCGTCGGCCCGCGACAGCGTGGTCGGCGCTTTTTCGTTGCAGGAGGCCCTGTCTATCGATCCAGCCTTGCGCGCAGATCTCGGTGTCATCATCGACGCAGGGCCCGAGCACGTCAGCAGTATCGCGCGACTTCGTGACGTTCACTGCCGTCGCGTCTTGCTGTTGGCAAACAAAGACTGGACCGACAACGAACTGCTCGGCCTGGGCTTCCAGCGTGTGGATTTCGACGGCGCCCGGGCCTACCTGTGTGACCCGGACCTGACACCTCTTCGAGAGTGGAATAACGCCGAGAACTGGGCGCACCCGGAGAATTTCGACAAATTCTGATGGCGCCAGGCGTACAGGACGGCTCGATCAATACGGCGAGCACCCGCCCGGGCGTTTGCCCCCGAGCGCCTTGCTAATCGGGCCGGTTGAGTGGCCTGGTTAACGACAGCCCGAGGGGCTGTGCCGCGCCGGTCTATTCCGAGCGAGCCTTGTAAGCGCGCACCTGGAGATTGAATTCGTCAGCGACGATTTCCATCTCTTCGACGGCTGCGTTGTGCTTCTTGTTCAGAGACTCTTCGAGCTCCGCGAGCTGGTCCTCGTCCGGGCTCTCAAGCCCGTCACGCGTTGATTGCTCTTCTTCGGCGATGCAGGTGAGATACGTCTCCATCGCTGCCATGTAGGCCTTAACGGACTTCTGGCTCGCAATCATTTCTTCCTTCGTTGCAGAAGCGCCATCTGCGATCTTCGCTCGAGCAGGGTAGTTGCATTCCGCGAGAGCAGCGTCGGCAACAAACAGGGAAATCAGTGCAGGAAGAATGAGCTTTTTCATAAACTGGATCGTGCGTGGTTGAACAGAACCGACATTAAAACACGCTGTCCGGGATAGGGGAAACGCTCCCGCAAGTCACTGAAAAATCTTGGTTTTGACTCACGCAAACAGCGTTCGATAGGCGTCCGTTCCCTCGAGCTGCGCCAGTAGCAGTTCGAGGTAGTCATCCGAACTCATCGGATCGCCAAACAGCAACCCCTGTACGTGCGTGCAGCCCAGCGACTGCAGGAATGCAAGCTGGTCTTCCGTTTCGACGCCCTCGGCAACCACTTCCATATTCAGGTTCTGGCCCATTTGCACCACTGTACTGACGATGGTTGCGTCATCCTTGTTGAACGCCACGTTGTCCACGAAGGACTTGTCGATCTTCAGTGTGCTGATGGGGAACTGCTGCAGCGCGCTCAGCGATGAGTAGCCCGTGCCGAAGTCGTCGATCGCAAGATGCAGGCCGAGCGCATACAACTCATCGAGCAGCTTGATGGTTTTTTCCGGATTCTCCATCAGCGTTGTCTCGGTGATCTCGAGCTCAAGACTTGTTGGAGACACTTCGTAGTTGCGCATGATCGCGCTGATACGCTCACTGAAGTTTTTCTGCCGAAGTTGTTTCAGCGACAGGTTGACGGACACACGTCCTGGCGACGACACCGAGCGCTGCCAGTATCGAAAGTCCTCGCAGACCTTGTCGAGCACCCACTCGCCGATATCGATAATCAGGCTGCTCTCCTCGGCGATCGGGATGAAGTCCGACGGCAGAATCATGCCGCGTTCAGGGAGTTCCCAGCGGACCAGCGCTTCCGCACCGATGACGTGGCCGGTATCGATGTTGTACTTGGGCTGGTAGTGCACCAGCAGCTCGTCGCGCTCGAAGGCTCGCTTGAGCTTGCTCTTGGTCATCAGTTTTTCGACGGCCGCTTCGTTCATCTCCGGCATGTATTCGGCGTAGATGTTGCCGCCGGATTTCTTGGCGCTGTACAACGCAGCGTCCGCGTTGCGAATCAGGTCAATGACATTCGACGCATCACGCGGGTAGAACGCGATACCCATACTGGCCGTCATGAAAACCTCGTGTCCCTGCACGAACAGCGGTTCGGCGAGCTTGGCGAGCAGGCTGCGGGCCAGCTTGAAAATCGCTTCCTTGCCGTTGCCCTCGTGGTTGGGTGCATCGACTATCACGGCAAACTCATCGCCGGCAAGTCGGCCGATGATGGACTTGGAGGGCAGCGACGTTGTCAGGCGTTCTGCTACTGTTTCCAGCGTTGTGTCGCCGGCCAGGTGGCCGAAGGTGTCATTGATGTCCTTGAAGCCGTCGACATCAAGGTAGAACAGGCACAGCGGCCGGCCGGAACGACGTGACTTGGCGATGGCGCGCTGTAGCAGGTGCTGGAACTGCATCCGGTTCGGCACCTTGGTGAGCGGATCGATCCTCGCGAGATAACGAATGCGTTTCTCCGCGCGACGGCGTTCCGTGATGTTCTGCGCGGAGAAGATGCGGTCGCCGGACTCGGCCTCCTTGCCGCCCAGGAAAGAGCAGGTGAAAGACACCGGAATTTCATCGCCAAACTTGCTGATGAAAAACGCCTCGCGCGGGAGTCCCGACGGCTTTTCGTCGATCAGCGATCCGCTTTTCTTGGTGTTGACGATCAGGTCAATCGACGTGTGCGCGAGTTCGTCGTGCTCGAAGCCGAGCATCGTTGTTGTTGCCTTGTTGATCCGTTTGATCGTTCCGTCTTCGGCGGTAACGATGATGGCATCGTTCATGCTGGACAGGATGCTGTCCACGTAGTCGCGCGACAGCGTGGTCAGTCGCAGCTTGTCGCGCATGTCATTGAACACGGCTGCGAACTCACCCAGTTCATCACCGCGCTGTTCCGGCAGCCGCTCGCCAAAGTCATCATCGCGCAGCTTTTCCGCCTGGGTTTTCAGTTCGCGGATACGAGTGACCTGCTGCCGGTTTGCCAGTGAGGTTGATACGATCCACCATGACAGCAGCCCGAAGGCCAGCATGCCTGCAATGGCGAAAACCAGCTGGCTGCTGCGGCTCTCGGCGGAGGCCATCGTTTTCTCGAAGGCGCCGGGATCGATCTGCGGGAATACGAAGGTAGCGACAACAAGGCCACCCTTTGGCCCCGGAACGACGTCCTGGGCGGTCAGCGTGTTCGCCGACAGCCACTGAAACCCGGAGACGATGGACGGCTCGCCGTCGCCGGTTGGCTCCAGGTACTGAATCTCCTGCAGGCTTTCCAGCGCAGTCGTCGCGCGTTCCAGGATTTGTGACGGGTCGTCCGATTCGGCAAGGCGTGACGCGATGGTGCGGAGCTCAAAGACGGCGTTGTCGCTGAGACCATCCTGCAGTGCCGCGACGTACTGTTCAGTACCGCGATCGATCAGCGTGCCGGTGAGCCAGCGAGACTGCAGGACGAACAGCATCGAGAGCAGGACAAGTGCGATGAGTCCCGCAATGGCTGGATAAAGCAGATAGGCGGGAATCCTCCTGCGCATGAACCTCTCAGTGTTTTTTCTTTTGGAGTCTACCACTACGACCCGGTCAGGTCGTAAGCGGTATCAGGCGAAACCTTTGGTCAGGCGCCGCGTTTCTCGGTAAACGAGGTTGGATCGCCGTCGTTGGTGGTGGTCATCTCGCCCTCGACGACCGCGCCTTCGGCGACCGCGATGGCTTCCGCGGTCACCGTGCCGTCGATCCTGGCGGTGGTGCCGACTTCCACCTTGTGGCGCGCGATAACGTCGCCATTGATTTCGCCTGCAACGATGACGTTGGTGGCGCTGACCGTTCCTGACCAGGAACCTTGTTCAGCCAGTGTCAGTGTCCCTGCTATGTCGCAGTTTCCGTCCACCGTGCCGTTCACAACAATGTCACTGTCGCCACTGATTACACCCTCGAAGCGGGCGCCGTCCGCAATCAGCGTTGTCGATGAACGCGTAATGTCGCGCAGGCGTCGTCTTGGTGAATCGGTCATGTGTTCGGGCTCTGGTGGTTGACGGCGCTAGTCTAGCCCTCGAATGTGTCGATGTCAGCAGCTCTCCTGTACACTGCGCTCGCCATCACGCCCACGAGTATCCATGAGCAAGGTCTTCAACAAGCGCCTGGACGCTGTCGCTCGGAAAATGTCGCAACCCTGCCGGGACTGTGTACGTGGCGTCGAGAAAGAATCCCTTCGCGTGACCGCTGACGGTCAACTCGCCCAGACGACGCATCCGGCGGGTCTCGGATCGGCGTTGACCAACGCCTACATTACAACGGACTTTTCAGAGGCACTGCTCGAGTTCGTTACCCCGACGTTTGATTCGGTCGATCATGCCTTGATGCGGGTCAATGACCTGCACCAGTTTGTGCATTCGAAGCTCGGCGACGAGTTATTGTGGGCGTCGAGTATGCCCTGCGTGCTCGCCGGTAAGGACACCATCCCGCTGGCTCGATACGGTTCCTCGAATGTCGGCACCATGAAGACGGTGTATCGCCGGGGGCTTGGCTATCGGTACGGCAGACCGATGCAGACGATCGCTGGTGTGCACTACAACTTCTCGGTTCCGACGTCGTTCTGGGACATGTATGGCGAGATCGTCGGTAATGACGACCCGCGTTCGGAACACTATCTCGGCCTGGTGCGGAACTTCCGCCGCTTTGGCTGGATCATCCTGTACCTGTTCGGCGCGTCGCCCGCGCTGTGCCGTTCGTTCGCCGGTGATCGCGAACTGAATATGCCGTTGATGAATGGCGACACCTACTATTCGGAGTATGCGACGTCTCTGCGCATGAGTGATCTTGGCTACAACAACAAGAACCAGTCGCGAATCCGGATTTCGCTGAATGATCTCGATGAGTACATCCGCGACTTGTCCGCGGCAATCCATACGCCGGAGCCGGACTACGAAGAAATCGGTGTCGTTGTGGACGGCAAGTACCGGCAGCTGAATGCGAACCTGCTGCAGATTGAGAACGAGTACTACAGCGCGATTCGCCCAAAACGCGTCGCGCGCTCCGGGGAACGGCCGACGGCGGCACTACGCCGCGGTGGCATCGAGTACATTGAGATCCGCTCGCTGGACTGCAACCTGTATGAACCTTCCGGCCTTTGCGCCGATACCATGCGTTTCATCGAGGCATTTCTTGTTTACTGCCTGCTGGAAGAGAGCCCGTTCGTCGATGACGCTGCCCTCGATGAAATGACGGCAAACCAGTTGACCGTAGCGAGACAGGGCCGCGACCCGGCTTGCGAGCTCAGCAACAACGGTGAGCGCGTTCGCCTGCGCGACTGGGCGGCGGGGATCATCGGCAACGTGGAGAAAGCCGCGGCGCTGATGGACGACACCGGTCGATACACTGATGCGGTTTCTGTCATGCGTAGCCGCGTCGAGGATGCATCGCTAACGCCGTCGGCACGAATCCTCGCTGACCTGCAGCGAGAGGGAACCAGCTTCTTCGAGCTCGCCATGCAGCAGAGCAGGGATCACGCACGTTTCTACCGCGAAGAAAGGCGAATCGAACCTGACGTCAATGCGATTCTCGAACGCGAAGCGCGCGAATCGGTTCGGCGCCGGGCCGATATCGAGGCTGCTGACACCATCAGTTTCGAGGCGTACCTCGACAACTATTTCTCGGCCGACTAGGCAGGCGTTAATCCGGGATTGGCGTCGCGTGTTTGAACGCGAATTCCCGATGCAGTTTCTGCAGTCGCTGTGTAACCGGTCCGCGTAAACCGTCGCCGATCTTCCTGCCATCCGCTTCGAGCACTGGCGTCAACTCGCCCATGGTGCCTGTCGTGAAAACCTCGTCCGCCGAATACAGTTCGGTCAGTGACAGGTTCTTCTCCGCGCAGTCGATCGCCTCTTCACGACAAATGTCGATGATCATCTGCCGGGTCAGGCCGGGCAGGCAGGCGTCGGCATGGGGCGTCAGGACCTTGCCCTTCGAAACCATAAACAGGTTGGTGTCGTTGGTTTCGGCGATAAAGCCGGCGAAGTCGAGCATGATGGCCGCGTCGGCACCGGCCACGTTGGCTTCGATCGACGCGAGAATATTGTTCAGCAGGTTGTTGTGATGAATCTTCGAGTCCAGGAAGGCCGGTGAGTTGCGGCGCGTCGACGCCGTGATGACGCGAATACCGTCATCCGAATACACCGGCGGTTTCCACTCCGCGAGAACGATCAGCGTGCAGCCTGACTGGTTGAATCTCGGGTTCATGCCGGACGTCACTTTTTCGCCGCGCGTCAGGGTCAGTCGCACATGCGCATCGTCATTCATGCCGTTGGCCTTCAGCGTCTCGAACAGGGCGTGGCGCACCGTGTCGGTGGACGGCGCATTTTCGAATGCGAGAGCCCTGGCAGAATTCTCCAGCCGTTCCAGGTGATCCTCAAGGGCGGCTATACGTCCGTCGTAGACGCGTAGTCCTTCCCAGACGGCATCGCCACCCTGCACCACGCTGTCGAACACAGATACGCGCGCGTCGTTGCGGTGTTTCAGGCCGTCGCCAATCCATACCTGTATGTCGCGATTCCTGGGGTCGTTTGCTGCCGTTGAAGTCATACCTTGTCATCCGCTTTGATCGCACGTTGCAGTAACTTCTCATACCACGGCGCGCATTGCTCAAGCAGTGATTCGAGGTGAGCGGGAAACCCTTGCTTGGCGCGGTATGGCTGGAAGCCCGTGCTCTCGTGTACGGCGTGATACCAGTGTTTCGCCCAAACACCGTCCTCCGGACGAGCGCCGGGTGTCCACCGGAGCATGTGATCCGAGTATTCGATGCCGAGCGCCCGACACAGTTTTGACAGCACGACGGCCGGGTTAAGCAACAGTTCTCGTGAGTCGAGTACGTGCGGCGGACGCCCGCCGTTTTCGAGCGCCTCGAAGAGTTCCCACTGCCGTTTGAGGCCCGTGTCATCGAGGGTTGCTGTCGGAATCTGCACGGTCAGTGACGGCAGCATTTCTCGCGGATCACGGACCAGCAGAACGTTGTTCGTTTTTTGCAGAAAGCCGAGGTCGAGTCCGACCAGGTGATGCGCCATCTGCTTGGCGAACAGGCATCGTCCGTCAGCCGGTCGAAGCAGGAGGTCGCGCATCACGCGATCGCCGTCGGTGTCCTGGCTTGCCAGCACCTCGTCTCGACCCGGGTGGTCCCTGCCGCTAACCCGCAGGTAGTGGGCGTACAGGGGCTCGTCAACAACGTCGACATCGGCCAGTTGCGCGAAACTGTACATCAGTGCAGTGGATACATTCCGCGGTCCCGACCACAGGCAGATAACGCGTCCCGGCATGCAAATCCCTCCCCTCGTTACAAAAGCCGTGGGTGTCGTGTGCTCTTCGTCACACTTTGGCGTCGACCCGGTGGCTGTCCCCACCAATTTAACTAAACTCTGGACTTTGAATCAGCTCGCCTTCGGGATCGGTATACGTGTTCAAAACCTACCTATTCGGCATAGTGCTCGGCGTGATCGGGGCCTTCGCCCTGGTCTACTTCGTACCCGTGGTCGACCAGGCGCGCGAAAACTCCGTGATTACGGTGCTGCCTAACGGCGGCAACTCGGAGTCCTACCACATCAACATCCCGATGGACCGAATCGCGGTCGGCGCGGCTGACCAGCCGGCACCGTTGCCGCCGGGTATGCAGTGGCCACAGGATTTCTCGTCGAGCAGCGCCGAACTCTACAAGGTTCGGAACATCCACGATTCGGTGATCGGCGTGGCCAGCCGCGTTGTCGTCGACACCGGCGAGAGCGGTAACGCCATCGAATGGGTGCTGCACTTTCCTGCGCGCGGTTCGCTGTACGTCAGCATGCAGATGCAGGTCGAGGACGGTGAGCAGCGCAGCGGAGAAATTCTCTCCGGCACGCGTGAGTTCGGCAGACTGTCCGGTCGGCTGACGGAAGCTTATGTGCCGCTCGAGAGCGATGATGAACTCCGCCGCGGACGCATCGAGCTGGTGTCCAGCTATCGATCGGTTGCGGGAGGCGAGACATGAAGTACCTCGTCGCTCTGATACTGGGCCTGCTGACCGGTGCCGCCCTTGTTGCCGCTTTACTGGTCTTCAACCCGACGGCCGGGACGGCGCGATTGTCGCCGCTGTCCGTCAGCAGCCAGTCGCTGCTGCAGCTGAGTTACTCGGGCGTGACGGAGCGCAACATCGCACACACCAACAACGGTGAATCCGCCGCCAAACCACACCCGGCGAAAATCCTGCAGTTGTGGGAGGCGCCGGTGCGCAAGACAGACGTCAAGATGGCAAACCTGCTCGACGCTCGTGGTCGCCCCGTCGGCTTCGGAATCAAGTACATGTCCGATTCCGAAGCGAGTAACGTTTTGCAGGGTAAGGCAATCGTCAACAGCACCTGGCATATCGTCCTGCCCGGCCGCGGCAGCTTTTTTATCGAGCAGTCCGAGAATTACTGGGGTTACCTGCGCAACGTCGTATTGCCGGCGCACTGGAGCGCGGCGGACAGCTGGAAAGGTAACTGGACCGGGAACACCACCAGCGGGCCTGGCGCCCTGGGTATCGCCAAAGTAACCGGGGGTTCCGGTGAGTTCGCGGGACGGACTGCCGATGCCGTCGAGATGATCAGTGCCAAGGCATACTCCACTCGCATGGGCCCGGTCTCGCTGGAGGGCAACCTGATGATCGAGTTGCATGCCGCGGACGTCGAGACCCTGGTCGCCGACGAGCAGGGCGAGTAGCGCTTTAACCCGCCGTCAGGCGTCGACGAGGGTCGCCTGAATATCCTTGAACGTCAGCTCGGTATTCGCGAGTGTTTCCTTTGCAATAACCGGCAGACCGGCAATCACTGCTTTCGACTGCATGAAGTCTTTCGGCGCGTTGATGCAGTCGATGGCGATGAAACGGCCGTTTCGCAGGTACACGCAGGAGAAGCTGCCGTCGTCGGGTGAGCCGCGCAGCACGACATCGTCGTAACCGGTCGACAGTCCTGCAATCTGCAGCTTGAACTCGTACTGGTCCGACCAGAACCACGGCACCTGGTTATAGCTGGTGTCACCGCCAGTAATGTTGTCGGCTGCTGTCTTCGCCTGCTCAAGAGCGTTGTGCACGGACTCGAGCCGCAGGCTTTCCCCGTAGATGCTGTTCGGATGGCGCGTGCAGTCTCCGATCGCGAAGATGGCGGGATCGCTGGTTCGGCAGTGATCGTCGACGACAATACCGTCGTCCACGTTGAGGCCGGCGTCACGCGCCAGTTGGTCATTCGGTGTGATTCCAATACCCACGACAACGACGTCCGCCTCTATGATCTCGCCGGAATTCGTCTCGATGCCGGTCACCTTGCCGTTGTCGCCATGAAAGGCGACCAGCCCTGTCATCAGGCGCAGATCGACACCACGCTCCCGGTGCACCCGGTCGAAAAACGCCGAGACGTCCTTCGACACGACCCGGCTCATAACCCGGTCGGCCATCTCCAGCACGGTCACTTCATGGCCGAGCGTGCGCGTCACTGCAGCCACTTCGAGGCCGATGTATCCGGCACCTACGATAGCGACCCTGGCACCTTCCGGCAGGTTAGCGCGGATGGCGTCGACATCGGCGATGTCCCTGAGGTAGTGAACGCCGTCGAGGTCAGTCCCGTCGCAGACGAGCTTGCGCACGTTTGAACCGGTGGCAAGCACCAGCGTGTCATAGCTGATCTGTGTGCCTGCGCTTGTTGTAACCGATTTCTGCTCGCGGTCGATGCTGTCGACGCGCTCGTCGAGATGCACCGTGACGTCCTCGTAAAACGCCGGTGGCTTGAACAGCAGGCGCTCGGCCGGCAGGTCACCGGACAGGAATTTTTTCGACAAGGGCGGCCGCTGGTACGGCAGCCACGCTTCGTCGCCAATGAGCGTTATCTCGCCGTCATAGCCTTTCTGTTTGAGAGAGGCCACAACCTGCCCGGCGCCATGGCCGGCGCCAACGATCACGGTTTGCTGGGTCATAGGTCTATACGGGTGTAAGGGGGAATATAACCGGGAGGAGCAGCATGACAGCGATAAACACCACGATTGTCAACGGCACACCGACTTTCAGGTAATCAACGAAACGGTAGCCACCCGGACCCATGACAAGAATGTTCGCCGGGTGCGAGATCGGGCTCGTAAAACTGGCGGAGGCGGCCATGGCAACCGCCATCATCGCGGTCTCCGGTGCATAACCCATATCGTTCATTGCGGATAGCACAATCGGCGACATAAGGACGACGAGGGCCGCCGTCGGGATGATCATTGTTGCCGCTGCAGTCAGCACATAGAGGCCCATGATGACCGGCCAGGGACCGGCGTCGCCCAGCAGGCGCATGACCTGGTCAGCCAGGTAGGTCGCCGCGCCGGTATCCTGCATCGCGATGCCCAGCGGCAACATACCGGCGATCAGGAAGATCGCGCGCCAGTCGATCGCGCGGTAGGCCTGCTCCATGTTCAGGCAGCCCGTGAGCACCATGATCGTTCCGCCAACGACGGCGGCCACCGATATCGGTGCGTAACCGAGCATGACGCTGACGACAACGCCGGTCATGATCAATGCGGCAATCGGCGCGCGCCGGGTATCCGGGGGGCGTGCACCGAGATCACTCAGGACAAGGAAGTCGGAGTCGTCCGACAGCAGCTGCAGGCGATCACGCGGGCCGAGCATCAGCAGTGCGTCACCGATCTGCAGGCGTTCGTCACCGAGTTCGGCGCCGAGGGTTTCACCCTCGCGCCAGATACCGGCCAGTTCGATGCCGTAGCGCTCGCGGAAGTTAAGTTCGCCGACGGTGCGGCCGACCAGTGACGATCGCGGATCCAGTGTCGCATCCAGCAGTGACAGGCGGTCGGACTCGAACGCTCCGAGGTTCGCCGGGACAGACGTGTCGATCTCGAGGTCCTGCATGCCGCGCAGAACATCCAGGTCAGCCGGCTGACCTTCGATGAGCAGCAGGTCGCCTCCGTCAAGCAGTGCGTCGCCGCCTGGCATCACATTAAGCTCGCCTTCGCGGAACACGGCGAGCACGCGAAAATCAAAGGCATCGCCGATGCGACTGGCGGCCAGCGTCGCTCCCGCGAGCTCGCTGTTTTTCGGCACGCGCACGACGAACAAGCGCTCGTCCGACTGGTAGCGCTCGGCCAGCTCGGCTTCAGAAAAGCGGGTCACGCTGTCGAAGTCGGCGGCCCTGTCCAGGTCGCTGATGGCTTCCGTTTCGCCCTGCACGAGCACACGATCGCCGGAACGCAACGGAACGTACGCGAGGTTGTTCAGGCGGTAGCCGCCTTTGCGCTTGATGCCGACGATGACGACGTTGAAGCGTTTGCGAAAATCGGCATGCCGCACCAGTTCGCCAACCAGCGGTGAGCCGTCCACGACGGTGACTTCGGCATACGCCATTTTCGCGGCGACCATCGACTTCAGGACCGGCGCTTCACGTTCGATAACAAGATCGCTCCAGCGACGCAGTTCGCGGAACTGGTCGACACGTCCCTGCACAAGAATGCCGTCGCCACCGCGAAGCACAGTCTGACGACCGGGCAGGGTATCGCTGCGTCCCTCGCGCATGACGGCGAGGATAATCAGCCCGGTTGACTGGCCGATGCGGCTCTCGCCCAGCGTCTTGCCAACCAGGATCGAATCACGCGGCACGCGCATCAGGAAGGTTCGTTCGTGCAGTTTGTACTGTGCTCTCAAACTGCGCTGGGAAACCGCCTTGTCTTTATCGGCTTGCCGGGTCGGCAACAGCAGGCGGCCGAAGAACGCGACGAACATGACGCCAATCGCCATCACAGCCCCGCCCAGCGGCGTGAACTCGAACAGTCCGAACGGTTCGTAGCCGTTTTGCACCATGGCTTCCGAGATCAGCAGGTTTGGCGGCGTACCGATCAGTGTCATCAGGCCGCCAAGCAACGTTGCGTAAGCCAGCGGCATCAGCAGCCGCGACGCGGGGATCTTGGTGCGCCGCGCGACATCGACGACGACCGGCAGCATCAACGCTGCGACACCGATGTTATTCATGAACGCCGACAGGACGGCGGCGGTGACCATGATGACCAGGATCAGCGGTATTTCCTTGCCGCCCGCAAGGCGCATGACCTGCACACCGATGATGTCGGCGATGCCGGTGCGCGTCAGGCCTTCGCTGAGGATGAACATCGCCCAGACGGTAATCACCGCGGCATTACTGAAGCCGGCGAAGGCCTCGTTGCTGTCCACAAGGCCGGTAACGGCAAGCGCACCGAGTACCAGCATGGCAACGAGATCCATGCGGATGACTTCGGTGATAAACAGAACCAGCGAGACGAGCAGGATGCCCAGGACCAACGCAATTTCGAATGTCATAAGCCGATTCGCATGCTGATGGGCGCTGGCGGAAGCATGCTCTACTTTATACACCACGATCGTGGCTGTTTCAGCTTTAAGGAATTGAGAAACCTGATTTTTTTCCTCAAACTTGTACAGACTGGACCGGAGCCTGCTGCGTGAGCGAAATCTATCAAGCTGTCCGAAATCCGAGGACGTCAACGCACACCATTCGCGGAATCAACTACCGCGTTACCGAGTGGGGACCCGAGAACGGCCAGCTGTTGTTTTACCTGCACGGATGGGGCGATACCGGCAGCAGTTTCCAGTTCGTTGCCGATGCGCTGGCCGACGACTGGCGAGTGGTCGCCCCGGACTGGCGGGGCTTCGGTCACTCCGGAAGAAACCCGACGTCGTACTGGTTCCCGGACTACCTTGCCGACCTCGACGAACTGCTGTCGAGCTTCCAGCCTGACGAGCCGGTCCGCCTGGTCGGTCACAGCATGGGGTCGAACATTGCGTCCATGTATGCCGGCACGTTCCAGGAACGTGTCGCCGCACTGGTCAATGTTGAGGGTTTTGGCCTGCCTGATTCCGATCCGGCTGAAGCGCCGGCACGCTATCGCAAGTGGATCGAACAATCGCGCGAGCCGCGACCGTTTCGCCCGTTCGCCGATATCGAGCAGCTGGCGCGTCACATACAGAAAAGCAGCCCGGCCATGTCAGACGAGCAGGCGCGATTCGTCGCCCGCTGCTGGGCTGATGACAATGAGGGCCTGACGCTGCTGGCAGATCCGCGTCACAAGCTGCCTAATCCGGTCCTGTACCGCCGTGCCGAAGCAAAAGCGTGCTGGGACCGGATCTCCGTTCCCGTGCTCCACGTTATCGGCGACAAGAGTCGTTTTGCGGACTACGTGGACGAGTATACCGGCGCGATCAAGGAACTGGACGTAGATCACGGTGAGACCCTCGTGATCCGCGACACCGGCCACATGGTGCATTTCGAGGCGCCCCTGGAGCTGGCCGCGGCCATCGACCGATTCCTGCACTTGTAAATAAACCCAGTACTGTATAGAAATACAGTTTTGGGTGCTGCGATGCAGGCGACGCTGAATTCCGCGCAAACACAGGCCGCCGAGTACGGTGACGGGCCACTGTTGGTCATCGCCGGCGCGGGTACCGGCAAGACCACGACGCTTGCCCACCGGGTCGCCCACCTGATTCGCCGCGGCGCAAATCCGGAGCGCATCCTGCTGCTGACGTTTACGCGACGCGCGGCGGAGACGATGATTTCGCGTGTTGAGAACATTGTCCGTACCGAGAACGACGACGCCCGCGTCGAGTTGCCGTGGGCCGGCACGTTCCATTCCGTGGCGAACCGGCTGTTGCGACGCTTTGCACCGAACGTCGGTCTTGATCCGGGTTTTTCGGTACTCGATCAGTCCGACGCCGCTGACCTGCTGGATGTTGTCCGGCACGAGCTGAAGCTGTCGTCACTGTCGAGACGCTTTCCGAAGAAGACGACCTGTCTCGCCATCTATTCGCGCTGCATGAACACCGGGATGCCGCTTGCTGATGCCCTGAAAGAAAACTGGCCCTGGTGCAGCGATTGGGAGGCGGAACTGAAGCAGCTGTTCCGCGGCTATGTCGATCGCAAGCAGGCCACGTTGTCGCTGGACTATGACGATCTGCTCGTCTACTGGGCACACCTGGTCTCGGATGCCGAGTTTGCGGCCGATATCGGTAGCTGGTTTGACCATGTACTGGTCGATGAGTACCAGGACACCAACCGGCTGCAGGCGTCGATCGTGCACGCGCTGAAACCCGACGGCAGTGGCGTTACCGTCGTGGGCGACGATGCACAGTCGATCTATGCCTTCCGCTCGGCCACCGTCGACAACATCCTGTCGTTCCCGGATCGATTCGAGCCGCGAGCGGCGGTGGTCACACTCGAGCAGAACTACCGTTCGAGCCAGCCCATTCTGGACACCGCGAACGGCCTGCTGGCGGAAGCCAGCCGCCAGTACCAGAAGAAGCTCTTCTCAACCCGCGAGGGCGGCACGCGGCCGAAGTACATCACCGTGGAGGATGGAGATGCCGAGGCCTGCTGCGTTGTTGAACGCATTCTTGAGAACCAGGAGCAGGGCGCGCTGCTTCGCCGGCAGGCGGTTCTGTTTCGCAACGCCCATCACAGCGACCGTCTCGAAATCGAACTCGTTCAGCGCAATATCCCGTACGTGAAGTACGGCGGCCTCAAGTTCCTCGAAGCTGCACACGTCAAGGACGTCATCGCGATCCTGAAGTGGGTCGACAATCCGAAAAACGAGATCGCTGCATTCCGGGTCCTGAAGATGCTCGACGGCATCGGGCCGCGCATTGCCGCAAAGTGTTTCGAGTTCATCGCCGGCCATGACCACCAGCTCGATTCACTCAAGGCATTTCGTCCGCCGTCCACCGACACGAACGAATGGGCCGCATTCTGCGAGACGCTCGAGGCTCTGGCCGGATTCGAGTCGACGGCCTGGCAGTCGCAGTTTGATCTGCTGAAACGCTGGTACCGTCCGCAGCTTGAACGGCTGTATGACTCGGTGGACGCGCGTTGGGCCGATGTCGAACAACTCGAGCAGGTGTCGGCACGCTACCCGAGTCGCGAGCGGTTCCTGACCGAGCTGACGCTGGACCCGCCATCGGCCTCGGGCGACGAATCAGGAGCGCCGCTCGTCGACGAGGATTACCTGATCCTGTCCACCGTGCACTCGGCGAAGGGGCAGGAGTGGGATCATGTCTTCGTACTCAACGTGACGGACGGCAACTTTCCATCCGAGTTTGCCACCGGTGACGCCAGCGCGATCGAAGAAGAGCGCCGACTGATGTACGTGGCCATGACCCGGGCGAAACGGTCCCTGTCGTTGCTGGCGCCGCTTAAATTCTTCGTCACCCAGCAACATCGGCACGGCGACAATCACGTTTACGGCGCGCGCAGCCGATTCCTGACGGATTCTGTCATGGCCACGCTCGACACAGACTTCCATGCGCGCGATGAGGTTCGCCGCCGTCACCTGGCTCCCACCAGCAGCAGGCAACTGAATGTCGCCGAGTCGCTGAAGTCGATGTGGTAGCGCGGCAGCGAGCGCGCAACAAAAAGAAGGCGATGGAAAACCATCGCCTTCAACACGAAACAAACGGCATAAGGGAAGTGTTCGTTTGTTACGTCAACGCGGTGGCGTGTCGACGTTGATCGACACCCCGTTGTTCACTAGGTGCTTGTAGCGCCCCAATCGCTCCTGAGTTACACCTTTGATGCGCGAGCGCGCCCGATGGTTGCTTCCATTTTGGAATAAGCGTGCCATGCTTGTTCGACCGAACCGATGACGTGGGGGAGACAGAATCATGACGGATGTGGAACTGGAACTGCGCAGGGATCTCGCGGCGTGCTATCGACTGATTGCGCTGTTCGGCTGGGACGACCTGGTCTTCACACACGTCTCGGCGAGAGTGCCCGGCGATCATGAGCATTTCCTGATCAATCCCTACGGGATGATGTTCGAGGAAATCACCGCCAGCTCGCTCGTCAAGGTCGATGCCGATGGCAACAAGGTGTCGGATTCCGAGTTCCCGGTAAACCCGGCCGGCTTTGTTATCCACAGCGCCGTGCACGCCGGTCGCCCGGATGTCGGCTGCGTGCTGCATACCCACAGCAAGGCCGGTGTTGCGGTATCGGTGCAAAAGGACGGTCTCCAGCCGCTGTCACAGACCTCGCTATTTCCCTATGCCTCGCTGGGCTACCACGACTACGAAGGGGTGGCTCTCAATGACGACGAGAAACCGAGACTCGTGGCAGACCTGGGCAAGAAGACCTGCCTGATCCTGCGCAACCACGGTTTGCTGACGGTGGGACCGACTATCGCGGATGCCTTCCTGATGATGTATGTGCTCGAGACAGCCTGCCAGATCCAGCTGATGGCGCAGTCGACGGGCAACGAACTGGTGTCGGTGCCGCGAGCTATCGTCAACGGTATCCAGGCGCAGGCCGAGCAGGTCACCAAGGGACTGGGCGGGTCGCTGGTGTGGCCGGGTCTTCTGCGTCGACTCGACCGCCAGTTGCCGGGTTACGCAGACTAAGCCGGGCCCTTAACTGAGAAACGCGCGGTATGCAGGGTTGTCGGTTTCATCCCAGTGCGGGTAACCGAGCTCCGCGAGGTGTGATTCGAGTTCTGCGGTTTCATTATCCGGAACCTGGATTCCGACCAGCACACGACCGTGGTCAGAGCCGTGGTTGCGGTAATGAAACAGGCTGATGTTCCATCGGTCACCGACGGCGTCGAGGAACTGCAGCAGGGCGCCGGGACGCTCCGGGAACTCGAAGCGGAACAGGTGTTCGTCCGCGAGCTCCGGTGCGCGACCGCCGACCATGTGGCGAACGTGCAGCTTGGCCATTTCGTTATCGCTCAGGTCCTCAAGCCGGTATCCGTCGCGCTGCAGCGCTGACAGGATTTCCCGCCGTTCGTCACTGCCGTCCTTGAGCTCGATACCAACGAAAATCCGTGCCGCCTGACTGTCCGCATAGCGATAGTTGAATTCGGTAATGCTGCGCTTGCCGATCGCTTCACAGAATGTTCGAAAGCTGCCGGGGTGTTCCGGAATCTCTACGGCAATCAGCATCTCGCGTTGTTCACCAACCGCGGCCCGTTCGGCGATGTGGCGCAGCCGATCGAAATTGACGTTGGCGCCGCAGTTGATAGTCACCAGCACCTGGTTTTCGAGGGCTTGTTCCGCGATGGCCTTTTTCATGCCGGCGATAGCGAGTCCGCCGGCCGGTTCGACGATCGAGCGTGTGCACTCAAAAATGTCCCGGATTGCCGCGCACACCTGGTCCGTGGTCACGGTGATGATCTCGTCGACGTAGGCCTGGCACAGACGGAAAGTCTCATCGCCGACACGACGCACGGCCACGCCGTCGGCAAAGATGCCGACGTGATCGAGTTCAACCGGGCGGCCCGCGTCCAGCGAGGCGGCCATCGAGGCTGAATCGGCCGGCTCGACCCCGACGATTCGTATCTCCGGGTTCTCCGCCTTGATGTAACTGGCGATACCGGCGATCAGGCCGCCGCCGCCCACCGGAATAAACACGGCATCCGGCGGCGTGTCGCTCTGCGCGAGAATCTCGGCGCCGATCGTTGCCTGTCCGGCGATGACCAGCGGATCATCGAAGGGGTGGACAAAGGTCAGTCCATCGCGCGCTTCGATCATCTTTGCATGCGCGTAGGCGTCGTCGTACGCATCGCCGTGCAGCACGACGTGTCCGTCGAGCGCTCGAACCGCGTCAACCTTGATCGCCGGTGTGGTGACCGGCATCACGATGGTGGCATCGATGCCCAGCTCGCGGGCCGCCAGCGCCACACCCTGGGCGTGGTTACCGGCCGAACTGCAGATGACGCCCCGCTCACGTTCCTGCGCGGGCAACGCGGCGAGCTTGTTGTAGGCACCCCGCAGCTTGAACGAAAAGACCGGCTGCAGGTCCTCCCGCTTCATCAGGATACGGTTGCCCAGGCGCCGTTCCAGTGGCGCCGCTGCTTCCAGCGGCGTCCTGACAGCGACGTCGTACACCGACGAGGCGTCGGCGAGGGCCTTGTATTGCTTCGCGTCCATCGTGATTTCCCAAAGTCCGGCCGGTTATATCGCACAGCCACCGCGCGCTCGCAAAAGTTTCATTTGATGTTAGAGTTTTGGATTGACTGTTCGACCCCTGCGAGACCCACGTGAGCAAGCTCCTCATCACTAACGCGCGACTGATCAATGACGGAGAAATCCGTGAGATGGACGTCCTGATCGACGGCGAGCGCATCGAGAAAGTCGCTTCCGAAATTGCCGCCGATGACGGCACGGACGTTATCGACGCCGAGGGCAAGTACCTGATGCCCGGTATGATCGATGACCAGGTGCATTTCCGCGAACCCGGCCTGACGAACAAGGGTGATCTCGCGACCGAATCGGCGGCGGCTGTCGCCGGTGGGATTACAAGCTTCTTTGACATGCCCAACGTGAATCCGCAGACGACAACGCGGGACGCGCTGGCGGCCAAGTATGAGCTGGCCGCCGGCCGCTGCAGTGGCAACTACGCGTTTTACCTCGGTGGGACCAACCGCAATATCGAGCAGATCAAGGCGCTGCAGGTCAACGAGGCCTGCGGTATCAAGGTGTTCATGGGGGCATCGACCGGTGACATGCTGGTTGACGACCCGGAGGCGCTGGATGCGATTTTCCGCGAAGCGCCGGTCATCGTCGTTACACACTGTGAACACACCCCGACCATTCGCGACAACGAAGCGTCGGCAAAGCTGAAGTACGGCGACAACGTGCCAATGGAGGAGCACCCGAACATCCGTTCGGCGAATGCCTGCCTGTTGTCATCGAGCAGTGCCATCGAGCTTGCGCGACGCCACGATGCCCTGCTGCAGGTCCTGCACCTGACGACGGCAATCGAGATGAACCAGTTCTCGAAGGCGCATCGAACCGAAAAGCGAATTACTGCGGAGGTTTGTGTTCATCACCTGTGGTTCGATGAGACCAGTTATCCGTCGCTGGGCACCAAGATCAAGTGCAACCCGGCCATCAAATCGACCGCCGATCGGGACGCGTTGCGCAAAGCACTGGTTGATGGCCGTATCGACATCATCGCGACGGACCACGCGCCGCACACCGTTGCCGAAAAGCAGCGCAGCTACTTCAAGTCCGCTGCCGGCCTGCCGCTCGTGCAACACGCGGTGCAAAGTCTCTTCGACCTGGTCAAGGAAGGCGTACTGACGCCAGAGATGGTTGTCGACAAGGCGTCACACGCGGCTGCGGACATATTCGGCATCATCGATCGTGGCTATGTCCGTGAGGGCTACTTCGCCGACCTCGTCATCGTCGACCCGAACCGGCCGTACCGCGTACAGAAGTCCAACCTGCTCGCGAAGTGTCACTGGTCACCGTTCGAAGGGCACGAATTCAGTTCGACAATCGACACAACAATCGTCAACGGAACCGTCGTTTACCGTGATGGCAAACTGACCGGGGATATCGTGGGCCAGCGCATGGAGTTCAACCGCGCCCGATAGCGTTTTACTTTCCCGGGCGGCGAGTTATGCTAGCCGCAAAGGGGATTCGGAGAATGAACGCGCCGCGGGGGAACGGATGGGCGCGCAGTTCAAATGAAACCGACAGATACGACCAGTCCGGACTACTTTCACAAGGTAGTCGACTGCCAATGGGCTTGTCCCGCGCACACGGATGTGCCGCTGTACATCCGCTTGATCGCGCAGGGGCGTTTTTCTGACGCCTACATAGAAAATCGCAATTCCAATGTTTTTCCGGGCATCCTCGGGCGTGTCTGCGACCGGCCGTGTGAACCGGCCTGTCGACGTGGCCGCGTCGAGGACGAACCGGTTGCGATCTGTCGCCTGAAGCGCGTCGCGGCGGATCACCGTGACGACATCAGTGACCGACTGCCGCAGGCACCTGCCGTTGAGAACGGCAAGCACGTTGCGCTGATCGGCTGCGGCCCGGCATCGCTGACTGTCGCCAACGACCTGCGGCCGCTCGGCTACGAGGTCACGATCTTCGAGGCGCTCGAGACCACCGGCGGCCTGATGCGTGTGAACATTCCGAAGTTCCGTTTGCCGCCCTCGGTGCTCGATGAGGAGATCGGTTACGTCCTGGATACGGGCGTTGACCTCAAGCTCAACCACCCGATCGAGAGCATGGCCGAGCTGGTCGACGATGAGCGCTTCGATGCGGTGTTTGTCGGCACCGGCGCACCGCGCGGCAAAAACCTCGAGATCCCGGGCCGCTACGACAGCGACCGGATCCATATCGGCATCGACTGGCTGAAGTCGGTGGCATTCGAACACGTCGACACCGTCGGTGAACGTGTACTGATTATCGGCGTGGGCAATACCGCGATGGACTGCTGTCGTTCGTCTTTGCGGCTTGGCGCGAAGGACGTCAAGGTCATGGCGCGCAAGCCGCGTGGCTTCTTCAAGGCGTCGGACTGGGAGCTCGAAGACGCGGAAGAAGAGAACGTCGAGATCCTCGTCAATCATTCGCCAAAAGCATTCCTCACAGAAGACGGCAAGCTGGTCGGTATGCGCTTCGAGCTCATGGAGTACCAGGTCGACAGCGACGGTCGTATCGATCGCGGCACTGTCGTTGGCGAAACGGATATTCCCTGCGACGACGTCATTCTTGCGATTGGGCAGGACAATGCCTTCCCGTGGATCGAACGGGACATCGGAATCGAGTTTGACCAGTGGGACTGCCCGGTCGTCGACAAGACGACGATGATGTCCGGCCGCGAGGGCGTGTTCTTCGGCGGTGATGCGGCCTTCGGCCCACTGAACATCATCTGGGCTGTGGCACACGGTCACGCAGCGGCGATCTCGATTCATCGCTACTGCCAGGGGCTCGACATCAACGAGCGGCCGCCACGAGGTATCACGCTGAGCAGTCAGAAGATGGGCATGCACGAGTGGAGCTACTCGAATGCCTACGACGGGGCCGAGCGTCGCCTGATGCCGCATGTTGACCTGAAGGAACGCTTCAAGAACCTGAATATCGAGGTCGAGCTGGGCTTCTCGGCCGAGCAGATCGTCAAGGAGGTCGAACGCTGCCTCAACTGTGACATCCAGACGGTGTTCACGGACAAGCTGTGTATCGAGTGCGACGCGTGCCTGGATATCTGCCCGGTCGACTGCCTGACGATTACGGACAACGGCGACGAGGAAGATTTGCGAACCCGCCTCAGGGCGCCGGCGAAAAACACCGAACAGGATCTCTATGTGTCCGGCGAGCTGCCGCAGACCGGGCGCGTGATGGTCAAGGACGAGGATCTTTGTGTGCATTGCGGGCTCTGCGCAGAGCGTTGCCCGACCGGCGCCTGGGATATGCAGCGATCCAGGGTTCTGCTGCCGTACGCAAAAGACGCGATAGGTGCCGCCGAAGACGATGCGGCCTGAAGGACAGGGAATGACGAGTATCAACGACGTCGTCGTCAAGATTGCCACGGTTAACGGTACCGGCTCGGCGAGTGCCAACGGTTTGTTGCGCAAGGCGATCTTTCGCATGGGCATTCCGGTGGTCGGCAAGAACTACTTTCCATCGAATATCCAGGGGCTGCCCACCTGGTACGAGGTCCGCGTAACCGGTGAGGGCTACCAGTCTCGCGCGAATCGGGTCGACGTCATGGTTGCCATGAATGCGCAGACCTACGCGCGCGACATGAATGATGTGTCACCCGGTGGCTGGCTGATCTATGACTCGACCTGGCCTCGCAGTACGTTGCTTGATCGTGACGACATCCACGTTCTCGGTGTGCCGCTCTCGCGGCTGTGCAATGAACACTTCGACGGCGCGCGCACACGTATCCTGATGAAGAACATCGCCTACGTAGGCGTGCTTGCGGCGCTTCTCGAGATTGATCTCGACGTGATCAAGACGCTGCTGGAAGAGACGTTTGCGGCCAAGCAGCATCTCATCGCATCGAACATGGAAGCGATTCATCTTGGTTATGACTACGCGATGGAGAACTTCGCCTGCCCGCTGCCGAAAAAGGTCGAGGCGATGGACGCGACCGCTGACCACATCGTCATTGACGGCAACACGGCGGCAGCGCTTGGCTGCCTGTATGCCGGAGCAACGGTGGGCGCCTGGTATCCGATTACACCGTCAACGTCTCTGATGGATGCGTTCCGTAACTTCTGCCAGCAGTATCGGCAAGACCCGGAGACCGGCAAACGAACCTACTGCATTATCCAGGCTGAAGACGAACTGGCGGCGATCGGCATGGTTCTGGGCGCGAGCTGGAACGGCGCCCGCGCGTTCACGCCGACGAGCGGCCCGGGCATTTCGCTGATGAGCGAGTTCATTGGCTTTGCGTATTACGCCGAGATTCCGGCGGTGCTCTTCAACGTCCAGCGTACCGGCCCGTCTACCGGCATGCCGACGCGTACGCAGCAGGCCGACCTGATGAGTTGTGCCTATGCGTCGCACGGCGATACGAAACACGTGCTGCTGTTCCCGGCGGATCCGGCCGAGTGTTTCACGATGGCCGCTCAGGCATTCGAGCTGGCTGAGCGCCTGCAGACGCCGGTCATGGTTCTGTCTGACCTCGATATTGGCATGAACGACTGGATGGTGCCCCGGTTCGACTGGGACGAGGAGCCAGCCTACGACCGCGGCAAGGTCTACACCGCCGAGGATCTCGAAGAGATGGAGGCATTCTATCGCTACCTCGACGTTGATGGCGACGGAATTCCCTACCGCACCTTGCCCGGCCAGCACCCAAAAGGTTCCTATTTCACACGCGGCTCGGGTCACACCAAGCTGGGGGCCTACACCGAGGACTCGGACGAGTACCAGCAGGTTATCGACCGCTTGCTGGTCAAATGGGAGACGGCAAGATCAACCGTGCCCGAAGCCGACATTGTGTACTCCAAGTTCAACACGACCGGCATCCTGACTATCGGGTCCGGCCATGGCGCCTGCATCGAGGCAATGGACCGGCTTGCCGAGCAGGGCGTCAACCTCAACTACTGTCGGCCGCGCGCTTTCCCGTTCAGTGACGAGGTGCGTGACTTCATCGATAAACATGATGTCGTTTACGTGGTCGAACAAAACCGGGACGCGCAGCTGCGTTCGATGCTCATGCTGGACCTTGATGTCGACCCGAAGAAGTTGTGTTCCTTGCTGCACTATAACGGCATTCCGATCAACGCCGGCTTTGTGATCGACCGTGTGCTCGAGGAACGTGCGAAAGGAGTTGCCGCGTGAGCTACATTGCGAAGCCAAAGGTCACTCACCCCGATGCCCCGAAAAACAAACTCGGACTGACGTCGCGGGACTATGAGGGCGCCATCTCGACCCTGTGTGCGGGCTGCGGCCATGACTCGGTTACCGCAGCGATCATCCAGGCGGTGTTCGAACTGGATATCGAACCTCACAAGCTGGCCAAGATGAGCGGGATCGGTTGTTCGTCGAAGACGCCGGCCTATTTTGTGAGCCAGTCGCATGGCTTCAACTCGGTGCACGGCCGCATGCCGTCGGTGACGACCGGCGCGTACGCCGCCAACCGTGACCTGACCTACGTTGGTGTATCCGGCGACGGTGATTCACTGTCGATCGGTGTTGGACAGTTCGTGCATGCGATTCGGCGCAACCTGAACATGTGCTACATCATCGAGAACAACGGTGTGTACGGCCTGACCAAGGGACAGTTTTCGGCGTCTGCGGATATCGGCAGCAAGCCGAAAAAAGGGCTGCCGAACCAGCAGGAACCGATTGATCCGGTCAGCACGGCCCTGAGTCTCGGTGCGACCTATATCGCGCGCAGTTTTTCCGGAGACAAGGAACAGCTGGTGCCCCTGATCAAGGGTGCATTGACGCACCGCGGCTTTGCGCTCGTGGATATCATCAGTCCCTGCGTGACGTTTAACGACCACGAAGGCTCCACCAAGAGTTACGCGCATACGCGCCAGTTCTACCACCACGTTACCAACCTGGATTACATCGAGCCTGCAAAGGAGATCCGGGCGCAGTACGAAGAGGGGGAGGCGATGCCGGTCGAGATGCATGACGGCAGCCGGATCGTCCTGCGCAAGGTCGACAAGCGATACGATCCGAACAGCCGCGCCAAGGCCTTCAAGTACCTGCGTGAGCACTTTAACGAAGGTGAAATCACGACCGGCCTCCTCTATCTCGACGAGGAACGCCAGGAAATGCACGAACTCATGGGCAATGTTGAACAGCCCTTCGCCGAGATCCCGCTGGAAGATCTCGCACCATCAAAAGAAGAGCTCGGCCGAATCCTCGACCGATACCGCTGATCCTGGTCCTGCGCCCCGCAGCGGGATTCGCAGCGGCTGAGCTGGGAGAATACGCATGAACAGAGTGTTGCCTGCTGTTGCGCTGCTTTTGCTTGCCGGATTCGCCGTCGCTGGCGACACGGTTGCTACCGATACACCGATGACCACCAGTCGCGGCAACGCGTTTACAGTACCTGAGGGCTGGTCGGTTACCGAGGACGGTGCAGCCATGCTCGTTGAAGCACCCGAAGGCGGATCGTT
This sequence comes from uncultured Woeseiaceae bacterium, assembly GCA_964606915.1. GTDB lineage: Bacteria > Pseudomonadota > Gammaproteobacteria > Steroidobacterales > Woeseiaceae > UBA1847. Next base: position 20,620 of record CAZSIQ010000012.1, on the reverse strand, counting down.
CATCGTGCTGGTCGAAGTCGAAGCTGATGATGCGGACGAGGCGATCAAAAAGGGCTGGGCCGCCTACAAGAAGAACAAGCGAAACATCGTATCCAGCAATGAGCCGCCCGATGCGGACGGCTGGTCTCGTCGCAAATCGAATGGCTACGCGACCTCACCTGAAGAGAACCGCGGCGTGTCGGCGGGTGCGATGTACGCCAACGACGGCTGGACGGTCTGGATCTATGACGTCGCCAATGACGTGGGCGGGAAGCGCGGTTCCCAGATCGGTCTGTTGTTCGACACGCTGTTGCCAGAGGGTTACAGCCGTGAGTCGTTCGCAGGCCTCGATGCGAACACACTCGACGAAGAACGACTGGCCGCCCTGACCGGGTTCATCGAACAGTCGATGCAACACACCAAGGTGCCGGGAGTGGCACTGGGCATCGTGCAGGATGGTGAGGTCGTATTCGCCGGCGGCTTTGGCGTCCGTGATCTTGAAGAACCGGGCGCCGTTGATGCTGATACGCGCTTCATCGTGGCGTCCAACACCAAGGCCATGACCACATTGCTGCTTGCCAAGCTCGTTGACCAGGGTGAGTTCACCTGGAAGACACCGGTGGTCGACGTGATGCCGTCATTCCGGCTTGGCGACGAGGAAACGACCGCGCAGGTGCTCATTGAGCACCTGGTCTGCGCCTGCACCGGCCTGCCGCGAAAAGACATGCAGATGATTTTCGAGTTTGGCGACCTGACGGCGAACGATGCGATGGCCGAGCTTGCCAAGATCCAGCCGACCAGCCGCTTTGGGGAGATGTACCAGTACTCCAACGGGCTCGCGGGCGCCGCCGGATTCGTCGCCGGTCACGTCGCGCATCCCGAGACCGAGCTGGGCAAAGCCTACGATATGGCCATGCAGGCACGGGTCTTCGACGAACTCGGCATGAGCCGGACAACCTTCGATTACGACGCGGCGATGAACGACAATTTTGCCAATGCACATGGCGCCAACATCGACGGAGATCAAACCGCCATCGATATGGGTCTGAACGAAGCCGTCATCCATGTCCGCCCGGCCGGCGGGGCGTGGAGTACCGTGAATGACATGCTGCGCTATGTGCAGATGGAAATCGATGAAGGTCTGTTGGCGGACGGGGAGCGCTACATCGATCGCGACGTGTTACTCGAGCGACGTGCTGCCAAGGTGCCTCTTGGCGATACCGGCCACTACGGTATGGGCCTGATTACAGACTCAACATGGGGTGTGGATGTCGTCAGCCACGGTGGCGCGGTGTTCGGTCACTACAGCCAGATGATGTGGCTGCCGGAGCACGGGGTTGGCGCCGTCATCCTGACCAACGCGGCCCCGGGATGGATTGTCCACGGGACGTTCCAGCGCAGGTTTCTTGAGGTGCTCTTCGATGGAAAGGAAGAGGCCGAAGCGAACATGCTGAATGGCGCCAAGGAGTTCTACGAGTCAACCCGTGAGCAGAGTGCGCTGCTGGATATCCCGGCGAAAAACAAACACGCCAGGAAGCTGGCAGACAACTACAGCAGCGAGTTGCTCGGTGACCTGACGGTCATTCGCGAGCAGGACCGAACCGTTTTCGATTTCGGCGAGTGGCGGACCGAAGTTGCGACACGCACCAACCCGGATGGCACGATCTCATTCGTGACCATCGACCCGGGTCTGTCGGGCGCCGAGTTTGTCGTTACGGACGGCGATACCCGCGCACTGGTGATGCGCGATGCGCAGCACGAGTACGTGTTCGCTGAAGAGTAACCCTGCTTATTGACTGAGCTTTAGCTCGCTCAACGCTATGGCGGCCACCTGCGGAATACCGCTCGCCCACGTTGTGTACAAAAGCGTCTTTCCGTCAGCAGTAACGAAGGCACCGTATTCGTACTCGGGTGTGTTCACAGCAACACCGAGGTTCTGCGGCTCCGACCAACCGTGCGCGCTGGAGAACGCGACGTAGAGATCGTCGCCGCCAAAACCACCAGGAGCGCCGGTGCGTGCAAAGATCATGTAGCTGCCGTCGGGCGCGATGAACGGGTCGGGCTCCGAGAGCTCTGAATTGAGGCTGGCAGCCGGTTCAACGGTCCAGCCCTCTGCACCGGGCTTGCCTACGTACATGTCCGATCGACCCAGGCCGCCGGCTCGCGGCGAGCCAAAGTAGATGGCGCCCTCGTTGGTAACGGACGGATGGAAGTCATTCGCGGTTGAATTAACACCGGAAACGGGCTCCGGGTCTCCCCAGTGTCCCGCGTCATCAATGTCGACAGACCAGATATTCCAGTCATTGACCTCGTCGCTGTCAGACTCCGGTCGGGTTGACGCAAAAACCACGCGCCTGCCGTCCGGTGCAAACCGCGCGCCTCGTTCGTTGAGATCAGCAGCGAACGGAGCCATGACAGGGGGCGTCCAGGTGTCGCCACGCCGTTCGGTTACGAAGATGCGCTGGTCGCCAAAGCCGCCGATCTGGCGGCTGAAAACCGCGAGTGTGTTTTCGGGATGGACGGACAGCCAGCCTTCGCCGGTGGCTGAATTCACCGTCGCGATCAGTCCCGCGACATCCAGGTTTTCGGGCTCTTCCCTATGTGCTGTTCCTTTGTCCTGCAGTTCAGTAACGGGCGCTCGATCCGAGCCCGAGCAACCGGTTATCAGCAAGAGGGTGGCGGCAGCCGTCATTGTTCGGTTCATGATTGGCGCTCCTGGTCTTCGCTTTTGCCTTGACAGGCCGGGTGTCGCATCCGGCATGTTAGCCCGGTTTTTCTGAACACTATCAGCCGCACGACAACGATTCAGGCACGATCCGGTACTCTTTGATGCACGAAATCGCCTGAGCGAGGTTAAGCGATGCCAACCGAAGCGCAACAAGCCCGGTTCCGACTCCAGTACTGGCCTCTGCCGTTCAGAGGTTGCTTTGTCAGCTACCTGTTCGCTTATCGCGGCGTACCGTTGCTGGAAGTGTCCGACTTTGAGGAAAACCTCGAGCTCAAGAGCCTCCCGCCGAGCGAACAGCCGGTGCCGTACATGGGACCGCCGGTGCTGCATGACCTGCAGTCCGGTCACAGTCTTAGCCAGATGCCGGCTATCGTCTTATACGTCGCGCCCGAGCTCGACCTGATGCCGGCCGTATCAATCGATGTGGCGATGGGTATGAAGACGCTGATGGACTGCAACGACGTCCTGATGGAAATCTGTCGCTACAACGGTTCCATCATGTGGGAGCGGGAGACATGGCGGATCTTTCGAGACGAGCGTTTGCCAAGATGGCTGGATGTCTTCGAAGCGTCACATACTCGCGGGTTACTGGGACAGGGTCCCGTTAACTTCGCCGATATTGCGGTGTACGCCCTGTTTGGCAACATGACGCGCTGTCTGACGGAACTTGACGCGGACATCGAGAGACGAGCGCCCGGTGTGCACGCACTTTGCCGGCGCATCGGTTCGAGCGCTTCATTGTCCGCGTTCGTCGCAAAGCAGGATCGCGAGTACGGAAAGCTGTACTGCGGCGGCCACATTGAAGAATCGATCCGCAAGATGCTGGCGATGGACGCGGCGTCCGGGCAAACGGCATAGGCCGGGAGAATCCGGCGTCGGGATCGATCCCCGGCAGACGGTCAGCGAGAGGCCGCTGATTCGTTCAGCCAGCGGATGGCCTCATCGCGGCCGCGAAAGACCCGGACTTCCTCTGGTGACGAGCTCGACCATGCCTCGTACATGCGTGCCACACCGAAAGGCAGGTCATGCGGAGCATAGATTGCTGTCCTGGTCGAGACGTCGTCAGAATGTGACAGCTCCAGATCAATGAACGCTGCAAGGTCTGACAGGCCCTCAACGCTGACGCGCCCCATGTCCGCCTCTGAAAGATCGACGAGCTCCGTGTGAAACTGCTCAAGGTCGGGGCGACGGTAGATGTCGCGGTAATACGCCATGAGCTGTTCATCCTCTATGACACCGATATAGCGGGTCACGATGAACGAAACTCCGGGCTCCAGGTGCAGGTGAAGCGGCATAGTTTTCAGCGCTGGCGGCAAGTGATGATGGTCGATCCGCCACGGAACGTGGCGAGCGCCCAGTGTAGCGCGAAATCCGGGTTTGGGGGCGGCCTGGTGGTGCAGGCCGCCACTCTGCGGTCGTATCCCCGCGATCAGCTGTGCAGCCGACCGCGAATCCGGTCAAACGGCTCATCGACCAGCAATTCGCCGTCCCGGAACACCGGACGAAGCAGGTTGTCACGCGCGCCCGGGTCCGAGTCCCGCACCGTGATGATCTCACCGGCCTGTTTAACGAGAGCGAGGCGACCGCGTTTCGATCGCTTGCCGGTATCGGTCGCCGGATCCTTGTAGACATCCGACCACTCGCCGTTAATACGTATGGCTGACGCTTTCATCGCGAAGCGCAGCGTGTCACGGTTGACGTTCTGCAGCAGCTCACCACCCATGCCGAAGGCAATGTTGTCGGCACTCAGGCGGTGCATCTTCATCACCGCGAGGATCTGGCGAATCTGCGCCGGGCTGATGCCGTCGCCCTGAATCACCCGGATGAAATCCGGCAGGACCAGGAAGCCCTTGCTGTTTTCACGATAGCCGAATCGGTCCATGAGCCGGCGTATCGATTCACAGACGATGTCAGCCGGTTCGCCACTGTCTGGCCGAATGACCACGGTGCCGCCGTTATTGATCACCCGGTCCCGGAGCGCATCGCCCCAAAGACTGTCGATGGCGTTGAACAGGTCGTAGGAGTCACTGACAACGGCAAGAACGTTCCCGTCGCCGGAGAACTGGTCGAGCATATTGCGGTATGCGTCCAGCTCGCGATCACGACCCCAGCACGTAATGGTGGAGTGCTCAGCGGCGGGGATCGAAAAGCCGGGCATGTCGGCATCGTAGTAACGCCGCAACGCGGTGATGCCGTTGATGGTATCGGTGCCCATAAAGCTCAAAAGGTGAGCGGCACCGCCGATTTCGGCGGATTCGCGAGAGCTGACGCCTCGGGCGCCGAAGTCATGCAACTTGAACTCCAGGCCGTCCGTTGAATCGGCCGTGTCCTCGAGTGCCTGGCGAATGGTCTCCCTGCATTCGAATGAGCGTGTCGCAATCGTCGTTGGATACCAGACCGCACGCAGCAACGCCGTTTCCACGTAGCTGGTCAGCCACGGCACCCTGGGGTCGGTGTTTTTGACCTGGACCATGACATTGGAGACCGGGAGCCTCGTACCCTCGGGTACGGCTTCCACGTCCAGCGGCAGGTAGCCGTTGTGCTTGTCCAGGATGTACTCCCAGCCTTCGCGGTTGAACGGCACACCGTGTGCCGAGAGCACGGCGTCCGCCTCGTCGATATGGTCACGCGTGATCGGTTTTGACAGCGTGTTCTTCAGAAACATCTGTAATCCGAAAAACACGGTGTGACTGTAGTCACCACCACGGGATTCGATATAACTGGACACCACCTCGGCGCCAGGCGGGTATTGCAGGAAATGCGACGTCTTGTAGGAATCGACGTTCAGTATCGGGTTAATCGTCACGGGAGCTCCTCCTGTGAAATGAGGGAACGCGGGTCTGTCCCTTGTTCCGTTGGGGGGTGTATCAGGCCATCTGGCCAACCATTTTCTGGATGATGAAGTAGTGGTCCTCGAACATGTTTTCAGGATCGAGGTCTGCAAGCGGTATCCAGAACGCCTTGAGCGCGTCGTCGCCGCCCTTGACCTTGGGCAGGGTGGTATCGGGCTTAAGATGAATGTAAAACGCGTGCGTGACGGTTCGACCGCGCGAGGACCGATACGGATCATCGAACACGCCCTCGCTCACGATGGAGCCTGCGAGTACCGGAACCGGCACCTTGATGCTGGTTTCTTCCTTCAGTTCACGGAGCATGGATTCGCGAACCGTTTCGGTCGGTGAGACGAATCCGCCAGGCAGCGCCCACTGGCCCTTACCGGGCCGAGCCCGACGCTCAACCAGCAGTACGTGCCCCGACTGGACGACAACCGCATCGACCGTCAGGAACGTGGGTTCGTAAGGCGCGTCGTCCCAGCGCTCGCGATACTGCTTCACGAAATCGTACTCATCTCGCAGCGCCTTGAAGGCATCGCTTCGCGTGTAGTCATTCAGGTAGTCGAGCACCGCCGGCGGTACGAGGTCTCCGGCGTTCTGCCGGACCGATGTGCGGAAGTCTTCCCAGTTGCCGGCGTCTGATCGAAAGATGGCTTCGCGAACATCCGTGGCGCTCATGGCTTCGTTGTTGCCGACATCAATCGATGACCAGCCCGGGAACAGGCTCAGGTAATACGAGCTGTGGTCCTTGGCGTGCCCGATCAGGCCGACGCTGGGTTCGCGGTGTGGTTGCGTGTGATGCCCGGTGACGATGCCGTTGACGGTCTTCTGGACATTGGCGATCCAGACGTCGTCGTTGTAGGTGGCATCCATGATGGGGGCGATGTGGACGCGTTCATTGTCGGCCGCGCTCAGGGTGGAGCGGATCATCGCCTCACGTTCCTTGAACGACCACGGATTGCGCACGCAGGCGGGGCGGTGCGATGAGCCAAGCAAGAGGATGAGGTGGCGGGATTCGCGCAGGCCGTGTTCAACGACGCGGGCATGACCGTTGTGAAACGGCTGGAAGCGGCCAATAAAGACCAGGAAGTCGTAGTTCTTGTCAGTCACAGTAAGCTCCTTACTGTTAGTGGCTTTGGGGTCTGTCCCCGTTGCCAAGTAGTGTATATAGTACACTACTAACGTTTCGAGTCAAGCAGGGCAATCGGCAAATGGTGAATTACGACTTTCCGCGTCCCGCCGTAACCGTCGACCTCGTGACGTTCCGGGTGCGCGATGAGCAGCTGCAGATTCTCCTGATCCAGCGACCGGAGGCGCCTTTTGAGGGTGGGTGGGCGCTGCCCGGCGGCTTCGTTCACGAGGATGAGGCGCTGGAGGCCACCGCCCGGCGCGTGCTGGATGCCAAGGCGTCACTGCATGAGGTGCACCTGGAACAGCTGGCAACCTTCGGCGCCCCCGACCGTGATTCGCGTGACCGGGTCATCAGCGTCGCCTATTTCGCGATACTCGACGTCGATGCCGTCTATGAAGGGCCGGGCCGGTGGTTTGCGGTCGATGCGCTTCCCGCGACGGCCTTTGATCACGACGACATCACCTCCACGGCGATTGAACGCCTGAGGGGCAAGCTCGGGTATACCGACATCGGCTTTGCGTTCATGCCGAAGGAGTTCACCCTTGGTGCCCTGCAGAAGACCTGGGAAGCCGTGCTGGGAGCGCCGCTCGACAAACGGAACTTCAGGAAATCCATTCTCGCCAGGGAGCAGGTGGAGGCCACCGGTCGAAAGTCGACCGGTGGCGCGCACCCGCCGGCGATGATCTATCGACGGACACGCTGACCCGTCAATCCCACAGCCGCTTCCACCATGGCTCAGGTTCTACGGGGTTCAATGCCGCGAGGGCCGGGATCTTCTCCCGGATCCCGTCGATATCCCAGCCAGTCAGGTTAGCCAGCGTCTGCGCCTCGCGTTCCTGTCGTTCGACGAGTGCGGTGCGATAGGTCTCCATGGCGTCGCAACGTGAGTCTCCCTTGTAGGGATGCCGGACCACGTAGCGACCCTGAAAGTTCTGTCGGTCGCCGGTCTCGGTCAACATCAGGTCCTCGGGGAAGTGTTCCGCGTCGTAGCGCACATGAAGGCGAGTGACGAAAACGTTCTGCGGCATCGGCATCGGACGAATTCCCGGACGCGGTTCTGCGGCGGCTTCGTCGAGCCAGAAGACACCCAGCGATTTCAGTTCGTCGCGAGTCAGCGGGTCCGCTGCACAGGGGTCGCACCATGCCATGTCCCACGCGTACTCCAGGAACACGCCGCGGTTGTTCGCCTTCTCGGTCTGTTGCGCGAACATCGTCCGGTAGAAATCGCCAAACTCTTCCTTGATGTGAACGGGCAGTTCCTGGCCGGTCGGCAGGCGGACCGTGCGATAGTTCGACGTTTCCACGCGTCCTGTGCGCGTCAGCGTATACACGTACATGTCCTGCTGGCCCTTGGCATTCAGCGTGCCGAGCCGGATAGGCAACATGAACTTTTCGGACTCGAAGGCAACCTGCAGCGGGCGCAGGTTGGTGTAGCCCGTCGCATTGAAGTTGTCGAGATTCACTTTCGCAACAAAAAAGCGCATGCCCTGCTTCAGGTAGGAGCCGACGATGCGTTCGGCGCCGTCGGGGATGCGGTAGCCGTTCTCGTTCAGCCACGTGATCAGGCCGCCGCTTTGTCTGGCGTCGAGAATAAGGATGTCGTATTCACCCACGCTGTAACTCGCTTCGATCGTCACACCAAGAGACTTGGCGCGTATGTCCGCGTCGGCCGTTTCCGCCACGCTTGGCAAGGCGCGGTTCAGGCTGAAGATCTCCCGTCGAATCGCGCAGGGGTCCTCGTCGAAGTATTCAACCAGTCGCGGCGACGTGTACGCATCCAGGTGCTCAACCACCGCCATATCGCCAACGTTGATTTGCTCGCGCTCGATGAACGTGGGTACAGGCACGACCATAGCAAAGTCTTTCACATCGCCCTGGAAGTCGTTCACCATCGTGATCACAGTACGCTTTCCATCGCGTACCAGGACGACCTGCGATGCTTCGTTAAACAGTTCGGTGTCGGCCTTGGCAACGTAGAAACCGCAGAAGGCTTCAGCGTTGCTCACAAGACCTACGGTGAGAAGGGCCGACAAAAGGGCAGTCAGGATTCGCATGGTGTAGCTCCTTTTTCAGGTACCCGCCACTGGTATTTCGAACCGGACAGGCACCGGTCAATCAAAGGCACCGTCAGTGCACAGCCGATGAGCGCAAGCACCGGCCCTGACGGTAGGTAAAAGTGAAACTGGATGACGTAAGCCACCCCGGCGACGAGTACGCCGTACAGCGCTCGACCGGCCGCCGAGTTGGGCGCCGTCACAGGATCGGAAATCATGAAGAAGGCAAACACGAGCAGTGCGCCGTTCTGCAGTTGGTGCAGCGGAATGGCCAGCGGATCGCCGAGCCATACGGCGCGAGCCAGCAGCAGGGCTGCCCAGCTGCCGAGGAAAAACAGCGTGGTCTCGAAGCGCCTTGCACGTGACAGCACGATCAGGCCCAGGCCGATTACTGCAACAGCCAGCAGCGATGTGCTGCCCCACTGGCCGGACGATATCCAGGCCCGATCGCTGAGAATGATCAACACAACGATGGCGAAGTTGGCCGGGTTAAAAATATGCTTACCGTTGGCGCGAAGCAGGAACTTGCTGCCCACAGCCAGTATTGCGGCAACAGCCGCGATCCAGAGCAGATCGGTGCGCAACAGCAGGGTCAGCGACAGGGACGTGATGATCGCACTCAACGCGTCGAATCGCGGGAGATTCGCGAGTCGAGTGCCAAGCCACTGAGTTATGAGTGCAGCCGCAACGATGGCGATCGCGTTCTCGATTCGTATACCGAATCCCAGTGACGTGCTTCCCCAGACGATCAGCGAGGACAGAGTGGCGATCTGATAATAGCGAGGATCTGTCATACCCCTATCAACGCAGTCGACGCCGGGAGCGGGGTTAAGTCATGCTATTGCCGTGCGATTCAGGTCCGCGACAGGAACTTTTAAGTAACTGAAAAATATAATACTTTTTGACCTTCGATTTTTTTGTGTCAGAAATGCATCCAAAAACCGCCCGACAGGTATCTATTGGGTGAACCGACACTGATTGAGTTGTGAAAAGGGAACACCGATGAACGAAGAGATCTTTATTCCGATAAGCATGTTTGTCTTTCTGGGGATCGTCCTGGGCATGGCGATCGTGTATCGGAATCGAATCAAGGAATCGCAGCAGAAGACGATCCGCTCGGCAATTGACAAGGGACACGAGCTGACACCGGAGCTCATCAAGCAGATCGGGGCGCCACCTGAACCGCCGAAAGACCGGGACCTGCGCCGGGCGCTGCTCGCCATTGCTATCGGTGCCGCGCTCTTCATCTTCGGCTACGTCATTCCGGATGGCGGGGATGAGGCCGCCAAGGTGATGGCCGGACTCGCGATGTTCCCCTTCTTTATCGGTCTCGCGTACCTGGCGATGTACTACCTGGGTTCCAAAGACAAATAACGGTCGACGACGTCAGGGAGAACGATCATCGACGACCAGTTGCTAGTTGCCCGGGTAATCGCCAGCAACGATACCCGGGCGTTTGGGGAGTTGATCCAGCGTCACCAGTCGCAGATCCGGAATTTCCTGCGACGGCTGACCCGGGATGAGTCACAGGCCGACGACCTTGCACAGGATGCCTTCATGCACGCATGGAACAAAATCGACACTTACTCAGGCAGCGGATCGTTTATCGGTTGGTTGCTTAAGGTGGCCTACACGACGTTCCTGCAGTCCAAGCGTAAGCGCGATCGTTATGACGAGGTGTTGAAGCAGGTCGGAAATGAGGGCGGCTCCGTTGAATACGCGAGCGCTTCTGAGGAGATTACCGACCTGGATCGTTTTCTTGCCGTCCTTAATGAACAGGAGCGCGCGGTTATGATCATGTCGTATGCCTGCGGACTGTCGCATCGCGAGATCCACGAGGCGACCGAACTGCCTACGGGTACGATCAAGTCGATTATTTATCGCGCCAAGGATAAGATCAGGGAAAGTTTTGACATCGAACATCATCAACATGGCTGAGCGCAACATGGACAAACAGGACGAATTCCTGACGGAGTTGTTCACTTCTGCGCCGATTGCAGACGATGGCTTCAGCCGCCGGATTGTTCGTCGAGTGCGCCGTCAGATCTGGGTCGACCGCCTGGCTCTGCCGGTGGCCGTGATCATCGGTTTCGCATTCGCGTTCAAACCACTGATGCAGCTTTCGTCGATTATCCCGTCGCTGGCTGGACTACTGCCGGTAGATTCATTGCAGATGCCCGCAATTCCGGCCGTTGACAGCCAGACCCTGCTGTTCGGCGGGCTGCTGCTGTTCGTCGTACTCTTCGCCGCCCAAGCCATCGAAGACTAGCCAAACCATCGCCGAAAAAGTCAAGCCTACTGCGTCATTGTTTCGCCGCAGGCGCTTGGTTACAGTGGCAACATGTCGCTCAAGGATAAAGTCGAAGAGATCCTTCCGAACTGGGACCGCTGGTACCCCAGTCTCTTTGACGCGGCCACGGATCTTGGCGTCCTGCGCGCGGAGGTCTGCGATCCCGATTCGCTCCTGCTGACGCGTCGCCACGCCAAGGTGCGACAGCGCGCGGAAGATGCACATCGGGAGAAATGGGGCGGCAAAGCCACCGAGTAGTCCCCGACGTCCATGACTGTCAATATCGGCGCAATCCGGGCGCAGTTTCCCTCATTATCCACCGTCGACGACGGCAAGCGCCGAATCTATCTTGATAACCCGGCTGGTACACAGGTACCGAAACGCGTCGCCAATGCGGTGTCGGATGCCATGCTGCATCGCTGCGCCAACCAGGGAGGCCAGTTCAGAACATCGAAAATGGTCAACGAGCTGATCGCCGATGCGCGCCTTGCGATGGCGGACTTCCTGAACGCGGGTAACACCGACGAGATCATATTCGGCCAGAGCATGACGGCGCTGGCGTATCACGTCGCCCGGTCACTCGGGAACCTGCTCGAGGCTGGCGACGAGATCATCGTGACGACCATGGACCATGATGCCAATGTTTTTCCGTGGGTGACGATGGCCAGGGAGCACGGGCTGGTCGTTCGCTGGCTGCCGTTCAATACCGACACTTACGAATTCGACCACGACGATCTCGCGATGCTGTTAAGCGATCGGACCCGACTGGTCTGCGTGGGTGGAGCGGCGAACCTGATGGGAACGCTGAACGACATCACGACGATCTGCGCGATGGCGCGCGACGCCGGTGCGTGGACATTCATCGATGCGGTTCAGTCGGCGCCGCATGTGCCGACCGACGTGCAGGCAATCGGCTGCGACATGCTGGCATGTTCCGCCTACAAGTTCATGGGTCCGCACCAGGGTGTGTTGTGGGGGCGGCGCGAGGTCCTTGAGCAGCTGCAGGCGTACCAGCTTCGTCCTGCGCCGCAGCAGATCCCCGGCAACTTCGAGACCGGTACGCCCAGCTTCGAGATGATGGCCGGAACCACAGCCGCGGTGGACTACTACAACTGGATCGGCGAGGCGATGGCCAGTGACTACATGACGGCTTTCGGCAGCTTCAACGGTCGTCGTCAGCGTGTTCACGCCGCGCTCGCCCTGTTGTTCGATTATGAGAAGGGCATCGCATCGCGACTTGTCGGTGGCCTGCAGTCATTACCCGGTGTTACCGTGCGCGGCGTTACTGAGCCGGACCGGATGGATCACCGGGTGCCTACCGTCGCGTTCACGCACGAGACGATGCGGCCTGAAGAGATCGCGAAGCAACTGGCGGACGAGAATGTTTTCGTCTGGAGCGGTCACAACTACGCGGTGGAGCTCGTCAAAGCCATCGGGCTGCAGGACGGCGGCGTGGTTCGAGTGGGTCCGGTGCACTACAACACGCCGGACGAAATCGATGACTTCCTGGGTGTTCTCGAGAACGTACTGCCGTAAACAAGAAAGGCCGCGCAATGCGCGGCCTTTCGTGAGATTTGTGTCGGTAGAGAGAGGGTCAGCGGATAGCGAAAGGTAATTCCAGTATCCGGTCAAGACCTGTGGCTCTACTCAGCACACCGTTAATCTCACTAGACATGGATCACCTCCTTTCAAATAGTTTGCCCAAGCGCAGTATCCCTTGTAAGCCCCGAAAAACCAAGAAAAAAATCCACTGAAAATCATGGTGTTCACCACCTTTTTTCTGGGTTATTCTTACCGGCCCACACAATAACAAGCGCTGGTTCGGGGATGGTCCGGCGCACTCGGGGATCTTTCATGTCAGACGCGACGACCGCGGCTCCGGCAACGCCGGATGCGCCCGTGACACCCGTTTCCGGAAAAGAACGCCATGTCTCTATGGACGTGCTCCGGGGCGTTGCCATCTTCGGCATCCTTGTCATGAACATCTACGGCTTTGCGATGCCGTTCTCTGCCTACGCCAATCCGACGTTGATGGGTGGGACAGACCCGCTGAACCTCGGCATCTGGTTCTTCACGCATATATTTTTCGACCAGAAGTTCCTCGCGATTTTCTCAATTCTTTACGGCGCCGGCATTGTCCTGCTGTACGAGCGGGCACTCGCAAAAGGTCGCGGTGTTGGTGGTTTGTTCTATCGCCGCAGTTTCTGGCTATTGCTGATCGGCCTCGCGCACGGCGCCTTCCTGTGGTTCGGTGACATCCTGTTCGCCTACGCGTTTACCGGCATGATCATCTTCCTGTTCCGCAAGCGTTCGCCGAAAGCGCTGCTGATCATTGCATTCTTCTGGTTTTCGGTGGCGCCACTGCTGAGCTACGGCGGCGGGTTCGCGATGAAGGGCCTCGAGATGCAGGTCATCGCTCTTGAGTCGCGGCAGGCCGAGGGTGAGGAGCTCAATGAGGAAGAGCTCGCGATGATCGAACAGTGGGTCCAGTCGCGAGCGTTCATGGCGCCGACGCCGGAAGACGTGCAGAAGGACGTGGATGCCTATCGCGGCAGTTATTCGGACGCGTTCTCATACCGCAACCCGATGGTGCAGGGCTTTCAGATCCAGGGGACGCTGTTCTTTGTTCTGTGGCGTGCCGGTGGCCTGATGCTGCTCGGGATGGCGCTGATGAAGCTCGGCGTCCTGCAGGCGCAGCGCAGCGACCGCTTCTATCGCAACCTGATGCTGGCGGGTTACGGACTCGGGCTGCCCGTCATGGCCGCCAGCTCGTACCTGATCTACACCATACAGTGGGACGGGTTGAGCATGTTCCAGTTCGGATTGACGCCCAATTACTACGGCAGTGTGCTCGTCGCACTGGGGCATATCGGGCTTGTCATGACCTTGGTACGTTCGGGGGCACTCGATGCCCTGGTGAGCCGCTTTGCAGCCGTCGGCCGAATGGCGTTCACCAACTACCTGACGCATTCGATCGTGATGACGACGATCTTCTACGGCTACGGCCTGAATCTCTACACCGAGATCCCGCGCGTCGGCCAGATGTTCTTTGTGCTCGGCCTGATCGGTTTACAGCTGCTGTACAGCCCGTGGTGGCTGGCGCGCTTCCACTTCGGGCCCGCTGAGTGGCTGTGGCGCTCCCTGACCTATTGGAAGGTCCAGCCCATGAGCCGGTAAAAGCCCGCTCGCCGGTCGTCAAGCGGCGCAATGCATGTGTATACTCCGGGTGTCTCACAGGCACTCAAATAACCAGAAATAGTGAGGACTTCATGGCCATCTCAGACCTTGCAAACGTACTGAACATCTTTGGCGGTTCAGACATCGGCGAAGACCAGCAGAACGAGCTCTTCAAGGAAGTGCTGCTAATGACGCTGGCGCGTGCCGCCGACGCGGATATCAGCATTCAGGCGTCGGAAGTCGAAACCATCCAGAAAATCCTCAAGGACAAGACCGGTGAGGAGTTCAGCCAGGCAGACATTCGCGTTGCGGCCCGCGAGGAGCTTTACGCAGAAGCCGGCCTGCGCAAGTACCTGTCGAGCTGCGCCCACAAGATGAAAGACGAGCATCGTGCACAGGTCGTGCAGGCGCTTGCTGATGTGTTCCGCAGCGACAAATCGGTCAGCGTTCTGGAAATCGACTTCTTCAATCGTGTTGCCGAGCGTCTGCAGGTGACACCTGCCCAGATCGCCGGGCTTGTTGCCGGCGACGTCGACTAGTCTCGACCCAGGCGGCGTCGAACACCGGTTGCCGCCGCTGCCGTTACGGCCCGCAGGTAGCGGGCCGACAACGGCCGGCCCATTTCCCGATACGCCACGAAAAGGCCGGAGCTGACGATGATCGACGCTCCGGCCACAGACCACGCGTCGGGCACCTCGTCCCAGATCAGGTAGCCGGCAATGGCGCCCAGCACCAACGCTGAGTATTCGAACGGCGCCAGCGTCGCCGGCGACGCTCGTCGGTAGGCGGCAACAATGCCAATCCAGGCCATGACTGAACACGCGCCGGCCACCGTGAACAGCAGCAGTCCGTTCATGTCCGGCATGATCCAGCCGCCATCCAGCGACAGGAGCCCGGAAACAAGGATTGGCCCGCCAATCACGTAAACCGACAGCGACAGGCTGCTTTCCGTTTTCGCCAGCGAACGCGACGTGATCGCCAGGCAGGCATAGCTGAAGGCGGCAACCAGTACAGCCAGGGATGCGACGCTCAGTTTCTCCGCACCGGGCCGAAGCATGATGAGTACCCCGACGAAACCGAGACAGACGGCAGTCCAGCGCCGCCAGCCGACGCGGTCTCCAAGCACGAAAGCCGACAGCGCGGTGACCATCAGTGGTGCCGTGTATCCGAGTGTCAGTGCATCGATTAACGGCATCTTCTTCAGGCCGTAGAAGAAACCGAACATCGCGCCAACGGACAACAGCGTGCGCAGCAGGTGCCAGGGCATTTTCTCTGTTCGCAGCGCCCGCAAGCCGCCGAATCGATAGGAAATCGACAGGAAGATCAGCAGACCTATCAGGGTACGGAAGAAGATGAACTGGACCAGCGGGTAGGACTGCAGCGCCTGCTTGGCGGCAAGATCCAGCCCGAGACCTGCCATAACTCCAAAAAGCAACCACAGGATGGCCTTGCCGCTGGCGTTGTCATTGGAGTTCATTACCATTCCGGGGCGTTCATCGGCGCGATCATCGCACGCCAACCCGGATTATTCAGGTTCAATTCATGCGCGCAGGGCTTAAATGGCACCGTCAGTGTCATTAACAGGGACGATAAGATGAAAGCGCAGTACCTGCCCGGCAAGTTCGCCTCAACGACGATCATTGCCCTTTTCTTACTCTCGGTCGCTTGCGTCAGTACCGCATGGGCGGATACCGACGAGCGCGTTACCGAGTCCACGCATTACTCATCCGGTGGTCGCGATAACCGGGAAGCGATCAAGACCAGTCGCGATACTCACGCGCCGGAGAGTGTCGACAAGCAAAAGCCGCGAGTTTCCGGCAAGCCTGGCCAGTCGCAGGTGCAGTCCGCGCGCAACGACTTCTGGATCTACGATGCCGACGTCGTACTGTTCGGCGACGAAGACTTTGACGGCTTCTATTCCGGTATTGACCTGCTGTTCGACGCCGATACGATCTACAACTCGGCCGAGGTTTACGCAGTGCTCTACCTGAGCTTCGAGGGTGGTCCGTGGGAGGAATACGCGGTCACCGAAAACTTCACGATCTTCGGCAGTTCTGACACCGATGACTACTCCGTGGTCACCGACCTCGTGTCGGGCTATCCCACCGGCAGCTACGATCTGCTGATCGAGCTGTTTGACGCCTTCAACGATGACTTTGTCGCCTTCCTGGCGCCCGAGGACACGTCCGAGCTGGCTCTCCTGCCGCTCGAAGACATCGCCCTTGATACGCCGCCGGGTGCGACGACGGTTGTCGTCAATACCGAGGGTGGGGGTTCAGTGGACTGGCTGATGTTGCTTCTGCTGCCAGGGCTCGCGGGACTGATGCGACTCAGGCGGCGGGCGTAGAGTCGGGTAGCGCCTCGCGGCGTGCGAGCCGGCGAACTTTCCGGCTCCACGCGGCGAGGTTATCGAAGTAGATGTACAGCGCAGGCACGACGAGCAGGGACACAACCGTCGAGAACGCCAGCCCACCGATGATCGCCCTGGCCATGGGGTAATACGGAGGCCCATCGCCCCCCACCTGCGTGTTGCCAACAGCCAGCGGCATAAGTCCGACGATCGTCGTCGCCACCGTCATCAGGATAGGACGCAAGCGGTCGCGCCCGCCCACCACGATCGCCTCATCGCGATGCATACCTCCCACACGCAGGTTGTTTATGTGATCGACCAGCACGATCCCGTTATTCACAACAACGCCTATCAGGATCATGATCCCGATCATCGCCATAAATGAGAAGGGCGTACCGGTCGCGGCGAAAAACAGGAATACGCCGAAGATCGAAAACACGATCGAGCCCAGGATGATCGAAAACGGCAGGATCAGCGACTCGAACAAGGCGGCCATGACCAGGAAGATGCACGCGACGCCGAGCAACAGGTTGGTCATCATCATGGCCTGGGTTTCATCGCTTCGCTGGAAGCCGCGACCGAACTTCCAGGAATAGCCGGCCGGCAGCTCGAGCGCGTCCATCAGCTGGCTGACCTGTGGCCGAAGGTCGTTCATCGAAAAGTCGTCTTCAACATCCGCCGAGATGATGACGGATGTCTGTCGATCGGTGCGACGAATGCGTTCTGCCGTGCGACCCATCTCGAAATCGGACAGGCTGCCGAGCGTAATACGATTTCCGGCGCCGTCGAACAATGGCAGGTTTGCGAGCTGTTCGATGCTCTGGCGTTCATTCTCACGGAACGCCATGCGCACACCGACTTCACCATCCGGACCACGGAATTCGCTGAGTATCTCGCCGCGCATGGCAACGCCGATCATCTGCGCCACCTGTTCGGCGGTCAGGCCGGCCGTGGCCGCGCGATCGCGGTCGATGACGACTCGCACTTCACGCTCACCGGTCTCTTCGTCGGAGCGGACATTGCTCAGGCCCTCCAGCGACGACAGGGCTCGAACGACTTCATCGCCGAGCTCGTTCAGGATTGCCGTCGAGTCACCGGACACCTGCAGGCTGAAGCCTTCGCCGCCGCCCTGTTGCTGCGATTCGAAACCCGGTCGCCCGATCGCGATCTTCGGCAGGTTTTCGTCAATCTCCTTGCGGATTTCGGTCACCGAGCGGGTGACGTCATCGTCCTTGGTCAGCAGCATGACGGTGTGCGCATAGTCCTGCGTGTAGACCGATAGCGTCGTCTCGATGTTCAGCGCTTCGCGGTTCGTGTGCAGGTAGTTTTCGATCTCATCAACACTGGCGGCCACGGTCTCCAGCGCGTGCGTACCCTGGATTCGGTAGGGCATGTAAATACGTCGCTGGTCGTCACGCGGGAACATGTCGACCTTGACGAGTTCCAGCATCATCGGCGCGATGCCGATTGCACAGATAATCAGGATGCCACCGAAGCTCCACTTCGGATGACGGACCACCCAGCGCAGCGCACGTTCGTAACGACCGGTGAGCCGCGCCATCAACGCGCCCGGTTTCGGCTTGGGCAGGTCCTTGATCCGCGAGGCCAGCATCGGAACCATGGTCTGCGCGATGGCCAGCGACGCTATCAGCGCGACGATGATGGTCACGGCGACGTGTGTCAGGAACACCATGATCTCGGCTTTTTCGCCGACGACGATGGGAGCGAACACGATGATGGTTGTCGCTGTACCGGCGACAACGGCCAGTCCGACCTCACGAACCCCCTTCATCGTGGCTCGCTGCGGGTTCTCCGGATCCTTTTCGCGGTAGCGAAAAATACTCTCGGTGACGACCACCGCGTTATCCACGAGCATACCGACGGCGAGCATGATGCCCATCATCGACAGGATGTTCAGGGACAATCCGGCGAAATACAGTGCGCCCAAGGTGATTAACAGCGAGAAGGGCACCGAGGCGGTGACGATCAGCGTCGTGGTCAGGTGCCGAAGGAACAGGTAGAGGACGACGATGGCCAGCAGGCCGCCGAGCAGCCCGGCTTCGAGCAGGTCGGAAAGAGACTGTTTGACACTGGCGCCCTGGTTGTCGACCACCAGGAAGGATACGTGGCTCAGCTGCGGCAGCCCTTTGATGCGTTCTATCTCATCAACAACGGCATCGGTGACTTCAACAAGGTTGGCACCGGTATTGCGACTGACGCCGATGACAATGGACGGTTCGCCGTCGAGACGTCGGCCATAGTGTCGATCCGGCGCCACGAGCTCGATCTCCGCGACGTCCTCCAGCCTCAGGCCTTGGGCGTTGATCACCAGCGAGCGTATTTCGTCAACGGACTGGAATTCGCCCTTGGGGCGTACGCTTAAACGTTGACCGGATGCATTCATCTTGCCGGCGCTGACCGAGAAGTTGCTTCGAGTCAGCAGGTCACGAAGCGCCAGGAGGTCCACACCGTAGGCGGCAATCTGGTCCGGCTTGAGCAGGATACGCACTTCGCGAGGATCAACCCCCCACATATCGACCTTGGACACGCCGTCGATTCGCTCAAGGCGACGTTTGACGCTGCGGTCGAGCAGCTCATAGCTGTTCTGCAGGTCGTCCTCACTGGACAGGATGACCTCGATCACCGGTTGATCGCTGACGGAGCCGGTAAAGACAAACACGCGGCGTACATCGTCCGGCAGCAGGTGCCGGATGGAGTCGAGTTTCGCGCGGGCCTCAATGCCCTTGGCGCCCATGTCCTGGTCCCAGCCGAATTCCAGCTGTACCTGGGAGCGACTGTCGCCGGACCAGGAGCGCATGCGTTCGACGCCGGGCAGGGTAGCCAGCGCTTCTTCAACGGGGCGGGTAATCAGCCGCTCCACTTCCTCCGGGGTTGAACCCGGGTACGGCACTTCAACGTAGATACCGGGCCACTCGATATCCGGCAGCATCTCCAGCGGCAGCAGGCGACTTGCGAGCAAACCGATCAGTGACAGTGCGACGAAGATAACAATCGTCGTCACGGGACGGTTCAGCGCTATCTCCGTGTGTTTCATGCGTTGTCCTCAGGCGGTCGACGGAGCGGCTTCGCTGACTTCCCAGCGTTTCCTGTCGAGCAGGGAATACACGACCGGAATCACAACCAGTGTCAGCAACGTGGAGACGACAAGGCCGCCGATGACCGCGATGGCCATGGGCGCTCGTATCTCGGCGCCTTCACCAATGCCAACCGCCATTGGCAGCAGGCCGAGCGCCGTTGTCAGTGACGTCATCAGGATCGGACGCAGCCGTGCCTTGCCTGCCTCGATGATGGCTTCCGTGCGTTCCTTGCCCTGCGCTCTCAGCTGGTTGATCAGGTCGACCAGCACGATCGCATTGTTCACGACGATACCCGCCAGCATGATCACGCCGATAAACGCGACGATATTGATCGTCGTGCCCGTGATAAACAGGGCAAGCACGGCACCGACCAGCGCCAGCGGGATCGTGAACAGGATCACGAAGGGGTGAATCAATGATTCGAACTGCGAGGCCATAACGAGATAGACGAGGAAAACAGCCAGCGCCAGTGCGAACTGCATCGACTGGAAAGACGCCTGCATTTCCTCGCTCTGCCCGGCGACACTGGCAGCAATTCCGCGCGGCAGTGGAACCGTCTGCAGCAGCTCAGCGGCTTCTGCGGCGGCCGCGCCGAGGTCGCCGTAGGCGACGTTCGCGGTGATCAGCGCGACACGTTCCTGCGATACGCGGCGAATCTCTGCCGGTCCCATTGCAATCGACACGTCCGCGACCGATTCGAGCGTGACCGGACGGTTCGACGCAGGGTTCACGATGAGCTGGCGAATGTCGTCGATGCTGGATTCGCGCGTGTCCAGGCTTCGTACCAGCACGTCAATCTTCTTGTCGCGCCAGGTGTAACGGGTCGCAAGCTCGCCACGGACGTTTGCGACTACGCGGTCGGCAATATCACGAACGGACAGACCCAGCGCAGCGGCGCGCTCCTGGTCAAACACGATCTCGATCTCGGGATTGCCGCGCTCCATGGACGTACGGATAGCAGTAAACCGGTCCCAGGCG
>CAZSIQ010000011.1:40210-76295 GCA_964606915.1 uncultured Woeseiaceae bacterium | reverse complement strand
CGTGGTACCAGGGCGGCATCTCGATCATGGACTTCACCGATTCGTCCAACCCGAAGGAGATCGCCTTCTTCGACCGCGGCCCGATTGATGCTGAAGAACTGGTTGGCGCCGGCTACTGGTCAACCTACTTCTACAACGGCTTCATCTACTCCACCGAGATCGCCCGTGGCCTCGACGTCCACCAGCTGATCCCGAGCGAGTACCTGTCCGAGAACGAGATCGCAGCAGCGAACCTCGCGATCAACGACGGCATCTTCAACCCGCAGCAGCAGATGGGCCTCGAATGGCCGGCACACCCGACGGTGGCCATGGCCTACGTTGACCAGCTGAAGCGTGATGCAGGCGCCGACAAGGACCTGATCAACGAGCTGGAAACCACCATCGGCAAGGTGAAGAGCGTTATGGAGAACGGTGGCGTAGATCGCTCACTGGCCCGTGACGTTAACCGCCTGGCTCGCAAGGCGCGTCGTGTTAATGAGGCGCTGGCTGAGACGTTGGAGGGGATTGGGGATACGCTGAGAGGCTGAGTCTCTCGACACAGCACGAGAAGAAGGGGCGCTCATGGCGCCCTTTTTTTTGGTGACCGAACAGGGCCTGCACCATAATGGTGGGGCGAGTAACCACATTGGAGTCGCCGCGTAACCTCGCGTAGCGCATAGACTGTCCGGCATTCGACAACTTCAAATTTGTGTCTAACGTATTTCGCTCGTCTGGTCTTATTTGGTACCTTTGGACCAAGAGGCGATGTATGGAGGCGTTCGCGATGACCACGTTCCAAGAGGTTCTTAAAACCCACGCCGCCCTCACGAAACGGATAACCGAGTCTGATCTTCGTTTAGAGAAACTGCGTGATAAATTCGCAGAGAACGATGATGGTTTCAGTAAGTCTGAAATATCCGTGTTCTGTGCAGGTTCAATAGCGCGTGGTGAGGTAGGTGAGCACTCTGACCTTGATCTCTTTCTTGTCAGTTTGAAGCAGGCCCCGTTTCTCGAACAGACCCAGATTCTCGCCGAAGTTATTAAAGTCAATGACAATCTCGGGTATCCCACGATTAGTGGGGATGGGAAGTTTCTCAAAGTCCATCAACTTGACTCTATGTTGGAGGCGCTAGGATCTCCTAGTGATGATAGTGAGAATTTATTTACAACTAGGATGGTTATGTTGCTCGAGAGTCGCGCAGCATGTAACGAGGAAGTGTACGACGAGTTTCTGACTACTGTTGCCGGTCACTATTTCAGAGACCAAAGGGGTAAAAAGTCCTTTCGCCCCTTGTTTTTTCTAAATGACATTCTGCGTTACTGGCGAACTCTGTGTCTGAACTACGAGCTAATAAGAGACAACCCCGATCTTCCTTGGCGCAAGAAAAATATCAATCTCAAATTCAGCAGAATGCTGACTGTTTTTGGAACCGTATTGCCTCTGATATCCATGCCAGTTACGTCAGAAAGTGACCTAACGCCGCTTCTCCGAATGAGACCGTTAGAAAGGTTTGCATCTGGACTCGACTCGATCGGCGATGGGAGCTTTCAACAAGGATTCGAAGAGTTCTTAGACAATTACGAGAAGTTTCTGTGTTGGAAGGAGGATATTGGAGTGAATTCAGATGATTCATGCATAGTAGACTCCGAGGTCCGTGAGGCAAGCTCTCAGTTTTCGGACTATATTTACAACGTCCTCCAGCACGAGAAAATCTCGCCGGAGCTTCGTAAGTTTCTGCTGATATGAGTTCGCCAAGAAAAACCATGCCGAGTTTCGTGTTTCTCGAAATTCGAGACCCGGAAGTTTTTGTACTTCTTAACGGACTTAGGAGGGAGTTTGGTCAAACTGTCGGACCACTGCATATCACTGTGCGTGGGCCCTACTATGAGACGATAAGCGTAAAGGACGTTAAGTCTTGGCAGCGCACGGTCAGTATGTCGCCGCTTGTAATTCAGAGTGCCGGGATTTTTGAAAACCCAAACGAAGCTGTCGCGTACGTTAAGGCCGATAGCATCGATCTTCAGAAAATTTGGTGGAAGCCAGATTTCCCTATCGAGAAGTACGGATATAACCCTCACATCACAATCTACAAAGGTCCCGATGCAGACTTCGCCAGGAAAGTGTTTGAGTTTCTTAAGAACGAAGACTTATGCATTTCATGTCATGACGTGGTTGTCACGACGTTCGTTTCTAAACAGCAGGATATGTTCCCAACTGAATATGATCCAGGAACGAATCAGTTTCTAGAGCTAGCAAACAAGCGGAAGGTTCGAGCAGACATTCTACAGCGGGCGGCAAATCTCGAGCGTGCAGAACGGCTAGGCCGTGTAGCAAATCAAGCCTAGACTAATAGTATCCATATACCCTTAGAGTACACGTGCGGGCGTTGGCCCTAATTCTGACATGCCCTACCAGTGAGGGCGGCAAATAATTGAGACCCAAATCATCGATGAGTGACATTACGGAGATGCTTGCTGATATCGACGCTCAAGAATTTACTCAGGGGTTTCTTGATGTCTATCTTCGAGATGGTTTCGCAAGTCTTCCGAAGAGGCAGATAGACCTTCTGGTACTGGAGTTGTTACTCAGTCACAAAGCTACATGGAAAGCCGGCGAAACCAGTGATTACTCAATCGGCCGCTTACTGAGTATGTCGCCGCGCAGAGTTAGGTCGATGCTTGATGAAATCGCGTTTCGCGATGACGCGAAGGATGATGAGTGGTGTCGAGAACAACTGACAAAAGAGTTAACAAAGGCTGAGAAGTTGTTCGACAAAGGAAAGGTTCGTATCCAAATAAACGATGGACTCGTTCGAGCATACGCAACTGCGGAAATCCAGAGGGCCCTTGGGATCGTCGACTTCTCGTTTAATCGTGCCGTAATAACGCTTAGTGGAGAACGCTACGCTGCTCTGATTATTGAGCTCTTGGAGGAAGGCGAGCGAGAGTTACTATTGTCTCAAATCCCGAACTTGACTGCGTCAGCCGAAAAAGGAGCCAACGCTAACAAGAGTCTTGTTAGGCTTTTCGTTGAGTCATTTGTAGAGGGAGCTGGCGACGAGGCAGGTAGAAAGACTATTCAGCTGGGGTCCGCATTGCTTTCTGGTGGCGCCACAGCTGCTATCGATTTGATTAAGGACACGGCTGGCTAACGGGCTACGATGCCTGTTTAGTTTGATCCGATACAGAATAATGCTCAAGTTGCCTACTTTTGCACTGATAGTGGCAGAGTATCAGAGTTTCTAACCACCCTACATTTGCGGCTCTACGATGGGTGAGCATTCAAATTACAGATTAAGCCACGGGCAAATCCTTAGGTACCCTCGAGCGCAGGAAGAGCCGCCGGAGTATCTTGACGGTTACCTGAACTTCAGACGGGTCGGAAAATTCGCCAATGCTGGCGGATTTCAAATGGAGCGTGGAATAAATAAACCGGCAGCCGTTTCTGTTTATGACGGCAGTGTTCGGCTTCCAGCCATCATCATATCCAGCAGTCCGTATAAAAAGGGTTCTTCTGAAACGCCTTGGCAGGATTTTTTTGACCCGGACAACGGCCACATCCGGTACTTCGGCGACAATAAAGATCCTGGTAAGGACCCGGCGAGAGCTCCAGGAAACAAGGCGCTTCTGGAGTCGTTTCGATTGGCCCACAGTCATAATCCAGAGTTGCGGGCCTCCGCCGCTCCGTTATTGTTCTTCCAGCGCAAGAAGAAGGGCTACGCTGCCTTTATGGGTTTTGGCGTGATCCAAAGCGTCGATCTACTCACCCAATGGGACAATAAAAATCAGAGGAGCTTTACGAATTACGCTTTCGACTTCTGCGTATTCAATTTGGAAGCGGAGCATGAACAATTTGATTGGAGCTGGATCAACTCCAGACGAGATCCTTCCGTTTCGCTCGCCGAGTCCAACAAGCGCGCACCGAAAAGCTGGCGTAATTGGATCACAGAGGGCTCCAACTCTTTGGATCGAGTGCGGAGACGGGTATCAAAACTATCTGTTGTCAAAGCTGAAGAGCAGAAGCCGATTCCAGGGTCCGAATGCGAGAAGGTACTCAATGAGGTTTACAGATATTTCGACGGACGGAAGGTGAAGTTCGAGGCGTTAGCCGAGTTGATCGCTGAGCGGGTAATCGGGTCCTATCAAGGCATCTACCAAAGAGGATGGATCACTGCCGGCGGCGGTGATGGTGGTGCCGATTTTGTGGCAAGCGTGAAACTTGGGTCGGAGTTCTCCTCGGCGAAGATTATTGTTTTGGGCCAAGCGAAGTGCGTAAGCCCTGATAGCCCTACGCACGGAAACCACATTGCCAGAACTGTTGCGCGACTCCGCCGCGGATGGCTCGGTGTTTTCGTTACGACGAGCTATTTCTCTGGGCCGGTGCAGCAAGAAGTTATCGAGGACAGATATCCAATAGTTCTCATTCATGGCCGAAGAGTCGCTGAAGAGGTCATAAAGATCTTGCATGACGACGAACGATTTTCCAGCGTCGCCGACTTTCTTAGAGATGTGTCGGCTGGTTATGAGAGTCGTGTTCAACATCGGCAACCGGAAGAGGTCTTATATCTTTAAAAAATGTGATTGATCACTTTGGAGGCTCTTGCGACCGAAGAAGCTGGTACTGCGTCGAAGGAACGGTCCGATGCATTCGGTTATTATTTCCCATTGTCACGCCTTCAAGTGGATGGGAGGACATTCGTGGCCGATCTAATACCAAGCCTTAACAGTTGCTTGCCGAGGATGCAGGCTGGCGAAAAGCGCTTCGCACGACGCCTCGGAAGTCATCTAGAGGGTGATTACTTATGTTGGTATGAGACTGGTGTAGGTTTACGCCCAAAATACACTGATTTTGTGGTTCTACATCCGCTCAGGGGCATCCTGCTTCTGGAAGTTAAGGACTGGAAGCTAGAGACAATAAAGAGCGCCAATCCAGAAGTATTTGAGCTATTTCTGAGTTCCGGCCCTAAGTCCGTACTCAATCCCTTCAAGCAAGCTCGCCTCTGCGCCTACAAAATTAAGGATCAACTTGAGGGCGATCGCCAGCTCATTCATGCAAAAGGAAAGTACCGTGGAAAGCTGATCCTCCCATACGGTTACGGAGTGGTTTTAACCAGGATCACGCGGAGACAGTTCGAGCGATCAGGCCTTGGGGAGGTTATTCCGGAGACTCAGGTGATATGCAGCGACGAGATGCAGGAAACCGTGGAGATCGAGGATTTTCAGAAGCGCTTGTGGGACATGTTTGAATTCAATTTCAATCGTCCGTTGACGCAGCCGCAAATTGACCGGATTCGTTGGCATATGTTTCCTGAGATTCGTATGCAGCCTCAACCTGAATTAAGCTTGCCGAACGAGCAAGAAGAGTCGGTTTTCGATATCCCGGATATCGTGAAGGTTATGGACCTACGCCAGGAGAAGCTGGCGCGTGGATTAGGCGCTGGCCATCGTGTCATTCATGGCGTTGCTGGTTCCGGAAAGACGATGATCCTTGGATATCGATGCCTACACCTGGCTAAGTTGATGAACAAGCCTGTTCTAGTGCTTTGCTACAACGTGGCGCTAGCGGCACGGCTACGTGCGCTGATAGCCCAGCATGGCATTGATGATCGTATAAATGTCTACAGTATTCACCGCTGGGCTAACACAATGCTGAAGACTTACAACTTCAGTCTTCCGCCAAACCTGTCTAAGAATTTTGATGCTGCGATTGAGCTTCTGACTGAACGTGTAGAAAAGGGTGACATTCCTAGAGGCCAATATGGGGCAGTTCTTATCGACGAGGGCCATGACTTCAAAAAGGAGTGGCTGCGACTAGTGGTAGACATGGTAGACCCAGATACCAAGTCCCTCTTACTTCTATACGACGATGCTCAATCAATTTACAAACAAACGAACGGTTTGGGTTTCACGTTAAAGGACGTAGGTATCGAAGCTCAGGGTCGAACGACCGTTCTTAAACTTAACTACCGAAATACGGAGGAGATACTGAAATTCGCTTTCGACTTTATTGATGACTATGTACAACCGGACGACGGTGACGAAGAAAGGCTATCGATTGTTAAGCCAGACGCATGCGGTAGAAAGGGAAAGCAACCCGCTATCAGGTCGTTCAAGTCATTCAATGAGGAAGCAGCCTACATAGCGTCGATGTTCAGAAAGCTCCACTCACAGCGCGAAATTGCCTGGTCTGAAATGGGGGTTCTCTACTGTCACAAGTGGATGGGTAAAGCGCTAGCCGATGAGTTTAAGAAAATGGACATTCCTACCACTTGGCTAAAGGACACGGCTGCAAAACGCGAGCTCGATATTGGAGAGGAATCCGTGAAGCTACTGACGATGCACAGCAGCAAGGGTCTGGAGTTCCGGACTGTCGCAACTTGCGGAATCGGCTCGCTTGGGATGAAGGCTGATCGAATACAGGAAGATGCGAAGCTTCTATATGTGGCTATGACTAGGGCAACAGAAAGTCTTCTCCTGACTTGCTCGAAGGAGTCACCATTCGTATCCAAGCTACAAAAAATGGCTGACCGGTACTCTAAGGGAGAGGCTGCCTAGAGCAGCCTCTACTCTTCCTTCAATCGGTGGCGTTAGCGCAGCTACTTTCTTTTGGTTTCACTGCCTCGATCCATAACAAAAAGATTCCCTGCCAACACTAGTATCGTCCCAATGACAATCGTCGCATCAATCCTCAACCCCTCGAAAAGGGCAGAGACGATCAACGCCACTACTGGGAACATGACCATCGCATACCCAGCACGGTGTGCCCCGATCCGGCCCAGCAGCGTGAGGTAGGCGCCGAAGGCAACAATGGAACCAAACACCGACAGGTAGCCCAGCGAGACTAGGTAGCCGGTTGAGAACTCAAAGTTGAACGGCAGGTCGGTCGCGAAAGCGTAGCCGCCGCTCAACGCGGCACCGTACAACATGCCCCAGGCGTTGCTCTGGATAATCGGGATCCGCTTCTTCTGAGCAGCCTGGCTGGCCATGCTGCCGAGGGACGCCGCGACGGCGCCGCCGAAGGACAGCAGCAAGCCGTAGAAGATCGAGTCCGACAATGAGATCTGGCTGACCTGTGGCATGAACAGGGTGAAGAGGCCTGCGATACCGAACAGGGCGCCGAACAGGACCTTACGGCCGGCTCTTACACCGAAGAATACCCTCGAGTTGATGATGTTCAGCCAGACGATGGTGGAGAACGAGATCGCCGACAGGGCCGAGGTGATGTAGACCTGGGCGGAGTAAGTGAGCACGTAGTTCAGGCCGAACAGGGTCAGGCCCATCAGGGCGAACCAGCCGTGTTCCTTCAAGCCGAACTTCAGGTTAAGGCCGCGGAGCAGAATGAAGCCGAACAACAGCGCGGCTGCGAGCAGGTAGCGGTAGGAGACCGAAACGATCGGGGCGACGGTGCCGAGCTGGAATTCAATGGCGAACCAAGTTGTGCCCCAGATCAGTACGGTCAGCATGTACAGCGTGATGTTGTGCGTGGCGAGTGCCACGAGGCGTTCGCCAAATCGCGGTTTCTGTGCAACGTCCTGGCAGTCGATCAGGGCTGCTGCGTCACGAGCGTTGAGTTTCTGCATGGCCTTGTCCTCCCAAGTGTCAATGACCCAAGGCCCTTGACTCTACGCTCGAATCGAATATATAACAGACACAGTTTTTAGAAAATGTGACCTGTACAGTTGCTAGCAATCGACAAAACAGACGACGCCTTTCTCTACAGGCAAGTCATTGATTTAATTAACGAGAACATTGATTCCGGGACCCTGAAACCCGGTGATCGCCTGCCGTCTCTACGCAAGATGAGCAATAGCGCAGGTGTGAGTGTTCCTACCGTCCGGCAGGCGTATATCGAGCTCGAATCCCAGCGGCGGATCGAGTCGCGGCCGCAGTCCGGGTTCTACGTGCGGCACTTCGCTCGCAACAAGCTGGTGAAACCCGCACGTTCGTCGTCATCGGCGCCGGTTGAGCTCTGCTGCCGGCCGTTGATGGAGCGGGTGTATGACGGCATCAATAACCCTAACCTGCTGCCCTTCGGCATCGCGAATCCAACGATGTGCAAGGCTGCCTCCAAGGGGCTGCACCGCGCCATGAAACGGGTCATGACTCGCACCGAGGATCGGAGCCTGAGCTACGCCTCCACCGTTGGCGAAGCCCAGCTGCGACGGCAGATTGCGTTTCACTACCTGGACACCATCGGTGCACAGGTCGAACCGGAGTCCATCATCATCACCAATGGCGGACAGGAAGCGTTGCTGCTCGCATTAAAGGCGGTGGCGGAGCCGGGGGATGTCATTGCGGTGGAGACGCCGACCTATCACGGCCAGCTTGAGCTGATCGACAGCCTGGGCATGCTCGCGGTTGAAGTGGGTACGTGTCCGGAAGAGGGCGTCATCATCGGTGAGGCTCGCAAGGCCTTCGAGACGCACGACGTGAAGGCCGCGATGTTCTCAACCACGCTGTCGAACCCGCTAGGGGTCACCGTGCCTGAAGTGGATCGCAAGCGGCTCATCGACCTGCTCGAAGAGTTTGACGTTACGTTGATCGAAGACGACGTTTACGGCGATCTGCGCTTTGACGGCACACGACCCGTTCCGGCGCAGTTCATGAGCAACTCGGATCGCATCATCACCTGCGGGTCCTTCTCGAAGACGGCAGCACCGGGGTATCGGGTGGGCTGGCTCGTGGCCGAGCATTTCCTGGATGACGTCACGCGATTGAAGCGGGCGTTCTCCTGTTCATCCAACCTGATCTCGCAGCTGACGCTGGCGGACTTCATGGCGAGCGGTGACTACCAGCGGCACCTGAAGGCACTGCGGCCGGTGCTGCAGAGCAATGCAGAACGGCTACGGGCCTCGATCGCTGAGCACTTCCCGGCGGAGACTCGGACATCGGACCCTGTCGGAGGTGGCGTGCTGTGGGTGCAGCTGCCGACCGGCGTGAACGCGGTTCAGCTGTTTGACGATGCGATCGAAGCCGGCATCAGCATCGCTCCGGGGCCGATCTTCTCGCCGTCGAGGCGCTACACCAACTTCGTGCGCCTGAGCTACGGGCATCCGTGGGATGAGCGTTCGGAAGAGGCGATTCGCTGGTTGGGATCACGCATCCAGCAATAACACTTTGACTCTGCCGGGCAGACTCGCATACTCCGCCAGGCTCTTACCCAGGCAGACGCCTCAATGATCGACTTTCTGAAGCAGAACGCCCGCTGGATTGCGGGCGGTTTCCTGCTGACCTATTTCTCGAGCTTCGGCCAGACGTATTTCGTCGCGACGTCGATTGCAGAGTGGCAGGCGGCGTTCGATCTGAGTCATGGCGAGATCGGCAGGCTGTATATGTTTGCCACGCTCGCCAGTGCGATGTGTCTGCCGTTTATTGGCCGGCTCGTCGATGTGATACCGGAACACAAAACCATTCTCATCGTCGTGCCCATCCTGGCGGGGGCAACGCTGCTGGCGGCGTATGCGCCCTCGGTTGCGGTGCTGGCTGTCGCGATCTTTCTTCTGCGACTGTTCGGCCAGGGCATGATGACGCACATTGCACTGACCGCGACCGGGCGCTGGTTTTCTGCCCAGCGCGGGCGAGCCGTCTCACTCGTTGTGCTGGGTCACCAGGGCGGTGAGGCGACGCTGCCCTTGCTGTTTGCCACGGTGTCCATCGCGTTCGGTTACCAGCTCGGCTGGGTGGTGGGTGCTGTGATGTTGCTCTTTATCGGCCTGCCGTTCGCGACCTGGGCCTACAGTCGGCCGCGTGTGCCGGGTCAGGCGGAGATCGACGCGCACGCCAACAAGCCGCAGATTCACCAGTGGACGCGGGCTGAAGTGGTAAGAGATCCGATCTTCTGGGTGCTGCTAACCGGCGTGCTCGCACCGCCATTCATTGGCACCACGATCTTTTATCACCAGGACTACATGACCGAGGTCAACAACTGGCCGGAAGCGTTTTACGCCCAGTCGCTGACGGTGCTGGCGTTAGTCACCGTTGTCTTCGCGCTGGTCTGCGGCTGGCTGATCGATCGATTCGGCGCCAAGCGGGTCTTGCCGTTTTTCCTGGTGCCGCTGTCGGCGACCTGTTTCGTGTTCGGTAGCAGCGGTACGCCGGCGATGCTGATCGTCGGGATGGTGATGCTTGGCGTCAGTTACGGGTTCTCATCGACGCTGTTGGGATCTCTCTGGCCGGAGGTCTACGGTACGCAGCATCTCGGTGCTATCCGGTCGGTGATTGTGTCGGCGATGGTGCTGTCGACAGCGGCGGGCCCGGGCGTAACCGGCACCTTGATCGATCGGGGGATTGCGCTCAGCACGCAGTTCACGTGGCTGGGTGTGTATTGCGTCGGTGCCGCGTTGTCGATGGCGTTCGCGTCCGTGCGGCTTCGGCATCGAGACGCGTCGGCGCACACCTGAACGAGCCGGTCAGTGCGTGTAAACAAATCCGCCGTACAGGTACTTGCTAGCTTCCGCGCCAAGCACCAGCACGCGATCACCGCGCTGTAACTGTCCCGAGCGAATCAACGCATCAAAGCTCACCCAGATCGCAGCCGAACCAAGGTTGCCGAGTTTGTCTGCGGTGACGAACACTTTGCCGTCCAGCTCGGGATAGCGGGCGGCCACCAGTGCCGCAATGTGCCCATTGGCCTGGTGCGGAATGACCCAGTCGAAATCGCCGAGCCGGTGGCCACGGGATTCGATCGCGGCGACACCGGCTTCAATCAGGGCCGGGCCGTTCTTTCGCACGTCGCGGGCGTTGTGCTGGAAGTAGGGCAGGCCCGCGGCACAGCTTGGGTTGGCCGAGCCGCCGCCTTCGATGCGAATACCCGGCGCCTTGTCGATGCCAACCTGGCCTGAGAACACGTCGCTGATGATGGCCTCATTCGTGTAGTCATCTGCACCGAGCCTGACGGCGCCTGCACCGTCACCCATCTGCACGAAGTTGACGAGCTGTTCGCGGTCGGCGAAGTCCGACGAAATATCAAAATACGGTGAGCCGTTTTCACTGCCGACGATGCCGACCTGTTCTTCCGGGTTCTCACGGATCATGGCGGCCGCGATCGTCAGCGCTGACGCAAAACCGGTGCAGGCCTGGCGGAGTTCCATGTACGGGCCGGCGTAGCGCAGGCGATCGGCGACCCACGCGACATTGGGCGGCAGCATCGTGTGCGGCGTCGACGTGTGGCCGACGAGGTAGGACATCGCATCGTCGCTGCCGGCGCGTTCCAGTGCGTCACCACACAGGCTGGGTGCGTCCATGCCCTCTCTCGCACCGCTGCGTGCCACGGCAAGGTCACGACTGACGTGCCGCGAGCGGATGCCGAGGCGCTCAGCGAACTTGCGGGCCAGCGCCGTTTTGACCGGGCCGCAGTGTTGGCGGAGGGCAGCAAGCAGCGCGTCGTTGTCCACCAGCTCACCCGGCAGCGCTGAGCCTGAACCGAGCAGCTTTAGTCGCGTACTTGAAAAGCGGGCGGTCACGTTCGTTTCCCGTTCGCGAGCTGGGCGAACAAGCGGTCGCTGTCCACGCCAACAACCTCAAACGAATCGCCCAGCGGTGCCAGCATGTCGACCAGGCCTTCCTGGATGGACTGCGGCTCGTCACTTCCACGCATCACGTCCGGGTCCAGCGATCGGGCATAGCCGCGACTGACCGACACGTGCCGCGCTTCATCGGCCTTGATGGCGGAGGCGATGTGGCGCAACGGGCTGTGCTTGTTCAGCGAACTGTTTTCGATGTGCCACATGATCTTGCAGACCGCGCTGTCGAGATAGGAGATGCGGGCGAAGTGCGCTGCCGGATCCTCGGCGCGGCCGAGGCTTGCGAAGAAGCGTTGAGCGCGGCGCTTGATGGCGTGGGCGTCGTCGGCTGGCGGCAGGTAGTTGGTGAATGCACTCAACGCCAGCTCGTGCAGTTCCTCATCACGTTCAATGGCCTGCAGGGCCGTTAGAACCTCGACGGGCGCACGGCCACGCTGCACCTCGGCGGCGAAGATCCGGATCGCAGACTGTTCGCCGCACAGGAGAACCGTCGCCAGCCGCGAGCAGGCCTCCATTTCCTTGCTCGACATCAACGGACCGTAGCGATGGAGGTAGGTGCGCCAGTCACGGTATCTCGAGGGCGTCATGCGTGATTCCTTGTTGAGCGAGCGGCCGGGAGCAGTGCCGGCAGCAGAATGAGATCAACGACCAGCGCTGTGCCGATGATCAACACCGACAGCAGGCTCATGCTCCAGATGGGGCCGAAGCCTGAGGTCGCGCCGAGGCTTAAACCGGCGATCAGCGTGGCCGTGGTGATGACGAGTGCCGGGCCGACACGCTCCATGGCCCAGCTCACCGGTTGAGTCACCGAACGCTGTACGCCGCGCCGGAAGGCGGCGAGCAGGTAGATCGTGTCGTCGAGCAGGATGCCGAGCACCATGCCCATGACGACGGCTGCACCGATGCCAATCTGGCCGTTTACGACGGCCCACAGTGAATACACAAAAAGGATTGGCAGCGCGTTGCAGGCGAGGGCAATCAGGCCGATGCGCGGCGACCGGAAGATGACGCCCAGCGCGATGGCCGATGAAGCCAGTGCAATGAGCAGAGCGGTCAGCATGCCGCGAATGTTCTTTTCACCGAGGTTCGCAAACATCAGCGTGGCGCCGCCGCTTTGTACCGCCGTGTTGTCGAGGTTGTCGGCCGCCCAGGCCAGCGCACGTTCGTCGAAATCCAGCATGCGCCGGGAGTCCAGCGGTTCCAGGTACACCGATACCAGTGACGAGGCGTAATCATCCGATACCGTCAGCGCCAGAAGCGGGTTCGCGGCGTTCGTGTTCGCAAGCTGTGACCGGTAGAAATCCAGCCGGTCCTGCAGTCGGCCGTTCTCACGCGCCTCAGTGAGTGCCCGGGCGCCGGCGAGCGAGACGACATTCACGACTTCCGGCTGCTGTCTGAGCCACTGGCTGAACGCCTGCAAACGTTCGATGGCTGCAGCATCGAAGAGGCCATACGCCTCGCCGCTGTCCACGGAATACAGAAACTCACTGACGCCGCTCAAGTGCTCAGTCGCGAGCTGCGTGTCGCGGTGGTACGCGTGCGACTCGCTGAAATACTCGAAGAGGTTGTCGCTGACGACGTTCTGCGAGGCCAGCCACGTCGCGGGTAAAACCAGCAGTACCGCAACCGCTACGACGCTTCTGCGGTGACCGCCGACAAACGCGGCCAGTCGATCGAGACGGAATCGATGCGGCATCACGCCGGGCCGCCACGGATCAAACCGTGCCTGCAGAGCGGGCAGCAGCGTCATGCACAACAGGAACGCGACCACGATGCCGACGGCGAGCAGCAGGCCCATAACCTGGATCGGTGGCGACGGGCTGAACAGCAGGCCGAGAAACCCAAGCGCCGTCGTGCCGCTGGCGAGTGACATGGGCAGTGCGTTGTCGGCCGCAGCTTTCATAGCCGCATCCTCAGGCGTCTCTGCCTGGTTGCGGTGCCGGGCATACGACAGTGCCATGTGCACAGTGCCCGCGAGGCTCACTGTCAGGATCATGATCGGCGCGAATGCGTTGATCGCGGCCAGTTCGGCGCCGGTGAGGCCAACCACGCCGAACGCGGCCAAGGTGGCCAGAAGGCCGACAGGCAACACCGTAAAGGCGGCCCGCCAGCTGCGCAGCAACACCGTCAAAGCCACGAGCATGATGACCAGCAGGACAGGGAGGATCCGTGACAGGTCGCTCTTCACCACGTGGATGTAGGCTTCGTTTAATGGGAGGGAGCCGGTGTAGTGCGCAGTGACGGGCCGATGTCCAATCGTCTCGTCGACCACTTGCCGAAGCTGCGCCATGCTTTCAAGCACGGTCTGCGACTGCGTGTCCGGCAGGCGGACATGCACCAGCAGGCAGGCAACCTTGGCGTTTTCCGAGATGAGCAGCCCAACGGCATCGCTCTCGGCAGCGAGTTGTTCAAGACTGGGCAACAGGCTGCCATCCGTGTGCAGCGTGTCGCCCAGAATGCCAAGCTCGGGGACGGAGGTGACCCTTTCAGCGACAGGGAGAGCCATCAGGGCCGATGTCAGGTCCTCGAGCAGGACATAGTGGTCTCCCGACAGGAAGCTTGAGTCGGCCATGAGGATGATGGCGACGCTGTCCTGCCGGGAGTAGCGGGTTGCAATGTCATTGTGGGCCACCAGTCGCGGATCGCTGTCGTCGAAATACGCGGCGTAGTGACTGTTCGGCACCAGGCGCCCGATGCCGGTCAGTGCAACCAGCACCGTCGCTGCAACCAGCAGCAACGCAAAACGGGATCGGGTGACGAATGACAAGTGCATTAGAGGATTAGCTCTTTGCGGAGCGTTTCAGCCAGTTGGCGTCGGCTTTCTCGATGTTGCCGGGCACATCCTTGAGCCAGGTCCTGCGAACGCCGAGGCTGTAGTTCAGGTAAAGCTTGCCGTCGACAATCGTCCAGGCGTCCGGGTCCGTGCTGACGGCGAAGCCACGACTCATACCGTAGGCACAAAAGCCACCGTAGGCCGGCGCATAACGTTCGGGGTCGCTCTCAAAGAGATCGCGGTTGTGTTCGCTCGCGAAGTACCACGTGGCGCCCTCGTAGCTGAAGGCGAATTCGCGGCTGCCTTTCACGGGCTTTGATTCTGTGTGGTAGGCGACCGGGTCGTAGCCGCGAATGGCGCCATCGTCGTTGACAAACGTGCTTACGCCCGAGCTGGCGCAGCCGGACAGGAGCAGCAGCAAGCCAGCCAGTGTCGTCCATCGTAAGGTCATCAGGGGTCTCCGGATCGTCGTTCGCAAAGTACGACCGAAGCCCTGCGGCGATTATTACCGCTGTGATGCTTTTGTGAGATTTGAAATAAGCGGGTGACGTTCGGGGTCTGTTTACCCATGACTGCATCGCACCTTAAAAGCCGCCACGCGCGCCAAACCCTTCTGATTGTTCTGAGTCTTATCGCGTTAACCGCCTGCAGCTCGTCTGAAGGGGGTGGCCTGTCCGAACTCGATCTCGCCACCGAGCCGGCGTTGCTCGGTCTCACGCATCCCGACGCGAGTTTCCAGCTCGGCGCCCTGGGCCGGCTGGAGCGTGAGTGGGACGCACGCATGGCACCCGCGGTCGTGGAGTACATCACGCTGGCGCGCAGCGCCGCGTTGCAGCAGGAGGCGCTCAAGGTCCTGCGCCGCAAGACCGGCCAAGACTACGGCTACGACATCAACGCCTGGTTTGCGTGGATCTGGAAGCAGCAGTACGACGCACCGGAGCACTACGCCGAGTTCAAGTCCCGTCTCTACCGTCGGATTGATCACCGCTTTGCGGAGTACTTTGACGATGACCGTGTAACGACCATTCGCCTGGACGAGGTGCGCTGGGGCGGTGTTCTGCAGGACGGCATACCGCCATTACGGGGTCCGAAGATGATCGCGGCGGATGAGGCTGACTACCTCGATGACGACCACGTCGTGTTTGGCATCGAGGTCAACGGTGACGCGCGGGCATACCCGAACCGCATTCTCGCCTGGCACGAGATGTTCGTGGACGAGGTGGGCGGCGTGCCGGTGGTCGGCGTGTACTGCACGCTGTGCGGATCGATGATTCTGTACGACGCGACGGTGGACGGCGTCGAGCACGCGATGGGCACCAGCGGGTTCCTGTATCGCTCCAACAAGCTGATGTACGACCAGGCGACGAGCTCACTGTGGAACACGATGTGGGGTACCCCGGTGGTCGGTCCGCTCGTGGGCGAGGACATCCGTTTGCCGAGACGCAGTGTTGTGACCTCGACCTGGGGCGAGTGGCGCCGGCGTCATCCGGACACGACCGTGCTGTCGCTGGATACCGGGCATCGACGCGACTACGGCGAAGGTGTCGCTTACCAGGAGTACTTCGCCACTGACGAACTGATGTTCAACACATCATTGGTGGACAACCGTCTCGCTAACAAGGCCGAGGTGCTGGGGCTGGTGTTCGCCGACGGTGAGCCGCTGGCGATCTCAGCGCGTCACGCGGTCGAAAATCCGCTACTACACGAGCAGGTCGGCGGGCGCGAGCTTGTTGTGCTGACGGATCGCTCCGGGGCGATGCGCGCTTACGAGACCGACGGCCAACGGTTTGAGGCCTGGGACCAGGACGCGATGCTGGTGGATAGCGCTGGCGACACGTGGACCCTGCATGAGGACCGGCTCGTCAGCGAGGGTGGTCGAACGCTTGCTCGCCTACCGTCTCACAGCGCCTTCTGGTTCGGTTGGTTCGGTGCGTATCCCAATACGCGACTGTTGGATTGATTCGCCGGTTCCTGCCAGCCTCGAGTGCTCTACGCGCTGCCCGCCGCTACCGGCAACACGTGCAATGCCACTGCCATGAAGTGGCAGACGCCACCGATCAATACGAACACATGCCAGATAGCGTGGTTCAGCCGGATCGAGCGGATGCCGTAGAACACGGCGCCAACGGTGTAAGCGATCCCGCCCGCCAACAGCCAGCCAAAGCCCTGGCTACCGAGCGCATCGAACAACTGCGGCCCGGCGATCACGACGAGCCAGCCCATGATGATGTAACTGGCGAGCGCCAGCTTCGGGAAACGGTGGCGTAGCCAGATCTTCGAGATGATGCCGAACGCCGCGAGCGTCCAGATGGCGCCGAACAGCCACCAGCCGGTTTCATTGCGCATCGTGACCAGCAGGAATGGCGTGTAGGTGCCGGCGATCATCAGGTAAATCGCACAGTGATCCAGCAGCTTGTAGATGTGCTTGTGCCGCGACTGGTGCAGTGCGTGGTACACGGTGGAGGCGAGAAACAGCAGCAGCAGACTGATGCCGTAGACAATACTGGCGGCGATGCGCCACGGATCGGAGGCGGCGATCGAGATGTACAGCATCCACGACAGCCCGAAAACGCTGAGCACGACGCCGGTGGCGTGGCTCAGGGCATGGAACAGCTCTTCCTTGACGGTGTAATCCACGGTGTTCCCTCGCACGCAGAAACCAGGCTCCACCCTAGAGCAAGCGAGACTCTCGTGCTATCGAATTCGCGCCAAAATGTGTTTCATGCTGTTGCTACGCGCCCGTCTGGACTGAATCCTGGCAAGGAGTATGCTTGGCGCTCTGGTACTCCCACGCGCTCTCACCCACCGGGGGCTTAGCATGCGCCTGTCCTGTTTTCTCGCGACCACGGTTTTGCTCATGACTGCCTGCACATCGAATTCCGACTCGTCGCTTAAGCCCATCAAGGTCGAGATCGTAAAGACCGGGCAGGGCTATACGCTGATGCGTGGCGGCGAGCCCTACGCGGTGAACGGCGCCGGTATGGCCGTGAATGACGTCGAGCGGTTTGCGGCGCACGGCGGCAATTCGGTGCGTACGTGGAGTGTGGGCCGGGACCCTGAAAAGGCCCGCGCCTGGCTGGACGATGCGCACGAGCACGGCGTCACGGTGGCGATGGGCCTTTCCATGGGCAAAGAGCGTCACGGCTTTGACTACGACGATGAACAGGCCGTGGCCGAGCAGTTCGAGCGTGTTAAAGAGGAGGTGCTCAGGTTCAAGGACCATCCGGCCGTATTGCTCTGGATCATCGGCAACGAGCTGGATCACCGCTACACGAACCCGAGCGTCTGGGACGCCGTCAACGACGTGGCCGAGATGATCAAGGATGTCGATCCCTACCACCCGGTGACGACGACCACGGCCGGTTTCCACCCGGCGGTCAATGAGGCCATCCTCGCCAGGGCGCCGGCGCTGGATTTCATCAGCTTCCAGATGTACGGCAGCATCTTCGCGCTGCAGGAGTTGCTCACCGAACAGGACTTCGACGCGCCGTTCATGGTGACCGAGTGGGGCGCGATCGGCTGGTGGGAAATGCCGAAGACCGACTGGGATGTGCCGTTCGAGACGACGAGCTCGGAGAAGGCGGATGTCTTCCTGCGCGCCTACCAGGAAGTGATCGAACCCTTAAAGGGCCAGATCATCGGATCTTACGTTTTCTACTGGGGCCAGAAGCAGGAGCGAACGCCGACGTGGTTCGGCATGCTCACGGAAGAGGGTCACAAGACCGAAGCGGTCGACGTCATGCAGTACGCGTGGACCGGTCAGTGGCCAGCGAATCGCACGCCTCGGGTTGAGCGCCTGCTGGTGGACGGTAAGGACAGCTCTAAAAGTATCGTGCTTACCGCCGGCGAATCGTACGACGCCGTGTTCGATGTGACTGACCCGGAAGGCGGCAGCATCTCGTATCGATGGGAGCTGAAAGCCGAGAGCTCGGCGACCTCCGAAGGCGGCGACTACGAGGAGCCCATCGCAAGTCTCGACGGAGTCATCGCTGATGCGTCGGCACCGACGACCGTGGTGACAGCGCCGGCGGCCGGCAAGTATCGACTGTTCGCCTACGCTGTGGACGAACAACAGCGCGTGGCCCACGCCAATCTGCCGCTGCTGGTGGTCGATGAGCCGGTCACGATACCGAACTGAGAGTAGACACCCGAACAGGGATTGATGCGTTGACGACAGCAACAGACATCTCGACACCACCGACGCGGGCCTGGGCGGAACGCCCGAAGCGCACGCTCGTCAACCTGTTGGGTATCGGCCCGTTGCGCGCTGTCGTCATCGTGCTCATCTACACCATCAAGGCAGCGCCAGTGTTGATGCTGCCGATGTTCATCGAGCACGCAATCGCAACCCTGTCCGATCCGGCTAATCCGCCGCTGACCGTGATCCTCTGGCCGGCCCTGGTCCTGCTGGCCTTCCAGCTTGGCAACATCCCGTCGCACACGCTGTTCATGCACATCGTCTCGAGACACATTCGAGACCTTGAGCAGCGATTAAGGACCGCGCTGATCCGGCAGCTGCAGTACCTGACGATGACCTATCACCATCGCAGGCAGTCCGGCGAGCTGCAGGCGAAGGTGCTGCGTGACGTTGAGCAGGTCGAGAACCTCGTGCGCCTCGTGCTGGTCCGCGGCTTCGATATTGTGTTGATGATCGGTTTCGCCGTGATCGTCACGCTGATCAAGGAGCCGATGGTACTGGCCTTCTACCTGGTCGCCGCACCGCTGTCGTTCGCCATGATCGGCTTCTTCCGCCATCGCCTGCGCGACCGCAACCAGCGCTTTCGCAAGGAAGTGGAGGACATGTCCTCATCGGTCAGCGAGATGATCGACATGATCCCGGTGACCAAGGCGCACGGGCTTGAGCAACAGGAAATCTCCCGCGTTGAGCGAAACCTGAAAGAGATCCACAGCAAAGGCCACCGACTGGACCGCCTGAACGCCGTGTTCGAGTCATCGACCTGGGTCACGCTGCAGGTCACCCAGCTGGTCTGCCTGGTCTTCACCAGCGTGCTGGCCATGCGAGGTGTTATCACCGTGGCCGAAGTCGTGCTCTACCAGTTCCTGTTCGGGCTGATCGTCACGAGCATCACCGACGTTCTTCTGATGGTGCCTTACGTCACCAAGGGGCTGGCGTCTTTGAACGGGTTGTCTGCAATTCTCTCCGAGGAGGAGCTCGAATCGAGCGAGGCCAAGACGCGGGTGGACAACGTCGAGGGTCGCGTCGAGTTCGACCAGGTCAGTTACAGCTACGACGAAGGCTGGGTGGTGAAAGACCTGTCGTTCACCGCTGAACCGGGCGACTGCATCGCCTTTGTCGGTGAGTCCGGCTCCGGCAAGTCGACGATCATGAATATGATCACCGGCTTCTTTCATGCCCAGGAGGGACGGGTGTTGCTCGACGGCGTCGATCAGCGCGAGCTCGACCTGCAGGCGTGGCGGCAGAACCTCGCCGTCGTGACACAGAGTGTGTTGCTGTTCTCAGGCTCGCTTCGAGAAAACATCTGCTACGGCATTCGAGATCCCGACGAGGGGCGCCTGCTCGAGGTTGTGAAGGCGGCCCGCCTTGAGGAAATTGTGGCGGATCTGCCGGAAGGGCTTGAGACCCCCATCGGCGAGAACGGCGTTCGCCTGTCGGGCGGACAACGCCAGCGCATCGCCATCGCCCGCGCCCTGATGCGCGATCCGAAGATCATCATTCTCGATGAGGCCACGTCGGCACTCGACATGATCACGGAGAAGAAGGTCCAGGAGGCCATCGACTCGCTGGTCAAAGGTCGCACCACGTTCATCG
Organism: uncultured Woeseiaceae bacterium; assembly: GCA_964606915.1. Taxonomy (GTDB): domain Bacteria; phylum Pseudomonadota; class Gammaproteobacteria; order Steroidobacterales; family Woeseiaceae; genus UBA1847. The sequence continues at coordinate 56,230 of CAZSIQ010000011.1, read as the reverse complement.
TGGCGCATCGCCTGTCCACGATTCGAAACGCGGACCGCATCATCGTTATGAAGGCGGGTGAGGCTGTTGAGCGAGGCTCGCTGCAGGCGCTCGCGGATGCGGGCGGTGAGTTCGCGGCGTTGAAGGCGCTGCAATAAATCAACTAACAAAAAAGCCAGGGGCCGCACTCATGCGACCCCTGGCTTGTTGGCCGTGCTACTCCAGTCCAAATGCCCAGGCGAACGGCTTGGGATCGTAGTACTCGCGAAACAACGTAATCTCGCTGTTTACGACGTGGAACAGCCCGCCGTAGGCCTGTCTGTATTCACGGCCGGTCGGAACGATGTCGACGCGACCCTTGAACTCGGCAAACACCATGGACGCATCCTGCATCGAGTAGAACACAAGGTCGGATGTGAAGTCGGCGTTCTCCGCGTTGTCCGGCCAGCCCGAGTAAAGTGCAACAAGGGCTTCCCGGCCGACGACGCGTTTCGGGTGGCCCTCCGGCGAGTACGGCATATCCTGTACGATGTTCTCAGCGAACACGGCCTCAAGTGCCACCATGTCTTCGTCCTCCAGGGCCGTCAGGAATTGCAGTACGGCATCCCTGGTCTGCTGACGTTGCACATAGGGCGCGGGCGACGCCTTCGCATTCTCCATTGCCGGAGCGAAGACGTCCCGGGTGCCTTGTTCGTCCGTCAGCGTGAATCGGTGCGCAATGATCTTCCAGTCGCCATTGAAGCGAGCGAGTTCGTAGCGGTAGCTGCCGGTCACCTGCCAGAAGAGTTCGTCCACGTAGTGATCGGCAACGACGTTTGCAGTGGCCACCGCGCTGTCACCCGTCAGTTCGACGTTCACGTCGCTGAGCCGATGACGCGTTCTGTCGAATCCCGGCAACGTCGCGGCCCACTCGCTCATGATGCTCTGCGGGCTCTTGAGCTGCGGCTCGCCGCCGGCCAATGAGGTGTAGTCCATCAATACCTCGTCGGCGTACAGCAACTCCAGTGCTTCGAAGTTGCCGAGATCGGCCAGTGCGCCGACGCTTTCGACGATCGTCTCGATCGCGGCGACATCCTGCGGCGTGCCGTGTGCTATGTCGTAGGCTAACAGTGTCATGAGAATCAGGCCTCCCAGTCCTCGTGACGGCTTCACCGGCCCAGCTCGCTGGCGAAGTGTTTCGCGACTGCGTCGGCGGAGGTCTTTACGGCGGCCGGCTGGTCGTAGAAGTCGAACTGTGTGACGTCGTCCAGCCAGATAGTCTCTGCCGCATCGCCCATGATCTCGGCATACCGTTTTGCGCCCTGCGGGATGGCTGCTGCCTCGGAGTGCACCAGCAGCGTGGGCTTTTCCAGCTGGTGCGCTGTTTTGATGGCGTCGTACTTGAGCCACGGTTCCCACGACGCAACATTGAACTGGTTGTCGTACTCGGGAATCAGGCCGCGGTCGGCTTCGGTGTAGTACGGCGCGCCGTACATCAGCGATTGCTCGTTGGTAGCACTTACCGCCTCGATGAACACGGGCTCATCCGCTGCGTCGGCACTGCGACCTGCGGCGATCAACGCACTGACACCCTCTTCGCCGCCGTAGACCGCGTCGACAATAGCAGCGTCATGCAGCCAGGGTGCGACAAGGGCCAGCGCCTTCAGTTGCGGACTCTGCAGCGCAGCGTCGCTCATGTAACCGGCGGATGCACAAATACCGAGGCCTGCAAGACTGGCGGGGTCAACCTCGTCGCGCGTCGCCATGAAGTTGATCGCGGCGACAATGTCCTCGGTCTTGCGTGTTGGGTCCTCGAGGTAACGAATGTCATCCGGAGATGCGCCCCAGCCTCGAAAATCAAACGCCAGCGCAGCGAAACCACGATCCGCCAGTTCAGCGGCGTAGGTACCGGGCATCTGCTCTTTTACCGACGTCCAGGCGCCGGTCACAACCACGCCGGGCAGGCGTGTTCCGGCCGTGTAGTTGTCGGGGAGATAGAGGTCGCCGGTCAGGGTCTGGCCGGCACTGGTAAACGTAACGGTGCGCTTCATTGCGGCCTCCGAAAAGTCAGGGGTAAAAACGAACAGAAAAGCAATCAGGGTGAAAACTCGGGTCACTGTTGTCTCCTTACAGCGTGTCCAAAACATGCGCTCAGAGTAGTGAGGTCCCGTCCGGGTGAATTGGACAGGACTCCGAATCGTTTGACGGATCCTGCGGCGCTGACGTGTTGAAGCGGGCGGCTGGTAACGCCGCGATGCGCCTAGTCGGTCAGTTGCTTGCGGAACTGCGAGGGTGTAAGTCCCTCATTCTGTTTGAAAACCCGGGAGAAGTGCGCCTGGTCGGAAAAGCCGCAGGCGTGCGCGATATCGATTATGGGCGCATCGATATCGGCCAGGCGTTGGCGGGCCCGTTCCAGTCGATAGCTCGTGACGAACTGCATCGGGCTGACGCCGATCGTCGCTTTGAACACGTGGGCAAAGTGCGACGGACTCAAGCCAGCCTCCCTGGCCAGTTCCTCGACCGTGATGACCTGGGCAAAGCGTTCGGCAACAAGGTTGAGCACACGCTGGTAGTGTTGTGCCGTGAATCGCTTGGAAAACAGGATTTCCTCGTCACGCTCGACACCGTACTTGTGAATCAGCTTGACGAGGAAGATGCGCGCGAGGCTTTCGTACATGACCGCCGAGCCGGGGAGCTCCGACGTTAACGCATCCATCAGCATGGCTGCGGCCTGGCAGATGTCCGGGTCGCTGAACTGAGGCAGATCCTTGAGCTGTTCGCTGGCCAGCAGCATTCCGACCTCGCGCTCGGCGAACCGCTGGAACTTGTCGGGCTCGAGCGTGATGACGATGCAGCGGGATCGCGCATGCCAGCGCCAGCCGCTCTCGACGCCCGCCGGCGTGACAACGATCTCGTCTTTCTCGAACACAAAGTCGCGATGCTCGCCGTCTCGCCAGTTTTCCACACGGTGTGCCTGGTCGTTCAGGTTGACGAGGATGTGGTGCTGGTCGAAGGACTCGGTCGGCATCGTGGCAGGTTCGGCTTCGAAGTACTCAAGCGTCAGGAGCTCCGCTGCAGACGCACGCGCGGTCGTCGCGCTGTTTAACAGCGGCTCCGACGGGTAGATGTCCTGGTAGGTCTTGCGGGGGCTCATGCGCGTGGCCTTCGGCGTCAGGCTACCAGTGTACCGTCGCGCGGAGTGCCGTGAGAAAAAAGCCCTGCCGACGGTACCGTCGACAGGGCATTGGCTGGAAGCCTAGTTAAACACCTGCTCAGCCGGCACGATCTCGACCGAGTCGATCTCGAGTGCGAGGCCGTCGATCACCTGGTCTTCTGCCAGGACGTCGTCCGGCAGCTGTGCCGCGTAGGTCATCGGTGACTCGGCGTCGTCCAGCAGTCGCTGCTTCAGGTCTTCGCCATCGCGAGTGACGTAGACAAATTGCATGTCGTCGACGTCGAGATTCTCGCGGATCACGCGGTTCACATCATCCAGCGTCAGGTTGGCGAGGCCGTTACGCACGTACTCGCTGAAGTTACCCGTGCCGTAGTACTGCCCGTCCAGCGCGTAACCGAGCTGGCGCGACTGGCCGTCGGTCAGCAGGCTCACAGACTTTGCGAGGAACGCGCGGGTGGCCTCGAAGTCGGACTCGCTCAAGCCCTCGTCAATGAGCTTCTCGATTTCGAACTGGGCAACACGGGTCGCGAAGTGCGCGTCGTTGTTGCTGCGCACCGGGCGAATCCAGACCTGGAAGATCTGCTGCTGGCGGCCGAGGTTCGTGTCCGGCTGGAACTGGAACATGCCGCGCGGGAAGTACTCGATGTAGGCGTAGTTGCCGTAGTTCATGCCGCGGGTTTCGCGGATGCGCTGGAACAGGTGGGCGTTGGTGCTGCGGTGCTCACCGAGGTAGGAACGCACCAACCACAGCGCCACCCAGTCCGGGTCGCCGCGTTTCAGGTTGAGCGGGAAGCCGTAAGAGACGGCCACACCCGGGGTTTCCTTTTGCACGATGGTTGCGTGCCGGCCTTCATTGACCGGTGCCGGCGGAACTTCCATCGCCACGCGCTCACCGGCTTCGAGAATCTGCAGGTCGTCGCTGATGCGGGTGGCGAAGCTGTCCGGGTAGCCACCCGACAGGCCGACCGTGATGTTCGCGGTCGTGTAGTACTGCGCGTAGAACGCCTTCACGTCATCCAGCGTAATCGACTCGATGTCACCGCTGTTGCCCATGTTCAGTGAGCCGTACGGATGACCCTCTGCAAAGATCGCCGAGTACAGCACTTCTTTGCCAAGCTCCTCGTCGTTGTTGCCGACCAGGTTGGTGCGGATGGCGTTGGTCATCTGCGTCTTGATGCGCGTGAAGTCCTGCTCGGACCAGCCCGGGAACAACAGCTGGCCGCGAACGAGCTCGTACCAGTCATCAAGCTTGTCCTTGTGCACCTGGCCTGCGAGGCGCGTCATTTCCTTGTCGACCTGGGCACCAAAGCCTGCAGCCATCGGGAACAGCGCCGCATTGATCTCGTCGATGCTCATCGCTTCGGAGCCGGCGTCGGTGACCATGGCCGCTGTCAGCGCGGCGAGGCCCTTTTTACCCTCGGGGTCGACGGCGGCACCGGCGTGCACGAGGAAGGACACGTTCACAAGCGCTGATGATTCGGACTGCTGGGTAACAAACGACACCTCAACGGCATCGCCGTCGGTCTCTGCAGCCGGGAGAGAAACGATAGTGCTTCCTTCGCCAGCGGCAGGCGCGCTTTCCGCCATCGTCATCGAGGCGACCAGCTCGTCCAGTGAGGTCATACCGTCGACGCCTGCCATGCTCTCATCCGATGACAGCGTGAAGGTCACGCGAGAGTCGTCGATAAAGTAGGTGTTGGCTGCCGTGCGAACGTCCTCGGCGGTAAGAGAGTCATAGGTTCGGTACAGGTCGTTGACGATGTCGATATCACGGTTGTAGTACGCGATCGCGGCGAGCATCGAACCGATGTTGCCGGCGCTGCTCAGGCTGGAGGCGAAGCTGTAACGCAGGCGTGACTTGGTTTCTTCGATCTTCTGTTCAGAGATCAGCGCCGTGCGGGCCTCCGCGAGCGTCGCATTGATGTGGTCACGAACCTCGGCGCCTTTTTCGGCGTCCGTCAGGCGGGCCGCGATCAGCAGCACGCCCGGGTCGATCAGGTTCGGGAAGTAGGTCCACAGCTGGTCAACGGACTGGTCCTCGAGCACCAGTTGCTTGTACAGGTCAGACGACTGCGAGAAGTACACCTCGGACAGGATGTCGATGGCCGGCATGTCTTTCTCCGTCGCGACGAACGCGGGACCGCGGAAAGTCATCGTCAGCCACGGCTGGGTCGGACCCTTCCACTGCATGTGCTCGTATTTCGGGGCACCCAGCGGTGCCTCGACCGGAATCTCCTGGACATAGTCGCCGGTCTCCCAGCTGCTCCAGTACTTCTCGACCATGGCGAAGGTCTCTTCCGGGTCCAGGTCGCCGACGAGAATGACGGCCGTCTTCTCCGGGCGGTACCAGCGATCGAAGAACACCTTCGAGTATTCGATCTGGTCGGGCATCGCATCGATGTCTTCGATGTAGCCCATCGTCGTGTGGCCGTAGGTGTGGTCCTGGAACATCAGCGCCGAGATGCGCTCGAACATTTTCGAGATCGGGTCCGAGAAGTTCTTCAGGTATTCGCCCTTGACGGCCAGCGCCTCGGTGCGGAACACATCTTCGGTGTAGCTCAAATTCTGGAAGCGGTCTGCTTCGATCTCGATGATCTTTTCGAGATCTTCCTTCGTCGCCGTGATGTGGTAGTTCGTGTAGTCGGCCGTGGTGTAGGCGTTCTGGTCGGCGCCGGCGCTCTTTAAGATCGCGGCGTACTCGTCGGCCGGGTAATTCTCGGTGCCGCGGAACATCATGTGTTCGAAGAAGTGCGCGAAGCCGGTTTTGCCGTCCTCGATCTCGTTCCGCGAGCCCGTCTGCACGGGAATCTGGATCGTGATGATGTCCGGGTAGTCGGTCGGCACGATGACCACGCGCAGACCGTTGTCCAGGTCGCGCTCGAGGTAAGGCATATCAAAAATCTTGTCGCTGTCCGCGGCGGTGGTTTCAACGGGCGCGTCTGACGACTGGCCGCAGGCGCTGAGAAGAGCAAGCGCCGCAACGGCGGTAAACAGGTGTTTCATTCCGGGCTCCGGAGTTTTTTCGAGGAGGGGATGATAGGCGATAAGCCCAAGGATTTTGAGTATTTAGCGCACCGGAAACGCGGTTCTTCCCGCGTTAAGTCAAGTGACTTAGTCGATAAGTTCCGCAGCGGCGACAGCCATCTCGGCGTTTACGTGGCCCGCATCATCGACAACTTGCAGTGTCCAGCCGAACTCGACGCCGAGGTCTTCCGCTACCGTCCGCGCGTTGTGGTACATCGTGAGTCCGCGCAGGTAGCGATTCGCACCCTGGGCTTTCGCCTCGGGTGTGTTGCGCAGGCTGGAGCTTTGCGTGGCCGTGTCTTCCCGGCCCAGCATCAGGACGACGTCGCGTTTTAATGCAGCCGCCATCTGATCGCGGCTGATGTTGGAATTCCGGAAGCCATACGGGTAGTCAACCGTGTCATCCGGCATCGTGTACCAGCCGGCGTTGGCGGCGAGGTAACGTTTTGCGCGGGTGCCGGGGACGTGCCAGAGGAAGCGATGGACAAACTGCGAACCGGCGGAGTGTCCGTAGATCGTGTATTGCTCCTCGCTGCTGCCGAGGCGGGATACCACGTCATCGAATACGGCCTCGATGGACGCAAACGTCCACGTGTCGGGCGACCGAAACTCACCCGTTTCGGCATCGAACACGTGTCCCTGGTTGAATTCGTTGGCCGTGGGGAAATCGTCGATGGGGTAGTGCGGCACGACGGCGATGAAGCCCTTTTCTTTAGCGAGCGCACTCCAGTCGTTGTAGTAACGCTCGACATCCCGGCTCCAGCCATGGATGACGAAAAGAATCGGCGTGTCGGGCGTGGCCTGTTGCGGGACAAACAGCCGAACGTCGATGGCGGGGCCGTTCCAGTCGCTGAACGAGTAGCTCTGTTCGCCTGCCGTTACGGTGGCCATCGCAGCGTCATCGTCAGCATGGGCGTTTGTGCACAGGGCGAAAACCAGTAACAGCGCGTAACGGCTCATTCGAGCCTCCGGCAAGAGGGTATCGACTGATTGAAGCACGGAGTGGGGCGGACCGCGAGCGGTATCGGTAGCGGAAATACCACCCCTCGGTGAAACCGAAGCTTTTCCTGCGTGCTTTTGGGACAAATACTTATCCGCGCAGGCCCGCCGAGAACCGACAATGGTCCGGGGTAACGGATTCGCCTGTAGAACACGAACAACAACCAGGGAGCACAATGTGGAGCCCGCATGGTACGAGCTGTCACCTGACGAGGTGATGAATCGTCTCAGCACCGGCCGCGGTGGCCTGGATGACGAGGCCGCCACGGCGCGACTGGATGAACTCGGGCCGAACGAGATCGAGTTCGAAAAGACCCCGGCCTGGGTGCGTTTCCTGCGCCAGTTCAATGACCCGATGGTCATCATCCTGCTGGTCACAGCAACAATCACCGCGACGCTGACGGCGTTCGGTTCGCACATGCTGCCGGACACGATCGTGATTACCGGTGTGGTGCTGCTGAACGCCGTGCTTGGCTTCGTGCAGGAGGGCAAGGCGGAGGGTGCGCTCGACGCGCTCCGCAACATGATGGTGCAGGAGGCGCTGGTGATCCGCGGCAACGTACAGCGACGGATTCCGGCGAGGGAGCTGGTGCCCGGTGACGTCGTCGTGCTGGAAGGCGGGGACAAGGTGCCCGCGGACCTGCGTTTCATCAAGGTGAATGACGTTCATGTCGACGAGTCTTCGCTGACCGGCGAGTCGGTGCCGGTTGCGAAGAAGTCCGGCGCGCTCGAGGGCAGGAACCTGGTGCCGGGCGACCAGGCGAACACGGGCTTTTCTGGCACGTTCGTGACGCGTGGTTCGGCTCGCGGCGTTGTTGTCGCCACCGGACGCAAGACGGTATTCGGCCGGGTCGCGGACATGGTCGAGTCTGCCGACAGCGGTGAGACGCCGCTGCAGCGCCAGCTAAAGGAATTCGTGAAGATGTTGATCGGCGCGATCCTCGTGGTGGGCGCGATCAACTTCGTCGTGGGTGCGTGGCTGGGTTACGCGATCTCCTACAGCTTCCTCGGCGCCGTGTCGCTGGTGGTTGCGTCCATTCCGGAGATGCTGCCGGCGCTGGTGACCTCGATCCTCGCACTGTCGGGTGTGGCGATGGCGTCCCGCAAGGCGCTGGTGCGCACGCTGCCGGCAGCCGAAACGCTCGGCGCGACCTCGGTCATCTGCTCGGACAAGACCGGTACGCTGACCGAGAACCGCATGACCGTCACCCGCGCCTACGCCGGCGGTGAGCTGTTCGACGTGACCGGTGTCGGCTATGACATCGAGGGTGAATTCCGCGCCGATAAAAAGGTGGTGTCGCCTCGCGAGCAGCTCGCGTTGATGGAGCTGCTGAAGTGCGGCTTCTACTGCAATAACGCGACATTAAGTGGTGACTCCGGCGTCGGTGACCCGACCGAGGTGGCCTTGAGAGTCTCCGGTGCCAAGGCCGATCTCATCGCCAACGGCCTGAAACGCCTGGGCGAAATCCCGTTTGAGTCATCGACACGTTTCATGGCCGTACTGGTCGCCGCCGGCGACCGACGCCTGGTTCTGTTGAAGGGTGCGCCCGAGGTGGTCGTCAAAAAGTGCACGGCGACGCTCGACAATCAGGGTAATGCGGTGGCCTTCGAACCCGGCGACGCGCTCACCGTTGCGCGGACATTTGCACAGGACGCCCTGCGTACGCTCGGCTTTGCGATCAAGGAGTTGCCCGGCGAGTACCAGGACCTGCGCCACGAGAACCTGACCAATATGACCTTCGTCGGCCTGCAGGGCATGATCGATCCGCCGAAACAGTCGGCGATCGAGGCGGTGGCGCAGTGCAGGACGGCCGGTATTCGTACGGTCATGATCACCGGGGACCATCCGGACACGGCGCAGGCGGTGGCAAAGCAGCTGGGTATCGACGCCGAGACCGCCCTTCGGGGTTCGGCCATTTCCGACATGACGGAAGCAGAGCTCGAGAAGACAACAGCCGATGTCTCGGTGTTTGCTCGTGTTGCGCCGGAGCACAAGAAAGCCATTGCCGAGTCGCTGCGTGAGTCGGGCCACGTCGTCGCGATGACCGGTGACGGTGTCAACGATGCCCCGGCGCTGAAGGCGGCCGATATCGGCGTTGCGATGGGCATTACCGGCACCGAGGTGGCCAAGGAATCCTCGGATATCGTGCTCGCGGACGACAACTTCGCAACCATCGTCGCAGCGGTCGAAGAAGGCCGGCACGCGTGGAATAACCTGCAGAAGGCGATTCTCTACACGTTGCCGACCAACGCCGCGCAGGCGTTACTGATTCTGGGTGCCGTGATCATGGCGTCGTTCGTGCCGGTGTTCGGCGCCCGCTTCGTGCTCGAGCCCGTGCAGATCCTCTGGGTCAACCTGCTCGATTCGGTACTGTTAACGATGCCATTGATGATGGAGCGGAAAGAGAACGGGCTGCTCGATCATCCGCCCAGGGACCCGAAGAAACACATCATCAACGCCATGTTCATGCAGCGCGTGGTGTTCATTGGCCTTGCGATCGCGACGCCCGGTTTCCTGATTTACCACCACTTCGGTGCCGCTGCTGTCGTCGATGGAGTGATCGTCGATCCGCTGCTGCTGACGCAGGCGCAAACGGCTGCATTCTGGGGCATTCTGCTGGCGCATTTCGGCTACGTGCTGTCGGCGCGATCGATTCGTGACTCGGCGTTTACGTTCAACCCGTTTTCCAATCACTTCCTGCTGGCCGGCATTGCGCTAAGCATCCTGATACGGCTGATCCCGACCTTCGTACCGCAGGCCTCGGCGATATTTCGGACGGCGCCCGTACCAACGGAGTGGTGGCCGATTATCCTGCTGTGCTTCCTGCCGAGTTTCCTGGCGATTGAGAGCGATAAACTGATCCGGAAGCTGTTTGCGTAGGTGACTCTATCGCTCGTACACCACCTTCCCATCCACGATCGTCATCAGAATTTTGCCGTCGAGCAATGCCGCCGGGTTCTCTTCCGCCAGCACGAACGGATCAATATCCATGACCGTGATGTCCGCCCAGCGGCCGACCTCGATGATGCCGGTGTCGTCTTCGCGGAAGCTCGCGTAGGCCGCCCAGTTGGTGTACGCGCGCAAGGACTCGTCGGATGACATGCGCTGCTCCGGGTACCAGCCGCCTTCGGGTTCGAAGTTTTTGTCCTGGCGGGTGATAGCCGAATGCAGACCGTAGAAGATGCTGTGGTCCGAGCCCGGGTTGTCTGAATTGAAGGTGAGGTCGGCGCCGCTTTCGCGTAACGAGCGCCACGCGTACGCGCCACGAATGCGTTCGGGGCCGAGGCGTGCGAACGCCCAGCGTTTGTCTTCCATCGCGTGCGGTGGCTCCATCGACGCAATCAGGCCAAGCTGTCCCAGCCTCGGCATGTCGTCCGGGTGCATCACCTGTGCATGCTCGATGCGGTGGCGGTTGTTGCGTGTCTCGGGGTTGGTGTTGAACGTTTCTTCGAGGATATTGATTGCTTCCCGGTTACCGGCGTCGCCGATGGCGTGGATCGCCACCTGGAAGCCGACCTTCATCGCTTCGGCGTTCAGTGCTTCATCGAAGCCGTAGCCGTCACCGCTGACACCCCGGTGTCCGGGCATATCGGCATAGTCCGCCAGCAGTCGCGCACCGCGAGAGCCAAGTGCACCGTCGTAGTACGCCTTGACGGTGCGGGTGACGAGCATGCTGTCGTTGTCCGTATCCGGCCCTTTCTCGATCCACTTGCGAATCAGCGGCTCGTCACGCAGTGACAGCATGGCGTATACGCGGATCGGCAGTCGGCCTTCTTCCTCGAGTTGTTCGAGCACACTCATCCAGCGTGAATCGAGACCGGCATCATGGACCGCGACATAGCCGTCTTCGGCCATCTGGTTGAGCCCGATCAGCACCTGCTTGATCAGGGTTTCACGCGGCGGCGGTGGCACGATCGCATCGAGCATCGTCGTCGCGCGGTTCAGGAACAGGCCATTGGGTTCGCCTTCTTCGTTCAGCCCCATCGTGCCACCGACCGGAACTTCGCTGTCTGCAGTTATGCCACCAATATCGAGCGCCGCCTGGTTGGCCCATGCGGCAAAACCGTGAAGGCTGTCGAGAAACACCGGGTGGTTGGGTACAGCGTCACTCAACAGTGCCTTGTCCGGGTAGCGATTTGCCCACGCGCCTTCGTCCCAGCCTGCGCCGAGAATCCACTCGCCTTCCGGGATGGTCTTCGCGCGCTCGGCGACGATCGCGACGGCTTCTTCCTCCGTTTCAATGCCGGTCAGGTCGACAAGATCGAGCTTGGCGCCGAGGTTGAAGACATGCGTGTGCGAGTCAGCGAGGCCGGGTACGACCGTCGCGCCGTTGAGATCGACCACGCGGGTGTTGTCGCCCTGGAATGCCAGGGCGTCTTCGCTGCTGCCAACGAACAGGATGTCTCCACTTTTGGTTGCGACGGCCTCGGCGTCTGGCTGCCAGCCCGTCTCGGTCAGAGGTGCGTCGTCGGCCGACTCGCCGTCCGGTCGCGGGTCACCCCAGTTCAGTGTGTAGACGCGCGCGTTGGTCAGGATGATGTCGGCGCTGTTGGTGTCAGCTGTCGACGGAGTCTCAACAGACTCATCCTTGCTGCAGGCGGCAAAAAGGGTGACGAAGGCGAGAAGGGCGTATCGCTTGGTCATTGTTGTTCTCGTTATGGCCAAGATTACAAGGTAGCGCAGCGTGCCGGCCAAATGAAGCGATGAACCCTGCTAACATCGGCGCGCCGCCGAACTACCAAGGGAACCCAATGAGGCAACGATCCGGTTTTTTCCAGCTGGCTGTCACGGGTCTTCTGATCACAGTGTTCACCGCATCGAAAACGGCAAACGCTGAACTGCCGCTGCTGACCCTCGATGACCTGTTTGCGAGCCCAAGTCTTGTCGGCACAGCACCTTCGGCACCGGTCTGGTCGCCAAGCAGCGAGAAATTCGCGTTTGCGTGGAATGACAAAGGGTTGCCAAATCGAGACTTGTGGGTGGCCTTCAAGGACGGCAGTGAGCTGCAGCGACTGCGTTCCAGATCGGACGCCTCGGTTCGTTCGATCGCCTGGATGTACGACGAGTATCTCCTGAGCCTTCGAGGTGACGGGCTCTGGTTCAACGATTCCAGGGGCTACGCTGAGTCGCTCATGGCCACGGTGGGTCGCGACGCTTACAACCTTTCGGTCTCACCGACGGGTGAATGGGCGGCCTTCCTGCAGGGTGGCGATCTCTGGTTGATGGATCTGGACGACGCCGCTGTGAAAAAGGCGACCGACATCGGTATTCCGCGGCTGTCGTCGCTGGGTGCAGGCCGCTACGCACGACCGGAGCGAGAAATCGGTCCCGGCATCTGGAGCGGGCCGACCTACGCGTGGTCGCCGGATGGAAAGACAATCGCGCTGCACATCGTTGACCGGCGTGAGATGCGCAAGGTGCCGTTCCCGGATTACCTCGCCGGGGAGACCGACCCGAATCTCGTACGTCGAGGCTACCCGGGCGACGCGAACGAGATTCGTAACGTCGGCCTGCTCGATGTGGATAGTGGCGAAATCACGATGTTGCCGCTGGAAGCCCCGGACGCGAACCAGGTCATCGACTTCAGCTGGTCGCCGGACGGTGTACTGCTCGTCGACACGGCATCGGACACGGCGGTCGATCGCAAGCTGTTCGTTGTTCTGCCGGGTGAGACGCGACTGCGCGAGATCTGGCGTCACAGCCGGGAGAGTCGAATGTACACGTCGTTTGCATCGGCGTGGCACCCGAATGGCAAGGATGTCGTTTTCTTAAGCGACCGGGAGGATCGCTACGGTCTTTACGTTATCGATGCGAGCCCGTCGAAGGACTTGCCGCGACCGCTGACCGAACCGGCCTATGACGTGCTGTCGGGACCTACCGTCGTCACTGCCGACAACACGATCTTCTACAACGGCAACGGCGTGAATCCCTATGAGCTGCATGTCTACCGCGTGAATGCGACCGACGGCGAGCCGCAACGCGTGACGAGCCTGGCTGGCCGCAACGAAGGTTTCCCGTCGCCGGACGGCAAGCACGTGGTCATCCGGCACAGCAACGACACGTCGCCAGCAGAGCTCTATGTCGTCTCCGCGAACGGCGGTACCGAGAAGCGAGTCACCACATCGCCATTACCCGGGTTCCTGGAGCGCGACTGGCCCGAGGCCAGTTACGTCAGCTTCCCGAGCAAGATCGACGACTACACGCTGCACGCCCGGATCCTCGCGCCAATCGATCTCGACCCGGACAAAAAGTACCCGGTGCTGTTTGGCCCGGTGTACTCGAATACGGCGCGCAACCAGTGGCGTGGTGTCTACAGCCTGGTCCAGCACTACCTCGTGCAGCAGGGTTACATCGTCGTGCAGGTCGACAGCCGCGGCAGCAACGGTTACGGGCGGGCGTTCCGCGAGGAGTTTTTGCTGGGCTTCGCCGACGAGGATATCGACGACCTGGAAAGCGCGGTCGACTACATGGAGACGCTGCCGTATGTCGACCCGGACCGCATCGGCATCTGGGGCAGCAGCTACGGTGGCACGCTGTCCGTGTACTCACTGTTGATGAAGCCCGGCCTGTTCCAGGCGGCGGTCGCGGCAGCGTCTGCCGTTGATCCGCGCTTCTTCGGCACGGACGACGTGGCCATCGTTCGTCGGCCGGAGACGCACCCGGAGATCTTCGAGCGCAAGGCGCTAAATTACGCCGCCAACCTCGAAGACCACCTGCTGCTGATCCACGGTATGCAGGATCATGTGGTCCCGTTCAAAACGACCGCCGTGCTGGCGGAAGAGCTGATCAAGCAAGGTAAGAACTTTGATTTCGCATTCGCGCCAGGTGCAACGCACTCGTGGGCGCGGGAGCCGCACTACCAGCGGTATCTTTTCGGCAAACTGGTCGAGTTCTTTGACCGGCATCTGAAAGAGACAGAGTAAGCAGGCCGAACCCCTTGCGGGGCACGGCCCTTTGCGCTTACCGGTTCAAAGCTCCAGCGAGTGAAACTTCGCATCCGGGATGCGTCGGTGTGTCGCCAGCCGTCCGGACTTCTTCCTGAGGAAGGCGGGCGGCAGCCTGGTTTCCGCGAAGCAGAACTTCTTCGGCAGCTGCGTGTACAGCGAACGCGGCGGCAGGCTGTAGCAGATCTTCTTCAGGGCGGCACCGGTTTCGTGTGAGTGGTAGTACACACGACGAATCCCGAGCTCGCGGCGAACGAACCACAGTGTTGCAGCCAGCATTGCCTCATCCCATACGCGTGAGTGTGGTGCGAGCACCTCGTCGACGTAGCGAATGACGTCAGCGCTCAGGAACCGGCACTTCAGCCGCTGGTAACCCACGTACTTGAAGTGTTCGGCAATCCGGTAGGCAGCCTTCGCGTTGCGCACCCAGTCCGTCTGGATCTCTTCGATCAATACCTCACCCGACACCAGGTCGACATCGAGTCGTGCCCAGGCGAGGGTGCGAAACGGCTTTGCGGCAATCGGGTGGTAGCGATTCTCGAAGGGACGATAGCCGCTCGGATCCAGCGACAGGTAATCCCGGTCGTGATCCCAGCCGAAGTTCAGCTGCAGCACCAGGTTAAAGCCACGGCGAGAGGTCTGGTATCCCGTGTAGCGGCTGTGTCCCCACTGGCCCAGCGTCAACGTGTAGTTCAACACCGGCTTCGGCCAGTGAACGTCGAAGTGGTCTGCCGACAGCGCTTTGCCGCCGAACTGGCCCAGGGTCTCCTTCACGACAGCCTTGTCGAGGAGTTTCGAGTAAGCGGTTTTCTTCAGAGACTGTTTGCTGACTTCGTCATCCGTCGACAGGCTCAGAAGCAACAGCGCATAGCGGTCCTTGAAGTAGAAGAACGGCTTCCTGTACTTCGGGAAGAAGGCTAAGAGCTCTGTCAGTTCTTTCTCGTTCATGATGCTACGTCCATAGTCGGGGCACCTTGCGGTGCCCCGTTGTTGGTCGACGGAATCCCGGTCAGACCAGCAGGCGGCTGGACCTCCCAATGTGTGTCTTCAGAAATTCCATCTGGTCAGAAAGGATGGTCCTGTTTTCAAGAATCAGTCCTTCTGCACGGTTGGGCACAAAAGGGACAGCAAGCAGCTGCATGTCGATCTCTTCAAGCAGGCGATCGTCCTTTCGGTGGTTACAGGCGCGGCAGGCCGTGACCACGTTTTCCCATTCGTCGCGCCCTCCGCGGGAAACCGGGATGACGTGATCGCGAGTCAGCAGTCGCGGCGGTAGCTCGACACCGCAGTACAGGCACATGAACGCATCGCGTGCGAACAGCTGTGCATTGGTCAGTACCGGACGTGTGTCTGCTGCCGCCTGATCCACCGTCTTCGTTGCGACGATGGTGTTCAGTCGCAGCACGGTGCGCAGCCCCGTGACACGATTGAAGCCACCGCGCAGGACGAATTCGCTGGTACCCGCCTCCCAGGCAACCTGGTCGCGGCAGTACAGCAGCGCGCCTTCCTCCCGCGTAATCCACGCGGTCGGGCGGCCGGCAACGTCCAGCTTCAGAATCTTTTCAATCATCTCGTTTCTCCGGTGCTCGCAATGTGGATTGTGTGAATGTGGTGCGGATCCCTCGATTCGAACGAGGAAACAGATCGTTTTAAGCGACCCAGGTATTCCAATTCCCTTCAGATCCGCGGTGTTGGTAGCCGCCCCCCGATTCGAACGGGGAAGCACCTGCTTCTGAGGCAGGCAGGTATACCGATTCCCATCAGACGGCCGTGGTGCGGACCCCCCGATTCGAACGGGGAAACAGCCAGTTTTGAGCTGACCAGGTATGCCACTTCCCTTCAGATCCGCGATGTGTGGTAGCCACCCCCCGATTCGAACGGGGAAGCACCTGTTTCTAAGACAGGTAGGTATTCCGATT
>CAZSIQ010000011.1:9386-40110 GCA_964606915.1 uncultured Woeseiaceae bacterium | reverse complement strand
CCCCCCGATTCGAACGGGGAAGCACCTGTTTCTAAGACAGGTAGGTATTCCGATTCCCTTCAGGTGGCCGTGGTGCGGGCATTCGGTGTGGATTCGCTGGGCTCACCCCTTCGGGGCGCCCTGCGGGCGTCTGTCGGCGCGGTGCGCCTCGGATGAACCGAAATCTCCGGGGTGGAAGCCCGGCGCTCTGCCGATTGAGCTATGCACGCGTGGCACCTCACCGAGGATTCGAACCTCGACCAGCGGGTTTGGAAGCCGCTGTGCTAGCCGTTACACCAATGAGGTAAAGCTGGTGGTGACGGTTGGCCTCGAACCAACATCCCCCGGCTTATGAGGCCGGCGCTTTGACCGATTAAGCTACGTCACTACTGATTGGAGATGCGAGCCGGAGTCAAACCGGCGTATCCGGGTTTGCAGGCCGGTGCATGGTCACTTTGCTATCGCATCAATTTGGTCTGCCCGGAGGGACTTGAACCCTCGACGGGTCGATTAAAAGTCGACTGCTCTTTACCAGCTGTGCTACGAGCAGAGTGGATAAGCGCCACGGACTCGAACCGCGATCTCGAGAGTCAGATTCTCGTGTCTTTGCCTTTAGACGAGCGCTCAATGGTTAAAGGTTGGCGGAGAAGCAAGGATTTGAACCTTGGCGGGACAGTGAGCCCCTCTCGCTTAGCAAGCGAGCGCCTTAAACCACTCGGCCACTTCTCCCGTGATTGGCGGAGACTGTAGGGATCGAACCTACACGCCCTTTCGGACATCACGGTTTTCAAGACCGATAAGCACGCCTGCCTTGCGAGTCTCCTGAATCTGGTACGGCTGGCAGGATTTGAACCTGCGACTTCAACGTTCGCACTGTTGCGCTCTGTCCTCTGAGCTACAGCCGTAGAAAGTG
Source organism: uncultured Woeseiaceae bacterium (assembly GCA_964606915.1). Classification (GTDB taxonomy): domain Bacteria; phylum Pseudomonadota; class Gammaproteobacteria; order Steroidobacterales; family Woeseiaceae; genus UBA1847. Next base: position 39,218 of record CAZSIQ010000011.1, on the reverse strand, counting down.
AGGGCCTGCCGAAACAGGCCCTCGGTCGTTGCCCCGAACTACTGCTTCATACGAACCAGGTCGTTCAGGACCGAGTCGAGACCGCCGTAAACCGAGATGTTGCCGATCTTGTCGGTGATCTTCTCGAGTGTCTCAAGCTCCTTCAGACGCAGCGCGACGGCGTTCGATTCCATAACCTTGGCGGTGTTCAGGAGCGAACGGGTTGCGTTGGTCTCTTCGCGGCGACGAATCACGTTCGCCTGCGCCGCCTTTTCGGCTTCCACCACCTTGCCCAGCAGGTCCTTCATATCACCGGGCAGGATGATGTCCTTCACGCCAACCGATGCGATGGCAATGCCAACGTCGGCGAAGCGCGCCTTCAGGTGGTCAGCAACCGACGTGTCGATTGCCGCCTTGTCTTCCAGCAGCGCATCCAGCGTGCGGGTACCGACGGCACCACGCAGACCGAACTGCACTTCCTTGTACAGGTGATCCATCGGATCACGGGTCTCACGCAGGGCCTGCTCGGCGTCATCGAGCTGGTAGGTCGCCGTCAGGTTAATGCGCAGCGATACCTTGTCCTTGGTCAGGATTTCCTGGCCCGAGACTTCCAGCGTCTGGGTACGTGTGTCGTAGATGTCGACGTTGACCGCACGTTCTACAGCGAAGAACGCGTGGAAACCGGTCGCAAGCGAACGCTGCAGCTCACCGTCGACGTACAGGAGACCAATGTAGCCTTCCGGTACAACGCGGGTGTACAGCAGCTTGTCCGCGATGGCCTTCAGCATCGGGTCATTGCTTGCCGCCAGGCGCTTGGCCAGCTGCGGGTCTGCTTCCAGCGCATCACGGATCTCGAAGCGTTCGACGCGCAGGCGGTAAACGCCCTTGGTGAACAGCTTGCGAGTTGCCGGCGCCATAACAAGGGTCACGCGATCGTTGTGGTAAATGGTCGCGATTTCGTTGTCAGCGGTTTCTACAACGTCGAAGTAACGTTCGACTTCGTCAGCGTGGTTTTCCACCAGGTAGTCCGCCAGTTCGTGTGTGAACAGCGGGACGGTCAGGTAGAAACGATCCACGCGGTAGGTGTGCACGAGCGTTGCGAAACGGTACACGCCAGGTTCGAGGAACTTGACGAAGTCGCCGTCGCGGAACAGGAGTGCACGTTCGTGCTTGCGCACGATGGTCTTTGTGTAAAACATGCGTCTTACTCCTTGGTTCTCGTTAGTGGGTTCGTTCTGTTTAGTGGAACGAACGGGTTTGGGTGCGAGCTTCTGTTGCCATTTCCGCTTGTGCGCCAAAGCGAGTGATCGCTTGTTGCTTTCGCGAATGTGGCGCTGGAAACGCTCGCTTCGACTTTCGCCGAAAGACATGCAATCACCTCCTTTGATGAGCTAATGAAAAACACGCCCCGCAGCAGGCGGGACGCAGGGAAAGGGTGCGGCGACAACCACAACGTCCAGGCGGGCTGGCGGTGGCGACTGGCCGGAGGGCACGCGCGGCGTATCCGGGCTGTCGGGCTTTCGCTCATCGACAGGCACCCGGACACGGGCCGGACGTGGGCTCGGGCACAGTGGCCAGCACGTCAACCGGCAAGGGCATTGCTGTCCGGTCACGTTCGATCGACTTGCGTCTCACGTTCGAGCCGGGCTGGCGGCCGCCGCTGGGGTGAGCTTTCGCTCGGGTTTTGTGCGGACTCGAACCGCAGGCGTTTCAGGCCTTTACCTTTGTGGTGCGAAATACAGGAGTCGAACCTGTGACCGTACGATTAGTAGTCGTATGCTCTATCCAACTGAGCTAATTTCGAGTTGGCGGTGTCGTCATCGGATAGCCCTCGATACACGCCTTGCAATGGTTAGCGTCAGCGAGCCGGCCGGGAGTCAGAACCCGTGCCACGGAGTGACTGGCCTGTGACGGACCTCGGTATGACGGTCGTGCCGTCAAAACTGGTCACCCGGGGTGGACTTGCACCACCTGCCTCCGCTTTGTAAGAGCGGCGCTCTTCTCGGTGAGCTACCGGGCAAAGAAATTGGTGAATCGAGCGAGTACCGACCTCGCAACCTCCCGGGTAAGAACCGGGTGCTCTGCCAATTGAGCTATCGACTCAGGATTTGGGGTGAACGACGGGGCTCGAACCCGTATCTGCCCGGCTCACAACCGGGGGCTTTGCCGTTAAGCTACGTTCACCAATGTTTGGTCTGGGCAGCAGGAGTTGAACCTGCGACCTCTCGCTTCCAAGGCGAGTGCTCTACGCAGACTGAGCTACACCCAGTGAAAGTGTTTGGCGAAAAGTGGTTGACCGGGACGGACTTGCACCGCCGGCCTCGCGAATATCAGTCGCGCGCTCTGCTAGCTGAGCTACCGGTCAACAAAACAAGACGCCAGTAGAAAGTGGTAGTCCCGACAGGAATTGAACCTGCTCCTGGAGGTTGAAGGCCTCCCGACCTGACCGTTAGTCCACGGGACCAAGAATGTGGCGCTGCGACACGGATTTGAACCGAGATCCCCTCGCTCGACAGGCGAGTGCTCTACCGTTGAGCTACCGCAGCGGAATGGAGTGTGGCCACGATGGGCCACAACTCCGGTCTTGCCGTTCGCCTACCGGCTACTAAGCGGAGACCGAGGACATGCACCTTCGCCCATGCCCCGGGCCTCTGCGCAGGTCAGCTTGCTGGTAAGGCTCGAGAGACCTGCACTATTCGTTACCTCTCACGATTGACGACATCGGTGTCGCGGGTTGCACCACCACGTGGTCTTTCGCAGGCGTATGGGGCCTGCTACTTCCGCGTGCCGCTTCATCGCTATCCCCACACAGTGAGGACTACTGGAGGCCGAACCTGCCTGGTATTTATGCGCCAGGCCGCTAAACGAGACGTCGGCATCCCCGCCGCCTCGAGTTTGGTGGAGGACCGGGGATTCAAACCCCGCACCTTCCGCGTGCAAAACGGATGCTCTATCAAATGAGCTAGTCCCCCGGAAAAGAGTGCCTCGAAGAAATCTCATCAAGGCTTTGGTTAGTCTTTCTGCCGATTGCCCTGCTAAAGGCGGCCACGCGGTCCGCCGTTTCAGGGTACGAACTGCGTGGGCGTGGTTGGCTGGCACGGTAGGACTCGAACCTACAACCACCCGCTTAACAGGCGGGCGCTCTGCCATTGAGCTACATGCCATGAGTTTCTCGGAACAGGTGCCTCGAAGACGTTGAAGAATGCTTCGACCAGCTTGGGTGGAGGTTGGCTGCTCTTTCTTCTCGTCGCGCCGCTAACGGCAATCACGCGGTCCGCTGTATCAGGAACCTGGCTTCGAGGGCGTGATTGGTGAATCGGGATGGAATCGCACCACCGTCTGCTGGGCTTCAACCAGCCGCTCTACTGCCTGAGCTACCGATTCAGACGACCCAGGATGTCAGTGTTCACTGTTCGTCCTGCGTCTTCGGTTTATTTGGTGGTGTGGGCTCGAGTCGAACGAGCAAAGCCCAGAGGGCACCTGGTTTACAGCCAGGCTATCTCGCCAGTGAATGCCACACCGAAATCTGGTGCTGACTGTGAGTCTCGACCTCACAACCTGCTGTTTACAAGACAGCTGCTCTGCCATTTGAGCTAAGTCAGCGAAACAGTACCGGGACGGCCGCGAGGCACGGCTGGGTCTGGGGGCCGCGCCATCATGCGGCCGCCCCGGTACATCACACAATCCACATTGTTAAAGAGCGTGTCACCGGGGCATAAAAAAAGCCCTGGTGGTTCATACCTGCCAGGGCTTCTTTGAAGCTTGCCTGGAAGGTTCGTCATTCGAGCCTTCCAGAGCACCATGTCTAAAAGGCTTACGTCATCGGATCCCCAAAACGGACATCGCGGGCGAAACGAATCGTGGCCGTATGCCAGCTACGGGCACACGGCAGCGCGCCGCCGGGACGCATGCTGGTCTCATACGAGAGCACGCTGTCGGCGAGCGATATGTTCGCGAGTTGTAAATTTGAGGATTTCATAAGGCGCGCAGTATACGTTGTGATTTCGCGGTGTCAACAAGAAATGTACAAAAGTTTATAAAAAGTGAACGAAGTCGCCGTTCACGGTTTTGAAATCTTCGCAGGCTTGCTCTTGCGCATGGACGACAGCCAGCTCTGAAACGACGTTTCCTGCTTCTTGTTCATGTCCAGCGCACCGCCCATCAGCTCAATCGTATCGAGCACGCGATTGCGTATCGCACTGCCAACCTGTTGTTCGGGAATGGTGGTGCCTTCGCCAAACAGGATCCACGCGGGAGACACGTTGGTGATGTCGGCGATGGCTTCTATCTGCTTGACGTTCGGGTTGCGCGGTTCCTGCGTCTCAAGGCGGTGCAGGCCGCCCTTGGATAGCTCGATACCGTAACGCCGGAGTTCTTCACGAAGTTCTGCGGGTTCGAGCTGCGCCATTTCCCGGGCTTCGCGAATACGAGCCGAGATGCTGTTTTCGTCGGGCTTGGCCGCCAAGGCTGGCCTCTTTCTATTCTCTGACGTGACCAGTCTATCAAGCGGTTCGCACAGAGCCGAGTGCTATGGCGCTTTCTTAGTCAGACCGGTACGTGGCGTTATCGACAACCTTGCGGAACTCTCCAGGCGTCTTCTCGTTAAGCAGCTGGATGCCCTTTTCCCGAGCGGGTGCCATGACTTCTTCGAAATTTGCCTCGCGATTCTCGTACTCCGCCTCCGACGCAAAGCCTGTCACCAACAGGATGTCCGTCTCTCCGTCGTCGGACGTTCTGATCATCAGCTTGTAGGAGCTGATATAGCCTCGTTTGGCAGCTTCGATACGGTGCTGCTTCCAGTTGTTCTCGTAGTAGAAACGGGCCTCATCGTCATTACCGTTGAGTACTTTCACGAAATCCACGACGAGAATCTCGGCGTCCGCGGACAGCGGTAGCAATAACAGAAGGATCAATGCATATCTCATCGGTGTTCTCCCCGGGGCACAGGGTCATTGACCGCTAAAACGAGCGAGCGTTTCATGCAAACGAAAACGCCGGCCCCGGAGACAGTCTCACCCCAGGGCCGGCGCCACAGCACACCCGGTTACTCAAGCAGGAGGTCCGCCAGGAGTTCGCTCACGCCCTTTCGAACGTCCGACGGCTTCAGCACATTGATCTCAATATCGCGGTCGGCGCTATCAACCGTGACAAACGCCTCGTAGCTGTCACCAATAGCGCGATAGCCCAGTCCGTTGATTGTTGGAATCTGGGCCGTGCCGCTGTTGACCTCGTCTTTCATCTGCTCGATGGCGTCCTGCGTCGGCAGGCGGTCGACCACTTCCTGCGCGCTGATCATGATGTCGCTGGTTTCCTCGATGCGATACACGTTGTCGCGCGCCGTGCGGATGCTGTTTGCGTCTGCATCGCTTAAGACCTTCTCGGACGAATCCCGGCTGTAAAGGGTGTAAGTCTTGTTGAATGGCGTGCCGAAGCTGCGCTTGTAGCTCGTCGTGATGCGCACATTGCGGTTGTTGTATGCCTGGCCGAGTGCAGTTCGCAATGCGTCGCGAAGGGCTTGGTCGTCTGCCTCCAGTGCGCGCTTCTTCAGCTCGAGCATCGCCGCTTTCGGCGCCCTGATGGCGTCGTTCGCATCGCTGTAGGCCCGGTCGCCCGCGGTGTTGGCGATATCGTTCTCATCCACGATGTCGTCGATACAGGTCCTTAGGATGCCGGACCCTACGCACTTGCTTCGCATGTAGGACAGTGCTTCCGACCTGGCTTCCTTGCGGGCGTCGCCCGGGATAGCGTTCAGGGTCACGACCGCTTCGTCCATCAACGCCGGCAAGCTTTCACGCAGTCCGCGCAGGCTGACTTCAAATTGGTAGTCGGATGCCGCCTGCTCCAGCTCGGCGATTCTCTGTTCCACTTCGGCAATCTTGCGGTCAAGGGCCTCCGTCACTGAGTTGCCGATGCTGTTGGCATAGCTCTCCGGGAACTCGACGCGTCCGACTGTCGTATCGCTGGCAAGTGTCAGGCTGACGGCGAGGTCGACGTCGTCTTCCGACACGGTGCCGGTTAGTGTGACGACATCATTCTCGATGGCAAATTTACCGCCGATGTCGGCCTCCGGCAGTTTGCTGTGCCAAACACTGTCAAGCTCGAAGCCGTAGCTGCCGTCGCCGGTGAGGTAGGCACTGCCGGTGATTTCAGCCGTGGGTCCGAGGGCGTAAGACGCCGGGAACAGCTCGTCGCTGGGGTCGATCAGCAGCGACAGGGCGAGTTGCTGGCGATCAAAGCCGACGTCGAGGGTGCCGCTCGCCTCGGCGAGATCGAACGAGAACAGCCCGAAGCCGACTACAGACATGGCGAGATTGAGATCACCGTTGAAGCCACCCTTGTATTCGATATCCGACTCGAGGATGTCGTCCCAGTTGATGTCCGAGTACTGCTGTTCCTTGCGGACCAGTGTGCCGCTGACTTCCAGCAGGTCGACGTACTTGAAGCCGATGCCCATCGTGCCCTTGTCAATCAGGTTGCCGTTGAAGGAGTCCAGTTCGCCGTAAGGCAGCTCCGGCGAGAACGGGATCAGACCGTTCATCGAGCGGCCGGAGCCGTAGGCGCCGATCAGCGGCGTGCTGCCGTAGCGAAATACGAATGTGTCGGTGGGATCGATGATCAACAGCGACTGCCCGCCGTACGGCGTGCTGATTGTCAGGCGCTCGCTGGACGCGGGATCCAGCGGGTTCTGGATGTCCATGTCGAACTCAACGCCGATGTAATGCACGAAGTACCTGCGGTCCTCGATAAGTTGGATGTCGAGGTCCGGATCATCGTTAATTTCTGAACCGGTCAGGACGTCTACGATGGAGCGAACATTGCCAACGACATTGGTGTGCGCTGACGTATTGGTCGGTACGTCAGTATCGCCACTGACACGGACGAGGAGATCCTCGTTGTCGAAGGTGACCGTCAGGTCCGAGTTCGCAAACGTCTGAACAAAGTCGCCCGTGGTCAACGCAAGTTCACCGACCGACTGGAATCCACCGTCGAAGGGAAACACGTCGCCTTTTGGCTCGAAGTTGTCGCGGCCCAGGATCTCGGGCATGACGGTGATGTCAAATGGCGAGAGACTGGCCGACGCTTTGCCGTCGCTGACGGTGATCTGGATGTCCTCTGCACTGCCAATGTCACCCTGGAACGGGTTGCCGCTGACCTCGCCGCTGGCGGCGTTGATCGACAGCCAGATCGGTGCGTTATCGAGTGTGAAGCTCAGGGTGTCGCCATCCGCATCCGACGCGGTCGGCGTGAAGCTGTAATTGTCACCGACGTTGATCGATGTGGCCGGTGAACCGGAGATCGTCGGCGCATTATTGGCGGCTACGGGCGTGCTGCCGCCGCCGCCGCCCCCGGTGCTGCCACCGCCGCCGCTTCCGCCTCCGCCGCAGGCGGCCAGGGTTAATCCGAGGCTGATGGCCAGTAGCTGTTTGTTGTAAGGCATGGTCCTGCTCCCAATTGTTGTGTGCTCATTGATGCACGCAGGGAACAGGCGGAAATCGGGTCACGCCCGACGAAACGGGCGGTCTTGCCGCTTACGGGTTTAGGGTGGCGAGATTTTCCTGGTGGCGCTCCAGGATATCCAGAAACTCAGGGTCGTCGACGAAGGCGGCGAAAGCGCCCGTCGGCTCGATGTCGTCGAACGGATAGTCGCGACGAACGGCCTCGGCCAGGTAGCCAAGCGCCTCTTGCCCGTCGCCGGCCAGGGCGGAATTGACCGACAGATTGAAGTAGGTCACCGCGAGCGCGGTGCTGTCTTCACCGTACAGAGACCGCTTTACCTCAAGTTCCTTCATGTGCAGCTTTTCCGCGCGCTCGTAGTTTCCAGCTTTGGCCTCCACACCGGCGGCATCACCGATGTTTGCTGCATACAGCGCATCCGCCTCCATCTCGCCGTCGGCAATGAGACGTTCATTCAACGCCACGAGGTCCCGAAATACTGTGACTGCCTCGTCGACCCGGTTGGAGCGGGACAGGCTGTTGGCGTAGACGCTGACCGAGTCCATGTAAGCCGGTGCGGTTTCCGACCACCAACGCTTTGCCTGCGCCATCTGCAGATCAGCATATTCCATGGTTTTGTCGGTCTGCCCGAGCTGGGCGTAGGCGTAAGCCATCTGTCCGAGCATATAGTTGATACCGAAGTCGGCTTCCTCCGGGTCCGGGTCGAGCACCTCGAGCGCCATTTCGAAATACTCGATGGCCGTCGCTGTCTCGTTGAGCCAGTGGTATTCGTAGCCGATGGTCCTGTGCAGCCTGGCGATTTCGTCGGCAGGCTGGTTCATGGCCTTGCGAAGTTCCAGCTCCTGCTTGTAAATCTCGAGAGCCCCCACGCTATCCAGCCGAGCGGACAAGGTGTCGGCGTGCTCATTCATGACCTGGGCGCGGTGAAGGTCGCTGTCCGGAAAGGCCTTCTGCTGCCAGGCGATCAGGCGTTCTACGCGTTCGTCCACTACGTCAGACTCAAACAGCTGGTCAGCGCGACGAATGGCATATCGATAAGCGTCGAACACCCGCTGTGCCGGTGGTTCCTCCATGGACAGATAGGCCTCAACCGCTTCATCGAGCAGCTGGAGCGAGTTTCGATCGCGCCCCGCCCTCTGCTCGATGTCGGAAACGTCCATCAGCAGATTGCCGAGCACCTCTGGTTGATCCTTGATGTTCTCGCGAATGTCCTCGAGACCCTTGTCGAGCAGTTCCTCGACGGTGACCGTCTCCCTGTTTACGCCGTAGCGGTCTGCTGCTGTGAACATGCGTGAAAACGCTTCGGTCACGTTTCGGGCGACTTCCGCTTCTTGCAGCGCCTGGGCTTCGGCCTGCTGCGCACGCAACATGCCAACACTCGCCACACCGATACCGGCAACAAGAGCCACAATGACCGTTGCGCCGGCCGCAACACCCAGGCTGTTGCGGCGCACGAACTTGGCCGTGCGGTAGCCCAGCGTATCGGCCCTGGCCTCGATGGGCCGATTGTCGAGGTAGCGCGCCAGGTCATCCGACAAGGCAGCGACGGACGGGTAGCGCCGCTCCGGTTCCTTGCGCAGCGCCATCGACACGATATCGTCGAGCTCGGTGTCGAGAGCCGGGTTCTGCGCGCTCGGACGCGTCGGCGGTTGTTCGCAGATGATCTTCTCGATGCCGCCGAGTTCGCGTGTGTCGAGGTCGTAGGGCATCTCACCGGTCAGCAGCCTGCTGAGCAGTACACCCAGCGAGTACACGTCGCTTGCTGTGTTTACCGGTTCACCGCGAGCCTGTTCCGGGCTTGCGTACTCCGGCGTCATCAGTCGCATACCCGAACGGGTCAACGCCGGTCCGCCGTCGGTGTCCAGGATCTTGGCAATGCCGAAGTCGAGCAGCTTTGGCACCCCGTCGTCGGTGACGAGAATATTGCCCGGCTTGATGTCACGATGGATGACCAGGTTGCGGTGCGCATGACTGACGGCATCACAGACCTGCCGGAACAGGGCTATCCGCGCGTCGGTATCGAGCCCTTTCTCGGCGACATACTGGTCGATCGACAGTCCTCGAACGTACTCCATGACGACATAGGGCACGCCGTCCCGGGTCGTGTCGCCGTCGAGCAGTCGCGCGATGTTCGGGTGTTCAAGTGACGCCATGATCTGCCGCTCAGCCCTGAAGCGGCGCATGAGTTCCTCGCGATCGACAACGGCGGGCACCAGCTTGATAGCGACCTCTTTCTGGTATTCATCGTCATCGCGCGTGGCGAGATACACGGTCCCCATACCGCCCTGGCCGAGTTCGCTTAATACACGGTACTTGCCGATGGTCTCGCGACGCGGTCTGTCCGAGAGGATCTCGCTGGCTTGCTTTGCCACAGAGACAAACAGGGAATCGTTGGATTCCTCGTCATTTCGAAGCAGGGCTTCGACTTCCTCAACCAGCGTGTCGTCGCCGCCAGAGGACTGATACAGGAATTCGCGACGCTCGCCGGGCTCCAGCTCCAGGGCCTGGGAAAACAGCGTCTGCACCTTCTGCATTCGTTCGTTCATCGGCCTGTTTCCGTTAACGACGAGCGATCGAGCTTAGCATCGAGCGCTGCGACTGCAATGTCCCGGGTTGTGTTGACCCGATTGATGTCCGGATCCTGCATTCGAGTGTGAGCACACAAAAACCTGGAGATATTCCATGAAATCACAGCACACACTTATCGCCCTGCTAGTCGTCCTTTTCGGCTTGTCTGGCTGCACGACCCTGCAGACGACGTACTTCCGCGGAAGCATGCAGGCGCTCGAAGACGTTAACGACGCGGGGTTCTATGCGTTCAGTGGCGAGAGCCAGTTTCGCCAGGTCAGCGACATGACGGCTGCGTCGAAGGACATGTACAACGACGGCTACGCCATGATTGGCTACTCACAGTTCGTGAGCCCGCTGTTCAAGAGTCTCGCGCCGAGCTACGCCACCAAGTATGCGAAACAGATTGGTGCCGAATACGCGGTGATGGAAACGCCGCAGAAAGGTGCAAGCAACCTGCATGGGTATCTTGTGACCTACTGGGGGCGCGTACGTCCGGATGCGTTTCCTCTGGGCGTGTTCTGGCGGGACCTGCCGAACGAGTTGCTGAACTCGCTGGGTCAGGACTACAACGTGGTTTACCTTGCAGCTGTGGTTCCCGGCACCGCCGCCGCTGAGGCCGGTCTGCAAGCGGACGATGTGTTGCTGGCCATCAACGGCAAGCGCGTGACGTCGACAAGCGTTGCCAGTGACCTGATCCGTTCAAACTACGGTAGTGAGGTCATAGTCTCTGTCTCCCGCTATGGAGATCACCTGAAGATTCCGGTCACCCTGGGCGAGCTCCCGAATGTGACGACGGGCATTGCTCATCACAGCAGTCCGTGGCGCAACACGGCACCGACCGACTGGAGCATGCTGAGTGCGGCCAACACGACGATTCGCGTGCTGCAGTACCAGCAACAGCAACGCCAGATTCAGGCTGCTTACGACCGCGGTCGCCAACAGGCCAGTGCGTATACGAGCAGCACGTCGAGCTCAATCAGCATTGCCTGCCCCAGTAACGAACGGACCGCACGTCAAAGCGGGATAGCGAGCTGCACACCGCCGTCGAACTGGCACAACAATGTCAACGGAGCAATGAGCAAGTTCCAGGGCCTCGACATGAGCAAGGCAATGGGCAATCAGGATTCGCTACAGATGGTGTTCAGCAACTACCCGAGCATCTACGGAGCGTGGTTTACGTACCCGACCAACTAGTGGGACCAGGTCTGGCGCCGGCTCACCCGAAAGGTTGGGCCGGCTTTTACCTGTGGATCAACCGGGTGATTCCTGTTCGCGGTTGCGCGCCAGGTACTCTCGCATCCAGGCTTTTCCGAATCGCAGCGAACGTTTCGCGGTGGCCTCGGAGACATCGAGGACTTCACCGGCTTCCTTGTAGGTCATGCCCGCGAAGTAATGCAACTGGACGATCTCCGCGGTACGTTCGTCATTGGCTGAGAGTTCCGTCAACGCGTTATCCAGGTCGATCAGGTCCTGTGAGTTGCTATCGTCACTGAGCGAGGTCTCGTGCAAAGTCACCTGCACCCGGTCGCCACCACGTTTCTCTGCCGCCTTGGCATTGGCGTGGTTGACGAGGATGCGTCGCATCATGCGGGCGGCCAGGGCGAAGAAGTGAGAACGATTCTTCCAGTTGACGTCGGCACCAACGAGTTGCACGTAGGCTTCGTTGACCAGGGCGGTGGCCTGCAGCGTATGCGCACCGTGCTCGCGGCGAAAGGCACTGCGCGCGAGCTTCTTGAGCTCGTCGTAAACCAGCGGCGTCAGTTCATTGAGCGCTTGTTCGTCGCCATCGCTCCATCGCGCGAGCAGGGCGGAGACCGCATCGTCGTTGCTCATGGCCCGTCATTATGCGGAATGACGGGCCACCTTGCACAACGCGGCGCTAAAACTCGACGCGCCAGAGATTGGCGTCCGCACGGCGCAGCAGTTCTTCCTCGCTGATCTCCGATCGATTCCACTCCAGCAGGGCATCTTTCTCTTCCGAGCGATGGAACAGCAGCAGGCTGTCACCGATCACCTTGAAGTTGGTGGGGTCGAGCGGCAGGACCATACCGTGCGCGAGGCTGTACGGGCACGACGGATGGCGCGGACGGTACTTGTCCGGGTCCAGCTTAAAGAGTTCAACCTGTGCCTCGGAGGTCAGGTAGTACACGCGGTCGTCGTGTTCAACGGCGAACTCGCTCGAGCCGCGCTCAGCCTTGTTCTCGGTGAAGTATGAAACCGGGCTATAGCCACCGATGGCCGGTGCTTTTGCACCGGCCTCGGTGACGTCTGCGAACGATGTCGTCGCTACAAAAAGCGCAACGGCGACCAACAGGGGATGGGACAGGGTCTTCACGTTTGTCTCCTCGTATACGACGTCAACGCAGACTTACAGGCTGGCCGAGACGGACGGCCAGTTGGCATTTGCTTTGGCGATGTTGCCCGGGATGTCTTTCTTCCAGGTGCGACGGACGCTCAGGTTGTGGTTCAGGTACAGCTTGCCTTCGACGATCGTGAAGGCTCGCGGGTCGGTGTCGACGGCGTAGCCACGGCTCATCCCAAACGCGCAGTAGCCGCCATAAGCCGGTGCGTAACGCTCCGGATCATTGCGAAAGAGCTCGAGGTTGGCTTCGCTCGAGAAGCGCCAGGTCGCGCCGTTGTAGTCGAACGTCAGTTCCTTGCTGCCTTTCACCGGCTTCTGCTCGAGGTGGTAGGCCACCGGATCATAGCCACGGATCGCGCCGTTCTTGGTCGAGAAAACCTGGCCGGAGTCGGCCCAGGCGGTAAGTACGGGTAGCAGGCTAAGCGCCGCTGCGGCAATCCATTTCGTGTTCATCGTCATCTCCGGTTCAAATCAGGTTCCCGGAATACGACCGAGGCAGGTATGGGTTTATTACTGCCGTGAGAAATTTGTGATGTTTCGACCCAAAGCCACCGATTTTTCCTGAACACCTGCGAGGCGCCTGTGTGTACACTCTCGGCCGATGCACACGACACCCCAGACCATCCTCAACGACGTCTTCGGCTACGCCGACTTCCGGGGTCAACAACAGGCCATTATCGACGCCGCACTGGCCGGGCAGGACGTCCTGGTGCTGATGCCAACGGGCGGCGGCAAGTCGCTGTGCTACCAGATACCGGCAATGCTGCGCGACGGCACGGGGCTCGTGGTCTCGCCATTGATCGCCTTGATGCAGGACCAGGTTGCAGCGCTCCTGGAGCTCGGAATTGAGGCGGCGTTCCTGAATTCCAGCCAGCCATGGGAAGAGCAGCAGGCGGTTATGGATCGCCTGAGGAGAGGCGAGATCCAGCTGCTGTACGTGGCGCCGGAGCGCCTGGCGACGGGCGGTACACGTGCGTTGCTGCGTGATATCCCGATTTCGCTGATCGCTATCGACGAAGCGCACTGTGTGTCGCAGTGGGGTCACGATTTTCGACACGAGTACCTGTCGCTCGGTGAGCTCGGGCGCCTGTTTCCCGGCGTGCCGCGCATGGCGGTCACAGCCACGGCGACGGAGCGAACGCGCAAGGAAATCGTTGAACGCCTCGAGTTCAGCGAGCCTGAGGTCTTCATTTCACCGTTTGACCGACCAAATATCAGCTACGCGGTACACGCAAAGACCGATCCCAAGGCCCAGCTGCTCCGCTTCCTGCAGTCGCATCGCAACGACGCGGGCATCGTCTACTGCCTGTCTCGCAAAAAGACCGAAAGTACGGCGGACTGGCTGAACCAGCAGGGCTTCCGCGCACTGCCTTACCACGCGGGTCTTGATGCCGAGACGCGAACTGAGAACCAGCGTCGCTTCCTCGCCGAAGACGGCCTGATCATCGTGGCGACGATTGCCTTCGGCATGGGTATCGACAAACCCGATGTTCGCTTCGTCGCGCATCTCGACCTGCCAAAAAGCATGGAGTCCTACTACCAGGAGACCGGGCGTGCGGGTCGCGACGGAGACCCGGCCGATGCGTGGATGGTCTACGGGCTGCAGGACATCGTGCGACTGCGGCAGATGTTGGATGAGTCGGATGCCAATGATGAGTACAAGCGCTACGAGGGCTACAAGCTCGATACGCTGCTCGGCTGGTGTGAAGGCACCGGTTGCAGGCGTCGTCCGTTGCTCGAGTATTTCGGCGATACGCTGGCTGAAGACTGTGGCAACTGCGACGGCTGCCTCGTTCCGGCAAAGACCTGGGACGGCACCGAGGCGGCACAGAAGCTGTTGTCAGCCGTCTATCGCACGGGCCAGCGCTTCGGTGCGGCGCACGTCGTTGATGTGCTGCTGGGGAAAGACAATGACAAGGTACGGCAGAACGGTCACGACCGGCTCAGCGTGCACGGCATCGGTACCGACCTGAGCGCCAGCACGTGGCGTTCGGCGGTCCGCCAGCTGATCGCGGCCGGCCACCTGCGCGCTGACGCGGAGCGCTACGGTGCGCTCGTGCTGACAGAGTCGAGCCGTGGCGTCCTGCGCGGCGAAACGCCGTTGCGGTTTCGCGAGGATGCGAAAGCTCCGGCGAAGGCCGCGAAGCGCTCGGTGTCGCGGGGTCACGTGGTTGCCGAAGAAGACCAGGCGCTGTGGGAGGCACTGCGCGCCTGCCGCCAGGCCTTTGCCGACGAGCACAACGTGCCGGCCTACGTGATTTTCCATGACGCCACGCTGTATGAACTCCTCGAGCACCGGCCCCAAAATGAAGCGGACATGCTGGCCATCAGCGGAGTCGGTCAGACCAAGCTGGAACGCTACGGCGAGGGTTTCCTGTCGATACTGCGAGACTGGAAAGCCAGCGCCGCCTAAGCGCTTGTCATTGCCGCTGCGCGGCCCCATGTCTGCTTCTCGCTGACACCATCTGGACACGACCATTACCAGTCCCGGCCTTCAAAATACGTTTGCTTCCCTGCCTGACTCCCTGTTTGCGCGCGTCGCGCCGGAGCCTGTGGCTGCGCCGACTCTGCTCGCCTGGAATGCGCCGTTAGCCGAGGAGCTTGGCCTTGGCCATCTAGCGACCAATAACCAGGACCTCGCAGAGCTCTTTAGCGGCAACCGCTTGCCAGAAGGCGCCGACCCGATCGCACTGGCGTACGCCGGTCACCAGTTCGGCTATTTCTCGGCGCAACTCGGTGACGGCCGGGCGGTGCTGCTGGGCGATGTTGTTGATACGGACGGGCGTCGTCGCGATATCCAGCTCAAGGGTTCGGGCCGCACACCGTTTTCCCGCCGCGGCGACGGCCGGTCGTCGCTTGGGCCAGTTATTCGCGAATACCTGCTGAGCGAGGCGATGCACGTCCTCGGTGTGCCCACGACCCGTGCGCTGGCCGCTGTGCAGAGCGGGGAGCAAGTCGTTCGCGAGCTGCCGCTGCCGGGCGGCGTGTTTACCCGCGTGGCGGCGAGTCACGTGCGCATTGGCACGTTTGAATACTTTGCCTCCCGCGGTGATGTCGAGAGCCTGAAGGCTCTCGCAGATTTCGCGATCGAACGGCACGCGCCGGAGCTCGCAGACGCCGAACGGCCGTACCTGGCGTTCTTCACGCGCGTGCTCGAAGCGCAGGTCGCGCTGGTTGCTCACTGGATGGACCTCGGGTTTATCCATGGCGTCATGAACACCGACAATACGTCGGTGTCGGGCGAGACCATCGACTACGGACCGTGTGCGTTCATGGACGAGTTCAACGCGTCCAAGGTGTTCAGCTCCATCGATCACCACGGCCGCTACGCGTTTGACCAGCAGCCGCACATCATCCTGTGGAACCTGACACGGCTGGCCGAGTGCCTGCTGATGCTCGACGACGGGCAGGCCGAGTTTGAAGACAAGCTTGGTCGCGTGCTGCCCCTGTTCGAGTCCCTGTACTTCGCAAGGCTCGTCAAAAAGCTCGGCCTGGAGTCCGATGGTGAGGACGCCGCTGACCGGGAGCTCGTCCGCGACTGGCTGACGTACCTGCAGGCCAACGTGCTGGACTACACGCTGAGCTTCCGCGAGCTGGCGGACCGCGTGGGCGCAGACGGCGAGCCGCGTTTCGGCGAGTTCGAGCTGAAGTGGCGTAAACGACTGTCTCAACAGGATGCGGACCCCGCTGCGGTGCGTGACGCGATGAACGCGGTTAACCCCCGGTTCATCGCGCGCAACCACCAGGTGGAACGGGCAATCCAGGGCGCCATCGACGGCGACCTGACCGTATTCAACGAGCTGCGCACGGTTCTGGCCAATCCGTTTGACGAGCAACCCGGACTGGATGCGTACGCGGTGCCGCCCATGCCGGAAGAGCGCGTCACACGGACCTTCTGCGGCACCTGACGCACCGGTGGTCTGCTATCCTTTCGCGATTGCAGATCTCCGGAATCGCTGATGCTCGACGCGACAATCAATCGACTGTTCGACCACCTCGAGCATCTTCGTGAAGAGCGCAAGAAGAGCAAAGGTCGCGGCAAGGCCGTGCTCTATGAGCTCGAAAAGAACTTCAACCGTATCCTGCTGTGGAAGCGCAACGGCGTCGATATCGACGTGATCATTGGCGAGCTGTCCACGGCGAAATGGGAAGCCCTGCACGACAAGTTCGACTCGAACGACGTCAAGATCAACAAGATCACGAAGGCTTCGGTGAAGGGGTATCCCTCCGATGAGCGCTACATCGGCTGGAGCAGTGAGAAGCTGATCACGAGCATCTATGCGAAGATCGAAACCCTGAAAGACCTGGTCAGGCTCGATCCGGACAACAAGAAGGTCCGGAAGTCCGTTCGCCTCGACAACATCCTGCGCCTGATTCGCCTGCTGTCAAAGCACGTCAGCCACTAGGCTGCGACTACGTCGCGATGCCGGCGTCTCGCAGGTAGCCCGCGATCTTTTCCTTCAGGGCTGCATGCTGTTTTTCGTCGAACAGCGGCCCGTCGTCCCAGTCGTAGGACCACACAGGCTTTGTCGCAAGATCCGGCGGTTCGTCATCGAAGCGTGGAAACACGTGCACGTGCAGCGCCGGCGCCAGGTTTCCGAGAATCTCGTAGTTGCAACGAATCGCGCCGGTCAGTTCAAGCAGTGCATCGCCCAGCACAGAGGCTTCGAACAGCAGGGTCTTGCGATCGTCATGACTCAATGCGTTCAGGTCACTGACCACCGGGTCGGGATAGATCAGCGAATAGCCGCGCAAGAACTGCGACTCACCCATTACGGCCCAGCCGGAGTTCACACGGCAGATGGTCCTTGGGTTGGTGCCGGCACGACATGCGTCAACGAATTCGTGAATCACGGTTGTCATCAGCGACCCTCCTCAACCTCGCGATCAATGTACCGGCGTCGAAACCATTTCGCGACGGGCTTCTCAACCAGGTAAGTGCTGCCGATAGCCAGCAATACTACGAGGCCGATGGCGATCCAGTGCTGGTACGGTCCGATGGTCGGAATCGTGATGATCGTGAAGTACATCACCAGCACGACGAAGCTCTGCCAGATAAAGATGGAGAAGCCGGTTTCGCCCAGGAATCCGGTACCGGGCAGCGAGAACAGTTTCGAGATCAGGCCTCGCCCGCGCGCGAGGTCCAGCACGATGACAATGAACAACGGCATCAGGACGCCCTGGCGAATGAAAAACTTCAAAGGCTGGTCAATGAACTGCGTCAGCGCCACGGCGAGGATGGCGAGCACGGCAAGGTCGCCCCAGCTAAACCACGATGGGCTGTGTTGTACAGGGTGGAATCGGCTGATCGAAAACACGCGGGTCATCAGCATGCCGGTCGCGAAATACGGGATCCAGAAGATCGGGTTGTTGGCGATCAGGATGTCGGTGTTCAGGGTCGGCTCGGCGCCGGAGGACAGCCACACGGCGTAGATCGCCGTGGGGATGCTCGAGATAAACGGCATCGCAATCAACGCCGCAATCATCTGCTGACGCGTCATTCGTGAAAACACGCTCATCAACCACGGCATAACCAGGTACAGAAACACCAGCACGGACAGCGTCCACGTGGGCCAGCTCCACGGCGGCACCCACGGCGGCACCCAGGCCTGCAGCAGCGCCATGCTTCCGAGCGCGCTCGACACCAGCAGGCCCGTCGACATGCCGTCTTCGATGTGAAACGGTGCCCGCGCAAAAATGATGACGGTGATGACGATCAGGTGGATCGGGTAGATACGAGCGGCGCGCATTGACCAGAAGCGTCGTCGCGTCATGGTCAGCTGGCCGTCTTCGCCCCAGTACAGGTAGGCGAGGATGAATCCGGACAACAGGAAGAAGAAGCTGGTCGACATCCAGCCGTTGGAGACGAACTTCACCAGCGTCAGCGGCGCATCCGCCAGGCCGATCATCATGTTCTCCATGCCTTCCGGTTTCGGCGCCCAGTACCAGGCGAACATGTGGAACAGGAAGATGTGAAACACGGCAAAAAAACGCACGCCGGTCAGCGCCGGCATGTAGTGCGTCGTGTTCCCCGGTTCGGAAGTTTGCTGTGATTTGTTGTTGTTATCTTCCATACTGGGTCAAACCATAAACACTGGGGTGGGGGTATACAACGATGATGCGCACCATCTTCGTTTTCCTGGTGACGACAACGCTCTTGTTGCCCGGCCAGGTTTCGGCAGACGACCTGTTCGATATCGTCATCACAAACGGTCGCGTTATGGATCCGGAGAGCGGTCTCGACGGCGTGCGTTATGTGGGCATTCGCGGCAAAACGATCGACGCGATATCGACCGTCCCGTTGAGTGGCAAGACCGTCATCGATGCTACGGGACTTGTCGTATCACCGGGCTTTGTAGATTTGCATGCCCACGGCCAGACCACGCGAGCCAATGAGTTCCAGGCTATGGACGGCGTTACCACGGCGCTGGAGCTGGAAGGCGGCGTGGCGGACGTCGAGTTGTTTTTCGCAGACCGCGAAGGCAAGGCCATCGTCAACTACGGCGCCAGTGTTGCGCATGCGAGGGTTCGCACGCTGGCCATGCCGGCGCTGTCCGAGCAGTACACGCAGGCGCTGGCTGCAGTCGCTGCCGCGTCGGCCGACGAGCGGCGAGAGGCGGAAGGCCAGTTTGCCCGTTCGGTCATTGCCGGTCTGTATGTCAACGTCGAACCCGATGACTACCCGGCGCTGATGACGGCGATGGATGAGCAACTGGAGAAAGGCGGCCTTGGCATCGGCGTGCCGCACCAGTACTACCCGGGCGCGACGTACGACGAGATCCTCCGCGTGTTCGAGTTCGCTGCCGACCGGGACGTGCCGATCTTCACGCACGTGCGGGACATGGGCGTCGCCGCTGTGCAGGAGGTAATCGCGAACGCGGCGATAACCGGTGCGTCACTGCACATTGTGCACCTCAACAGTTCCAGCCTCGGCGACTACCGGACCAACCTTGACCTTGTGCGCGGCGCCCAGAGGCGGGGACTGGATGTCACGACCGAGGCCTATCCTTACACGGCGGCATCGACGAGCATTGAATCCGCAATCTTCAATCCGGGTTGGCAGGAGAAGCTGGGTATCACTTACTCCGACATCCAGTGGCAGGACTCCGGAGAGCGCCTGACCGAGGAGACCTTCAAGGCGTATCGCGAGGAGGGTGGCATCGTCATTATTCACATGATGAAGCCGGACTGGATTCGGGCGCTGGTGTCAGACCCGATTGTGATGATTGCGTCCGACGGTATGCCATACGCGCCCGGCGCACATCCTCGCAGTGCCGGGACGTATTCGCGCTTTCTCGGCAAGTACGTGCGCGACGAAGGCGTTATTGACCTGATGCCGGCGTTAAGAAAAATCACGCTGATGCCAGCGCAACGCATGGAAGGCGTCGCGCCGTCGATGAAGAAAAAGGGTCGTATACAGGTGGGCGCGGACGCCGACATTACGATGTTTGATCCGGAGTACATCATCGATACGGCGACCTTCGAGGAGGACCTGTCGTTCTCCAGGGGTGTTGAATATGTTGTGGTCAACGGTACGCTGGTTGTTAAAGGCGGCGAACTCGTTGACGGTGCGAGGCCCGGACAGGCTGTCGTCGGCGTCCGCCAATAAAAAAAAACAGAAAGCCAGGGGGAATCATGCGTTATTTACTCTCACTCGTTGTGTGCTTCGGCTTGTCAGTCGCGGCTATCGCGGAAGAACAGAAAGCGGTGCTTGTCACCGGTGCCAGTTCCGGGATCGGCCTGAACATTACGGAACACCTGGTCGATGCCGGCTATTACGTCTACGCCACCGCGCGCAAGGACGCTGACCTTGAGCGCCTTGACGCCATGGACAACGTTACGGCCGTGAAACTGGACGTCACGGTACAGGCGCAGATCGACGCGGCGGCGGAGTTCGTCGAGAGCGAGGGTCGGGGACTGTGGGGCGTCGTAAACAACGCCGGCGTTGCGAGAATCGGTCGCATGTCAGAGATCTCGGCGGACGACATCGCGTGGATCCACGACATCAACGTGCTGGGACCGCATCGCGTTAACCTGGCTTTCCTGCCCATGCTGAAGGAGAGCGGTGGGCGCACCGTGGCGATCAGTTCGATCAATGGCTTCGTAACCGGTGCTACCGCCGGTGCGTACAGCATGAGCAAGTTCGCCGTGGAGTCCTACACAGAAGCGCTGGCGGACGACCTGGCCGAGGCGGGTGTGTCTGTCGGCGTGGTTAATCCGGGTGCTTACAAGTCGAAGATCCGCGAGAAGGTCGGTTTCGATCTTGCCACGGGTAGCCAGGACACAACGCAGGAGCTGACCGATGAGCAAAAGCAGGTGGTCAAGAACCTGACCGATGCGAACGAAGGGCTGAAGGAGCCCGACGAAGTGTCTGAGGCCGTGCTGCATTTCATGGGCAGCGACACGCCTCGCCTTCGCTACCTCGTTGCGCCCACCGAAGAATCTGCACACATGGCGGTGCGGGTCGCACTGCGACGTGTGTTGACCTTGAACGGTGACCAGCCGTATGAGTTCACTCGAGACGAACTGGTCGCCGCACTGGACGAGCTGCTCAAGGAGTCGCAGTAGTCCTGCATACAAGTTAAGGCAAACGTCAAAAGCGGATAGCAAGCGCCGACCAACAGGCGCAGTCAGGGAGCGTAAATGACGGATTCAGGGGGAGACCCATTTTCGACCGGTGCCGGCCTCGGCATCCTGTCGGAGCTGTCGGCCGGTGAGACGCCGGACCTCGTCGGCCGCGAGCTGGACGGTTACCGGATAAGCGGTTTCATCGCCGAAGGCGGCATGAGTCGTGTTTACCGGGCCGAGCGCACTGACGGTAGCTTCGAGCGCGACGTCGCGATCAAGCTGTCGCCGGTCAGCGGTTTCAGTCCGACGATGCGCGAACGCTTCATGCAGGAGCAGAGCGTTCTCGCAAGCCTCAATCACCCGAACATCTCGCAGCTGTATGACGCGCGACTCACCGCGGAAGGCTGGCCCTATATCGTCATGGAGTTGGTCGAAGGCAGTCCGATAAGCGCCTACTCCAGAGATCAAAAGCTCGGCCTCGACGATCGGGTTCGACTCCTGATCGACGTCGTCGACGCAGTTGCGTTTGCGCATGCGAATCTCGTCGTGCATCGCGATATCAAACCGTCCAACGTGCTGGTGTCTGGAGACGGTCGCGTCAAGCTGCTCGACTTTGGTATCGCCAAGCTGCTCGAAGACGAGTCCGGCGAGCTGACTCGCGCGGGTGCCATGACGCCCCAGTATGCGAGTCCCGAACAACTACTCGGCCAACCAGTTTCCATCGCCTCGGACGTCTACCAGCTCGGCCTGCTTGCGGCGGAAGTGCTGGGTGGCAGTTTACCTACCGAGGGCGAGACGCTCACCGAAGCGATCCAGCGCTCAGCGGATGGTCGATCCGTGTCGTTGCCTTCCAATATACGACAGGCGCTGCCGCGCGATCTTGCGGTTGTAATCGAGTGTTGTCTGCGTGCGGATGCCGCAGATCGTTACCGCGATGCGAGTTCGCTGCGACGAGACCTGGAGGCTTACCTTACGGGCTACCCGGTGAGTGCGGTCGGTGAACAGGCCGGCTATCGTTTGCGAAAATTTGTGCAGCGTAACCGCGGCAGCGTGCTCGGCGCATTCCTGACGCTCGTCGCGCTCGTGTCGGCGACGGTCATCACCGGTCTGCAGATGCTCGAGGCGCAGAAGCAACGAGACATTGCGGTCTACCAGCAGCAGCGTAGCCAGGCGGCGAACGAGTTCTACAGCCTTCTGATGGAGGAGATGGGCGACGGGGCCTTCACATCGGTGCAGCTGCTGGATCGTGGCAGCGCATTGCTCGAAGACCAGTTCGGTTCCGGTCAGTCCTTCATGGCGTCGGTACTGTTTGACGTATCGCGTCGCTACTCGGCGCTGGGAGAACGACAGCGAGAAGCGGATCTGCTCGACGAGGCGGAGCGAATTGCGAGTGAGTTCGACGACCGCGAATTGCTTGCCGCCGTTGTTTGCAAAAAAGCCCGCAACCAACAGTATCAAGATGCCGACCTCGCGACGGAACGGCTGGCTGAGGGGCTTCGCCTGTACGCGTCACTGCAATCACCCGGCATCCAGACCAGTGTCGAGTGCCTGCGGGCGAAGTCTGGGATCCAGGTGAGGGATCGCGACCTCGACAGCGCGATGCAGACCCTGCTACAGGCCAGGAACCTGCTCGATGCGCACCCGGCGCCGGGCACGAGCCTGAAAGGGCCGGTTCTCAATGATATTGCGTTGATGCATTTCCAGGCGGGTCGCTTCGATGAAGCCATTGGCATCCTGGAGGAGATCCTGGCGCTGCTCGATTCGACGGGCCGGGGTGGAACCCTGGGCTATCAGCGCGTGGCCGGCAATCGAGCTGCGGTGCTGAACAACATGGGCCGTACGCCCGAGGCGCTGGATGCGTTCGCGAATGTCACGGAGCGCATGCGAGCAAGCGGATTCCAGGGGCGCGGTGCGTCTGGCGCGCTTGCGCAGTACGGTGATTTGCTGATGTCTGTGGGCCGTACGCCAGAAGCCGAGCGCGTGTTTAGGGAGGGGCTGGCGGTTGCTGAGGCGGGCGGTGAGGGTCGACACACGGCATTCCTGAACGTGGGTCTTGCCAAGGTGGGCCTGGCGAACAAGGATTACGACGGCGTCCTTGAACGACTCGATACGGCCGAGCAGCAACTCGAGCTGGCACGGCGGGCGGATCCAACGCTGTCGGCCAGCATCCGTGTTCTTCGCGTCAAGGTCTACCGACACACCGGTGATCTCGACAGCGCGGCGCGCGATATCGAGGCGTTGCTCGTGGACACGGGTTTTCCGGACACGCAGGAGAGTCCCGGGATGGTCTCGGCCCTGATCGAAGGGACAGAAGTGCATCGACAGCGGGATGACTACGAGCGCGCCAAGGTGCTGATTAACGGACTGGTTGACCGCCTGCAAAGCCGAGAGCAAGCCGATCCAAAGGGCAGCGTGCATCTTGGCCGCGCCCTGGTGCAGCGTGCTGAAATACGTCTGGAGACTGACGATCCGCGAGGCGCTGCCGCCGACCTCGAGTCGGCCGTGCCCAACCTTGTTTATGCACTCGGCGAAGATCATCGTGATGTTGAGGCGGCGAGGCAGATGCTTTCGCAGGCACGCGAGCAGGGGGCGACATGATGTACCAGCGCGGACGTTTTTTCGTGCTGTCGCTCTTGCTGCTTGCTCTTGCGGGATGTTCCGGATCGTCTGACGATTCGGACACCTCGGCGGTCGAGACGGGGCCCGCCCCTGACGACGTAGTTTCAGCGTCGGGCGCGGAGACACCGTCCATCGACGACGTTCTGGGACCGTCGTTCCGGGAAACCTGGGCGGAATGGAGCGGTGATCTCGACGGCATGATCGAAAGAAAGATGATCCGTGTCGTTACGCCCTATGGGGGCTACATGTACTACTTCGAGGACGGCCGGCCGCGCGGTGCCACCTGGGAACTCGCGGATCATCTCGAACGCCAGATCAATGACGAACTGGGCCGACGTAACGTGCGTGTGTTCGTAGTCGTTATTCCGCTGGCGCGTGACAAGCTGATTCCCGCGCTGCTCGACGGCAACGCCGACATCATTGCAGGTGACCTGACCCGCACGGAGATGCGCAGTGAACGTCTCGCGTTCACCCGACCACTGCTGAAGGACATCAATGAGGTGGTCGTGGCGCGTTACGATGTTGAAGGGCTGGAGAGCGTCGACTCGCTGGCCGGTCGCAGTGTGCATGTCCGTGAATCGAGCAGCTACTACGAGCACCTGCAAAGGCTGGCAGCTGACATGCAGGCACGTGGCCTCGAGCCACCGACCATCGAATTGCTGGATGAACTGCTGGAGTCCGCCGACATTCTCGACCTGCTGAACAGCGGCCTGATCGACCTGACCGTCATGGACGATTACAAGGCCGAGTTCTGGTCGGAGGTCTATCCGGAAATTCGCGTGCGCGACGATCTCGTTATCAACGAGGGCGGGTCGATTTCCTGGGTGACGCGACAGGACAGTACGCAACTGCTCGACAAGCTGAACGGCTTCCTTCGTGAGTACGGTCGCGGCACGCTGGTCGGTAACGACACCTACAATCGCTACCTGGCGGACGCCGCGGAGCTTCGCTGTTCTCGAACAACTCTGGATGACGAACGGCTGCAGGATCTGTCATCCACCTTTGAAAACTACGCCGGGCAGTACAAGTTCGACTGGCTGCAGATCGCAGCGCAGGCTTTCCAGGAGTCGAAGTTCGACCAGTCGAAGACCAGCGGCGCCGGCGCGGTCGGCATCATGCAGGTCAAACCGACCACGGCAAGAGACCGCAACGTGGGCATCGATGACATCACCAGCATCGATAACAACGTGCACGCCGGCGTGAAGTACATGCGCTTTCTCGCTGACCGCTATTTCGCGGACATCGATCCACTGAATCGGTGGCTTTTGAGTCTCGCGGCGTACAACGCGGGCCCTGCCCGGGTTATCGACCTGCGGCGTGAAGCGCGTGAAAACGGGTACGACCCCGATATCTGGTTTAACAACGTCGAGATCATTGCGGCAAGGCGCATCGGTCGCGAGACCGTCACCTACGTCAGCAACATCTTCAAGTATTACAGTGGCTACAGCATGGCCAGCGCGAAGATCGAGGAACGACTCCGGCGTTTCGGCGGCGAGCCCGGCACCTGCGAAGGGCCCGCCACCTGAGTCGCATGTTAGTCCGGCAGGTCGTAGTCGTTGCGTTCCGCCGGGTCGTCTGAGAAATATTCGACGAACTCCCAGTCGTTGCCGTCCGCATCGAGGAAATACACGCGATTGCGGTGCGGGTGACGGTTGGGATACGTGGAGTCCTTGAACCCGGCGTCCGTCAGTCGTTGACGAATCGCTTCGGCGTCATCGACTTCGAATCCGAGGTGATTGACGCCGGGCTTGCCTGAATAGGGCACCCATTGCTCATTCGCCTCGGAACTTGCCTCGGTCAGTGCCAGGTAGGTGTCGCTGGTACCGATATGCATCCAGCGGCGGCCGTTGTTCAGGCCCTCGCGACGAATACCAAAGTCAGGGAAGGCTGCTTTCAGGAAGCGGACCGTGTCGTCGAAATGACGAACGCTCAGGTTGGCGTGTTCCATTCGAATCATCGTTTCATCTCCTTTGCCTGATTCGAAGTATCCGCGGGTATAGATGGTTAACCAACCAAATTGCTATTTCACTGGCGGCTTGCTAGTTTGCTGTCATGTCTGACATCAACCGCAATCTGGGTGCCAACGTGCGTCGTCTCCGCGAGGCGCGTGGCCTGTCACAGCAGAAACTCGCGGACATGTCCGGGATCCCTCGTGCGACCTGGGCGAGCCTCGAGACGGGTTCTGCCAACCCGACCATCACCGTTCTCAGCAAAGCGGCCACGGCGTTCAACGTGTCGGTTGAAGAGCTGATAGGACCGCCGCGCAATGAGTTCGAGTTTGTTCCTGCCGACAAGGTGAAGACCCGGAAGCGGCAAGGCGCCAGCATCAGGCCGCTGGTGCCCGAAGCGATTTCCGGGCTCGAAATATCAAGAACTGAACTGGAGCCCGGCGGTCGGATGGTGGGCGTGCCGCATAAAGCCGGGACGCGCGAATACCTGACCTGCGAGCGCGGCCAGGTCGAACTCGTGGCTGGCGGTGAGCATCACCTCCTGAGCGAGGGTGACATGCTGGTATTCCGGGGCGACCAGCGACACTCCTACATTAATCCGGACCCGAAGCGACAATCGGTCTCCGTGTCGGTGGTGTGTTTCGCAAGCTGAACGGCTTGCTCCCCGGGTGCATCGACAACATTCAAAGCTTGCTTCATCATTGACTTGATCCGAGAAACGGAAGTACACGGATGGCCCTGTTCGAGGAATTGAAACGCCGAAACGTAGTCCGCATGGCAACGCTGTACGTCGTGGCGTCATGGGTGATCCTGCAGGTCGCTGACATCCTGTTTGATGCCTTCGAGCTGGAGGCGTCGGCAAACCGCCTCGTTATCATCATCCTGCTACTTGGATTCCCTGTCGCACTGGTCGTATCGTGGGTTTATGAACTAACGCCTGATGGCGTAAAGCGCGAGTCCGAGATCGATCGGGACAACGCAAACACCCGGCGGACCGACCGCAAGGTAAACGGCCTGATCGTTGGGCTGCTGGCGCTGGCTGTGGTCATGCTCGGCGCTAACCTGCTGCGACAGGGCGGTTCCGCACCGGACAGTACGGTGGCCGGGTCAGTCAGTGAACTGTCCATCGCTGTCCTGCCGTTCGCGAACCGCAGCGCCAATGCGGATGACGTGTATTTCGTCGACGGTGTTCACGACGATATCCTGACGCAGCTCGTTCGCATCGGCTCGCTGACCGTGACCTCACGAACCTCGGTCGAACGCTTCCGTGACACCACGCTCAGCATCCCGGAGATCGCTGCGCAACTCGGCGTGCGCCATATCCTCGAGGGCGGGATTCAACGCGCCGGCAATCGCGTGCGCATCAACCTGCAGTTGATCAATGCCCGCAACGACGATCACCTCTGGGCGGAGACCTACGAACGGGAGCTGACAGCCGCGAATATCTTCGACGTGCAGGCGGACATCGCGAGGGCCGTAACATCGGCACTCAGCGTTACGCTGCAAACGACGGAGGAAGCCGCACTGGCCGAGCGGCCGACAGACAGCATCGAGGCTTACGACCTGTATCTTCTGGGGCGGTTTCACTGGAACAAGCGAACGCCGGAGGCCATCGAGTTATCCCAGGGTTACTTCGAGCGCGCGACGCAGACCGATCCCGAATACGTGCTGGCGTTTTCAGGGCTGGCCGACAGCTACTCCCTGCTCGTGGACTACGGCAACCTGCCCGGTGAAGAGGGCTTCCTGCTGGCGCAGGCCGCTATCGACAAGGCCATGGAGCTCGACGACACGGTTTCTGAAGTCTGGGCGTCACTGGGCCTTTTGAGGTTGCAGCAGGATCGCGACCAGGACGCAATCGATGCCCTGCAGCGGGCTATCGACTTGGATGAAAAGAATTTCTGGGCGTGGAGCTGGTACGGAACTGTCGTCCAGGGCCAACGCCGTTTCCGGGAGGCGCAGAGCGCCATGGAGGCCGCGTACGCGCTGGAACCCATGGCAATTCCGGTGAACAACAACCTGGCGTTTCATTACGAGTACCAGGGCGACTTTATCCGCGCGAGGCAACACTTCGAACGCGTTGCCGAGCTGAGACCTGAGTCGGCCGCACAGGTCCGGACCGATATCGCAGAGACCTACCAGGCCGAGGGGCGCTTATCCACGGCCATTCAGAATTACCGTGAGCTGTTGTCAGAGGATGCGAGCAATATCCGGGCGATCTCGCGCCTTGGAGAAACCTACCTGCTACTCGGCGATATGACGGAGGCCGCTGCCTGGTACGCACGGCTTAATGAACTTGCCAGTCTCAACAACTCCAAGTACCTGCTGTACGAGGCCGATGGTGACTACGAAGCCGCAATGGTCTACCTCGAGGACTATCTCGTGCGCTTCGGTAATCGGCAGGACATCGCAACCCTCGCTTTGTTGTTCCGGGCGGCGTATCTCGGCGGCTATGTCGAACAGGCGTCCGAGTACTACAAGGAGCGCCTGGCACTGGTAAATGCCGACATCGAGATTTCACCGTGGAATCCCCGGCAGTTCGATGGACTGTTGATTGCCGAGTTCCTGATGCAACACGGCAAGGACCATGGCCTGGATGCTGCGACCGGCGAATCCCTGCTGGCGTCTGCACGGTCGGCCCTGACATCGCTGCGTGACGAGGGCATGAACCCTCCCGACCTGTACGCCAGCCTTGCCGTCGTCGAGGCCATGGACGGCAACGCGTCGCAGGCACTGGCGGCGCTCGAAGAGGCTGTCGATCGGGGCTTTCGTGATCTGCGGTCGGTGCAAAACTTCCAGGCGGTACAGGCACTGGCGGACGCCCCCCAACTGGTCGCGATCCAGGCGCGGGTTCAGTCGGAGCTGGATTCGGAGGTCGCCAGCCTGATAACGCTGGCACTGGCCCCGGTAGCAGAGTTCGAGCGCCAGCCGATAGAGCTGGGTCTTGAGACTCTGAAGACTTACGTTGGCTATTTCACTGATGGCAATGTTGTCGCCGAGATTCAGCTGGAAGAGGAAGGGTTGGTCGTCAGTGTCGGGCAGCAGGGCCCAAGGTCCAGGTTGCTGGCTTATGACACCGACAAGTTTTTCTCGCCGGTTTTCAAAGGCGGTAGTCTCGCGTTCGGACGCGATGAGGAAGGCATCATTTCCCACGTTGAGTGGAGGCTGGCAGGCGACGTCGACCGTATGAAGGTCGCGCCCCCACCACCGCCCGCGGTTACCTTGCCGCGAGCGCTGCTGGAGAGTTACCAGGGCACCTATGCCTGGTTACGGCCGGGTACCAGCGGTGACATGGAGGCGGACTACTGGGTCGCGCAAATTTCCGTGGACGAGGACGACACGGTCTGGCTGGATCTCGACGACCAGCCTCGGCTGGAAATGGTGGCCTACGCCGAGCAGAACTTCTTCGTTCCCGGTTTCATCCAGCGCTTTGAATTCGTGTTCGAGGCCGAGGCCAGCGAGGCGTCAAAGATGATCTTCAAGGCAGACGGTCGCGAGATGGACTTCCTGCGACGCTAGTTTAAGCCGTCGAGCAACGAGCCCTCACTCAGCGGGCGGCCCAGGGAGAACTGCAGCCTGACGTCATTACTGTCCAGCCAGGACAGAGACAAGACGATGGCGCCGACCGGCGTGCGTCCCAGTAGCGAACCCGTGACACCGTAGAGGGTGCCTTCGTCGACGCCGTCGAGCCGGTTTTGCATGTCACCCGCTGTCAGGCGAAGTCCGGCGTAGAGCGACTGCCCGAACAGTGGCTGGATATTCGCCAGCTGCCGGGCGTAACTGACGCCGGAGTACCAGTAGCGCTCGCCGCGGAGTTCACCTCGACGCAGGCCGGGGAATGTCCGGATGCCACCCAGCATGAACTGCCGGGTTATCGGGGTCGTGCCGGACAGCGTATCGCCGCCGCCGACGATCACGCTGAACGAGTTTCCGTTCAGGTCGAAGGCGCGGGTCGCGACCGCTTCAATGGTCTCGTAATCCAGGCTTCCGCCAAGGCCGGGGTCGGCGGACTGATACTCGATGCTGACAAAGCTGCCCTTGGTCGGCAGATCCACGTTGTCGCGCGTGTCGTAGATGCCGCGCAGGTTGAGCTGCGTATACGCGGTCGAGGACAGTTCGACCAGCGCGGGTGGTCCGGTGTCGATATCAGCCTCGGTCTCGCCAGTGACGATTCCGGCACGCAGCTGCGCGCGTGTGCCGATATTCCATCCGACGTCGAAACGGGCAAAGTCCTCAAAGAAATCGTAGCGGGCTATCCGGTCGCTGCCGCTGTAGATGTCTTCCAGCGAATTCTCGATGCCGACGCTCAGCTCCACGAACAGGTTCTGCGCG
>CAZSIQ010000011.1:0-9286 GCA_964606915.1 uncultured Woeseiaceae bacterium | reverse complement strand
GTCTTCCAGCGAATTCTCGATGCCGACGCTCAGCTCCACGAACAGGTTCTGCGCGACATCGAGTGGTTGGTACAGGCGGGAGGTTGCCAGTTCGCGTTGTCCCAACTGCAGCGTGTTCTGCCAGCGGCCACCTCGCCTGTTGATCCAGGTCCGGCTGTGATCGGCGCGCAACAGTTCGTCGCCGTTCGACGTGATGCCCACATCAAACGTCAGGAAGTCCGGCCCCCAGGGTTTCTCGCGCACGGCCAGCGCGAGCGTCTTTACGCCGGGCGCGCCCGTCAGTTCGTAGTCAACCTGCTCAAAGTCACCCAATGACGCAACTCGCCGCACGTCGTCGGCGATCATCTGCTCCGTCAGGGTGTCGGATCGATTGATGTTTCGAAGCTTGCGACGAATAAAGGCCGGGTCAACGCGTTCGGCGCCGTCTATCGTGACGTCGGCGACGCGAACGAACAGGTTCTTGGGACGTTCGGTGAGACGAGCCCGCCACTCGGCGTATTCCTCGTCCGGCAGTGCATAGCGTTTCAGTTTCTCAACGTGTTGCAGCGCGTACTGCCTGCCCAGTTCGATGGCTTCATCGGCCCGAAGAAAGTCGGCAGCGCTGATGTCGCCCATCTGTACCGGGATACCGATATCGTCATCGGTCAGGGTTTTTATCTGTTCGAGTTCATTGGCGATGATCATGACGTTGACCGAGCGATCGACCAACGACAGCGCGTCGCCCAAATCATCAGGCGTGAACGGCGGCACCTCGTTCCAGACCGCAATCACAACGTCGGCACAAAGTTCACGGGCAATGTCGACAGGCACGTTCTTGGTCAGCCCACCATCGGCAAGCACCTGGTTGCCGACAACCACCGGCGAGAAGGCACCTGGCGCCGCCATGCTGGCTCGCATGGCAACCGTCAGGTCGCCGTCGTCCAGCACCACGGTCTCGGCCGTGATCAGGTCGGTCGCGATGGCGCGAAAGGGAATCGGCAGGTCATCGAAGTCCTTGGTGTCGCGCGCGCCGCCGATCAGTGAGCGGATAACACTTTCGATCTGCTGCGATGGAATCAGTCCGCCCGGCGCAACGAGTCCCTGCCGAGTGACACCCAATTCAAAGCCCTGGCCGGTATGCACGCCCGACACCTTGTTCTCGATCGGCATATCGCGACGCAGGCCGACGCTGCCGACCGTCTCCCGCCAGTCGATACCCTGTATCAGGGCCTCGATTTCATCGCCGGTTCTCCCCGAGGCAAACGTCGCACCCACCAATGCACCCATGCTGGTGCCCGCGACGCAATCGACCGGCACATTCAGTTCATCCAGTACCTGGAGCACGCCAATGTGTGATGCACCCTTGGCACCCCCGCCGCCGAGGACGAGACCGACTCTCGGTCGTTCGTCGGCAATGACAGGTGCGCTGCTTAACGTAAGACAGAAAAGAACCAGTAGAACTCGGCGCATCGCAATAGGCTCGGATGGAATGTGGCGAAGTCTACCAATTCGGGGATAATCCGCGACGTGGCGTAACGATGTGCCGCCACAATCACTGACCTTGGGAGATCAGACGATGAAAAAGACACACACTTCGCTCAATGCCTTACTGGCACTCGTGGCAGCCTCGCTGTTTTTCATTTCAACCTCCGCTCAAGCCGACGATGGCCTGTATGTGGGTGGCAGCGCCGGTGGCGCAACGCTCGAAGCCGATTTTGACCAGGGCGAGTTTCCTGAATTTCCGTCCTCGATTGATGAAGATGACACGGCATACAAGCTGTTCATTGGCTACAAGCTGGACCTGCCGGTTCTGACGCTCGGTGTGGAAGGCGGCTACGTCAATCTCGGCGAGCCGGAAATCCCGGTCGTGGGTATTCCCGGGATCACCGGCGTTGACCTCGAGACCACGGCGCTGAACCTCTGGGGCACCGCGGGTATCGAAGCAGGACCGCTCGACCTGTACGCCAAGCTGGGCCTGGTCAGCTGGGACGCAGAAGCTAGCATCGGCAACCTCGGGTCCGCCAGCACGGACGGCACCGATGCAGCCTACGGTGTGGGCGTGTCCTTCGGCCTCGGTTCACTGGAAGTGCGCGGCGAATACGAGATCTACGACTTCGACGGCACTGACGTTGACATGCTGTCGGTCGGTATCGCGTTCTACTTCTGAAACCAGTCAGCTTCAGGGCCGGTCCGGGTAGTACGGGCCGGCCCTTTTTTATTGCCGCGGCGCCGCAGCTCGGCGCAGTCGATCGTTGATCGCCTCACCCAGCCCGGTTTCCGGGATCGGCATGACGGCGATGGTATCTGCGCCTGACGCATCCAGTTCACGGAGCCCTCGATACAGGTTGGCCGCAGCCTCGACAGTGTCCCCGGTGGGTGACAGGTTCACGACATCGTCCGGCGCCTCTGCGCCGAAGCCCAACAGCACTTCACCGGGACGAGCTTCACTGGCGTCAAGGCGAATGTCGGCGCGCGGTGCGTAGTGGGATGACAGCTGGCCAGGCGCCGAGATCCGGTTCTTCTCGGCTTCTTCCAACGGTCCGACCAGCGCTTCGATGGTGTCGCGGCTGACTGCACCGGGTCGCAATAGCCTGACCGGTTCACCGGGCAACACAGAGACGATTGTCGATTCGATACCGGCATCACATCGACCGCCGTCCAGCACCATTGTCACCGAATCGCCGAGTTCCCGAGTGACATCAGCTGCTTCCGTGGGGCTGAGCTTTCCGGAGGGATTCGCCGACGGCGCGGAGAGTGGACCACCAAAGGCCGTGAGCAGCGCACGTGCAATCGGGTGTTCGGGCACACGTAAGCCGATGGTCGACAAACCGGCGCGCGCCAGTTCAGAGCTACGCGCGGTATCTGCGACCGGGACGACCATCGTCAACGGTCCCGGCCAGAATGTGCTGGCGAGGATCATGGCGCGCTTATCAAGTACACCTTCGTTGCTTGCCTCGTCGAGGTTCGCAACGTGCGAGATCAACGGATTAAAACTCGGCCGTCCTTTTGCGGCGAACACACGGGCCACCGCGTCCGGGTTGGCAGCGTCGGCAGCGAGCCCATAGACGGTTTCTGTCGGCATGCCGACCAGTTCGCCGTCGCGCAGGGCGTCGACTGCGCGGTTCAGGGCTTCGCGGATGTCAGGCGTCAGTGGATCCAATGGTCTGCGTGTTCACGGGCTACAGGCGCGTAATACTATCCTGCCCGCGGCGAGGATTGTCGCTACCATGGTCCCTGACCGGAGTTAGCTTGATGGCAAACATGTGAAAATCTGGGTAGACGCAGACGCATGCCCCGTGGCCGCGAAAGAGATTCTCTATCGCGCCGCCGACCGAACCGGCGTACTCCTGACGCTGGTGGCCAACCAGCCCCTGAGTACGCCCTTCTCCGAGCACATCAAGACGCTGCAGGTTCCACGAGGGTTTGACGTTGCGGACGACGAAATCGTCAAGCGTGTAGAAGCGGGTGATCTTGTCATCACCAGCGACATCCCGCTGGCGGCTGAGAGTGTTGAGAAGGGTGCTTTCGCACTCAGTCCGCGTGGCGAACGCTTCACGCGGGAAAACATCGGCGCGAAACTGAATATGCGTGATTTCCTCGACACGATGCGTTCCAGCGGTGTCGAGATGAGTGGCGGTCCCTCGGCTTACGGTCAACGCGACAAGCAGGAATTTGCCAACCAGCTGGATCGACTGCTGGCGAGCGCAGGTAGTTAGTTGTCTGCGCTGTCGCTGACGTCGATCTGTCGTCCGCGTTCCGGGCGCGCGGCGACATCCCGGCTGGCGAGATAAGCCAGCGCGACGTCCTTCACCGAACCGGCACGCCGGTCCTCGGGTATGTCCGCGAACACGGTGTACAGGTCTCCACCTTCGGCCAGGAAGCCGGGTGCCGCGACGGTGTAGGTTTCCGAATTACGAAGTTCGACACCGTTGTGAGCGACATCGATCAAGCGATTGCCTTCGGGACGTGACAGGTCGTACCGGACATTAAGCCCGGACACCTGCAGCAGGCCGCGCTCAAGCGTCAAAGACTGCTCCAGCGCGTCCCGAATCTGCTCACCGCTCAGGGTCTTGACGATGACATCATCCACGAACGGGTAGGTGTCGAGCAGGTCAACCAGCCGGACATCGCCACCGGGCAGGTCCTTGCGGAGACTGCCGCTGTGGATGAAGGCGATATCGGTCTCGGCGACCTGTCGGAACGCATCGGCAAACAGGTTGCCGACATCCGATTCCTCGATATAGCGGCGGGCCATGTAGCCCTCGGTCCGACCGACCACTTCACGAATTTCCGGGTAGGCGTCGCGGTACTCAGTGAGCTGTTTGGTGATTCGCGGATCCGGCGCGTGTTTGGCCGGGTCGACCGGGATCAGCTTGCCGTCGTGCGCGACAATCGCCTTGCTGTCGTTGTCGATGGTGAGCTGCAGATAGCCCAGGTGCGTCGCCTGTCCGTAGGTCTGCATGATGATCGTCCCGGTCTGCGGCTGGATGATCGGTTCCGGGGTGCCCGCATCGGTGTGCCCGCCGAACACGACATCGACATCGGTCACGGCACCGGCGAGCGCGACATCGGCGTCGTTGCCGCGATGCAGGCGCGGATCGCTTTCGGCGTCAGTCTGCATCGGTGCGGTTTTACCCTGGTGGGTGAGCAGGACGATCAGGTCGACATCGTCCTTGATCTCGTCAACCGAACGCTGCACGGCAATGCTCGGCACGGTCACATCCAGCGGTTCGATGAACGACGGGATAATTGCTGAAACAGCGTCCTGTCCCATGATGCCGATGACCCCGATGCGAATACCGTTGCGCTCGACAATTGCGTGCGCCTGCGCGTACGGATGGTCCGTGCCCTTGTAGAAGAAGTTGGCGCCCAGGACCGGGAACGGCGCGCGGTTCTTCTGCCAGGCGAAAATCTCGTGGCCGTATTCGAACTCGTGGTTGCCGATCGCCATGGCGTCGTAGTCCATCGTGATCATCAGGTCGAAGGCCAGTCGACCCAGCGTCAGCTTGGCCAGTGCGCCGGTGAAAATGTCACCGGCATCGAAAAGGAACACGTTCGGTTCGGATTCCCTCAGCGACTCGATCAGTGTCGACATCTCGGCAATGCCACCGATCATGTCCTGGTCTTCGAGCCAGAACGCCGGGATCGGGTCGTAGGCGCTCTCGACATCGTTGGTGAACAACAGGGTCACCGTCGTTGTGTCGTCTGCCTCGTCAGCGAGCGAGACTACCCATGGGCCGGTAACAAGCAGAAGGCAGAGGAGAATACGGTGCATCGGGCGGGACTCCGTCATTCGACGCCATGAGTCTACCAACCTCCCGGGCCGTGACCCACAGAGGGTCACGGCGATCCTGCAATTAGCCGACCGTAAACGCCAAAACCCGACTCACTCGCGTCAGCGATTTACCGCCGTCATCCACCCACGCATTGAACGCTGCCTGGATGCTCTGCAGCGATGACTTCGACGTCGGCGTGCCATCGAACACTTTCTCCCGGCTCAGCGCCGCGATGACATCGCGCGACAGGATGAACGAGTCCTTGCCCATCTCCCTGAGAAAGTACTGACCCGTCACGCCGCCGAGAAAGGCACCGCGTGATTTCATGTCGGCAAGCAGGTCGACATAGTTCGCTGATGGAAAATCGGCAAAGTACTTCGCCGCTGAGCCGTGTTCTTCGGCCAGCTCAACGAGGTACTGCGCGTTGCTGCGAATGGCCTTTACTTTCTTCCAGTGCCGGATGATGCGTTCATCCTTCAGGAAGCGCTCGAGCTCTTCATCGGGCTGCATTGCCAGCCATGCCGGGGTAAAACCTTCGAAGACGTCCTCGGTCCCCGGCCATTTCTTCTCGACGACGCGCCAGTTGAAGCCGGCGCGAAACACACCTTTGGCGATACCGGACAGCCAGCGGTCATCCGGGATTCGCGCCAGTGCTGCCCGAGACTTCGGTCTCGGGATCAGGCCTTCCAGCGCCTTCTCGCCGCCCTTGCGCGAGGCGGCCAGTTCGTAGAGCAAATCGAATGACTTCATGCGTTAAGTCCGTGCAGTTCCAGGTGCTCGTCGTCAGACCATTTCCACCGCGCATGGTTCGAAGCGGTCATGCATGCCTGAGTTGTTGATGCGGGTCAGACTAACACCGAGCGAGAGCGCACGTTGGTTGGAGTGGTGGGGTTGCTGCAGTTAACGCAAAAAAAAGCCCGCGGCGATGGCCGCGGGTCAGTCAATCAGCCAGCGAAGTGCCTGGCCTTCTTGGGTGGAGAAAGGTCCGCCCGGCGACCACGGTGTCCGAGGGGATGGCGGAGAGCACCGTGGCCGGGGGCGGAGGGGAATTACTGTCGGAAGCGTGACTGGATGCGCTTCTTCATGCGTTCCTTGCCGCGCTCAAGCTTGGCTTTCTGCTCATCGGTGAGCACCGCAGCCACCTCCGTCTTCACGCGAACCGCGAGCAGCGTACCGGTCGTTGCCAGTTCACCGTTCGACAGGGCGAGGTTGTTGAGCTCGGCATCAAAAGACGTGCTGTTCGGGTCAAGCGCCTGGATCGCCTCGCGATTGGCTTTCACCTGCTCGCGCAACGCCTCCATTTCCGGCTTTGACGCTTCGAGAATGCTCTCGATCGCTGCCTGCTGGTCAACTGTCAGGTCGAGGTGGTCGGTCATGTGCTCGAGCATGAAGCCCGGGCCACCCGGGCCACCCGGGCCGCCCGGACCAAAGTCGGGCGCAGCGTTGACGTTGCTCGCGAGCCCCGCGACAGCGAGGACAGCCAGCAGTAGTGCAGTAGTTACTTTCATTTCAAGTCTCCTTGGTCGTTTCGGGACACCGCGTTCGGTGCGAAATTGAGATTAGGGCTTCGAACGTGGAGACAGGTCAGGCCAGTGTTGAGGAGTGTCAAGAAGTGTCAGGACACGGGGTTTGCGGATTGCAGGGCCTTGAGGATTGATCCACGATGACCGGCATGACGCAGGCAGATACCCCGATACTGATGATCGACGACGACCAGGCGCTGGGCGAGATGCTCAGGGAGTACCTGGCGCCGGAGCACCTCGGCGTGGACTCCGCGACCACGGGCGAGGACGGCATCGAGGCGTTGAAAAAGGGCAGCTACCGCTTGCTGATTCTCGACATCATGTTGCCTGGCATGAGCGGTCTCGACGTGCTGAAGCAGGTCCGAAGCTTCAGCGAGATTCCCACCATCATGCTGACGGCCAAGGGCGATGATGTAGATCGCATTCTCGGCCTGGAGCTCGGAGCCGACGATTACCTGTCCAAGCCGTTTAACCCGCGAGAACTGCTGGCGAGGATCAAGGCGATTCTCAGGCGCTCACCGAATAACGGCGCGTCGGCTCAGCGTATGTTGGTTGGCGGACTCGAGCTGGACCTGCGAGCGCAAAAAGTCACAGCCGACGGCGTCGAGATTCGACTGACCGGCACCGAGTTCGAACTGCTGCGCTGCCTGGCAGAATCGCCGGGGACCGTCGTATCCAAGGACGAACTCTCGAACGTGGCGCTGGGCCGTCGGCATATGCCCTACGACCGAAGCCTCGATACGCACGTCAGCAACGTACGCGGCAAGCTCACGGCAGCAGGGGTTACCAGTCCACAAATCCAGAGCCGCCGTGGCGTCGGCTACTGTTTGCTGGTTGAGGGTTAGCGATGCACGGCCTGCTGCTGAGAATCTTCCTGTCGTTCTGGCTGGTCATTGTGCTGATCGTTCTGTCGGCCGCCACCGCGGGTTTTCTTTACGCCGAACGCGCACGCACGTCGTTGCAGAGTTTTGAAGTCAGCGACGCAATGCTCGAGGCCAGTGAGTCCCTGCGGACGCGCGGCCGGGCAGGCCTGGTCGAGTGGCTGGCAGGCCTTCCGTCCGTCACGGCGTCGCTGGTCTTTATCATCGACGATCGAGGTCGCGATCTGCTCGATCGACGAATCCCGCCACCGGTCGAGCTGTCGCTTCGCCGCTTCGGCAACCCCGCAACGCGGCCGCCACCGCCTCGGGGTAACGGTAACCTGCGACCCGCGCGGCCCTTCGCCGAGCTGGTCGGCCCGGATGGCGAACGGTTTACCCTGATCGTCCTGCCCCCGCAGAACGCGGTGGGCCGCTGGGTCGCCGAGCGCAGCCGGCTGAGCTTCATCGTTATCGCCCTGCTGGCAAGCGGGGGCGTGTCCTACCTGCTGGCGCGGGCGATCTCCGGTCCTATCCGGCGCTTTCGTGACTCGACGATCGCGATCGCCGGGGGCGACCTCGATACGCGTATCGATGAACGCATCGAACAACGCCGCGACGAGATCGGCGGTCTTGCCCAGGACTTCAATCGCATGGCGCGTAAGCTGCAGATCGCCTGGCAACGGCAGTCGGAGCTGACCAGTAACGTCTCGCATGAGCTGCGTTCGCCGCTGGCTCGTCTGAAGATTGCGCTTGAGCTCGCGCGCCGCAAGACCGGTGAAATCCCGGAGCTGGATCGCATCGACGTTGAGACCGCAAAGCTCGACGTCCTCATCGGTCAGTTGCTGACCCTGTCGAAGCTGGATTCCGGTCGCGGCGATGCCGAGAATGTGGATCTCAGCGAGCTGGTCAGTGCGGTGTTCGAAGACGTTCGATTCGAGTTCACTGATCTCGACATCAAGTTCGACAGCGCCGCTGGCGTGGTTGTGCACGGATATCCGCACGCGCTGCGGAGCGCGGTGGAGAACGTGTTGAGAAACGCGGCGCTTCACGGCAGGGAGAGTGTGCAATTGAAGCTTGCTGCCGAGAGTGCATCGGTCCTGATTGTGGTGTCTGACGAAGGCGGTGGCGTGCCTGACGATGCGCTGAAGCGCTTGTTCGATGCGTTTTATCGGGTGGCTGGTGGTTCGACGGGGACCGGCCTGGGCCTGGCGATCGCCGCTCGCGCCATAGCCATGCATGGCGGCACCATCACGGCTCGCAATGATGAGAAAGGTCTTGTCGTGGAGATGCGTTTGCCGCTCGGTCGCGAATCTTTGCCCGCCGCCTGACGAACCTGCCATAGGGTGGGCGATACTGGAGGACTCGGCAGATTCCCGGGTTTCACCTAAATCGCGTTCCGTCAGGAACACCTGCCCATGCCGCCGCGACCTATTGTGTCGACGAGCCGGTAGGGTCCGATACGCTTTCCGACCGACGTGGCGCCAGGGATTTCAACGACCCTGAAACTAGCGTTATGCCAGTGGGGACTGGCCGGCGACCTCAGACGAGGCCGCCGCAGAATCTTTCCGGCGATCGCTTCAAAGTTCTCAAAGCTCGGTGTTGGAACGTCAGAAGATGGCTGACAGTCCATAACCAGAGCCTGACAACG
>CAZSIQ010000010.1:8951-77166 GCA_964606915.1 uncultured Woeseiaceae bacterium | reverse complement strand
GCGAGCAATGTTCCTGGATTTAAGGCTGGTAAAGCCCTGAAGGATGCCGTAAACTAGCGCGCCCTTCGGGGGGTGAGACCTTCAAAAACCGCATAGCTATGCGGTTTCCAGAGGCCTCCCCGATATCCAGACCTTACAGTTGGTTGCGGCGCCTTGACCTGGCGTCGTTACTTTAGCTTTAGGGGTGCTTAGCTCAGCTGGTAGAGCATCGCCCTTACAAGGCGAGGGTCGGCGGTTCGATCCCGTCAGCACCCACCAGGTTCGGAGTGGTAGTTCAGTTGGTTAGAATACCGGCCTGTCACGCCGGGGGTCGCGGGTTCGAGTCCCGTCCACTCCGCCAATACAAGAAGACCCCGTCCGCGAAAGCGGTCGGGGTCTTCTTGTATTGGTGGCTTGGCCACGGGCCTCTGCTCCCGCGAAGCGGGTTTGACTAATTTGCCCGCAGGGCAAATTGGACGGCTGCAAAGCCGCCCGAAGGGTGAAAACCCGCAGGGTTTTCATCAACCGAGCGGGAGCTCTGCTTCCGCGACAGACGGCTGTAAAGCCGCCCGAAGGGTGAAAACCCGCAGGGTTTTCATCAATCCCGTCCACTCCGCCACAAATAAAAGGCCCCGTCCACGAAAGTGGGCGGGGTTTTTTATTTGCCGATGACAGGTCGACAGCGTCAACTCCCTCGCGAGCGAAGAGATCGACATCAATCGATGTCAGCCGCAACGCGGGATTAGACAGAATCCCTCCTTATTGGAGATTGACAACATCTCCTATAGAATTCCGCCCCTTGCCCGGGCCACGGCCCCTCTCAATCAGTTCATACAGACGGCTCTCATGCTTCAGAATATCCGCGAAAAATTCACCGGTACCTTTGCACTGGTCATCCTTGGTCTCCTGGCGATTCCCTTCGTCTTTGTTGGCGTTGGCCTCAACTACAACTTCGCCGGCGGCACCAACATTGCCTCTGCAAACGGCCAGGACATTCCGCTCGGTTTCTTCGAAGCGCGTTACCGCGATTTCGTGGCGCAGAATCCGCAAGTGATCGAAGCCAGCGAAGACGTTCGCTACGAAGTTCGTCGCCAGTTGCTCGAGCAGATCATTCGTGAGTTCCTGATTGAGGAATACCTGATCGAGCTTGGCTACCAGGTGTCTGACGACTCCGTCATCGAAAGCATCCGTGAGATGCCGGAGTTCCAGGTCGACGGTCGTTTTGACATTGAGCTCTACCGCAGTGTCGTCGGCCAGCAGGGTTTCTCGACGGAGCAGTTCGAGCTGGTTCAGCGTCGTGTCATCCGTGAAGGCCAGATGTCACTGGCAATCGGTGCTTCCGCGCTGGTCTCGCCGGCTGAGTACCGCAACTACATTAACGTCGTTGCACAACAGCGTGTTGTGACGATGGCCGACCTGTCGCCGGCACTGGTTAACGACGGCATCGAAATCTCCGAGGACGAAATCGTCGCCTTCTACGAGGGCGCGCCGCTGCTGTACCAGCTGCCGGAGTCTGCGAACATCGAATACGCACTGGTGTCCCGTGCGGACGTCGCAGCAGGCGTCGAGATCACCGAGTCGGATCTGCAGGCGTACTACGAGGAAGAGAGCGGTCGTTACCTGCAGGACGAACAGCGCCAGGCGCGCCACATCCTGATCCTCTTTGAGGATGATGAAGCCGCGGCCGAAGAGAAAGCCACTGGCATCCTCGCTCGCGTCCAGGCGGGTGAGCCGTTTGAAGACCTCGCACAGCAGTACTCGATGGACGGTCTGACCGCCTCCAGCGGTGGTGACCTCGGTGCATCGACCCGCACGCAGCTGTCGAGCGAGCTGGGCACGGCTATCTTCGATATGCGCGTCGGCGAAATCCGTGGACTTGTGAAGTCGGCCTTCGGTTTCCACATTATTCGCCTCGACGACATTCTAGAGCAGGGTCCGCTGCCGCTGGAGCAGGTGCGTGCTGACCTGCTCGCAGAGCTGCAGGATCGCGAAGCAGACGACGCCTTCCTCCTGGCGGAACGTGCCATGTCGGATGCGCTGTTCGACACGCCGGAAATGCCGGCGATTGCCGCAGCAGCCGGTGTGGACGTAGTCACTGTTGAAGGCTTCACGCGCGTCGCCGGTGGCGGCGAGCTGGGTAACAACCAGGCAGCCATCGAAGCCGTGTTCGACCCGCGTGTACTCGAAGACGGCGAGATCTCGGACATTATCGAACTGGATGCCGAGCGTTCGGCCGTGTTCCGCGTCGTGCAGTTCAACGAGCAGGAGCGCCAGCCGCTGGACGAAGTGCGTGAGCAGGTTGAAGCCACGCTGCGCGCCCAGAAGGCAGACGAGATTCTCTCCGGTCGTGCTGACGAGATCGTAGCCGCTGTCGAGGCCGGCCAGGACTTTGGCGAGTCGGCTGCCGCTGTGAGCGCCGCAGTCAGCCAGCCGGTGCTCGTGGATCGCGACAACCGCGATGTTGATCCGACGGTTGTTGTCGGTGCGTTCACGTCGATCAAGCCGACCGAGGGCGGTATGCCGGTCGTCGGCAAGGTGCGCAACCTCGCGGGTGGCTACACGGTGTTCACCGTCGATGCCGTGCTGGAAGGTCGCCCGGAATCCATCCCGCTTGAAGAGCGCGACCTGCGTAAAGCACAGCTCGCCCAGCAGGCCGGTGTTGGTGACTACCGGGCGTTTGTCGAAGCGCTGGTCGAGAATGCCAACGTCGAGATCGACGAGGAATTGCTCGCTGGCGACATGTTCGTCCAGTAGCCGCTTATTCCCTTCAGCTAGAACTCAACGCTTATTCCAGGCCCGGGCGTGTTATCACGCCCGGGCTTGTTACAATGCGCCCCTGAGAATAAACGCGGCATGAAGCCGCACCGTGGGGGACTATGCCTAAACTGGCTCTGCACACGCAGATATTCATCGCGATCGCCCTGGCCGTTATCTTCGGCTACCTGATCAATATCAATACGACCGACACGACCCAGCCAGGTATTTTCGGTATCCCCTTTGTGGCGATGTTCAATTACATCGGCACCCTGTTCCTCAACGCACTGAAGATGATCATCGTGCCGCTGATCACGTCCTCGATTATCGTGGGTGTGGCCGGTATCGGCTCTGGTGGCAACCTTGGCCGACTGGGTGGCAAGACCTTGTTGTTCTACGCATCGACCACGCTGGCAGCAATCCTCGTCGGCCTTGTTCTCGTCAACGCGTTCTCGCCGGGTACGGTCAACGGTGAACCGGCGAAGGACATCCTCGCGCTCGACCAGGACGTGGGCGCCATTGCCGAACGCGTCGAAGGCCGCGGTGCCGGTGATGTCGCCGAGATCTTCCTGCGCATGGTGCCACCGAACATCGTCGATGCAGCCGCGAACGGCCAGATGCTGGGCATCATCTTCTTCGCCATCCTGTTCGGCTATTTCATGACGCGACTCGACAACGAGTACGCGGAGCCGATGTACAAATTCTGGAACGGTGTCTTCCACGTCATGATGCGCATGACCGAGTGGATCATGCTGTTCGCACCGATCGGTGTGTTCGGCCTCGTGGCGAGAACCGTGGCGGAGACCGGCTTCGACGCCGCCGGGCCGCTGCTGCTGTTCTCCTTTGTCGTGCTGCTGGCACTCGCGGTTCACGCGTTTGTCACTCTGCCGGTGCTGATTCGATTCGTCGGCAACGCGGACCCCATCAAGACCATGGGCGCGATGTCGCCGGCCATGCTGACGGCGTTCTCAACGGCGTCGTCATCGGCGACGCTGCCGGTCACCATGGATCGCCTGGAAGATAAGGTCGGCGTATCCAACGAGACATCGAGCTTCGTGTTGCCGCTGGGTGCAACCGTGAACATGAACGGCACGGCACTGTACGAGTGTGTCGCCGCGATGTTTATCGCGCAGGCCTATGGTCTTGACCTGACCTTCGGTGTGCAGTTTTCCATCGTTGTTATTGCACTGCTGACATCGATCGGTGTCGCGGGCGTACCGTCTGCATCGCTGGTCGCTATTGCCATCATCCTCGCGGCTATTGGTCTTCCCGTCGAAGCAATCGGCGTGCTGCTCGTCTTCGACCGAATCCTCGATATGGCCAGGACCAGTATCAACGTCTGGGGTGATGCGGTGTGCGCGACGATCGTGGCGCGGCTGTCCGGTGAGAAGACCAACGTGGGTCTCGACGACGACAAGGCCACGGTGCACCAGTGACCTTGTCACTGACAAGGGACGCGCGTAGCTGATCGATGGATTTCGACGCACAAAAAGAGCTGTATCGGCGGCTGGAATCGAAGAGCTTCACGCCAACGCACGTTGCCGAAGTGGGCGTTTACCTGCCCGAGACGTCGAACATCATCGACTACATTCGGGACGGTGTTCGCGCGACGCTGGTCGAGCCGGACCCGGTCTCACTGCAAAAGATTCACGCGATGTTCGGCGACCTGCCGAACGTCAAGGTGGAAGAGGTGGCCGTCTACGACCGCGTGGGCACCATCCAGCTGAGCCAGCGTGATGCGTCAACCTTCGTATCGGACCTTGAGGCCAGTCCGGCGATCGTC
This sequence comes from uncultured Woeseiaceae bacterium, assembly GCA_964606915.1. Classification (GTDB taxonomy): domain Bacteria; phylum Pseudomonadota; class Gammaproteobacteria; order Steroidobacterales; family Woeseiaceae; genus UBA1847. Next base: position 72,650 of record CAZSIQ010000010.1, on the reverse strand, counting down.
AACGACGGCTATGAACAATCCGAGGAAGACCAGTTCACGGTCAACTGCACGACCTTCGACCAGATCGACGACGAGTCCATCGACCTCCTCAGCGTGGATACCGAGGGCAGCGAGTGGTTCGTGCTCGAAACGATGCTGAGCCGCCCACGAGTCATCTCTATCGAAACGCACGGCGCCCGCTACGTGAATCCACATATCGACAAGATCGAAGGGTGGATGCGCGACAACGGCTACGTGCTGTTTTACAAGAACCGCACTGATTCGGTGTATGTCCAGCCGGATGAGGTGGACGTGTCTTTCGGTGAACGGTTGGGCGTGACGATCAAGAGCGCCATGCTGGCCGCCCGCCGATTGCGCAAGGAACTGCAGGCGAAGTTATCGGGCTCCGGCCAGTAACTCGCTGTACAAGTCAGCGAAAGCCTTGGCCGCCGCCGTCCAGTTAAATCCGGCGGCACGCTCGCGGAGTCGATCTGCGCGGCCCGCATCGTCCCTGAACGTTGCCATGCCGTCTTCGAACGTCCTTGCCATGACCTCACCGTCGAAGGACGGAAAGTAGAACACGTCGTCTCCACCGACTTCCGGCAGGCTGGTCATGGACGAGCTGAAGCAGGGCTTGCCGTGGCTCATCGCTTCAGCCAGTGGCAGGCCGAAGCCCTCGTACAGCGACGGGAACAGGAAGGCGGCGCAGTTGGCGAACAGCCAGTTCTTTTCCGCATCACTGATTTCCCCGCAAACGAACACGCGGTCGGCAAGGCCTTTGTCGGCGGCCGCTGCTTCTATCTGGTCCCCGTATTCGCCCTTGCGATTGCCGGCGATGACGAGTTTGAAATCCGGTATGTGCTCCAGCATGTCGACGAGTACGTGGAAGTTCTTCTTGGGGCGGACGACACCCACGGTGAACAGGAACGGGCCGTCCGGCAGAAAGCCGGGCTTGCTGGACGCTTCAGATGATTTGTCCGGGATGCCGTTGTAGATCACGTGCACCGGCGTGTCGCCGAGCTCGAGATGCTGCTCGATGACGGTCCGGGTGTAGTCGGAGATCACGCTGATAGCGGCCGCCCCGTCGACCAGCCGCTTCACTTTCTGCAACCGGCGTTGCGCCTTGTCGCCGGCTTTCTCGCCGAGGAAGTTCAGGTCGTGAATCGTGAGCAGATATGGCGTGTTCTTCGGGGGCAGCAGCCGGGCGTCCTGGTGCAGGACGTGCCAGAGATCGTAGTTACCGCGCCAGCGCCGGAAATGCCGGCCCATCAGTGTCGGCACTTCAAACTCAACGCCCGGGGCAACCAGCGCCGGGTCTGCCGTTGGCAGCAGGAAGACCGGCTGCCAGTCTTCGGACGGCCTGGCCGCGAGTTCTTTACCGAGATGCAGGGCGACCTGGCCGAGACCGGAATTCGGGGCGCGCAGGCGTTCAAGATCAACCAGAACTTTTTTCACCTGAGCGCTCCCGTTAGCAGGCGGCTCTTGCCGCTTGCTAGTCGTCGTCTTCCAGCGCCATACCCATGATATTGGCGCCGGCGTCGACGAAGATCGTGCCGCCGGTAATGCCGCTGGCGAGATCCGAACACAGGAAGGCCGCCGTATTGCCGACTTCCTCGATCGTGACCGTACGCCTTAGAGGCGATGTCTTTTCGGCATAGGACAGCATCTTGCGGAAGCCGCCGATGCCGGCAGCGGCCAGCGTCTTGATGGCGCCGGCTGAAATCGCGTTGACGCGGATGCCCTTGGCGCCGAGGTCAGCGGCCAGGAAGCGCACACAGGCCTCCAGGCTGGCCTTGGCGAGACCCATGACGTTGTAGCTCGGTACGACCTTTACAGCTGCATCGTAGGTCAGCGCGAGCATGGAGGCGTCGCGACCTTCCATCATCGGCACCGCCGCCTTGGCGAGCGCTGCGAGACTGTACGCGGAGATGTCATGCGAGATGGCGAAGCCTTCGCGCGTGACGGCGTCGGTGAAGCCACCTTCGAGCTGGTCGCGCGGGGCGAATCCCACCGAGTGGACGAGAATGTCGAAACCGTCCCAGTGCTTGCCGAGCTCGGTGAAGACAGCGTCGATCTCGTCGTCGCTGGTAACGTCGCAGGGGAACAGCAGGTTGGTGTCAGAGCCGAGGCGCGTCGCGAGTTTCTCAACGCGGCCCTTCAGCTTGTCGTTCTGGTAGGTGAATGCGAGTTCGCAACCTTCGCGTGCGAAAGCCTCGGCGATTCCGGTGGCGATCGAACGATCACTCGCGACGCCAACAATCAGCGCCCGTTTGCCGGCCATGAATCCCATGGTGTTTTCCTTTTTCTGTGGTGTTGAGTGCGGTCAGGAAGACTGTCGCGTGACGTCAGCGTAGATCGTCAGCTTCTGTCCCGGTCGCAGGATCTTGTTCTTGTTCAGGCTGTTCCAGCGTGCAATCTGGTCGATGCCGACACGGAAGCGACGAGCGATCGTGTACAGCGAATCACCGTTGCGCACCGTGTAGTTGAGCTTGCGGGTCATGTTGCCGAGCTGTGTCGGTGACGTGCGCGGCATGGGTTCGACGTCAGTCCAGACGACGAGCTTGCGGCCGACCGGCAGCATGTCGCCCGGTGCCATGTTGTTCCATTTCGCGAGCTGGCGGGTGGATACCTGGTATTGGCGTGAGATCGTCCAGAAGCTCTCGCCGTTGGCCACGATGTGTTCGATACGGTTGCCGTCGCGCTGCCTGTTCTGGTTGGCCTCGAGGCGCGAGTCGGCGCTCTTCGAATACGACGACAGCGGCTTGCTGGCAACCGGAATCAGCAGGTGGTGGCCGGCGCGGATCGTGTTGCCGCGCAGGTTGTTGGCGCTGCGGATCTCGGAGACGGTCGTGTGGTAGTCGATGGCGATCTCGGAAATCGTCTCGCCGTTGCCCACCTTGTGGCGTTTCCAGCGAACGCGTTCGCCTTTCGGGACCTCGGCCAGGGCGGTCGTGAAGGTGTCGACGACGTCGATAGGCAGCACCAGGCGATGCGGGCCTTTCGGGTCTGTCGACCAACGGTTGTAGGCCGGGTTGTAGGCATAGATCGTGTCGACGTCGACGCCCGCAAGTTCCGCGGCCAGTGCAAGGTCGAGCTGCGAACCGATGTCGACCACTTCAAACTGCTTCGTGTCGAGGATCGTCGGTAGCGTAACGCCGTATTTGCCCGGGTCGCTGACGATGTCGACCAGTGCCAGCAGCTTGGGCACGTACATGGACGTCTCGCGCGGCAGCTTCAGGTTCCAGAAGTCATCCGGCTTGCCGGCCTTGCGGTTGTTTCTCACGGCGCGGCGTACGTTGCCTTCGCCGCTGTTGTACGAGGCGATCGCCCTGAGCCAGTCGCCTTCGTTGAATTTGTACAGGTATTCGAGGTAGTCGAGCGCAGCACGGGTCGATTCGACAATGTCGCGGCGACCGTCAAACCACCAGTTTTGCTCGATGCCGAAACGACGCGCCGTACCCGGGATCATCTGCCAGAGGCCGGCTGCGCGACCGTGCGAGTAGGCGAACGGGTCGAAGGCGCTCTCAACGATGGGCAGCAGCGCGAGCTCCATCGGCAGGTTGCGGCGCTCGAGCTCGGCGACAATGTGCGGCAGGTAGCGCTGGCTTCGCTTGAACACGCGATCCAGGTAAGCCGGGTGGCGAACGTACCAGTTGCGTTCCATCTCCGTGCGGCGGGTTTGCGGCTCGTTGATCGAGAAGCTCCAGCGCAGCGTGGTGAGCAGGTCGACCTCGGTCGAACCGGCGGATTCCAGGTCGATACCCTCGACCGGCGAAACCAGCGTCAGCGTCGGCTGTTCGGTCCGTGCGCCCGGCGGCATACCATCGACATGCCAGGGATCGGCGGCCGAGGCGGGTAAACTGGCGAAAACGCAGGCAATTCCGGCGGTCGTGGCCAGGAATTTCTGGAATAATGGGGAGAGGACATAACGCATCCGGCTATCGTACCGACCGCGACGGGTTCTGCAAGCACAGGGTTCACACCCAAGTTGTTGGATTTTAGGCACAAATGTCAAGCAAACAGGACGTCACACCGAATTACCCGCTGACGGCGGCCGAATGGCTGGCCACGCCGCTCGGTGAGGCCCTGCTCGAGCAGGAGACACGCATCGTCCAGGAGACGGTCGAGGACGTGTTTGGCGAGGAATGCGTGCAGATTGGCACCTGGGGCGAGGACACCCGGTTCCTGAAGCTTTCGAGGACCCAGCGCAGCCTTCTGGTGGGGCAGCCAGGTGGCAACGCCAGTGTGATCGCCGACTGGCATCGTCTGCCGATTCAGTCTGATTCCGTGGATTCCGTGATTCTTCCGCACACGCTCGACTACTCGGACCGTCCGCACGCCGTCCTGCGCGAAGTCCACCGCATCCTGCGCGCCAGCGGCCACCTGGTCATTCTAGGCTTCCGACCCGGTGGGCTGTGGGGCCTGCGCCGCCTGATACCGGGTGCGGAGTACCCGCCGGGTACACACGACCTGATCACAGACCGCACCCTGCGCGACTGGATGAAGCTCCTGGATATGCGCATCTACGGCGTGCACCGGTACTTTTTCCGCTGGCCGTTGCAGGGCATGGCATCCAGCAGCCACTGGGAGCGCCGCGGCCGCCGCTACTGGCCCGAACTCTCGGCCTGTTACATGATCACCGCGCAGAAGCGCGTTACGACGCTGACACCGGTAAGGCCGGTGTGGAGCAAGAAGGCCAAGGTTGTTGCCGGCCTCGCCGAACCCGCCAATCGCGTACCCAGAACCCGCTTTGACCCAAAGAGTTGAGATCTACACCGACGGCGCCTGCCGCGGTAACCCTGGCCCGGGCGGCTGGGGTGTGCTGCTCATTGCGGGCCCGCACCGCAAGGAAATGCACGGCGGCGAGCAGGAGACCACCAACAATCGCATGGAGCTGATGGCGGCGATCGAGGCACTGAACGCACTCAAGGGGCGCCAGCAGGTCACGCTGCATACGGACTCGAAATACGTCATGGACGGCATCAAGAGCTGGATCGACGGCTGGAAGCAGCGCGGCTGGAAGACCGCGGCGAAAAAGCCTGTGAAGAACCAGGATTTGTGGATGGCGCTGGACGAGGCCCGGTCGAAGCACGATGTCGACTGGCGCTGGGTAAAAGGCCATTCCGGTCATCCGGGCAACGAGCGGGCGGATGAGCTCGCCAACCTCGGCATCGACGCGCTTTAACGCAAGCCGCGACTTCCCTTACACTCCCGAATCATGCGACAGATCGTACTCGACACCGAAACGACCGGACTTTCCACGGCCCAGGGCCACCGCATCATCGAAATCGGCTGCGTCGAGATGGTCAACCGGCGCGTGACCGGGCGTGAATGGCACCGGTTTATCAATCCTGAACGGGACATCGACGAGGGTGCAGAACGCGTTCACGGCATATCCCGGGCGAGTCTCGAAGACAAGCCGAAGTTCGCCGAGATCGCCGACGAGTTTCTTGCCTTCATCGAGGGCTCACAACTCGTGATCCACAACGCCGAGTTCGATGTCGGCTTCCTCGACTACGAACTCGGGCTCATGAAGCACAAAAAGCCGAAAGTGAACCAGCATGCTGACGTGCTGGACACGCTGCTGATGGCTCGCGAGATGCACCCGGGACAGCGCAACAGCCTCGATGCACTGTGCAAGCGCTACGAAGTGGACGCCACGGCGCGCTTCGTCCACGGCGCCCTGATCGACTCCGAACTACTTGCGCGGGTGTACCTCGCGATGACCGGCGGCCAGACGGCGCTGTTGCTGGACGAGGAGCCCGATGACAGTGAGGTCGAGGCGTCGATCGAACTCAGTGCCCCGACCCGATCCGACTTTGACCTGGTGGTCCATCGCGCAAGCGACGATGAGGCCGCAGCGCACGAGGCCATGATGGAGAAGCTCCGGGCCGCCGGTGATGTGGTCTGGGATTCACAGTCTACAGCGTGAGTCAGTCCGCAAAACGGCGGTAGCTGTAGGACCGCTGTAACAAGAGCGATACACTATGGGCGCCCCTTGCGAGGGGCGCTTTGTCGTTGGGAGGGCGCCGGAACGCGGCGCGATACAGGGAAGAATGGACTTCGATCTTAATAAATTGCGGATAGGCGTGCTCGGACTGGGTTATGTCGGCCTGCCGCTGGCCGTGGAGTTCGGCAAGAAGTACCCGACGCTCGGGTTTGACGTGAAGGATGCGCGTATCGACGAGCTGATGCGAGGCGAGGACTCGACGCTGGAAGTCGAGGCCGATGAATTACAGGCAGCCGCGCAGCTCAGTTTCAGCTCAGACGTTGAGGCGTTGCGAGACTGCAACTTCTACGTGGTGACGGTGCCAACGCCGATCGGAGACAGCAACCGACCACTGCTTACACCCCTGAAACTCGCCAGCAAAGCGCTCGGCGGCGTTATCCAGAAGGGCGACATCGTCGTCTACGAATCCACGGTCTACCCCGGTGCGACGGAAGAATTCTGCGTGCCGTTTCTGGAGCAGGGCTCCGGCCTGACCGTCAACGAGGACTTCTTTGTCGGTTACAGCCCGGAACGCATCAACCCGGGCGACAAGCAGCATCGACTGCCAACCATCCTTAAAGTGACCTCAGGCTCTACCCCGGCTGTTGCGGACTTTGTCGATGCCGTCTACGCCTCGATCATTACCGCCGGCACCCACAAGGCGTCCAGCATCAAGGTCGCCGAGGCGGCCAAGGTTATTGAGAACACGCAGCGCGACGTCAATATCGCGCTCGTCAACGAACTGGCCATGATCTTCGAGCGCGTAGGGATCGACACCGAGGAGGTCCTCGAAGCAGCCGGCACTAAATGGAACTTCCTGCCGTTTAGACCGGGGCTGGTCGGTGGACATTGCATTGGCGTAGACCCCTATTACCTGACCTACAAAGCCGAACAGCTGGGCTACCACCCGCAGATGATTCTTGCGGGTCGTCGTATCAACGACAACATGCCGTTGTACGTGTCGTCGCAGATCATCAAGAAGATGATCGAGCGCGGTATCCACCCGCTGGAGTCCCGTGTGCTCGTACTCGGTCTCGCATTCAAGGAAAACTGTCCGGACGTGCGCAACACGAAGGTCGTGAATATCGTGCAGGAGCTTGAATCGTTCGGCGCCAACGTCGATGTCTACGACCCATGGATCGACCCGTCCGAGGCCGAGCACGAGTACGGCATCCGGCCAATCTCGACGCCGGAGCAGGGCGCCTACGATGTCGTCGTGCTGGCCGTGGCTCACTCGCAGTTTCGGGAGCTGGGAGCCGAGGGAATTCGAGCATTCCGCTCGGAAAAAGGCCTGCTATACGATGTAAAATACGTGCTGCCAGCCGATTCGGTCGACGATCGGCTCTAGAGGGTTTGCTATGAAGATATTGGTGACAGGTGCGGCGGGTTTCATTGGTTTTCACACAGCCAGGCAGCTGCTCGAACGCGGCGAAGACGTTGTCGGGCTGGACAACTTCAATGACTACTACGACGTCACGCTCAAGGATTCTCGCGCCCGCATCCTCGACGACTACGAGCAATTTCGTATGGAGCGCCTGGCGCTGGAAGACCGCGACGGGATCGAGTCGCTGTTTGCCCGCGAAAAGTTTGACAAGGTTGTTCATCTCGCGGCGCAGGCCGGCGTGCGTTACTCCATCGAGAACCCGCACTCGTATATCGACAGCAACATTGTCGGCACGATGAACATCCTGGAAGGCTGTCGTCATCACCAGGTCGAGCACCTGGTCTACGCGTCATCGAGCTCCGTCTACGGTGCGAATTCCGCGATGCCGTTTTCGATTCACCAGAACGTCGATCACCCGCTCGCGCTGTACGGGGCTACCAAGAAAGCTAACGAGCTGATGGCGCACACGTATTCTAACCTCTACAACATCCCGACGACCGGGCTGCGTTTCTTCACGGTCTATGGCCCCTACGGCCGCCCGGACATGGCGCTGTTCATGTTCACGAAGGCAATCCTCGAAGGTAAGCCTATCGATGTCTTCAACTACGGTAACCACAAGCGCGACTTCACCTACGTCGACGATATTGTACAAGGCGTGATTCGCACGATGGACAACACGGCGACGCCAAACGAGGCCTGGAACAGCGACGACCCGGATCCGGGGACCAGTCGAGCGCCGTACCGAATCTACAACATTGGTAACCAGCAGCCCGTCGAGCTGATGCGATACATCGAGACCATTGAGAACTGTCTTGGCAAGCAGGCTGAGAAGAACCTGCTGCCGTTGCAGCCGGGTGATGTGCCCGACACCTACGCCGATACAACAGACCTGATGAACGATGTCGGTTACCAGCCGGCCACCCCGATCGAGGTTGGCGTGAGTAACTTCATCGACTGGTATCTCGAGTATTACGGCGTTGACCTGAAGAAGACTGCCTGAGCTGTGAGTAGTTTCACCGATCGCAGGCTGTCTGCGCGCTACCCGACGGATCTCCCGGCCTGGAAACGGCTGGTTCATCATCACCGCGACGAGATTCGCCATCGCGAACTCAAGTACATGTTCGCGCGCGACAAGAATCGGGCTAAGGACTTTGCGCTCAAGGCCGGTGACCTCTACTTCGACTATTCGAAGAACCACCTCAATCGCAAGACGCGCGGCTTGCTCGTCAAGCTCGCGGAGCAGGCCGACGTGCCGGCAGCCATCGAGGCGATGTTCTCGGGTGAGCTCATCAACCAGACCGAGGGCCGCGCTGTCCTGCATACCGCCCTGAGATCGACGCCGCGTGATCGCGTCGGTAAGGGTGTCGACGGCGTCAGTGACGTCTGGAAGGTCCTTGACCAGATCGAAGCGTTCGTCAACGCGGTGCATGACGGTTCCATCGCGGGTGCGAGTGGCAATCGTTTCACCGATATCGTCAACATCGGCATCGGTGGTTCGGATCTGGGCCCCGTGATGGCCAGCCGCGCGTTGCGCGAGTACTGGGTCGACGGCGTAACGTTTCACAGCGCGTCGAATGTCGACGGCACCCAGCTGGCGGATCTCGTTAAATCACTGGACCCTGAAACGACGCTGTTCGTGATCTGTTCGAAGACGTTCACCACGCTGGAGACGATGACGAACGCCAACGCAGCGCGTGCCTGGATCAGGAAGCGACTGGGCGCCGCAGCCGTGGAATCGCACTTTGTCGCGGCATCGACCAATCACGAGGCGATGAACGCCTTCGGCATCCACCCCGAGTACCGGTTCGGCTTCTGGGACTGGGTGGGTGGTCGCTACTCGCTCTGGTCTGCGGTGGGCCTGTCGCTGGCACTGGTCATAGGCATGGACAACTTCCGCCGCATTCTCGCAGGCGGCCGCGTCATGGACCGGCACTTTCGCAAGGCAGCGCTGGAAGAGAACATGCCCGTGCTGATGGCGCTGATCAGCGCCTGGTACAACAACTTCTTCGATGCGGAGAGCCACGCGATCCTGCCGTATGACAATCGACTGGATCGATTTCCAGCCTATCTCCAGCAACTGCAGATGGAATCCAGCGGCAAGCGCGTACGCATGGACGGCAATCCAGTCCGCTGCGCCACGGGCATGGTGATCTGGGGCGAGGCGGGCAATAACGCGCAGCACTCCTTCTACCAGTTGCTGCACCAGGGCACGCGATTGATCCCGGCGGATTTCCTGTTACCCGTTCACTCATCAGGCGCATCACAGAAACAGCAGGACCTGGCCATTGCCAACTGCCTCGCCCAGTCCGAGGCGTTGATGGACGGGTTCTCCGGCCGCGGCGTTGAGTCTCATCGCGTTCACCCCGGCAATCGCCCGAGCTCCACGATCCTGTTTCCCGAGCTGACGCCGGAAGTGCTCGGCCAGCTGGTGGCCGCCTACGAGCACAAGGTGTTTGTCGAAGGTGTGATCTGGGGGATTGGCTCGTTCGATCAGTGGGGCGTGGAGCTTGGCAAGAAGCTGGCCCAGTCACTGGCGGACACGGTCAGTGGGAAGGCGCCGTACAGCGGCAGTAATCCGTCGACAAAAGCGCTGCTGTCAGCGAAAAAGCGGCTGCAGAAGTAGACGCCCGGGTAGCCGTTGTTATGAAACGAATTACGCTTTCACTATTTGCCATAATTCAGCTGGCGGGCGTCAGTGCACTGGCCGGCCCGTTTGTTCCGGCCGGCGATATCGGACTGCGCAACGATATTCAGCTACTCGCGGACGCCGGGATCATCACGGGTACAGTCACCACGTGGCCGTTGGCCTGGGGGCCGATCCTCGAGGACCTGGACCGGGCGAATCGCGCAGATGCGGACCCGGCTGTACTGGATGCGATCGCACGCCTGCGCGCTCGATCCGGATCATCGACGGTGCTGGACCAGACCCGCTATCGCGCAAGCGCCGCCTTTTCCAGTAACCCGAGACAGATTCGAGGCTACGACGATGCCTCTCGCGGAGAAACTGACCTCGGGCTTGGACTCAGCTGGATGTCATCATCATTCAGCACGGACGTCCGCGCGCAGTTTGTCACCAGTGAGATCGACGGTACGGAACTCCGTTTCGACGGCAGTCACATCGGTGTCGCCGTCGGCAACTGGTCGCTGTCGGCAAGCACGATGGACCGGTGGTGGGGACCGGGTTGGGACGGCAGCCTGATTCTGTCGAACAACGCTCGGCCCATACCGTCGCTGGTCGTCGACAGGATATTTACCGATCCTTTCGAGAGTCGATGGCTTTCATGGCTGGGACCCTGGGACCTCACAGCGATGATGGGGCAGCTCGAGGAAGAGCGCTTTGTTCCAAGCACGCTGTTTTTCGGTATGCGCGTCGCGTTCAGGCCGTTCAGCCGGCTGGAGATCGGTGTCTCCAGGACCGCGCAATGGTGCGGCGACGGACGTCCCTGCGACTTTGACACGTTTGCCAAGCTGCTTTTCGGGCAGGACAACGTGGGTGGCAGCGGCATCGACGTCAACAACGAGCCCGGCAACCAGCTGGCCGGTTTTGACGCACGCCTGTCGTTTCGCCTGTTCGGACAGCAGATGGCTACCTACGGTCAGTTCATAGGCGAAGACGAAGCCGGTGGCTTTCCGAGCCGCTACTTCGCGCAAGCCGGCGTCGAGTGGAGCGGACGCGTCTTCGGCGACTGGTCAACACGCGCCTTTATGGAGTTTGCACAGACCGACTGCGACGTTTTCGGCGAAAACAACCTGGAAGGACGTGAATGCTCGAACTACGTCTACTTCAGCGGTATCTACAAGACCGGGTATCGCTTTCGAGGGCGCGCCATCGGCCACACAGCCGACAATGACTCACGACTGCTGTCCGTCGGCGCAGTTGCAAATAATCCCGACGGCACAGTCATGCGCGCTATACTCCGCACCGGCGAATTGAACCGTATCGGAAGCCCCGACCCGCGTCATACCCTGACGAGACGTCCGGCCGACCTGGTCAGTGTCGAGTTCGGCATCACCAAGCCCCTGAAGTACGGTATCGCCAAAGTAATGGCTGGCTATGAAACACGCGAGCAAGTCGTTTCGGGCGCCAGTGACAATGAGTTTCAGTTGACGATAGGTTGGCAGACAGATTTCTGACACTGCGCCGATGACCGCTTCCGATAAATCAAGCCAGAAATAGATAAGCAGATGACCGATACCCGTTTCCCACGTTTGAGCACGCTGCTGGCTGCCGTAGTTGCCTTGGTCTTCGCGGTACCGGGGATCGCCGGTGCACAATCGCCCCAGGACATTCTCAACGACCTGTCACCGCAGCAGCGAGAAGAAGCTGCTCGCCTGCTATCGGAGCAAATGGCCGGGGACACACCGTCACAGCTCACGCCCGACGGAACAATGCGCGAGCCGGTATCCGCGCCGCTGAGCCCTGTGAGGATGGTCGAGCAGGAGTCGCCGGCGGTGGTCAGAACCAACAGTGTGTTGATCATCGAATTCCTCCCGCGCACGACACTGACGCCCGACGAACTACTGTTGCTGGAGGACGACGATGTCTACCAGCGGCTGCTTGGCAGCAATCGCTACGAGGTTGATGATTCCGGAGCGATTTCGCTGTTCGGCCTGGTGTCCGTCCCGCTGCTCGGCCTGGGCCAAAACGAAGTCGAAAAGGCCCTCGAAGCTGAACCGCTATTGAGACCCCTGGACGCCAGCGTCCGGATTCTCCAGCTTGATACGGATCCTGCCGCGGATATCGAGCCTTACGGCTACGCACTTTTCGAATCCAACGAGGCCGGTTTTGAACCGCCAATGACGGGACCGGTGCCGTCGGACTACATCATTGGTCCCGGCGACGTCGTACAGGTGCAGTTGTTCGGCAACGAAAGCCGCTACTTCGAGATCGAAGTGACTCGCGAGGGCCAGGCGAACATTCCGTTGCTCGGCCCGCTGTCCGTGTCGGGGCTGCCGTTTTCGGCTGTTCGCGACGAGTTGCAGCGCCGCGTCGACGAATCACTGATCGGGACGACCGTCAGCGTGACGATGGGCGCGCTGCGCACCATTCGAGTCTTTGTCCTTGGCGACGTTAACCGGCCGGGTTCGTACGTTGTCGGCGGCATGGCAACCATCAGCAGCGCCTTGTACAGAACGGGCGGCGTCAGCCAGGTGGGTTCGCTGCGCTCGGTGGAACTGAAGCGTCGCGGTGAGACGGTTGGCACGTTGGACCTCTATGACTTCCTGCTGCGCGGTGACACCCGCAACGACCTGCGTTTGCAGGACGGTGACGTCATCTTTGTGCCGCCTGTTGGAAAGCAGGTCAGCATCTACGGTGCTGTTCGCCGGCCCGCCATCTACGAACTTCGCGACGAAGTCAGCGTTCGTGACGTGCTGGGCCTGGCCGGCGGCTTGTCCGCCGATTCTTACCCCGATGGCACGCAGGTAGAACGCATCAGCGACCGGCGCGAGCGGACCATGATCGGGCTCGGTGCTGCGTACAGCAGCGGCAGCGAATTCCGCTTTAATGACGGCGATGTCGTCCGGGTGCCGCGCGTGCTGCCTGACATCCGCGGTGTCGTCAATCTTGCGGGCCGGGCATTCCGAACCGGCGCCTACCAGTGGTTCGACGGTATGCGGGTGATTGACCTGGTCGGCTCACTGGAACTGCTGGAAGAAGACGCTGACCTGAACTACGCGCTGATTCGCCGGGAAGACCCGGTGTCTCGCCGGCTGTCTGTCTTCTCGGTAGATATCGCCGCTGCACTCGCTGCGCCGGGCGGTACCGACAACGCGGTACTGGAATCCGGCGACACGCTCATCCTGCTTCCCGAATCGCTGGGTCGACAGAAACGCGTACAGTCGGTTCTGGACGAACTGCGTTCCCAGACGTCCGTTGATGACCCGCACCCTGTGGTAACCATTAACGGTGCGATCAACGCAAGAGGACAGTACCCGCTGGAAACCGGCATGCGCGTCAGCGACTTGCTGGTAGCCGGCGGCGGTCTCTCCGAGTCGGCTTTCAGAATCAAGGCGGAGTTGTTCCGCTACACGACCGGCACCGCGAAGCGCGAAACCGATGTCGTCGACCTGGACCTGAATGCGATTAACCGCGGTGACAGCTCGGCGGACGTTGTGCTGCAGCCGCACGATGTCCTGCGTGTGAGCGCCTTGCCGGAATGGAACGCCTTGCGAACCGTCGAACTGGTCGGCGAAGTCCTTTACCCGGGTGAATACCGCATCCGTGAAGGCGAGACGCTCGGCGATCTGCTCGAACGCGCCGGCGGCGTGACACAGGACGCGTATCCGGGTGGGTCGGTGTTCCTGCGCGAATCAGTAAAAGCCAATGAGCGGGAGCAGCTCGCCATCCTGACGGATCGTCTCGAAGCGGAGTTGATTACGCTGGGACTGTCGACGGGTGCTGCACAGCAGGCCGGCAACCTCGCGGCCCAACAGTCGGTTCTTCAGAAAATCAAGGACGCCGAGCCAGTCGGTCGACTGGTTATCGACCTCGAAGCGTCACTGGCCGGGGATGGCCGAGCGACAGATATCGAACTTCGCGATGGCGATCGATTGCTGATTCCCAAGCGCCCGCAGTTCGTGATGGTCATGGGTGAAACGCAGCGAACCGCCGCGCACCTCTACGACGACCGGGCGAGCGTCGCTGACTACCTGCAGAAATCGGGCGGATTCACGCGTTCCGCGGACAAGAAAAACCTCTACATCGTGCGTGCCGACGGCAGCATCGAGGCGTCGAGAGGTTCTGCCTGGCTGGCGCGTAACGGCGTTATGAACCTGAGACTTGAGCCCGGTGATACGATTGTCGTTCCGCAATTCCTCGGTCGGGCGCGACAGCTGGACGTCTGGCGAGGCGTCTCGCAGGTCTTGTACCAGCTGTCCATCTCCATCGCGGCTATCCAGTCATTTAATGACTGACCAACATTGCCGATGACTCATCGCTGAGCCAGTTGAAACACAACCCGGGTCGGTGAACCCGGGGTAACACGACTACATTTTTTCGGGAAACTCTGACTTGTCTGACAAATCGCAAAATCGCCCGTCCGTTGCCCTTGTGTCGGGTTTCGGTGCGCAGAATATCGGCAACGTGTTCTTCAACGTGGGTGGTCTTCACGTGCTGAGGGAAGTGTTCCCTGAACGCAATGTCCAGTTCATCCAGGACCAGCCTGGCTACTGGACGTTCAACCGCGCGCGCCAGAACCACAGGAATTACTGCAACCTGCTGAGCCGCCTGGATGTTGATTACATCGTTTTGCAGGGCCCCGTGTTTTCCGCCACGCTGCCAAAACTCTGGGACTACACGCTGGGCGAGCTATACAAGAAAGGTACGAAGGTTATCTACCTGAGCTCGGCGCTGTTCAAGTACACGCCCGAGGAAATCGAGATCACCAAGCGGTTCCTCGAAAAATATCCCCCGGCATTTATTTCGACCCGCGACGCGCGTTCGTACGAGGTTCTCAAGGATCTGCACGGCAACGTGTACAAGGGCATCTGCAGCGCGTGGTTTGTACCGGATGTCTACGACCCGGTACCGATGGATATGGGTAAGTTCGCTGTTATGAACTTCGACCGTATGCCGGAACCAAACATCTCGGTGCTTGGCAATACGGGTGTCGGCGGCAACGGTGCTGACAGTTTCGAATTCGACGACAAGACCTGGAACATCGACTGGCCCTCGTTGCAGAGAAAACTGTCGGTCAGGGGCAAAGCGAGCGCTTACATCGGCGCGTTCCTGGATTTTCGAAAGCTGCCGGCCGAACTGGGTGGCTATCCCCTGATCCGCACCGAGCACAGGACCAACCCGCATTTCAGCTGGAAGATCTACGGCCAGCCTGGTGGATTGGCGTCCGACGAGCCTTACACGTATTTCTCGGTGTACGGGAATTCGGCGCTGACGCTGTCTGACCGCGTGCATGCCTGCGTCATGACGCTGGCCTACGGCAACCCGGCGATGCTCTTTTCCCTGTCGCCGCGCAGCGCGTTGTTTGATCGTCTTGGTCTCGACGACATTCGCAACCGGCCCGTTACGCTTGACCTCGACTACCTTGAGCAAGAGAAGGGCGATCTAATCACAGCCCTGCAGGGCTTTGTAAAATCTAACGGACTCTAGTCCCGAAAACCGAAACGACAACACAGGCATACAGCGTTGGAAACTCGAGAATCATCAGCCGCAAGCGCGTCCGGGAACAGCCTTGCTTTCCTGTTCGGCTTCATCGAGGAGATGTACCGTAACCGCCTGCTGATTATTGCCAGCACGCTTGCGTTTGCCATGCTTGCCGTCGGTTACGCTGCGACATCATCCAAGTGGTACCAGTCCGAGATGCTGCTGGTCAGCCGTGGTGCCGGACAGCAGGGTGGACTCGCAGAGCTCGCGTCGCAGTTTGGCGGCGCGGCGGCGCTGATGGGGTTGAACCTGGATAACGGCGCGAGCCTGGAAAACGAAGCACTCGCGATATTGCGCTCGCGAGACTTCACCACCGGGTTCCTCGAGGAAAACAACTTGATCCCGCTGCTCTACGCGCAGCTTTGGGACACGGACAACGCGCAGTGGCTGGACGACGAGGAAGTCCCGTCGATCGAGGACGCGTATCGCCTGTTCTCGACCAAGGTGTTCTCAGTGTCATACGACGAGGCCAAGGGCCTGCTTCGACTCACCGTGCGCTGGAAGGATCGCGTGCTGCCGTCAGAATGGCTGGTGGCGATCATGCAAAAGCTGAATCAGCAGATTCGCGATGCGAAGAACCTCGAAACAGAGCGAAGCATCGAGTACCTGGAAGAGCAGCTTGGGCAGACCAATATGCTGGAAACCCGCCAGGCGATTGGCCGGTTGCTGGAAGGTCAATACACGCAGCGCATGCTGACCAACGTCCACGATGACTTCGTCTTCAAGAAGATCGATTCGGCGTTTATTCCTGACGAGGACCAGTTCGTGAGTCCGAACTACGTCCTGTCCGCTATCGTCGGCATTCTTCTCGGCTTCTCGTTTGGCGTTCTTTTTGTCTACGTCCGAAGTGCCTTCATTGAGTACCGAAAGGCCCGAACTTCCTGACCTGACCGCACAACCCCGTCTCTCATGAGAACCGGGGCCAGGCCCGATCTATGAAAAAGCTGTTCTCGGATGCTGCGTGGCTGGTTTTGTCGAAGGCGGCATCCGCCCCGATTATTCTCCTGGCGACCATCCTGATCGCTCGCGACGCGGGGCCGGATGTATTCGGCAAGTTTGCGATCGGTTTGACCTGCGTGATCTTCCTGGCCTTTGCGTGCGATTTTGGCGTCGGTGTGCTGGCCACACGAAAGGTCGCCGGATCCGAGCGGTCTGCCAAGCAGATGCTCGTTGACAGCGCGATATCCCGGATGCCTTTTCTCGTGCTGGCAGCGGCCGTCACGCTGTTTCTCGCCGACTTCCTGCCGCTGAGTCTGTATGTCGCCGCGACGTTCCTGCTGGCCGCGGTCGGGCGATTCTCCGCTGACCTGACGATCGCCGTGTTGCAGGGGCGCGGGCGCTTCTCGGAAGGCGCCTACTATCAGCTGTTCCACGCCGTGGTGTTCTACGGTGTGGCTGTGCTGTATTTCAGTGACGGGCGCAGCGATGTCGGCAACCTGTTCCTGGTGTATTTCACGCTGTCCGCGCTCGGCGCGATGGTGTTGGCGAACCGGGTGTTTTTCTTCGATCGTGGGCAGCCGCTGGCTGTTGACCTGCCGGCATCCCGGGGACTTGTCCGGGAATCTGTTCCGTACGGTGTCTTCTGGTTCGGTTCCATCATCTATTTGTCCACCGATACATTCATGGTGGCGCACTTTCTGGGTGACGAGGCGACGGGCTACTACCAGGGGGCCGTCAAACTCGTCATGGCCATGGATCTTGCGGCATCGTTCCTCGCCAAATCCCTGTTGCCAAAAATGACCAGCGTTCTAAGCAGCGGTGACGACGTCCGGGGCGCGGTTCGTTACGTCAGCGTCGTCGCTGTGTTGTTTGCTGCCGGACTGGCGGTGCTGTCGGGATTTGTCTTCCTGTTTGCCGACCTGATCGTCATCCTGGTCTTAGGGAGCGAATTCCAGAACACGGTTCCGGTGCTTGCGCTGCTGGTGTGGATCATTCCCATTCGTGCGCTTAATCACCTGCTGGGGACGTTCCTGACAGCGGAAGGCGCGCAGGTGCAGCGTGCGATCATCGTGTCTGTCACGGCTGTGCTGAACGGCGCGCTGAATTATCTTTGGGTTCCCGTCTACGGTTTGGCCGGTGCGGCCTACGCGACTATCCTGACGACCATTGCGGTTCTGCTGCTTTACTTCGTTACCTCGGCGTACCGCTATCGGTCACGCCAGCTGAGTGCGTTATGAAAATCCTGATCACCAACGTGTATTCGCATCAAAACTTCGGCGACGCGGCTATTGTCGAATCAACGATTAGCCAAATCAGGCGGGAATACCCTGACGCCGAGATCAGCCTGATGTCCGACTTTTTCGCCGAAAACGACGGCCGTTATGACTGTGCGTCTGTGCCCAGTGTTTTCTGCCTGCCGACAAAGGCCAGCAAAGTCAGGAAGTCGCTCGCACTCGTGGTTGCCCTGATGTACTCCGCGACGGTGGCATTACTGGCGGCGCTGCGACTGCGGAAGCTCGCCGCAAGCTTGCTGTCAAGAAGTCGGCCGTACGCCGACAGTGACGTGGTGCTGGCCTGCGGCGGCGGCTACCTGTTCAGCTCCAACAACAGCGTACTGAGCGTCGGCCTTTGGCAGGAGGTTTACCACATCTGGCTGGGTCGGGTATTCGGCAAGCCCGTTGTCATGTTGCCCCAGACCGTCGGTCCGCTGGCAGGGGCGTTCGATCGCTGGATCGTCGCAAGAGCCCTGTTGGCTGCAAACCTGGTTCTCTGTCGAGACAAGGCGTCGATGGATCTCGTGTCCGGGTTGACGCGCGACCGGGCCAATTCCCGGTTTGTACCTGACGTCGTCTATGGCTGGTTCAGCGCAGACGAAATCTCATCGACCGAACAGGCCGAGATCGACACGCCACGGATTTCGATCACGGTACTGGACTGGCGCTGGGCGAGTCCCGACCAGGACCGGGACAAAAAGGTCGACGCTTACCTGTCAGCGATTGTCGAGGCCTGTCGTGAACTCTCGGCTGAGCAGGACATCGACTTCCAGGTCGTTCCCCAGGTGCTCGTTAAAGGGGGAGACCTGCCGATCAGCGAGAAGCTGCGCGATGGCATCGCGTCGTTTACCGATCGAGTGGAGCTGCTGCGGCCCGAGGATCCGTTACAGACGGTCCGGGTCTACCAGGCATCGACCGTTGTGCTTGGCTCCCGCATGCACTCCTGCATATTTGCGATTGCGTCCGGAACGCCGGCGGTTGGCTTGTCGTACCAGCCCAAAGTGAAGGCGATGTTCGACCAGTTCGGATTGGGCGACAACTGCTTCGAAGCCAGTTCCGTCACGAGCGACCAGATCCTCGAAGCCGTCCGACGCGTGCTGGCCGACCCGGCCCGCTATCGCCAGCAGGCGAGGGACGTCGTGGCGGAAGCGCAGCGCCCGCTGAACGCCTTCTTCAAAGAGCTTGCCGATGTCGTCGGTCGTTAACCCACTTCAGCTCTCACCGGGTGAGGCCAAGCTCAGGGGGTCTTACCGCTTCCTGCTGCTGATGGTGTTGACGTTTGTCATCATGGCTATCGTCGCCGTGGCCCAGCTGAAGAGTACCAACGGACTGCAGTCCTCGTTCCTTGTGCTGTCGATGGTGCACTTGACGGTTCTGTTTGTCTGGCTGACCGTTGACCGGCGCGAAGACGAACTGGATGTCCTGTCTCCGATGATGGTCGTGCTGCTCGCCTCGCTCATTCACTTTGTCGGGCCTGCGGCCTACAACCTGATTGACCTGACACTGCCTACGGCAGTCTTTGCCTATCTGCAGGCGCACATTTCAGTTGGTGGGTTTGTCGTTGCGTTCATGCTGGGCTTTCTCGCCATGGCGAAACGTAGGCTTGACTCAGCGTCAGCCATCCCGTTTAACGGCCGAATTGTCTTCTTGATGTCAGTGGCCTACGTTGGGGTCAGCCTGCTGGCGACGGCTTACTTCATTGTGCGTGCGGGCGGCATCTTCAATCACCTGGCGAGCCTGGGTCTGAGGATGGGGGTATTCGAAGGTAAAGGCGTCTTGCTCTCCTTCATGACACTCTCTGCGCCGGCACTGATTCTTTCCTACCTGCTGTTCGTGAAGAAGCGTGGCCTGCTGACACTCGGCTGGTTTGCGTTCGTCTTTGCCATGGCTGTGTTCACCGGCGTAATGACCGGTTCGCGTGGCGGGCTGGCTGCAGTATTTCTCTGTCTCCTGATCATCCGGCATTACGTGGTGAAGCCGTTGACGATCGTCCAGTCGTTTCTCGTTGTCGGTGTGCTGGCTGTTTTCCTGGTTGCCTTCATCGCCCTGGTTCGCCAGCCATCCCTTGGCGAAGATCTCAGTCGTCTGAGTGCGACTGAGCTGACCACCGAGACCCTGACGATTCTTTACGGAAAAGGGACGTTCAAGGAGTTCAACAGCATCGCAAGGGTGCATGAGAAATTCCCGGTAGAACACACCTACCTGAACGGCACGTCGCTGCTGGCGGCCCTGACCTTTCCGATTCCCCGCGCGATCATGCCTGACAAGTTGCCGGGCGGTTCCGAGCTGTTTACGCGACTGGTAAGACCGGAGATCTGGTCACAGGGGCGGGGCGACAGGGTGACCTTCATCGGCGAGCTGTTCATGAATTTTGGCTGGCTGGGTGTTTTCCTGGGTGGCCTGGTATTGGGCGTCCTTGTGTCCGGGCTGTATAACGCGATGTTGTCCTACCAGGGCGCCGTGTTTTACGTGGCGCTGTATGCGATAGGGCTGGTCAGTTTCGTGTCGCTGATTCGAGGCGACTTTGCGATTGCGAGCTTCCAGTTCCTGCGCATGGCCGCACCCATTGCGCTGGTCGTCTTCCTGTGTGGCCAGTTTCGTTTTGGAGCGGGTCAGCCCGGCTTGCCGCTGGCGGGGAGCCGCTAGTGGCTCGAACGCGTTTGTGTTTCGTCGGCGTGCTGCCTCGTCCGGTGACCGGCATGACGTTAGCGACCGAAGCGGTGCTCGAGAAGGTTGCGGGTGAGGTCGATACCGATGTGTTCGCGATACGACGACCGACCGGCATCGGCAACGGACTTTGGGTGCTTTACAAGCATTGCGCATTCCAGCTGGGCGTCTTCTTCCTGGCGTGGTGTCGACTGCGTGGCACGCGGTCGAGCTACATCGTGGCCGAGTCCGGCAAGGGCCTTGTATCAACGCTGGTGCTGACCAGCGCCGCGAGGCTGTTTGGAATGCGTATCCTTATGCATCACCACGTCTTCTCGTATGTGAATGAAACGAATCGCCTGATGCAGGCGGTCGTTACCGTCGCCGGTGCCCGTGCGCAGCACATTTTCCTGTGCGACCTGATGATGCAGAAGTTCACCGAGCGCTACGCCTGTCCGGGCGCCTCCATCGTCTTGTCCAACGCCTACCTCGTCGAAGCACCCGATCCGTCACAGCCTGCGCCAACGGACGACGCGCGTGACAATCCGTCGCCGCTTGCCGACAAGCTTCGACTGGGGTTTTTGGGTAACATTACGCGCAGCAAGGGGATCGATCTTTGCGTAGACGCATTCGAGCAACTCGCGGGTGAACACCGTGAACTCGAGTTGCACGTCGCCGGTCCTGTTGCCGAGCCCGGGCTGGAAGAGCTTCTGAGCCGAGCCAAAGATAATTATCCGGACCGCTTTGACTACCTCGGTCCGGTTTACGGTGACGACAAGCGGGCATTTTTCGAAGGGATCGATTTGCTGGTTTTTCCAACGCGATACAGGAATGAAGCCCAGCCCTTGACGATTTTCGAGGCAGCCGCTCACGGCGTGCCGACCGTCGCATTCGGCATCGGCTGCATCGAGCAGCAGGTTGAAGGCATTGGCTGGTCCGTCAACGACAAGGACGGACTGGAAAGCATCATCCGCGATTGCCTGACCAACCCGCAGAACCTGGCGGATAGGCGTAAGCGTACGCGGGCGCGTTTCGACGATGCCCAGCAGACCTCGTCAGAACAGCTCGGCGATATCGTCCGACAACTTCAGGGATCGGCCTGAGTAAAGGCAAGTGTTAGTACGTGTCCGCTAAAGTCCTCATTCGTTCTCCGTTTTTCGAACCGGAACAGATTTCAACGGGTCGGTACAACACGATGCTGGCGCGTGCGCTCAAGCATGCAGATTGCAGTGTATCGGTGGTTTGTTTTCATCCTTTTTATCCCGAGTGGCGAATCCAGCCCGTCGAGGATGCAACGACGTCCGACTGGGAGACGGTCAGTCGGGGTGGCGCCACCATTCGCTTCCCGCGCTCGCAGATCATTCGCCGCCTGATTCTCGAGACGTCGTTCTGGTGGCACAACCGGAAATCCCGGCATCTGTTTGATGAAACGGAATTTGACGCGGTTATCGATATCCTCCCGCCGAACGCTTTCAGTTTCGTGCGGCTGGGCGCAAGGGCCAGAAAAACACCCAAGATCGGTATCGTGCACGACCTGCAGGGCCTGCTGGTCGCAGCACCGCAATCGGCATTCAGGCGCCTGGTCGGTGTGTTCGTCCGTTACCTCGAGGGCAGGGCGTTACACAGTTCATCGCACCTGATATTCCTGTCGGAAGCGATGCAGGAGGCGGCGGTGAATCTTTACGGCGTCGATCCATCGGAGAGTTCGATCTGCTATCCGTTTTCGACGTTGGACACGTCTGCGGATTCGAGTGGAGCGCCTATCCTTGATCCGGACTTTCAGTCGGTTGTGTATTCCGGGGCCTTGGGTGAAAAGCAGGACCCGATGGCGCTGTACGACCTTATGGATCGCATCGCGTCCGAGATGGACGGTGTTAAGGCCTACATCTTCTCCGCCGGCAGCTATTTCCAGGATCTCAAGGCAAAGGCGGCTGCTGCAGGCAGCAAGCTTGAGTTCCGGGACCTCGTCCCCATCGAGGACCTGGCAAAACTCCTCGACGAGTCCGACCTGCAAATCATTCCGCAGAAGCTGGGTTTCTCTGACGGTGCGTTTCCCTCAAAGCTGCCGAACATTGTCGAGTCTGGTACGGCGGTGCTGGCGATTACGGACCCTGACAGTGAACTCAACAGCATGGTGAGCCGATACCCGCTGGGCGAGACACTCAATGACTGGGATATAGACGCAGCCCTGCGCGCGAGCCGCCGGCTGCTGGACAAGACACAGGATGAGGCTGCAACAGACGCAGCACGTGACAGTGAGCTACGCCGTGAGTTTCACGAGTCTAAAATTGTAAAAACGGTATTCGATATTCTGGCCCGACACGGGGCCACGGAGGTTTAGACATTGACGGGTAAACGTGCACTGATCACCGGAGTCACCGGTCAGGACGGGGCATACCTCGCCGAGCTATTGCTTGAGAAGGGGTATACGGTTCACGGCGTAAAGCGCAGATCGTCGCTTTTTAACACCGACCGGGTTGACCATCTCTACCAGGACCAGCACGAGGCAGACCCTCGATTCTTCCTGCACTATGGGGACCTGACGGATTCGACCAACCTGATCCGGCTTGTTCAGGAAATCCAGCCGGACGAGATTTACAACCTGGCGGCGCAGAGTCATGTCGCCGTCTCTTTTGATTCGCCGGTGTATACGGCAAACGCGGACGCGCTGGGTACGCTCCGCCTTCTTGAAGCGATTCGACTGCTGGAGATGCAGGACCGTTGCCGGTTCTACCAGGCGTCGACCTCCGAGCTGTATGGGAAGGTGCAGGAAATTCCGCAGCGAGAGACCACGCCGTTTTATCCGCGATCTCCGTATGCCGTGGCCAAGCTTTACGCGTACTGGATCGTTGTGAACTATCGCGAGGCCTACAACATGTTCGCCTGCAACGGCATCCTGTTTAACCACGAATCACCGATTCGTGGCGAGACCTTCGTGACCCGGAAAATCACGCGGGCGCTGGCACGGATCAAGCTGGGACTTCAGGACTGCCTGTACCTCGGCAACATGGACTCGCTGCGCGACTGGGGCCACGCGCGGGACTATGTCGAGATGCAGTGGCTGATGCTGCAGCAGGATACGCCCGACGATTTCGTCATCGCGACCGGCGAACAGTATTCGGTGCGCGAATTCGTCTCGCGGTCAGCGGCGCACCTCGATATCCAGGTTGACTGGCAGGGCGAGGGCGTCGAGGAAGTGGGCGTCGACCGGGGAAGCGGCAAGGTCATCGTCAAGGTCGACCCGCGCTATTTCCGGCCGACCGAAGTCGAAACGTTGCTGGGCGATCCCTCCAAGGCGAAGTCGCAACTGGGCTGGACGCCGAAGACCAGTTTCGCGGAACTCGTCGAGGAAATGACGCTGGCGGATTTTGACATCGCGAAGCGCGAGCGCCTGATGGTCGACCAGGGATTCGAGGTTGTGCAGCCGAATGAATAAGGACTCGCGCATATTCGTTGCCGGCGCCAACGGCATGGTCGGTTCGGCGCTGGTGCGCGCGCTGGGCGCCGCGGGGTTTGAAAACCTGCTGACGCCGTCGCGGTCCGAACTGGACCTGATGGATCACGGCGCTGTCGCTGCGTTTTTCGAAGACCAGCGACCGGAGTTCGTCTTCCTGGCGGCGGCCAAGGTGGGCGGCATCCACGCGAACAGCACCTATCCGGCTGACTTCCTGCTGGACAACCTGAAGATACAGAACAACGTCATCGAGATGGCGTACAAGAGCGGCGTCAGCAAACTGCTGTTTCTCGGCTCGTCCTGCATTTACCCCAAACTGGCGCCTCAGCCTCTGAAAGAAGAGTACCTGCTGTCGGATTATCTCGAGCCGACCAACGAGGCGTACGCGATCGCCAAGATCGCGGGCATAAAGCTCTGTGATGCCTTCCACGAGCAGCACGGCTTCAATTCGCTGAGCCTGATGCCCACCAACCTGTATGGCCCGAACGACAATTTCGACCTTCAGTCGTCACACGTGTTGCCGGCGCTGATCCGAAAATTCCACGAGGCGAAGGTGTCGGGGGACGATACGGTGACCTTGTGGGGCTCCGGAAAACCGCTCCGCGAGTTCATGCACGTCGATGATCTCGCCAGTGCCTGCCTTTTTTTGATGGAAGTGGAAACAAATTTCCGGCTGGTTAACGTTGGCAGTGGTGAGGAGATCAGTATCCTGAACCTCGCACGTTTGATAGCAGACGTTGTGGGCTTTGACGGAAAACTGGGATTTGATTCCGGAAAACCGGACGGCACACCGCGTAAGCTAATGGATTCCGGTCGCCTTCATAGCTTGGGTTGGCGGCCTTCTGTGGGATTACAGGAAGGGATCGAAACAACGTACGAGTGGTTCCAGACGCATCACGCCGGGTGATCTCTTGGCAATTTGGTGTGGCTACCGGCCTTTAGGGGGGGCTCGGCAGCGTTATCGTTCCGTAACGAATACGTAAACTTCCGGGTTTACATTTGCACCATTGTGGGGCATTTTTCCCACTTGCTGGAGTGACGTCGTGTCGGTCAACTTTTTTTTGGCCCCGCCGTTAACTTGCTACAACATTTGAAACACGTTCGGGCCAAGCACCGGCCACACTGTTTGAGAGTAGTATGGAAAACCACGACGTACACAGCCAGTCGGCTCGGCCGAATGGATCCGCTTTTCGTGTCGCGACCGATGCGCCGACTTCCAGTGTCGATGCGCCGCTGCGCGGCCGCGCCCGCAAGCGCCTGCCGGTCCTGCCTCCCAGCCGCTCGATCGGCCACCACATTCTCAAGCGTTCGGTGGACGTCGTTGGGTCTGTTTGCATTGCGATCCTGCTCTCGCCGCTGATCCTGACGCTGCTGATTGCCGTGCGTGCTGGCGGCGGCCCGATCTTCTTTGGCCACACCCGAGTGGGCCGCGAGAAGAAACCGTTCAAGTGCTACAAGTTCCGCTCAATGATCCCGGACGCAGAGCGCGTGCTGCAGGACCTGCTGCACTCGGATCCTGAGGCGCTGCAGGAGTGGCGCCAGAACCACAAACTCAAGGACGATCCTCGCGTCACCAGGTTCGGCAGTTTCCTGCGCAAGAGCAGCCTCGATGAGCTCCCGCAGCTCTGGAATGTGTTCAAGGGTGACATGAGCCTGGTCGGACCGCGTCCGATCGTCGCCGACGAGCTCGAGCGTTACGGCGCCAAGGCGCACATGTACCTGGCCGTGAAGCCCGGCATGACCGGTCTGTGGCAGGTCATGGGTCGCAGCAGCGTGACGTACTCTCGTCGTGTCTCCATGGATTCGCTGTACGCGCGAAAGAAGAGCCTGCGCCTGGACGTCTGGATTCTCTTCAAGACCTTCGGTGCCGTGGTTCGCAAGGTCGGCGCGCACTAGGGCTACCTGATTGCCGTAATTGGCGCTTTGTCCGGAGAGCTCCGGGTGGACGAACACCTCATCGACTGTTGAGACACTCGTCGTCATTAAATTGACGCATTCGCGTCTATAATTGCGCCCATACCGTTAACCTTAGGTTACGAATCAGGATGAGACTCACGATTTTCGGTTCAGGCTATGTCGGCCTGGTCACCGGTGCCTGCATGGCCGAAATGGGCAACCACGTCGTCTGCGTCGACATCGATCAAGGCAAGATTGATCGACTCAACAACGGCGATGTGCCGATTTACGAGCCGGGCCTCGATGCCTACATCGAGCGCAACATGAAAGCCGGCCGCCTGGAATTCACGACGGATATCCAGAAAGGCGTCGATCACGGCCTGTTCCAGTTTATCGCGGTCGGAACCCCGCCTGATGAAGACGGATCCGCTGACCTGAAACACGTGCTGGCCGTGGCTCGCTCGATCGGTGAATCGATGAGTGAGTACCGTATCATCGTCGACAAGTCGACGGTGCCGGTCGGCACCGCGGACAAAGTGAAGGCTGAAGTGCAGAAGTCACTCGCGGCACGGGGTGCCAGCGTCGAGTTCGACGTTGTGTCCAACCCCGAGTTCCTGAAAGAGGGCGCCGCGATCGAAGACTTCATGAAGCCTGACCGGATCATTGTCGGTACTGACAATCCCCGCACGACCGAGCTTCTCAAAACACTGTACGAACCGTTTAACCGCAACCGCGAGCGGCTGATCAGCATGGACATTCGTTCTGCGGAGCTGACGAAGTACGCGGCGAACGCAATGCTGGCGACCAAGATCAGCTTCATGAATGAGCTGGCGAATATCGCCGAACGGTTCGGTGCTGACATCGAAAAAGTCAGGATCGGCATCGGTTCTGACCCCCGTATTGGCTACCACTTCATCTATCCCGGCGCGGGTTACGGCGGCTCGTGTTTTCCGAAAGATGTCCGTGCTCTGGCCATGTCCGCCAGCGGGGCCGACTACGATGCAGAGCTGCTGAATGCGGTTGAGTCCGTGAACAACCGACAGAAGCACCTGCTGTTCGAGAAGCTGTCTGCTCACTACGACGGAAACCTGGCGGGAAAAACCATTGCGGTGTGGGGACTGTCGTTCAAGCCTCGGACAGACGATATGCGTGAGGCGCCCAGCCGGGTATTGATGGAGTCACTCTGGGAAGCCGGTGCGACAGTCAGGGCCTATGACCCTGAAGCTATGGATGAGGCGAAGCGACTCTACCCTGATCAACCGGGGCTTGAGCTCTGTGACAGCGCCTACTCGGCCACAGACGGTGCCGATGCCCTGGCGATTGTCACGGAGTGGCAGGAGTTCAGGAGTCCTGACTTCACCAAGCTTGGCGACACGCTGTCGGACAAGGTCATTATCGACGGCCGCAACCTGTATGAGCCGGAGAGTGTTGAGCTGTTTGGCCTGCAGTACTTTGCGGTTGGTCGAGGCAACTCTCTCGGCGAGGGGTCGACGCAGCATAACCGGCGCAAGACAGACCGCGCGCAGGTTGGCTGAAAGTTCGACAGGCACTGTCCGTCTCTGTCACAGTAGCGCTGCTCCAGGCAGCTGCTTCAGGATTGAAGGAATAGATTGTTGGCCGACGTACTACCCGTAATTCTCTCAGGCGGATCCGGCACCCGCCTCTGGCCCGCATCGCGGTCCATGTACCCCAAGCAACTTTTGCCGCTGGCCGGTGAGAAAACCATGTTGCAGGCGACGGCACTGCGCCTCGATGGACTTGCAGACCGCGCTGACATGACGCTGGTGGTTTGCAACGAGTCCCATCGTTTTTCGGTCGCCGAGCAGTTGGCCGGTGTCGAACAAAACAGCCGCTTGATCCTGGAGCCGGCGGGTCGCAATACCGCACCCGCGATCGCACTGGCCGCGATCTACGCGGTCGAGGAACTCGACGATCCGCTGATGCTGGTAATGGCGGCGGACCACGTCATTCTGGATGTGCCTGCGTTCCAGCAGGCGGTGAAAGCCGGGCAGGATGCCGCGTCTGGCGGGCAGCTCGTGACCTTCGGCATCGTACCGATTCACCCTGAAACCGGGTTCGGCTACATCAAGGCGTCGGTGTCTGGTGAAGACGTTGCGCCTGTCGAGTCGTTCGTCGAGAAACCGGACCTGGCAACCGCACAGTCCTATCTCGACGCCGGGAATTATTTCTGGAACAGCGGCATGTTCCTGTTGAAGGCGTCGAAGTATCTCGAGAGCCTGGAACGTTGGGCGCCGGAGATTTACCAGGCCTGCTTGGACAGCATGAAAGCACGCACACTGGACGGGCAGTTTATCCGCCCAGAGCCGACTCGATTTTCGGAGAGCCCGAGCGATTCCGTGGACTATGCCGTCATGGAGAAGTCGGAGTCTGTCTCGGTTATCCCGCTGGACTGCGGCTGGTCTGACGTGGGTTCATGGTCGGCGCTGCACGATGTGCTCGAGTCCGATGATCGCAGGAACTCGATGGACGGCGACGTGTTGATGCACGACTGCGACAACTCTCTGTTGCTGTCGGAAAGCCGGCTGGTCGGCGCTGTCGGTCTCGACAACGTGATTGTCGTTGAAACCAAGGACTCCGTTCTGGTCGCCAATCGTGATCGTTGCCAGGACGTCAAAGAGCTGGTGTCGCAGCTCAAATTGAAGGACCGCCCGGAAGCGAATTTGCACCGCCAGGTCTTCCGCCCGTGGGGCAGCTACGACAGCCTGGAAAACGCAGACAACTTCCAGGTCAAACAACTCATCGTGAAACCGGGTGCCAAGCTCTCCCTGCAAAAACACGCGCAGCGCGCAGAGCACTGGGTGGTGGTCAAAGGCAAGGCACGCATCACGCGGAACGACGAAGAGTTTGATCTCAACGTCAACGAATCCACCTACATCGCGATCGGCGACATCCATCGCATCGCTAACCCGTTTGACGAGCCCGTACACATTATCGAAGTCCAGTGCGGTGATTATCTCGGTGAAGACGACATTGTCCGCATCGAGGACGACTTTGGACGTGAAGGCACTAACCACTAAGCAGTGAGAACCCGATGCCCGTAACTATCGACAGCTTCAAGGCCTATGACATCCGTGGCCAGATCCCGAACGGACTGAACCCCGATTTCTGTTATCGCATCGGCAATGCGACCGCGCAGTTCCTGGGCGCGAAGCGGGTCGTCGTCGGTTACGACATGCGACTGACCAGCCAGGAGTTCGCTACCGCAGTTGCGGAAGGCCTGCAGGAAGCCGGCGTTGAGGTGCTGGATATCGGTTTATGCGGCACCGAGATGGTGTACTTCGGTGTCAAACAGCTCGAGGCGGATGGCGGCATCATGGTGACCGCAAGCCATAACCCGGCCGACTACAACGGCCTCAAGCTGGTGCGGGAAGAGGCAAAGCCGATCAGTGGCGATACCGGTCTTGAAGAAATTCGTGCACTGGCCGAGTCAGACGATCGTCACACGGCGGGCGAGCGGGGCAGCGTGACCCAGGTGTCGATCTTCGACGAATACGTGAGTCACCTGCTGGGCTATGTTGATATCGACGCGTTGAAACCGCTCAAGCTCGTGGTCAACGCTGGCAACGGTTGCGCCGGCATTGCTGTTGATGGCCTGGAGCCGAAGCTCCCGTTCGAGCTCATCAAGGTCAACCACGAACCAGACGGTACTTTTCCGAACGGCATACCGAATCCGCTGCTGCCCGAAAACCGTGCGTCTACGGCGGACGCCGTGCTCGCCAACAAGGCGGACATGGGCATCGCCTGGGACGGTGACTTCGATCGTTGCTTCCTGTTCGACGAGAACGGGGAGTTCATCGAGGGTTATTACATCGTTGGCCTGCTCGCAGAGTCGATGCTCCCGGCTAACCCGGGCGGCAAGATCGTGCACGACCCGCGACTGACCTGGAACACGCTGGAGATCGTCGCCGACGCTGGCGGCGAGGCGGTGCAGAGCAAATCGGGTCACTCCTTCATCAAGGAGAAGATGCGTGAAGTGGATGCTATCTACGGTGGCGAGATGAGTGCGCATCACTACTTTCGGGATTTCTCCTACGCCGACAGCGGAATGATTCCCTGGCTGCTGGTTGCCGCCCTCATATCATCTACCGGTAAATCGCTATCAGAACTCGTCGGTGAGCGCATGACCGCGTTCCCGGCATCCGGCGAGATCAATCGTAAGGTGGCTGATGCAACCGCGACGCTTGAGTCTTTGCACGCGGCATACGCGGGGAACGCAAACGCGGTTGATGACACCGACGGTTACAGCTTCGAGTTCGATGCGTGGCGGTTCAATATCCGCAAGTCGAACACGGAGCCCGTTGTTCGTCTCAATGTTGAGTCGCGTGCTGACGTGGATCTGATGAAGGCAAAGACAGAAGAGATCCTCGCCTTGATCGACGGTTGACTGCCCGTCGACACGCGGAACGGGCGCTATGTTTCCGGTTTTTGCGCACATCCTGCAAAAATTTGGGCGAACCGCGCAAAATAGATGCGAAATTCATTAGGCGGAAGGCCAGTTACACCACGCAAACTGCTGACGTATAACGAAAAATAGACCCATTCCAAACTGGTAAAAAAACGCCTGTGTCGGTACACTTTACACCGCTGTACATAACACTAGAAAAAGTGTGACCCAGTTCACAGTTTAGAGCTGGCTAAACCACACAGTTTTCCAAATCCAAAGCATTAGGGGTGCTTGAACCGTCGGGGGATTTGGCAAAATTACGGGGAGCGCGTCACCGGGGTGTCATTAGACGCGCGTAACGTTCGCCTTGCCACACAACTACAACGAGCAACCATGCCGATCTGGTCCCGCAACTTTGCGCGTACACCACTGATCCTTCTGGCGGTAGTGGAGGCCACGATTCTTTTCGTGTCCGTCTACCTGGCGTCGTACATGACGATTGGCGGCACACGACTCGCCGACCAGGTTCTCGACCCGCTGGCCCCCAAGGCCTCGGCGCTCGCGTTCGTCATGCTGATGTCCCTGATCGCAATGGGTCTCTACCAGTTTCACCAGCGCGTTTACTTCCACGAAGTGTTCGCGCGCGTGGTCGTCGGCTTCTTCCTGGGCTCACTCGTTCTCGCTGTTGCGTACTACGCCATTCCCAGCATCGGGTTCACCCCGCAGATGGCCGCGATCTCGGTCGCCGTCGCGCTGGTCAGCCTGTCCTTCATTCGCTACCTGTTCATTCGCAATGTTGACGAGAATATCTTTCGGCGCCGAACCGTGGTTTTTGGTGCCGGTGAACGATCCAAGGCGATTACCGATCTGAAGCGTCGTGCAGACCGTCGCGGATTCAAAATTCTTGGTCACGTGCCGGCACCCGGTGATCGTATTCGCAACGACGCCACCGGCGTTTGTCGGGACGTCGAGTGCCTGACGCAATTCGCGCTGGAAAGCGGTGCCGATGAGATCGTTGTGGCCATGGACGATCGTCGTGGCAACCTGCCGGTTCGCGCGCTGATCGATGCCAAGCTCCGTGGCGTGGAAGTCATCGACCTGGTGGACTTCATGGAGCGTGAAACCGGCAAGATTCACCTCGACCTCGTCAAGCCCGGCTGGCTGATTTTCACACCGGGCTTTCGACTGACGCGGTTGCGTCAGTATTCGAAGCGCGTATTCGACGTCGCTGCTGCGGCTGCGGGTCTGCTGGTAGCGTGGCCGATCATGTTGATCGTTGCGATCGCGATCAAGGTTTGCGACGGCGTCAACCAGCCGGTGTTCTACCGGCAGAAACGTGTCGGTTTTCACGGCCAGCCTTTCGAGGTACTGAAGTTCCGCAGCATGCGAACCGATGCGGAAAAGGACGGCACGGCACGGTGGGCGACAGAGAACGACCCACGAATTACAAAAGTCGGGCATGTCCTTCGCAAATACCGACTGGATGAGCTGCCGCAAATCTTTAACGTGTTGGCGGGCCAGATGAGCGTCGTCGGCCCGCGACCGGAAAGGCCGGAATTCGTCAAACAGTTGTCCGAAGACATCGCTTACTACGATGAGCGTCACATGGTGAAGCCGGGCGTGACCGGTTGGGCGCAGCTCAAATACGCCTACGGGTCTTCAACCAACGACGCGAAGCAAAAGCTGCAGTACGACCTTTACTACGTCAAGAACCACAGCCTGCTGCTGGACCTGATGATTATCCTGCAAACGGTTGAGGTCATTTTGTGGGGCAAGGGCTCACGCTAGGGGCTCTGAGGCCACCGACAGGAGTGGCACACAGGGACCGCGGCAATCAGGCTGCCCAATGATGAGATTCGGTAGTCGGGATACGCGAGAAAGACAGGAAGTCTATGGACGTGTGATTGCCGATGCCTGATCCTTCCACCTCCATCCTTTCCCTGAGTTACGGGACAGCGACGCTTGCGCACCTCGCTTTAGCGATCCTGCTTGTCTTAAATTTTAAGAAGAACCTGCCGTCCATTCTGTTGCTCCTCGCCGTCGTTGCGACGGCGTGCTGGAGCGGGCTTCACGCATTCGGCTTTACTCGCGATGAGCTAACAACACTGACCGTCTTCGTGTCGGAGATCGGCGTGGATACGCTGTGGCTGCTGTTCCTGGCAGCCGTTTTCAGCGGCTCCGTGTCGGACCAGCGTCTGCGCCTGTTTCGCTGGGGCGGTGTTGGTTTGTCTTTTGGGCTACTTGCCTTTGGCGTTGTCCAGGTGTGGTCAACGGGCTCGAGCCTTGCACTGGGGTCTACGCTCGTCATCGGATCGATCCTGACATCCCTGTATGCACTCGTACTGGTCGAGCAAATCTATTCAAATACGAGAGAAAAGCAGCGCGATGCGATCAAGTTCCTCAGTCTTGGCGTTGCCAGTCTTTTCATTTATGACCTGATTCTGTATTCCGGCGCCGCGTTTCTCGGCGAGGTCAGTATCGGACTCTGGACGTCTCGTGGTTTTGTCATAGCGATGAGTGCGCCGTTGCTGGCGATCGCCGCGCGACGGTCGGAAGCCTGGTCCATGCAGGTGTTCGTCTCCCGCCAGGTCGTTTTCCACACGGCAACCCTTGTCGGGGCAGGGGCATACCTGACCCTGATCGGCCTTGCCGGGTCGTTTTTGCAGCGGACGTACGAGGACTGGGGCGAGACGGCACAGGTCGTGCTGTTCAGCGCTGCCCTGATCGGACTCGCGCTGTTCTTTTTGTCCGGTAGCTCGCTGTCGAGTATCCGGGTCTTTATCAGCAAGCACTTTTTCGCGAACCGGTACGACTATCGCGAAGAATGGTTGCGCCTGATGAATACCCTCACCGATACCGATGAGAAGCTGCCGCTGCAGAAGCGCAGCATCCGCGCGATTCTCGATATCCTGAATGGCCAGTCGGGTCGGCTGTGGGTCCGCGAGCAGGACGCAAGAGACTTCCACAACGTATCGAGTTGGGATATGGCGACGGATGGGCGTGTGATAAAGGCCGACGCGCCGTTGATGCAGTTCCTGGAGTCATCCGGCTGGGTAGTCGATTTCGAGGAATATCTGCGAAAGCCCGAACGCTACGGTGGCATCGAACTGCAGAGCGGCTTCCAGGTTTTCGAGGGCGAACGGTTCCTGGTCCCGTTGGTCAATGATGATGAGTTAATTGGCGCAATATCCGTTGCCGTGGACAAACGGCATCCGAAGTTGAATTTCGAAGATACCGACTTGCTGAAAACGGCGGGTCGGCAGATCGCAGCTTACCTTGCCCAGGAGCAGGCCCTGGAACGGTTGGCAGAGACCCGACAGTTCGAGGCATACAACAAGCTGGCGGCTTACCTGATGCACGATCTTAAAAACGTTTCAGCGCAGCTATCACTTGTGGTGAAAAACGCCGACAAGCACCGCAGGAATCCTGAGTTCGTTGACGATGCCATCGACACCGTCCGTGGCAGCTATGCGCGGTTAAAGAGCGTTATTGATCACCTTCACCAGGGTCGCGTAGTGCCAAGGCTGGACACAGTGGAACTGGCCAAGCTCGTTCTCCAGTCGGTCTCGCAATGTGCGGATCGGCAACCGGTTCCAAAAGCGGAGATCCCCGAATCGAGGGTGTACGTCAACGCCGATGCGGAGCGACTGCAGATGGCGCTGTTTCACGCCATACGGAATGCCCAGGACGCATCGTCAGCCGACGATTCCGTAACAGTCAGGCTGGCGGAGACGGAAGGGCTGGTCTCACTAACTGTCGAAGATACCGGGGAAGGCATGAGTGCCGATTATGTCGAAAAACACTTCTTCAAGCCGTTTAGCAGCACCAAGGGCGTAAAGGGAATGGGCATAGGCGCATACCAGATTCTCGAGACCGTACGCAGCCTGGGCGGCGAGGTATCCGTCGAAAGTGAGCCTAGCGTGGGCACACGACTGGTAATGCGGCTCCGTTCCCGGGAGCAACCGGCTGCTGAGCTGGCAGACGAGGTCGAAGTGTGAACTGCGTCACACTTTCCTCAGGCACCCGGTCCAGCCAACGGCGGCCCGATTCTTTGTATAATTTTGCCGTCTCCTTTTGGGTCTTTCCGGGAAGTTGGATGCGCAGCTTTTTGACACGCGCCGCCGTGATGGCAGGCGTGCTTCTGTTCGTGACCGCTTGTCAGCCGAGTGCTGAGGAACGCTTTGCCAGCGCAAAGCAATTCTTCGACGCAAACGACTACCGGGCGGCGTCCATCGAAGTGCGCAACGTGCTTCGAAACGAGCCCGACAACGCAGAGGCGCGGTTGCTTCATGCGAAGGCCTCTTACCAGTTAGCGGAGTTTGCAACGGCACAGTCCGAGGTCGAACGAGCGTTGTCGCTCGGGTTGACGGATTCCGACGTCTGGGTGTTGTTCGGTCGCATACTGCTCGTACAGGGTGACGCAACCGGCGCGCTCGAACGTGTCATTCCCAACGTCGATCCCGCAAGCGCGTCTCCCGAGCTTCTTGCGCTCGCCGGCGATGTGTTTCTCGCGCTGGACAACACGCAGGAGGCTGAGCAGTTCTATACCAAGGCGCTGTCCGGGGTCCCGGATCTACCTGAGGCGCTGATCGGAAAGGCCATGATTGCCTGGCAACTGGGTGAACGTGAGTCGGCCGAGCAGCAATTACTCTCGGCACAACAAAAGCACCCCACGTCTGCCAAGGTCGCCACCGCGCTCGGCAATCTCCTGCAACTCGAGCGTCGTATCGCAGAAGCCGCAAACGCGTACGAGCAGGTGCTGGCATTGGAGTCGGCTTCTACGCCGCTGCTGGACCAGCTCGCGGTCCGGGTAAATCTCTCCACGGTTCTCCTTGACCTGCCAGACCTTGAGCGGGCTGCAACAAGCATCGCATCGCTGGAAAGCAGGTTTCCCGGGAACCCCGCCAACCTGTTCCTCAAAGGGCGTCTTGCTTTCGCGCAGGGGGATTTTGCCGCGGCGCAGGACACGCTGCGCGAGTACCTTGCCGTTGCTCCAACCGATGCCAGGGGCTTCGCGCTTCTCGGCGCCGTCAGCTTCTCGATGGATTATCTCCGACAGGCCGAGGAGTACCTCGAGGGCGCGATCAGGAACAACGCCGGAGGTGACCGGGCAAGGCGCTTGCTGGCGGAGACTCGGCTTCGCCTGAATCGGCCCGATGAGGCTCTGAGTGCCTTGTCCGGTGTATCACCTGATGGACTCGATGATCCCGTCTCCCTGCTGCTGATGGGAAGAGCGCAACTCGGACTGGGTGACCAGGAACTGGCCGTCGACTACTTTAATCGTGGGGTTGACCTGGCTGCTGCAAGCGATGACACAAAATTGTCGTTAGCCGGCGGTTTATATTCAGCCGGAGCTTACACACAAGCGATAGACGTATTAAGCGACTTACCTGCCGGCCCGGAATTCGGTTTCCGACGCGAGGTGTTGCTGTTCTCTTCGCATCTTCAGCTTGGACAACGCGCCGAGGCAGAGGGGGTTGTATCCACATTGACCTCACAGTTCGAGAGTGATGCCCGGGGCCTGGCAACGGCTGGCGTCATGCAGCAATTGCTGGGAGACGGTGCAGGTGCCAGCCGTACGCTGGAGCAGGCGTTAACCCTCGATCCCGACGATCATCGAACGCTGCTGGCTTTAGCAGGGCTTGCAACAAACGGCGGATCACCGGACAAGGCTCGCGACTATGCAGAAAGAGCGCTGGACGCCAAGCCGTCGTACATGCCTGCGTTATTCCTGCTGGAAGGCTTGCTTGACGACCCCGGCAAATCAAACGTGCTCGCAGAACGGGTCGATGCTGCGATCGCTGATGACGATCGACAGATCTCGGCCTGGTTGCTGAAGATCCGATTGACCTTCGAAGAAAGTGGCGCATCCGCCGCTACTTCTATTTTGAACGCAGCTCGGGAGCGTTTTCCGGATGACCCCCGGATCGACCACGCTGAGTCCCTTGTTCGATTGCAGGAGGGTAGCGGCGAGCTGGCGTTGGCAAGCATTCGAGATGCGGCGAACACAGAGCCATCGAACGCAACCTATCAGTACCAGCTCGCGAGACTGAGTCTACGAGAGCGAGACCTGTCAGGTGCACGGAACGCGATCGAACGGTTTCGAGCACTTATGCCGGAAGATTTCGATGGGCTCGAACTCCAGATAAACATCCTGTTGAGATCTGGCGATCTTGAAAAAGCTCGGTCCGAGATCTCCGAGTTCGCCTTCAGCGCTGACA
This sequence comes from uncultured Woeseiaceae bacterium, assembly GCA_964606915.1. Lineage (GTDB taxonomy): Bacteria > Pseudomonadota > Gammaproteobacteria > Steroidobacterales > Woeseiaceae > UBA1847. Next base: position 36,302 of record CAZSIQ010000010.1, on the reverse strand, counting down.
ATTCGCAGTTCCGCGATGTTCTGCTTGGCGATGTGTTGATGGCTGCAGGCGAATACCCGGACGCTGTCGCAAGCTATGAAAGGTCCTACTCCCTGGGGCTGACACGACCAGTCGCCTTCCGACTTTCGCAAGCTAGGCAGCTCGCTGGCGTCGATGAGTCCTACCGGCCACTCGAGCGCTGGCTGGAGCAGGACCCCGCAGATGCTGAAGCCAGGTCGCTTTACGCGAGACTTTTGGAGGGAAGTGGCAACACGGATCGAGCACTCGAAGAATACGAGCGACTGTTGGCTGCAGGGCGAGCTGACGCGACGACGCTGAATAACCTGGCCTGGCGTTATTCCGAGATGGGGCGGGACGGTGCCGAAGAGCTTGCTGCGCGTGCTTATGAGTTGGCGCCTGATAATTCGAGCATCATGGATACCTACGGCTGGATTCTCTATCGAGAAGGAAAAACGACAGAAGCGTTTCCGTTGATTGAGCGAGCCGCAGCGCTCGCGCCCGAAAATCCGAACATCCAATATCATTACGCTGTCCTACTGGCAGATTCGGGGCAAAACGAGCGTGCGACCGAAATACTCTCGACTATCCTGAGTGCAAACGGGGATTTTTCGAGCCGAGCCGAAGCCGAAGAACTGGCGAGGAGTCTATGAATCGTTTGACCTATAACAGCACCGTTTTCCTGTTGTGTTTATTGCTCGCCGCATGTGGCGGTGCACCTACGCTTCCGTCAGCGGGCGGCGTGTCTGAACGAAATACGGTGCCCGAGGATCAGAGTAATTACCGCATAGGTCCGGGAGATCAGTTGCAGATTTTTGTCTGGCGTAACCCGGAAATTTCGACGTCGGTACCGGTCCGTCCCGACGGTAAAATCTCTACTCCGCTGGTTGAAGATATGCTGGCAGTCGGGAAGACGCCCTCTCAGCTCGCAAGGGACATGGAGGAAGTACTCGCAACCTATATCAAGTCACCTTCTGTCAATGTGATCGTCTCCGGTTTTCAGGGGATCCCCGAAGAACAGATACGTGTTGTCGGCCAGGCGGCCAATCCCCAGACGGTGGCTTATCGGGAGGGAATGACGGTTCTTGACGTGGTAATCGCCGTAGGCGGGCTCGGAGAGTTCGCTGCGGGCAATCGTTCCAAGATCGTGCGCAGAGTTGACGGTCGTTCTATTGAGTACAAGGTTCGACTGAACGACCTGATTAACAAGGGCGACATCAGCCAGAACGTCGAGGTGCAACCCGGCGACATCCTGGTTATTCCGGAAGCTCTGTTTTAGAGGCCTATCGGTATGCGTGAAATACTCGACATGGTACTCGCCGAACTTCGTGGTTCCTGGCGATTCCGTTGGCTAGCGGTCGCCACGGCCTGGGTTGTCTGCCTGGGCGGATGGACTTACGTCATGTCCATGCAGGATGAATACGAATCGGAAGCCACCGTGCTGTTCGATATGACCTCCGAACTCGCCAAGCTGCTGGATAACATGACTGTCAACACGGACCTACTAAGCCGTGTTGAAATGGTTAAAACCGCGATGCTGGGACGACCGCAACTGGAGCAGGTCGCGCGTGATACAGATATGCATCTGCGCGTGGAAAACTACCAGTCCATGGACTCGCTCGTTTCAGGTCTCAGGTCGAGAATTGAGATCACCAGCAATCGCAGTCGAGGATCGAATATCTACAAGATTGGATACAGGGACGCTGATCCGCAAATGGCGCATACTGTTGTAACGCGTTTGCTCAACAACTTCGTTGAACAGACACTGGGGGCGAACCGTGAAGATTCGGCCAGGGCGCAGTCTTTTATCCGTGAACAAATCGCTCAGCTTGAGTTGGAATTGACGGCGGCGGAGACTCGACTTGCCGATTTCAAACGTGACAACGTAGGGCGGATGCCGGGTGAACAAGGCGACTACTTCTCACGTCTGCAGAATGAACTGGCTGCACTGGAGGAAACCGACAACCAGATTCGGCAATCAGAGCGACGTCGAGACACACTTCGGCAGCAGCTCGCCGGCGAGCAACCAACGTCCGAGGACGGACCGGTCCAGTCCGAGCTGGATATACGGATTGAGGAATACCAACGGAACCTGGAAGCTCTGCAGCTGCGATTCACCGATCAGCATCCGGACGTTATAGCCATCAAGGCAACGATTGATCAGCTACGCGAAACTCGACAGGAGCAGTTACAGGCACTGACGCAATCGGATGGCGTGGGAATGGTGTCAGATAATCCTGTCTTTCAGAATATCCAGATCGAGTTGGCGAGGATCAATGTTGAACTCGCTTCACTGACTGAGCAGCGTGCTACTCAAAACCGTAAGATTCAGGAATTACGTGATCTCGTTGATATCCTGCCGAAAGTGGAAGCAGATCTTGCGCGTTTGAATCGCGACTACGATGTCGTCCGCGCCCAATACTCTTCCCTTCTACAACGTCTTGAAGTGGCCGAACTGTCGGACTCAGCCGAGGAAAGTGAGACACTGAAGTTTCAGATTATTGATCCGCCACTAGTTCCCGGTTCACCCAGTGCTCCAAACAGACCGCTGCTGCTCGCTGCAGTTTTTATATTGGCTCTCGGCGCCGGTGGGGGGCTGGCTTTTGTCGCTAACCAACTGAAGCCGGTGTTTACAGACCCGGTTTCGCTACAGCGCATCACAGGATTACCCGTCCTCGGTACGGTGTCGGTGATGAACTCTGCAAACCGAAGGAAACGCCAGATTGCACAAGTAGCAGGTTTAGGTGGGGCGGTCGGCTCGTTGTGCCTGCTTTTTGCTTCAGTATTCATTTTTCAGGATGAGCTCGGTCAACTCATTCGGTCGGTAGTTTAGTTGTTATGAGCAAAATCCAGGATGCAATAAGACGTTTGCAACAGGATACTGGTGACGCAGGTGCTGCGCCCAAGAAGGATGCGTCAGCAGAAACCCAGACTATTGCCACCTTAAAGGTGTCGACTCTGGACATTGGATCTGAGGATTTCACTCAGCCGGTGGGCCCAATCGTCGAAGTTGATTTCGACTTGCTGCGCGATGCGGGTTTGTTGGCTCCGACACACCAGCAAAAGCACGTAGCTGATCAGTACCGACTGATTAAGCGACCTCTACTCGACAACATATCGGGCAAATCTGCTCACCGTTCACCCGACGCCAACCTGATCATGGTTGCAAGTGCGTTCCCGGGCGACGGTAAGACATTTAACTGCATCAATCTTGCCCTTAGCATGGCGACAGAGCGGGATAAGCGAATTCTCCTTGTCGATGCTGATGTAGCCAAGCCTCATATCAGCAACCTATTCGGTGTCGAAAAACAGGCTGGACTCATCGATCTGATTACCGATGGAGATTTGCAAATAGCAGACGTCGTACTGCCGACGAATGTACCCGGCCTACAATTGCTACCTGCTGGAAAAAGGGACGAGCACGCGACGGAACTATTGGCCAGTAAACGAATGGCCGCGATTACTGAAAAACTCTCCAATTCTTATCGGGAAGGTGTTGTCGTTTTCGATTCGCCACCCCTATTGCTGACCAGTGAGTCTCGTGTATTGGCAAGTCGAATGGGCCAGATAGTTCTTGTGGTTGGGTCGGGTAGCACCCCCGAACACGCCGTGCTCGAGGCAATAGAGAGTCTGGACCCCGAGAAGGCGTTGAGCGTAGTTTTAAATCGGTCTACGAAGGGATTTGGTGGATCTATGTATGGGAGTTATGGGTATGGAACTGCCAATGTCTAACGCACTTGCTAGCAAAACTAAGTGTCGCAATGTCGCTTCGTTCTGCGGCCTTTCTCGAACACTGACATTTATGGTTGGTTTGTTCGGTATCCCGAGCGTCAACGCATCCGACCTCAGTCTTGAGCTGAGAATAGGTGGATATAATACAGACAACGTGGGACGAACTGCTGCCCTGGAAGAAGACCAGACAGTTTTGTCGGCCGGCACTACTGTATCGGTTAGCGGAGAGACCTTACGAACAGAGGGAGGCCTGGTTGCAGACCTCGATTTTCTGAGTTTCCGAGACGATGCGTTCGACGACGAAGTGTTGCCGGAAGTTCGAGGTGATTTTACGCTCAAGGCTCTTCCTGACCGGGTTCACTGGCTGACCGAAGCTCGATATGGCGTGGTGAGGCGTAGTCCACTTGATGCGAGTACGCCCGAGAATCGAGAACTCGCGAGCTTTGTATCAACCGGACCCATCGTAGTAATTCCGGTTGGTTCACGTTCATCACTTCAGCTGGATAGTCGTTTCGGTGCAAATACCTTTGAAGAGAGCGAGACTGACAGCGAAAGCCTTTCTGGCGGCATGTCATTCAACAGGGCATTGTCACCGAGACGTACGCTGTCTCTCAGAGCGACAGGGCAACGTGTTGAGTACGATACAGATTTCGGTTTACAGGATTTTGAAACATACGCTGCTTTTTTAGCACTCGAGAGCGAAATCTCACGCGGTTCATTGACGGCTCAACTTGGCCGCAACGAAGTCCATGCAAATGGCGAAACGTTTTCAGGGACTCTTGCATCAATTCAACTCGATCGAAAGCTCTCAGCGTCATCGTCTCTTGGGGTGTCTGTAAATCAAAGATACACAGACGCTGGCAGCTATTTTGGCGGTCTGGATACCGTTTTTCGACCAGGGTTGGAAAGTAGTGTGGTACCCGTCCGCAACCCTTTCGAATCTCGTCAGTTACGGGCTTCCTACTCATACGACAAGGGTCGTCATTCGCTAACTGTCAATGCTGGTTCGTCGAGCTTCATCTACGAAACCGACAACACTTTTGACAGTGATCGCACGGAGTTGGGTTTGTCAGTTACGTCTGAACTAGGTAACAGTTGGAGCGTCCGTGGTCGCTTACGCTTAGAGGATCGCGATTTCGAGACGCTAGATCGAAATGACACTTACGCTATTGCAGCTCTAAGTGTGGACAGAAGCCTAAGCCGCACACTGTCTATCTCATTGGAATATCGGTACGAAGATCGAGATAGTGATGCTGACGGTCAAGACTACATCGAGAATCGATTAACGCTTCAATTTCGCTATACACCTGAAATTTAAAGGAACTAACCGTCTTTTGGTCGGTTGTTCGTTGAGGAACTTGATGTGATAAACAGTGACATCGTAAATGCCTTTACAGTTGATGTTGAAGAGCACTTTCAGGTTGCCGCGCTAAAGACAGCATTCGATCGCAAATCTTGGTCCTTCGAGAGTTCTCGGGTCGTCCGGAATACCAATCGAATTATCGACCTTATGGCGGAGAAGGACGTTCTAGGAACTTTCTTTATTCTGGGCTGGGTGGCTGAACGGCACCCGCAACTAGTGCGTCGAATAGTCGACGGCGGCCATGAGGTGGCATGTCATGGCTACGCGCACGAACTTGTCTATGAGCAAAGCCGCGAGAAGTTTAAGGAAGAGACTATTCGCGCCAAAAAGATTCTTGAAGATGCCAGTGGGACGCAGGTGATAGGTTATCGGGCCGCATCGTACTCAATAACGCCTCGATCTTCTTGGGCGCTACAAATCCTCGCAGAGGCTGGCTTTCAATACGATTCCAGCGTTATCCCGGTACGGCATGACATTTACGGTTTCGTCGGTGCACCGGCAAAACCATACGAACTATATCTGAATAATGGTCTCTCACTAACAGAGTTTCCTCCTTCTACAGTATCCCTACTAGGCACGCGAATGCCAATTGGTGGTGGCGGCTACTTCAGAATATATCCCTATTGGTTCACACACGTTTGTCTTCAGCATTTGAATAAGAAGGGTGTTGCCTTTTCCTTCTACACCCATCCATGGGAAGTAGACCCGGAACAGCCGCGAGCCAACGTGAGCTTCAAATCTCGTTTTCGCCATTACACAAATCTCGAACGTTGCGAGACACGGATAAGGAGACTTTTGGGTGGTTTCAAGTTCGCACCTATGAGCAAAGTAGTATCGGAGAGAGAACTCCCAAAAATTCATCAAGATGCCTTACTCCAATCTGCAGCAAGCTAAGGTAGTGTTGGTAGTGAATCAAGATTTAGCCGGTAGTAGTCCGGAGATCGAGCAAGCGGAATCTCGCCGAACGAAGGTCTTTATTGGGCTGGCGCACTCGGCCAATTCTCCATTGGTTTTCGTGCTTCTATTGCTAATTATTATTCTAGCGTATTACTCGACTTGGGCTTCCGTTCTAAATCGCTGGATCACGGACCCCACATACTCACACGGCTTTTTGGTTTTGGCGTTATCTGCTTGGATGCTGTGTAGGGCCTTTTCTCGAAACCGCCTCAATATCATTCCGACGAATATTGCAGCTTGTTTCCTCGTTCTTCTTCTGGGGTTGCTTTGGTATGTCGCGAACGCTGCAACCGTCGAGATGTTAAGCCAAGTCTCACTGGCTGCTCTGATATTCACTTCAGTATTCGCGCTATATGGTAGGCCAGGCTTGCAGTATCTCGGGGTACCATTAGGCATAGTTTTCCTTGTTGTACCTGTTTGGGATGTAACGCGGCCATTGCTTCAGTGGTTAACAACTTCAGTTGTTGGCGTCTTTCTGGATATTGCAGAAATTCCTGCTTTTATATCTGGTTTTTTTGTACAGCTACCGGCCGGCACTTTTGAGATAGCAGAGGGTTGTAGTGGTCTGCACTTCCTAATGGCGGCGACTGTCCTTGGTGCCGTTCAAGGAGAACTCTCGAATGAGAGCCCATTGAATCGTGCAAAAGCTATGGCCATTTTTGTGATGCTTGCGTTAATCGCGAATTGGATACGTGTAACTGCGATCGTGGTTGCTGGTCACATGACTGAGATGAACCACTGGCTCATAGATGATCACTACTATTTTGGGTGGGCAGTCTTTGCATTCTTGGTCCTCCCAGTAATCTGGTTCGGACATTCCCCTGCCGCTTCGTCTATCAGCCCCTCCGTTAACTTGGTTGAATCACGAGATAGAGTGTCTAGGGCTACAAGTGTCATTTGGTTGTTTGTCCTTGTGGCACTACCGTCATTACTTTGGCACTCCCGGGGGCTCTATGCCGAACCAACGGATCCACCTTCCTTCCCGACTAGATTGGATAACGCAGTGTTGGTCGGCGATGCCTCACGGTCATGGCAGCCCACATTCCATTCTGCGGATGAGTTTGTTGGTAAGACTTTTCACGTTGCAAATGGAACCGCTGATGTGTGGTTTGCCTTTTATGGCAATCAGCGTTCCGGTCGTGAGGCGATTGGCTACGGAAACGCATTCTTTGGAAAAAGTGATGGTCGAATTATCAGCGAGAAAGGTCGAGCCCCGATTGAGCTACGACAGCTTGACGGGAGTCGAAGGCTGATTGACTACAGATACATTGTGGCCGGGGTCGTAACGACTTCGGCTATGCACGCTAAACTTTTGCAGGCATACGGTGTATTGATGGGGTCTCCATCTGCGACTGTAGTGATTTCGTCGACTACCTGCTTGGATGATGTGTGCGACACAATGCGAATCAATTTATTGCGATTTACAGACAGCCTAGCAAATTATGTTGCTGACCATAATAAAAGCAAAGCTAACAAAGACTAGATTATTAAACCGGCCATGGACATTTTCGTTCTCTTCTTTCTTGTTTTAGGCATTTATCCGTTTGCTCTTTATCCCCTGGCGATTTGGCTGCTTAGCAAGGGATCAAGTGAACGGCCAACTAAAACCGGCGGTGATGCAACAGTCACTGTAGTAATCGCAGCTTATAACGAAGAGGTGCATATAGAGGAAACAATCAAAAACAAGTTAAATCAGAAATACCCTGCCGATTTGCTAAATATAGTGGTTGTGTCAGATGGCTCAACAGATGAGACGGACAGCATCGTAAACCGCCTAGCCGAGTCTAACCCTAGGGTCCAACTGATTCGGCAGCGTCGAGAGGGCAAGACAGCGGGACTTAATCGCGCGGTCGCGGAGTGCAGTTCCGACATCATAGTTTTTTCGGACGCTAACTCGACGTACTCTAATGACGCTCTTCAGAGCCTTGTGGAGAGTTTTAACGATCCCACCGTAGGATACGTAACTGGACGAATGGTATACCGCGTAGATGACGATTCTATCGCAGGGAGTGGTAGCAACGCCTATATGCGATATGAAAATCAACTGAGAACTTGGGAGTCGAAGGTTGATTCTGTTGTAGGTGTGGACGGCGGTGTCGACGCGATTAGGCGCCATTTGTTTAAACCCATGAAGGCGTCTGAGCTGCCTGATTTTGCTCTTCCTCTCAAGGTTGTTGATCAGGGTTATAGGGTGGCTTATCAGCCCAGAGCGGTAGTCTATGAAGACGCCTTAACCTCTACAAATGACGAATTTTCGATGCGCGTTCGTGTTGCGGCTCGAGCAATTTGGACGTTGCTCGACTATCGTCGGCTAGTGAATCCGTTAAATTTCGGTGTTTTTTCTTGGCAACTTCTTTCTCATAAATGGCTGCGATATTTCAGCTTTGCGCCTTTTTTCCTGGCTTTTCTAGTGGCATGGATGTCTGCCAATTCAAGTTCTTTTTCCCTAGTCGTTGCGCTGGTGCTTTCGACTGGGATCGTTGTTGGCGCAGCATCCGCACTGGATTTCTTTGGAGTTAATCGTTTTTCTATTTTTCGTCTAATCGGATACTTTTTCCTGATCAACGTGTCTTCATTTTTCGGATTTCTGAGGGTTGCTAGAGGGAAGAGGATTACAACTTGGCAGCCAAGGGTTGGATGAGGGCCGAAATGGATATCCTACAAACCATTAGCCGCAATATCGCGTATCCGGCCTGGAATGCCAGAGAGGGCGGAATTCGGCTGTCTGAACTTTCGAGACTTCAAACGGCTCAGTGGGATTCAAGGGAAGCGCTGGAGGATTATCAACTAACACGTTTAAACAGTGTCGTGAGGTGGGCAGCCGACTCAGTTCCATTCTATAAAAATCGATGGAGTTCCGAGTTAACGAAAAGCCCACTGAAATCTCTGTCTGCGCTATCCGACTTTCCTGTAATTTATAAGGACGATCTGCGCAAATACAAAAACGAACTACTTTCCTCTCGTTTTGCCAAGAGCGAATTGGTCACGGCAAAGACAGGAGGCTCGACCGGTGTCTCGCTGGAGCTTTTTTTCGATCGCCAGTGCCAACAGCTAAGAAATGCCGCCGCCATGATGTCGGACGGGTGGGCAGGTTGGCTTCCTGGAATGAAGGTGGCGGCTTTGTGGGGGAGTCCACCAACTCCGAAGACTGCGAAGCAAAAGATACGAAACTTTTTGCACGATCGTACGTTTTATCTCGACACTATGCGATTAAATGAAGAGACGCTAGGTGGGTTTTCTAGAAGTCTGATCAAACGAAAGCCCAATATACTTTTTGGTCACGCCCACTCACTTTACGAGCTGGCCTGCTTCATTCAGGCAAACGATCTTCCTGTCCCGCGCTTGGTAGGCATAGTCTCAACATCAATGGTTCTTCTCGACGCGGATCGACTTGTTATTGAGAAGGTTTTTGGTGTCCGAGTTACTAATCGCTATGGATGCGAAGAGGTTGGTCTAATCGCGAGTGAGTGTGAGCAACACGACGGTCTTCACATAAACTCCAATCACATCATCGTGGAGTTTCTCGACGATAATGATGAGCCTGTGGAGGCTGGTGAGGAAGGGAGGGTTGTACTTACGGACTTAAACAATCGGGCAATGCCGCTCGTAAGATATGACGTTGGAGATATGGCTGTGCCCAGCAATAAGCAGTGTTCTTGTGGGCGGGGCTTGCCGATAATCAAGAACTTGGCTGGGCGCGTGTCTGATTACTTTATTCATTCAGACGGTTCAAAAGTCTCTGGAATATCTATGGTCGAGAAGACCCTCACCGCGATAGAAGGCCTTGGGCAACTGCAGATCGTACAAAATACAACAGACACATTTGTCCTGAACGCTGTTGTTGCCGACGGCTGCGAGTCACGGGTCAAAGAGGAGCTTCACCGTGCGATGGTGGATGCGTTCTCGTCTGAGGTATCTATTGAGCTTAGGTGTGTCAGACACTTGGATCAAACTCGAGCTGGTAAGTTTCGATTCGCAATCTGTAACGTCGAATAAAATGGCCACCAATAGTGTTGGCCGTGGCCTATCCGAATTTGTGAAGAGACTTAGCGGTCCTGCTGTTCGTCAATTCACTCGACATCGCCCACGGATCTTGATGTATCACCGTTTCGGTCACTCAAGTAAGGGTGGGGCCCTAACTGTCCGACAGTTTCGCAGACAGTTGGATTACTTGAAAAACAACTTCACAGTTGCAAGGCTGGATGAAGCAATCAGTGTTCCGGATTCGGAGATAAGGAAGAGGCCTGTCGTGGTGTTAACTATAGACGACGGCTACCTGGACTTTTTCGAGTTTGCCTACCCTTTGCTTTTGGAATTCGATTTACCGGCGACGATCTTCGTTACCTCGGGCTTTATTGAAGGCGATCTTTTTCTTTGGCCTGACCGAGTAAAAGAATGCTTGCACCGGGTAAAGGACGGCACCTACAGGCTAGATGGAAGTTGGGGCGGCCACATACTGCGTGTGCACAATGACGCAGACCGAGACCGTTCGTGGCATGAGATTTCTGACAGAATGCTCTATGACACAGACGCTCTCAGAGAGATTAAGTTATCGGATCTCTTCAAGTCCGTTAACTACGTGGAGAGTCATAGCGGTATGGCTGCCTACGCGCCTATGTCTTGGGAGCACTTGAAAAGACTATCGGAAGATGGCTTCGAGATAGGAGATCATACCTGGCGTCACTCCTGTCTTCCCACGGTCAATGGGGACTTGCTTTTACCTGCTCTAGAGGAAAGTAAGGCGTTCATCGAAAAGAAGCTCGATATCAACGTAACTTCGTTCGCATATCCGAATGGAACACTACGAGACGTAAACAGCGCAATTGTTGATGCTGTTAACTCAGCCGGGTTTTCTCAAGCCGTAATGTCGGTACCACTTGATGTCCAGCCTCACTCTCCTTTAACACTCCCACGTCTCTTCGGACAAGTTGACCAGAGTCGATTTGTTCATCAAGTTGACGGATTTGGTTTTCTTCGTCGAAAAAACGCATCAATCAGAGGGGACGCTTAGTTGAACAGGAATTTAGGGGCGCCGTCGCAGTTTCTGCTGAGTGAACTAAAAGTTCGAAGAGCCCTGCTGTTTTCGGTTCTCCTTCTGGCGGTTGGCAAGCTGACTGTAGTTAGCGTTGGTGGGCCGTTTACTACAGTTGATGACCTCACTGCTTTCGATGCCGGTTTCCTCGTTTGGTTTGGTTTTCCGCCTCCTCAGCGAATGTACTTGGAAAGTTGGCTAATCGGTTTAAGTTCTATCGTAGTTTATTCGGCAAAGTCTATTGCCATCGACGGCTTCCAGTCTCTCTCTCTGGACATAGTTGCAAATGCCTATGCCGATTTTTACAACAAACCGGAGCCTTATGTAGCGGTTTACAGGTCGTTCATAATCCTCGTAGACGCCTCAACTGCGTTTTTCGTTTACCGCATATCTGAGCGTATTTTGTCCGGTGTAAGCGAGAAGTGGATCATTGCGATACCCGCGCTCGTCTATGCTCTCACTTACAATACTCTCTGGTCGGCAATAGTGATCAGACCAGACTCGCTGACAACCTTTTTTGCGACAGTGTCTTTCTATTTCTACTTGCAGTCAGACTACGGTCGGAAAAGTGACCTTCTTTATCTTTCTGCGATTTTCGCCGGAGCAGCCGCAGGGATGAAGCTTCATGGGGCCTTATTTGCAATTGTTTTGGCTGCAGACCTGTTAAGAGCTCGGGGCGTTAAGCAAGGATTCAAGCCGTCGTTCTTGCTTGCGATAATCTCCCTAATTACCTTTTTGGTTCTGAGCGGTGTTCCGATTTTCGATCCGGCGTTATACGTGAAGATCCGTGCCTTGAATTATGACCATGACATTTCTCCTTGGATAACAAGATCAGATCAGCTGATGTCTATCTTGCGTGGCTCAAACTGGATTTCGATTCCACTAGCAGCTATCGGATCATATTTTTGGTTAGCCGGAAGAACGGGGATCTTACAGGAAGATCGCGTCAAGTCTGTTTTGTTCTTGTCTCTTGTCTGGCTTTTAGTATTTCTTTCAATACGGCAACTGCGGGCCTACTGGATGTTACCTGCACTTCCGGGTTTCTATGTACTCGCAGCCATTGCTCTGGCATCGCTGAAGCAAAAAAGACTAAAGCTGCTTGTTTCGATCCTGCTTGTCGTGATCTCGGCACTTGGCTATCTTCAGCAGCTTTCTAGCTTCAGAACGACACCTTACGACCAGATGTCTGTGTGGCTATCGGAGCACGGTCGTCAGAAGACAATTTTGATGCTTGGTTATGACTCTCTACCACTAATGAGGTCAGAGAGCTCAGTGGCTAACACAATTGGTATGCTTGAGGCACGTGTTACAGAAATAGTGGCTGAGGAGCGTTCTTTCTTACGTAGTCATGTCCGAAGTTGGGAGGAGCGCGCAACTATTCGAAAACTACAAATGTTGGGCGGAGATAGTAGAGGATTCGACTACTACGCGTACCACACCGTGCCTATGTCCACGCTTTTCCGATACGTTCCTCCAGTAGATGTGGATATTGTCATTGTTCAAGCACATTTCAGTGAAGAGACATTGGCGTCAGTTTTTGAGTCTCTTGGCCAGCCTTTTTCGTTTTTGGCTACTTTCGTGGGGCCAGGTGGAGGAGGGGGCGGGCTAGACTACTACGTTTACACTAGGCGGATCGAAGATAGAGACTGACTGGTTATATGAAAGTAGCACATCTCATCGAATCAACGGGTTTCTATGGCGCTGAGCGTGTGGTTATAAATCTGTGCACAGAATTACAGTCTGCGTCAAGCTATCAACCATTAGTCCTGGGTATCGTGAAGCGTTCAGGAGCAAGTCCAAAACTGTTAGATGTAGCTAGAGATCGTGGCATAGACTCTAGCATTGCTGTGGTTCGAAATTGGTTATTGCCTATCGATGCATTACTACTTTGCCGAAAGGTAGTTGAACTAAAAGTGGACATTCTCCATTGCCACGGATACAAGGCAGCAATTTTGGGTCGCCTGGTAAAGAGGGTGTGTGGTGTACGGTGTGTAACGACCTGTCATCTTTGGTATATGGGACGTACCCGACCGTTCCGGAGTAGATTCCTAATTGCAGTCGAAAAGTGGTTACATCGTTCAGCGGATGTTGTTGTAGCTGTTTCTCAGAAGATCAAGGATTCTCTTGTTGCCGTTGGCGTTGACGCGGATAGGGTTGAAGTTGTTCCCAACGGAATACCACTTACTGAGTATAAAAAGAGTTCCGTCGGTTCGAATACATACGATAGGAACCATCTGAGGATTCTTAACGTAGGCCGTCTTTCTGAGCAGAAAGCTCAGTCCGCGCTTATTGAGTGCGCAAGGATCCTGCGAGAACGTGGCACAGTATTTGAAATCAATATAGTAGGTGAAGGTCCGTTCAGACCTGCACTTGAAGCTCAGATAGCCAGAGAAGGGCTCGGTGACAGTGTGAACCTACTTGGATTCAGAGATGACGTTGTAGATCTGCTACAGCAATCAGACGTTTTCGTCTTACCCTCATATGACGAAGGAATGCCGATGGCTCTCCTCGAGGCAGCAGCAGTGTGCTTGCCAATAATTGCGACCGACGTCGGCGACGTAGGAAAAGTGGTGGTAAATGATAAATCCGGTCAGATTATTGATGCTGGTAATGCCGAGCAATTGGCTGATGCGATTGCAGTCATTGCGTCTGACTGGGGTAAGGCCGATCAGCAAGCCCAAGTAGCTCACGATAGAGTTAGGTCTTTCTACTCTAGTCAGAATATGTGCGTTGAATATAGCCGAATATACTCCCTGCTTAAGGGGCAGTAAGAGGTCGCTGTGAATGTGGGACTAATCTGGCGGCACGATATGCCGGTATAACCGTGAAAAAACTCCCGCTCTCTTGTGGTCAATGGATCGTAGTAGTTTCATATGTTCCGGCCCTAACGGTCGACGGGATTGAAGTTGCTTTGGTAGTCCTTTTAACCCGTCAAGGGTACCTTTGAACCACCATCTAAACATATTTGCTCGCGCTGCAAGAATTAACATGAGCCCTGTTTGCAAGAGTAACTGCTTTCCGCCGTAAAAGACTGGGAGATGCCTTGCTACAAGCCAGTAGGAGTTTCTGGTGTCGTAGTAGAATTTTCTCCAACTCGGTCTTCCCGCTTTCGCGAAGGTATGTGTTAAAGCTAGTTTTCCGTTATATTCGACAAGGTAATTTTTCTTTATGAGTCGATACGCAAGGTCGGGACCTTCATGGCTGATAAAGAATTCATCTGGATACAGAGAATCGCTTCCGACAGCTGATTTTCGTATGGCAACAGCACCTTCTGTGATCTCATAGGTCAAGAATCTAAGGTACTGGGTCTTTTCAACGGGCCTTCTGTGAATCCAATTGACTGTCCGGCCACTCTTTTCCTCGACAACCCGCAAGCAGATCGCGGCGACCCTCGGTTTTCTCTCAAATCTACGCACCATACGAAGCACTGCTTGCGACGTAAGCCCATAGATATCGTCGTCGAGAGTAACCACATATGGGCTCCTGGCCTTTTTGAAGCCCAAATTTCTTGCGGCAACCCCTAAGTTTTCCTTCGTCTGAATCAATTCAACATATGGAAAATCCCGATTAAGGAATTCAACGCTATCGTTCTCGCCATTGTTTACGACTATGGTTTGGACGGTGTCGAGGCCATTTGCCGCGAGGTCTTGGAGCAAATGCTTTAGATGCCTCTCTCTATTAAAGGTCAAGATAACTATTGAGACATCCAGCGGATCGCTACAACCTTCTGGAGATGACTGGACTGTTTCACTCATCTAAATCTGGCCCTGAATTGCGGACCTGTATAGATGGGTTAGGCTCTCTATGTTCGACTCCCACGAAAAGTTCTTTTCTACAAATTGCTTGGAGTTAGTACCTATACTCTGTCGGAGGTCGGGATCACTCGATAAAGCAACGATTGCTTTCTCCAGTGCAGATTCGTCTCCAGCCGGAATCAAAACACCTCGTCCATCGCTTAGCAATTCAGGATTCCCGCCGACATTCGTCGCAATGGTAGGGAGTCCCGCGGACATGTACTCCATTATCGCATTCGAAAGCCCCTCTCGGTCTGAACACAAGATTCCGACGTGCATGGTACGCAACCAGTCAACTACATTTGTTACAGCACCCACAAAACTGACAGTTTCTCGAAGACCAAGTCCTCTAGCTCTTTCCTCCATTTCTGATCGAAGTGGGCCATCACCGAGGATCCAGAGCTTGATGTCTTTTCCCATTCCACTGTTGTTCGCAGCGGCAAAGGCTGAAATAAGCAAATCGTGTCGCTTTACAGGTGTCAGGCTAGCCACAATACAGAAATTGACTGTGGAATCATTACCTTGTAGCAGTTCCTTGGAGATAGTTGGATTTGTATAACTGGTTTCTTGTTGCGGCAGGCTAACCCCGTTGGGAATGACGTGACACTTCTTCTTGTTAAGTCGCTCTTTAGCTATTGTGTGGGATTTAACACTTTCGCTGTTAGCTATTACTGCAACGTATCGCGTATTCACGACCGGCATTACAAGATCATACAAAGTGTGGTACCAGGGTGCGTTTTTCTTTCCCAAACCGATATCACGCCTCGCAGAAAATAGACGCGGCTTGTTTTCTAGAAACGACGACAAGAAACACAGAATTATAGATTCTGCGAAGTACGCATGTACGATGTCGACGCCATTTTCGCGCCAGACGGTCGTTAGCCGCTGAATCGTAGAGAAGATACTGGGACCAATAAATCCGTCAAATTTTAAATCAACTACCGGACAACCGATGTCATTGCGGTCGAGCCAAGGTGACGACCTGAGGACGACCAAGAGTGGGCGAAAACTAGTTTCCTTAAGCTTGAGTATGGTCGACAATAGCTGCTTCTGCGTACCTTCAGTGTCGCTGGAAATGGTGTGAATTACGAATGCGACCTTATGGTGTTCGTCTTCTGGTGACATGCTTTCTTGCATTAATGAATGTCCCGCTATCAGATTAAGCCAGACAGGAACTGCCTCTGGCTTATGTGGGTTTAGGCGTCCGTTAAATCACTTGAGTCTTAAGTTCTAGGTCCATGTGTACGTTTCATTCGTCTAGATTTGGATTCTTCTAATCTGAAAAAACTGTTGATGAAAAGAACTCCTTTGCAAAATGATGTTGTAGACAGCGTAGATTACCCGGCGATTAGCAAGCTGATTTTGGGGATATTCGCGCTCTACATAATTACATTCTGGCTCCAGCTAGGTTTGCGCAGGGAATTCTTTGCGGCAATCCGCTTCGAGTTCATACTTGGTGCCATCCTTGGCGGTTTAGCACTTTTCCAATTATTAACCAATAAACAGTCAGTAACTACTGACGGTCGAGGCATCATCGTTTGGTGTGTCGGTTTTATCATGGTGCTGGGCTTCAGTGTCCCGTTCGCTGCAAATGCAGAGGTTGCCTGGAATGCTTATTCAAACCACATCCTAAAAGATGCCGTCGTCACATTTTTGATTTCTCAATTCGTCGTTTCCCCGCTTGGAGTTCGCGTATTTCTCCTCGCGTCTTTGGTTGCGTTTTTAAAAATTGGCCAAGAGGCATTCGTCGGCAAATTAACCGGCAGTATGGTTTGGTTCAGTCAGGGGATACCGAGATTACATGGCACTCAAGGAACAATGTTTGGACATCCCAACTCTTTGTCCGGAAAAACAGTGATGATTATCCCCTTCCTTTGGTACCTCTATCCGACACTGAAGTCTCGTTTACTGGTCGCTGCTTTTATTCTGCAGATCGTGTTCGTAATAAACATCGTTGTTTTTACTGGTTCCCGCACCGGATATATGGCCGTAATTTTTGCTGGATTAGTAATATTGTTGCTCAGCGAGCGGAGATTTAGAGTATTTGCATATCTGGCGTTAATTGCGCTGATCACAATCCTTGCCACACCATTGGAGTACAAAGAGCGCTTCCTCTCCTCGTTTACCGGAGAGGAGAAAGAAGGGAGATCCTCAGACGCTAGGCTTGAGCTACTGAAAGACTCGGTATACGTATTTGTCGAGAACCCGGGTGGCGTCGGGTTGAAGAACTTCGCTCTTGTTCAACAATCAGAGGGCAGGAGAGCTCAGGACACACACAACCTATATACGCAGATACTTGCGGAAACCGGAATTCAAGGGTTTCTGTTTTTTATGGGGTTTATACTTACCGTTCTTTCAAAAGCAAGGTCTGCGATAATCAGGTTCAGAATTTTGCTTGATAGTCTCCAAAGACTTGCATCAGATAATGAAATTCGTCGGCCGCAAATAAATCAGGATATTGAGGATGCAAGGTTGATGGTGGCTGTATCGCTTGCGATAACAGCCTACATACTAGTGCGACTGGTCCTAGGCATTTTCGGTCATGACTTGTTGGAGATATATTGGTGGATGGCTGCTGGACTGGTACTTTCGCTATTGAAAGTCGAGGCAGTGATGAAGCAGCGAATTAGCTCATATTCCAATCAATCTACAAGCCAGAACTAGATCCCACTAAAATATTGGTCACTTGAGTTAACACGTTTGCCAGTCAGACAGCGAACCTAATCAATGCTTGCGAGTTCCGGAGGGGCAGGTGCAACTACCGTGCAGTCTGCACAGATCGGAATCCCAGTCTCGCTGTAATTACCGTCCTTGTCGATTTTAAATACGTATCGAGGAACTCCGGTATCGATCATGCTCTCATGGACCTTAAACGTAATCTGCGATTCACTCCAACTCGTTGCTGGGACCGTCACGATGTTTTTTGCATCGCTGTATGTTGGGCTATCAGCAATATCTATCCTTGCGAACGCGTTCGGACCAGTTGCAACATAAATATTGTCGTAATACATCTGCCATGAGCAGCAGGACTGTCCGTTTCCGGACCAACCGTGAAATCTGATCTGATTGAACTGAGTGGTTACACCCGCCTGAAAGATCGGCCTGTTTGTGCTCCGCCTTTCAGCCGTTCCATGTCTCTCGCTGGATGTTCTGAAGTAAATGACCCCGTTGTCATTTACTGGATCTTCGCCGGCGAGAAGACCGGCACTGATATTCACCCAGTTGTCAAAGTCCCACCAAGAGCTAAAGCCCGAAACGTATTCGAGCGTGAATTCATTGCCGTCGAAAATGGCACCGCCGCTGACATGCGTCGGCAGGACCATATCGAAAAAACCGTCGCGCTGGATGTTATACCCGTCAACTAGCCAGGTCATCTTGAACGTACTGCCTGACGGAAATGTGTAGGGCGCATTAGCTCGCGGGAAAATTTGGTTCGGTGTCTTTGCTGACCATGAAATGTAAATGTTCTGTGCCGACTCGAATTCCTTAATTAGAGTCGCGTTCATTTGGACGTCCCTGTACTGGGGGTCATTTAGTGTCGTAGCTCTATTCCCGTCGACTTCCTCTACGATCTGACCGATCCCCGCATATATGCCCCGCCTTGTCCAGGAGCCGATCAGCGACCTGTCGAGGGGCGTCGCGGTATTTGCCGGCGCACGCTGGAAGTCGTCGAAAATAACGACATTCGGACCTTCACCGAATCCAGAGCCGGATAACGTGAACGACACATAGCCCTCAGCGTCAGTTTCTGATCTGGAGAGCTCTTGGTTAGCGAACGAAGATGTTGAAGCCATCATTGCTAGCGCTGCGCTAGAAAGGGACAGAGTGATAATCCTTAATTGAAACATGAGTTTAGTCTCCGGAGCACCGAAGGGTGCATTGCCCGTCTCTGAAAATCGAATTGGCTAACAGTCGGGCGAATTATAGTTCACTGACGCTAGATCGGGTGTAAGTACATCAGAAATCTTCTAAAGGTTATCAGCGAATAGGGTTAGCAATGAGTTTGCACAACGGTTACTAGGTATCTTCCAAAAATGATCCATGTGAGAAAAATCTAAACAGAGCGTTGTTAGTCAATTTCGTTGAAAGTCACGACAAGTTGTGTGAGGTACTTCGCACTATTAGCAACGGCGATTTAGCTGACAAGGTGTAGTTAGGCAAGTTGGGTAACATAGCTATAAATATGATTAGCTTGTGCCGTTTTCTGCGCTCGTACAATTGAGCTCGCAATGTGAAAGCGTACGGTAGGCTGCTGTAAGAAGGGTGACATAAGGCAGCATAGATTGGTGAAGGCGCAGTTCTGCAAAGTGCTCTTCCGCTACAGGACGAGTTTACGGAGGTAACAATGATTCTCGGCAATTACGGCATTGCTCTTCTGATAGTGTTCAGGTAGTACCTGTTACTTTTGAATTACTTCAAATGGAGTATCGAATTGGTAAAGAACCCGCCTTTAGTATCGATCATCATTCCTGCATACAATGCCGAAGACTATTTGGCCGAAACACTCGATAGTCTTATCTCACAGTCTTTCGATGACTTGGAGATAATTGTGGTTGACGATGGCTCGACCGACGGTACAAAAGACGTAGTAGAGCACTACAGCAGTAGTGTGAAATACGTTTGGCAAGAAAACAGCGGTGGATGCTCTTCACCAAGGAACACAGGATTCGAACATTCTAGCGGTGCGCTTGTTGGCTTTTTAGATGCTGATGACATTGCGCCGCCTGACCGTACCCAGAAATTCGTTGACTTCTTCAACAGGCACAAAGAAGTCGATGTCGTATTCGGCGACTACCGAAATTTCAATTCCTCCGGGTATGATGAGGAGTCGCACTTTCAACGATGCGCGCAGCTATATTGTCGCCTAAATGGAAACAGAGAATTAGTGCTTGCGGACGGTGCGAGACTCATGATCGAAGAGGGATTCGTCATATCAGGAGCATTCATGGTCCGTCGAAACAGGCTTGAGGAGGTGGGTTTATTCGACGAGTCCCTAAAGGCTGCCGAGGACTTTCACCTAGGCGTAAGGATGTCGAAGGGGGCAAATATCGGAATTCTCAATGCGGTAGTCATGCTGCGACGATTGCATGATTCCAATATGACTTCAGACATACCCAGGATGTCTGAATACACGATTCAGTGCTTAAAGAGCTTTCTCAAAATGTTCGCTGATGAAATAACCAGAAGATCGATACGACTAAATATCTCAAAACAGTACGAGATTTGGTCAAGATATTTCTCCAACAAAGGCGAAGTTTTCAACACCGTGAAAACTGGATTGTCGTCTTGGATCAGTTCTCCGAGCATAGCAGCATTCAAGACCTCAATTAAGTTTACTATAAGGTCGACCCTAGTGAAGGCAGGCGTTCACCAACCCGACTAATTAGGCTTTTGCCAAAGGCGGACTCCCTGGATGCAGTAGAGTGTAGAGTTATCTAGGCGGATCGAGTTGACTGCGCAACAACCTTAGACTTCGAAGTAGCCGGATCAAACTTGATCTACAGATTCTTACTGTTTCTAAAGGCGTCTGCAGGTTTGTTAACTGCGATTTGTAGTTGGAATTACTCCGACCACCGCCCTCTAGCAAGTCGTACACCAAAATGTCTGCGTTAATACAGTGCTCGATCAGCAATCCCACCAAGAGGAATCCTAGACCAGTACTTGAAGAGAACTCACTAGAAAAACCGGATTGAAGGTTGTACCGTCGGTCGCCGCTTTCGATGTCAAGCGAAACAGCTATAACGACGCCATCTCTTTTCATCCCACTTATGCACATACGTAATGCAGAAGTATTCATCGAGTTTAGGTCGTTAAGGAACTCTTTGCCAGGTGATGTGAGGGCGGCTTCTCCAAACCGCTCGAATTGAAAGGAATCCAAGTACGATAAAGCGTCGTCAAGAGTAAGCTCTTCGAGCTCTATTCTTGTTGATCGATCGATATTTCGTAACTTAAAAATGTTCTCGAATAGCTTCTTCGTTCCATGCCGGCCAATGGAGTCCTTAAACTGTTGTAAATTACAATGTGTTAAGGCCTGATAACTAACTAAGTTCTTTAGTTTTTGAAAATAAATGGAGGGGTATCTGCGGGCTATTTGGCTGAAAGCCCGAAGCGTTCTACAAGCGGACACTGACCTGCTCAGATAGATTTCATCCCAATTTTCGTCGTCAAAAACGTGGGACACCATCGCAGAGTATATCTCTTCTTCGTTAGGGCCGGAACGGACAACGATCTCTGGATACTCCGATACTACTGCTGGGACGCTGCGATACGTGCTACCGATCATGGTCAGTATCGTAGATGGAATAATGTTTTTGTACTTTATTCTCTCA
Source organism: uncultured Woeseiaceae bacterium (assembly GCA_964606915.1). Classification (GTDB taxonomy): domain Bacteria; phylum Pseudomonadota; class Gammaproteobacteria; order Steroidobacterales; family Woeseiaceae; genus UBA1847. The sequence goes on along the minus strand of CAZSIQ010000010.1, from coordinate 15,098 downwards.
GTATAAAAGGGGACCAATCCCACCCAACGCCCCTCGGCGTCAAGTGCGATGAAGACGCGGCTCCGTCTACCGTTTACGGACCCATAAGTCTTCCACCAGCTGTGAATCCAATCGTAGGATAGGAATAACGGATCAGCGTCAGAGCGTGCAAGTAGTGCATTCCATTCTTGCCTGCAATGGCTAACCTCGTCTAATTCTCTTTCCACTATGGAGAGCATCATTTGATGGTCAGCCCTCGATGGTGAACGTAAAAATACATGCAGATTGTTGATCTGCTCATAAAGAACTGGTCCTTTTTTCGTGTATGAAGGGAAGGAAGTGTTGGTGTATTCAGACTCTCGAATCTAAACCGGACCATAGTGTAATGATACCGGTGAGGATTAAGCTGACAAAAATAGGTGAATATGCCCTCATGAGCAGGGCGCTTGAACAAGAAAAATGGCCCTGCGTTTAATTCGATGCGCAGTGCGATATACTTTTTTCGCACTGTCAGTGCACATTCTCCTCGATCAACGGTAGCTCAGTATGCATAGCGACATTGAATCTTTGATCAAGCTCCCACTGTCGTCATCAGTCCCAAATCTGGAGAATACCAATTACACGGACGGACTCGTCAGTGCAATTATTCCTTCTTACAACATGGAGGACTTTGTTCTCGAGGCTATCGCTAGTGCTCTTTCACAGACCTACCCGCATGTTGAAGTCATAGTAGTTGATGATGGATCTGTTGATCGTACGGCGGATAGAGTGGCCAAACTAAGTTCTGACAGTCGTTTGAAGTATTTTTATCAGGAAAATCAGGGCTTACCGGCCGCTAGAAATGCTGCGATCGAGCATTCCAACGGTGAATTTATAGCTTTGCTTGACGCTGACGACCTCTGGCTTCCAGACAAGATCAGTCTTCAAGTTGAGTATTTACGGTCCAGTGGCGTGGGTCTTGCCTGCGCGCTTGTTCAGAGGATAGATGAGTTCGGTAAACACCTGCCCAATATAGATTTACCTCTCTCCACAGGGAAAGTCGGTGGCAAACTACTGTTTGACAACTTCATCACATGCCCGACGGCAATTTTTCGGCGTACTTGCCTAGAAGCTACTGGGTTGTTTGATGAGAACTTAACGACAGGGGAGGACTATGACCTCTGGTTGAGAATTTCTTCTAAGTACCAAGTCGGTTCAATCGCGCAAAGGCTAGCCAAATACCGAGTACGAAAAGGCCAGATGTCAAGCAACCAAACGAAGATGATCTCAAACGCTATTCGTATAATGCGTCGATTCGAAGAATCCGAAACTGAAGCGTATACGGAGTCGGAACAAAAACTCGCTTGGGCGAAAACCTATGTTACTTGGAGTAACTTTGAAAGAGCGTCGTTTAACTCAAGTTTTCTTAGCCTCCGACTTTATTTGAAAGCGCTGAGCTTTAAGTTTACTTACATGCCAGCTTGGAAAGGACTAATAAAATGGCTAATTCGATATCCAGGTGGCTGATTGAATATAACTACCCATTTAGCCTTGGCGTGCGGATTACCAATGTGTCCGACCCAAATGGCTAACGTGTGCGGCTGTTGTGATAGTCGGTAAGGCAGTTAGCCCTTTGTTGGCCTGGGACTGCGCTGTAGTGCAAGGCAAGAGTTCGTTACGTGCGGGCGGCGGAACGGAACCATTGAGACTCCTTCATAAGGTCGTTGTAAGAGCCCTGAGCAATGACTCTTCCTGCTTCCAATAGAAATATCTCGTCGCAGTCCATCACTGTCGTCAATCGATGAGCTATCAATATCACCGTCTTTTTGCGACTGAGATTATTAACAGCGTCCATGACACTCTCCTCGGTAATGCCGTCAAGTGCACTTGTTGCTTCGTCCATAATCAAGACGGAAGGGTCTTTGTACATCGCCCTTGCAATACCAATACGTTGTCGCTGGCCACCGCTCAGTCGAACACCTCGTTCTCCTATTTCAGTGCCATAGCCGTCAGCTAGGTCAGTCTCGACGAATTCAGCTAGATTTGCGATTTCGGCGGCACGCCTAATCGACTTCATGTCGATGTCTGAGTCAGGTACTCCGAAGGCTATATTTCGTGCGATAGTGTCGTCGGAAATATAGATGTGCTGGGGTACGTAGCCAATGTTCTGTTGCCAGTGTCTACGGTTCTTCTCTGTGATCTCGATGCCGTCGATCTCAAGTACACCAGATGAAGGTGCGAGTAGTCCAAGAATAATGTCGACTGTGGTGGTTTTTCCGCATCCAGTCGGACCTACTAGGCCAACTGATGTGTTTTTCCGAATTTCGATGTTTAGGGACCTCAAGGCCGGTCTCTGCGATTCCTGGTATCGAAATTCGATATTCTCCATTTTAATGCGGTCGTCGAATTTGAGGGCCACACTGTCGGTAGTTTGTCTGAGTACTTCCTCAGCGTCGTCTTGTGCCGCACGTCCCGAAAGAAAATCGTTATAGACGACGTCCAATGCAGGAATGCTAGTTCGAAGCTTGCTTATCGAAGCAAACAACTGCTGTAGCGTTGGCATCAAACGGTAACCTGCAAATGCGTACAGTGCCAAAAGCGGCACCATGTTCGACGCCTCTTCGCCTTGTTGAACAAAGTAGAGGACTACCAATAAGATTCCGCCGAAGGCGATGATCTCAAGTGCGAAGCGGGGTAATTGAGATATGACGCCTACGATAACGTTGTTGTCCGCATGCCTCTCAGCGGCCTCTCCAAAGCGCCTCAAAAACGTGATTTCTCTACCCAGCACCTTTAGGTCTTTAATTCCGTTCAATGCCTCAGTTGCGTGCTTGTACTTCTCTAGATTCGCTTGGACTTGCTGCTCCCCAACGGCGCTGAGTTTTCGTCTCGCAATCAAATAGATTGCACCATAGGCCCCACCAAGCACTAACGCGATAGCAGCGGCAACACCTGGATTAACGAACACTAAAAGGCTCATGATCGAAAAGCAGACCAAAGAACTAGAAATAATCAGTGTGACAGGATCAAGAACTCCACCGATGACAACCTGTATTTCTCCGAGGATGTTCTTGCCAAGTTCAGACGTATTTCTGCCAAGAAAGAACTGATAAGGCCTGTTCATGTACGTCGCAAGAAGTCGGCGCGCCAAAAAATAGTAGAGTCTGTTGTGAAAGCGCAGCGTTAGCCATGTACTAAGCGCTTTTGAGCCGTTGCCAATAACAAGGAGCGACAATACAGCTAACCCAAGAAAAATGAGGAAGTCTTGATCACTCGAGAAACCCAGAGATTCATAGACGAAATGCAATCCTTGATTTGAGTGGATCGTATCTGGATTCGTCACAACAGCCATAAACGGAAGAATAGACGCGATTCCGATCATTTCTATCAGCGCTACAATTAAAAGCACTGCAAGAAGTACCCAGAATTGTCTCCGGTCTCTCTGATTCAAAAGAAGCGAGAGCTTTTTTACAACATCCACCCCAATATGACTCCATAAGAACGAATAGACGTAGGTGAAGATCTGCAATTGGCTTTCTGGTGAAGATTTCTCAAGATCCCCTTGCATTCTCCGAGAGCATCTTGGCGAGACATCCTAAATTGAAACCAATTTTGCGGATATTAGCCTCTTTGACTCGTTCGTGGCAGACATTAACGCGTGCTAGACATGCAGATAGTAAATATGTGACTGGCATCACACTCGCCCCTTTCCTTTAGAGGTCTGAAGGACCATGGGAATCCATTGACTGGTAAGAAATATTGAGGTTGGAGCCGAAGAGTCGTTGTTGTCGATTTACGTAAGGACGTCCAACGAGCTGTGAGAATGGCTTGCTTGAAGGCGAAACACGTCGTTAATCAGTTTGATGAGGTTCGGAGGATCTTGTAGCTAAGAGGGCCACGGATCAACTCTTAGTTGTTTGTAGCAAACCTCGAGTTAAAGCAGCTCTTCGCGTTTGGTCATTCATGGAGCATGTACGTGCCGCATTCGGTAGAGGGACCTAGCGCTTTAAATTCGTCGCTATCCTCATTTAAGAACTCGATTTTGTCAGGAAAATTAGACTTGAGTTCTGCATAAAGAAATTCAATTTTCTCCTTCTGTTTCCTCAGTTTACTCGTTTGAAATTCGAAGCAAACGACCTTAACTCTGTCACCGAATATCAGTGCGCAGTTTGGTAGGGCAGTTGAACAAAAAGAGGCGATAGCTTTCGGTAGGGTAGGCGCGCTTGCCAAATACATCTCAATTGGCATTCCAGGGTTCAGAGTTTCCAATCCAAGTTTTTCAGTTACAGCTTTTAAGACTTCGTCCGCTTGTCGCGGATGGGGGACATATCGGAGTCTGTCGCGGCCCAGTATTCTCGTAGCATCCTCAATCAAATTGATGTGCGTTTCTACGTCACAATAATCGTCTTCAGAAAATGTTTGTCCCAGAAACAAAATGGAGTCGTTAGAATCTGCGTTGGCTAATCCCTCGCGAATTTTCTTGTAACCGTTCCGAACTATGCGGTCTGGCTCGTTAGCTTTTATTGGATAGGCAGTGAAAAAGGTGATTCTTTCGATAAAGCTGTCGTTCCACTGAGTAAAATTCTGTCGGATTCTAGACCTTAGACTATTAGGCTTAACCCTCTGGGCGGTTTCGGGAGTGGCTCTTTCCAGGTTGGTCAGAAAGGTGTCAAGCCCGTCGTCAAGCAGGATTACCTCTCTTGCCTTGGCAGAATTCACGGCATGGAAGTTGTAGTTTTTGTGTTCCGCTAACAGGTTTCCAACAAATACTCGGTCGATGTTAGGGAGAGTCCATATTTTCCAACTCAAGCCAGATACACACAAAAGCCGTTCTAGTGTTTGACGAAGCTCAATCACTTTTTCTTTGAGCGAATCTGGCCGTCGTGCACCGAAGTCAATATGAGATTCTATGAAAGGGATCTTGTACCTCAAGATTCTTTCCCATTCGCTTTCGTCGACCAGTTCGAGAACTTTTCGGATCAGCTTTTCGTCGAAATATAGGAGTAGAAGCGTGCTCGTGCCGCAGTCAAACTCCACTTTGGCCTCTAGCGCGTTTATATATTGTAGGGGAGTCTCGACCACAAATAGGCTGTTATTATATTCACTCATTTTTTCGATAGCCGAGTTTAGGGGATCTGTGTAACGACAGTCTCTCAATTGACCTGGTGGGGGCGAGGGTGGTTACAAACTTCAGAAACTGTGGTTGTAACAACGTGCTAAAACTCTGTGTCAAGTCAGTTCGCAGAACACGTAAAACTATTGATCTTGAAAGGCGCCCATTACAATTACGGCAGCTTCACTGTTGACCTGTATATAGCCCCTTGCCGGATAGATCGGAGAGTCGATTAACGAGAAATCCCGCAATGCAGACGTCTCGCATTGCACTCGTGTAGCACAAACGATGACTAGCGATTTCGGGAAGTAGATTTTCATTAGGTCCATATAAGAGCGTGTGTAATTGAAGGCGGATCCACCTTCATCCCACGAGTCGTGCGGAGTACCGAGAAAGTAGACGGGGTAATCGGGGGCTAAAAAGTCGACTCCGCTCTTCAGTGCATCGAGCCTTACCGTTAACGCAACAATGTCGTCTTGCTTCGAGACCTCTGAAAGATTTTGATATGTCCGGCTATTCCCAATGGCTGTACTGAATCCTAAGATCAACAGCGCGCATGAGCAAAGTACATAGCGCGTCGTGGATCGAGATTGGGCTACCGACAGTCCAAGAAATAGCCCAACAGAAAGCCATGAGACGAGTTGCGCTCTCATAGGAATATCTACACCGAGAATCAGAACAACCGCTGTCATTGAAAAGAAGCAAGTGGCAAAAACAACCAGGAGGACAGAAGCCCAGCCCATCCTATGGTCTGACCAAATGTGCTTAGTCTGTGATGGGTCGAAAGCCGCGCTTGCTAGTGCCGCTATAACGAGTGTTCCTAGCAGTCCATCTGTAATTCTCGCCGCCGTAACGATCTGTTGCCATTGCATTGAGATAGCCGAAAAAGAACGAGAGAGGTTTTCAAGAAGGTCTGCAGAAGAGCCAATAGTATTCGGTTGTCGCCAACCCTCAAGGTGAAGATGGGTGATGTCTAGAAGAGCTTTAAGCAGAATGATCTGTAGACCCAGAGCAATCAATATTGCAAACACCATAATTGCAAGTGTCTGCAGACCCTGAATAGCAATCTGCGAATG
>CAZSIQ010000010.1:0-8851 GCA_964606915.1 uncultured Woeseiaceae bacterium | reverse complement strand
TTGCAAACACCATAATTGCAAGTGTCTGCAGACCCTGAATAGCAATCTGCGAATGTTGTTCTGATTCTGCCTTGCGGCGACAAATATAGTCGGCAACTAAAAGTCCAAATACCTGCCCACAAAACAGGAACCACAGCGGCTGAAATGTGAGGACCGAAAGGAGCGCCGCGCAAACAATGGCCGCAAATCTCCATCGTGAAAGGGCGTATGCGGACAGAACTGTATTTACAGTGGCAACTGAAAATATCGGCAGGGCAGTTACTGGCCACTGGATGAGTTCAGCTACCGGCGGTGCGGCTACTAGGAAGAAGGAGAGCGCAAAAACAACACTTTGGCTACCCAGGCTTTGTCGCAGAAAGGTAACGAACAACGACACTGATGCCGCCCAAAGAACCACCTCCAATACTATGAGAGTTCTGTGCGACGGGATCCAATGTGAAAGTTGCGACCAAGCGTAGATAACTGCGCGCCCTTCCGCGGCGAATTTACTTCGGTAGGATTCCCTTGCAAGGTCTATATCATCGTGGCGGATATACGGGTCGATAATTTGTTCGCCAAAACTAAGAATCGACACAAGAATACAGAAGAGAAACAGAAGCCATAGAAAGCTGTTGCTAAGTGAGTTCTTGACTAAATCAGCACGCTGGCTCAAGGCATCCTTACTTCTCGCCCAGGGTTTGGTCAGTGCATTCGGCGCAGTCGACGTCGACATCGGCTAGCTTAGAACTGAAAAGGACTTCAGCAAAATCTCGAAGTCTTGCTTGATCAATTGACATACACCCTGCAGGACGTTTACGACAGGCGTGATTGTAACCTTTTTGCACTCTTATCTAATCGGGTAGATGCCGCAGCGCGTCTAGCATCATTCGAAATGTGATCAACGTCACACTGCGTGATGGGCGGTGTACTTGCAGGCCGACTGAATTTCAACTGTTGTTTCTTATCGTATTATATAGGCTGCCTAGATTAGACTGTAGGTTCGCCCTGTGGAGGGTTCAAGTGTCTATTCTTCTTTTGGCCGAAGACGAAAAAACGATATGAGTCTTTTCCGCAAGATGACGCTCATTGCAGCGGCTTTATTCGGGATTGTTATTGGTTCTTTCCATCATCGTCAGGAGGTGGAGGTCTCTCTATTTGTCGAAAAGGAGGTTGATGATGAATCCCACGATGACGATGACGATGGCACACTCTCTCGTGGCGCGGCCAGACGGAGCGTTGAGGCTCGGCAGCACGGGACCATTCCTACTACTCAATTAGATGCAGCAATCGAGGAAATGCTAAAAAGTGGTGCTGGTGCTGTATTGAGACCGGAGCGTAATAGGTTTGGTGAGTTTGGCTATCGAATCATTGAGGCCGGTGCTGACGGGAGGCTTGTTGTCGGGCATCTAATTGTCGCTGTTGATGGCTCTCCACTCGAGGACTCTCCAGCTGGCTCAGAATTGCTACTGATAGCCTTGGAAAACTCTGGGTCGACTATTCAATTGAAAGGTCCGTAAGAATGTATGGCATAACGACTTTCGCATCAAGTTGCACGTTATTTTTCTTGTTGAGTCAGTTGGGAACTTTATCTAATGCCTTTGTTGAGGGGTTTCTTTTCGGATCGGTCTACAAGACGGCCCTTACCAAAGAGAAAGGTGAAAGACTTTCGGTCTCAGGTTACGAAAGTCTCTCGGTTTCTGGCTTGTACATTGTGGCAATCAAACCTGAGCGTGGCGGTATTCTGATTGGCCAGATGCAACGTTGGGTTGTAAGCGTCAATTCTGCCGATGGAGAACCAGTGTATCCAATTAAAATGTCAATAGGAGGCGGAATGGAGGCCCATGGCCATGGACTCCCAACTCAGCCGCGCTTAATTGCATATGGAGGCAAAGGTGACTACCTAATCGATGGCGTGAGATTCAACATGGCTGGAGTTTGGCGATTGAGTTTTCTGATTGAATCTGGGTTGGGTGTTGACCGAGTGGATTTCGACATCCAGGTAGACTTCTAAGTCTGCAGTGTGATGGTAGTCCGTTCTAGTTTTCTACTGTTTCTTGCGACACTGAGTTTCGGAAATCTCGCTAATGCCGATTCGACAAGCGGTTTCGCGGAAGACGAAAAGAGAGTGCTTTCCTCTCTTTCACTTCAGTCTCTTGGAGCGCTTCCTCCAAGTCTTTCCAATCGCTACGCAGATGATCCGTCCGCAGCAGAATTCGGCGAAATCCTCTTTTTTGATAAGCGGTTAAGTGGGGACGGTTCCCTTGCGTGTGCATCGTGTCACGTTCCGACGCTCCACTTTACTGATGGGTTAGCAAGGTCAAAAGGGGCAGGGGACGTAATGCGAAATTCACCGACGGTAGTCGGGGCTGCTTACAACCGCTGGTTTTACTGGGACGGAAGGCGTGACTCGCTGTGGTCTCAAGCCCTGATTCCCATTGAGTCAGAAGACGAGTTGGCTGGTAGTCGCGTCGGAATTCTTAAGCGAGTGCTTGAGGACGAGGAGTTACACGAATTCTACAAGAAGATTTTCGGACCGATGCCTGAGACTGTCCTTGAGTCATTGAGTTACTTCGTTGGGCCCTTTACGGACAGCGACGGGAGGGATGCTTGGTTTGGATTAACCGGAGACCAGCAAAGAGTTCTAAATGTTGCATTTTCAAACCTTGGTAAGTCACTAGAGGCGTATCAGCGTACGCTGCTCCCGGAGCCAACCCGTTTCGACTTTTTCGTCGAGGAAGTATTGGAAGACGGTTCTAGTGACTTGCTTTCTGATCAAGAGTTAAACGGGTTAAGGCTCTTCATAGACGGAGAGAAAACGCAGTGTTTGCAGTGCCACAACGGTCCTCTACTAACTAATGGTGAATTCCACAACGTGGGGTCCGGTGGATTCACAGGTGAGCGGCTCGACTTCGGCAGAGAAATAGGTTTGCGAGCGGTACTGATGGACGAATTTAACTGTATTGGTCCCTACAGCGACGCTGAACCAACGCAATGTCGGGAGTTGCTTTTCCTCAACCGCGATAGCCATTTGCCAATGCGAGGTGCCTTCAAAGTGCCATCGCTTCGAGCCCTTGACGTTACTGCACCATATTTTCACGATGGTAGATTCGACACTCTTACTGAGCTGATCGAGTTCTATAGCTCCCCACCGGATCAGAATGAGGTCGGGCCTCATGAGCTTCGAGATCTAGCGCTTAATCAGCGAGAGATTGACGCGCTTGTTGCATTTCTTCTGACCTTGTCTGAGAAATCAAATTAAAAGCGTCGGGGAATTTTACATCCTGCACGGCCCTTCATTTTTACCATCGTTAAATAGTTGATTTAGCGATGAAAAAAATGATGGAACAGTTATTGCAAATACAAGGAAAACTGCCGCACGTGGACGTTATCTACGACATGGCCGAGCGGAAGCTAGGTTTGTCTAGCCGTGTTTTTGAACATGTTGCGACAGGTGATTGCACTTGGAGTACACATGAAAGCGTTGCGATTGGTGATAGCCCAATTCGTCGTCACTGCGGTTCTGATCACCCCAATTTCCGCGTTTGCCGACTGGTCATACGACTACTACGAAGGTGATTGGAATGTCCTGCCGGACTTCGACTCAATTACACCAGTGTCGTCAGGGACTTCCCCTGTTGTTGGGGTTCTTCGTCCTCCAGCATCCTCGGATTATTTCGCATTTCGCTTTCAAAACACGATTACTGTTGAAGTCGAGGGTAACTATCTGTTCTCGACAAACTCGGATGATGGTTCCCAACTAAAAGTTAATGGCACAGTGGTTGTCGATAATGACGGCTTACACGGCGCACGTACTGAATCAGGGTTGATCTATCTCGCAGCCGGAACATACAACATCGAAATCACGATGTTCGAAAAGACTGGCGGAGACATCCTCGAGGCACGGTACGCACCGCCGGGCGGGTCATTCCGCTCCATTCCCGCTGACGGCGTCCTGGCCGGGCCGGATAAACTGGACGAGGTGGGTTCGTGGGGAGCCGTTATTCCGTGGCCGTTCGTGCCGGTATCTGCGGCCAACATGCCGGACGGGCGTGTAATCACCTGGGCATCCAACGAAAGGTATTCCTTCCCGGGCGGCCGGCCTGAGTTTACTTACACCGGTATCTGGAACCCGGCCGACAACTCCGTTACCGAGATCGACCATCCGTCGCACGACATGTTCTGTGCGCACCAGGTCATGCTGGAGAATGGACAGGTGTTTGTTTCCGGGGGCAGGAACTCCGGAAACAGCCCCTGGACCAGCGTATTCGATCTCAACACCGAACAATGGGTGCCGCTGAGCAATATGAACCGCGGTCGCTGGTACCCAACGTCCATTGCGCTTTCCGATGGCTCAGTCTTTACGGCGATTGGCAGCGGTGGCGGAAACACAGGCGAAAAATACGATCCGGAGACAGGCCAGTGGACGATACTCAACGGACTAAATTTCAATACGGACGCAAATAACAATAATGCGCCAGTAATCCTTGGTTATCCGTCCGCTGACTATAACGAGCGAAACTGGTGGCCGCTATTTGGTTTGATGCCCGACGGCAACATTTTCCACGCGGGCCCGACACCGCAGATGCACGTCATTGACGTAGACGGTTCTGGTGACCTCGCGCAAGTCGAAGATCCGTTTACTGATTGGTACCCGAAACATGGCGCGACCGTCATGTACGACGAAGGCAAGATGATCAGTGCGGGCGGGTGGATCAGCGGAAATAACATAGCGAGCACGAATCGCTCTCACATCATTGATTTGAACGGTCCCAGCCCTGTGGTTACCGAAACAAGTCCGATGATTAACCCCAGGAAGTTTCAGAACGGCGTGATGCTCCCGAACGGTGAGGTGTTGATCGTTGGTGGGAATACATCCGGACGAAAATTCAATGACGATGGAACGGTCTACACGGCCGAGGTATGGAATCCTGACACGCAGGAATGGCGCGAGCTCTCCGCAATGTCCGAGCCGCGGAACTACCACTCAATTGCATTATTGTTGACTGACGGCACTGTATTGTCGGCTGGCGGTGGTCTCTGCAACTGTGCCGCTGATCATCCGGACGGTCAGATATTCTATCCACCGTACCTATATAACGCTGACGGATCACTGGCAACACGGCCGGAGATTTTGACGGCACCGTCAGCAATCAGGGCAGGGGATTCGTTTCAGGTCACGACGGACACTGATGTCGTCGAGTTCAGCCTAATCAAAATGTCCTCGACAACTCATGCCGTTAACACGGACCTTCGGTACCTTTCGATGAATCCAACAGGGTCGAATGGTACTTATGAGTTGCAAGCGCACACGAACCCCAACGTGCTTACACCGGGGTACTGGATGCTCTTTGCCCTGGATGCAAGCGGCACACCTTCAGTTTCCAAGGTTGTGCAAGTCAGGTCCGTTAACGAGGGCGAGACTCCGGTTCCTACCATCGCTTTTGACTTTCTGGGCTTCACGGACACTGGCGTCTTCCAGTTCAATGGAGCCGCGTTAGCGACCGGCGGTTCTCTTCGCCTCACGCCGAACTCTCCTGATACTGGCGGATCCGTCTTCTACAACAGTCCGCTTTCCATCGATGCAACAACGGGTTTTTCTACGTCTTTCACGTTTAGCTCGGCGGGCGTTGCAGACGGAGCGGAAGGACTGGCGTTTGTCGTTCAGGGTAACGAGTCCACGATGTTGGGGCAGGGTGCCAACGGTATGGGTTATCGGTTCGAACCCAATACGCTCATCGTTGAGATCGATACCGAGCAGAATGCGACGGGGGACATCAACGGAAACCACATCGCGGTTCACTTGGCGGGAGACTCTGAAACGCCCATCGCTTCTGTACCCATCGCATTTGATCTTGAAGATGGTCTAGTTCATCGAGTCTGGATCGACTACTCGACTCAGCTCGACGAATTGCACGTTTATGTTGCAGAGAGTCCGAGCGCCGCCAAGCCAGAGACTCCTGTACTAACGGCAGGCGGAATTGACCTGCTTTCATCCGTCGGCTCGCTCGCCTATTTCGGCTTCACTGGAGCAACCGGTGTCACATCTAACGCACATGCTATTCACGCGTGGAGTCTGGATGTTATTGCTGGAGACACGCCGCTTTCGATTGACCCGATTGTCGGTACGCCGCAGCTTTCGTCAGACGCCGTGACGTTTAATGCATCGGCGACTGGGGTAGGGTTGCAGTACCGTTGGTCCTTTGGCGACGGTACACCACCGACAGCCTATGAAACCTCGTCGAGTGCTACGCACACCTACGCGGCGCCGGGTCGATACGTTGTGACCCTGACGGTCAGGGATGCAAACGGAATCGAGCAGACGTATCAGTTCGTGCAATCCGTTTATCCCCCGAAAACCGCCCAGCAACCGGTGAGCTCCAGCTCGATCATCGTTGAAAACGTCACGGGTCAGGAGCGTGTTTGGAATGTCAATCCTGACAATAATACGGTCACCGTAATCGATGCCGATATGGGCATCAAACTCGATGAGATAAGTGTCGGAACAGACCCTCGAGCGCTGACGCTGGCGCCGAACAACACAATCTGGGTTACGAACAAGGACGACGCATCGATATCCATCATCGACGTCGCGACACGTCAGGTTGTCTCGTCCAGAACCTTGCCTCGAGGTTCCCGCCCGCACGGTATCGTCGCTCATGAATCCAGCGGCTTCGTTTACGTCGCTCTGGAACAACTCGGGATCGTGCAGAAACTGAGTGCCACCGATCCGGGGTTTGTTTCGGAAGCGGCCGTCGGCAGTGACCCGCGACATCTCACCGTAAGTGGTGACGAGACCCGACTTTTTGTCTCTCGATTCATAAGTCCGCCGTTTACAGATGAACACACTGTGTCACCCAAGACGACGGAACCAGACAGCACGGCAGCAATCGGTGGCGAGGTGCTGTCTGTTGACCCGTCAACAATGACTGTTCTGAAGACTGTCGTGCTCGAGCACAGCAATCGACAGGCTGCAGAGCTTACCGGGCCTGGGTTCCCCAATTACCTCGGCCCGGCGATCATTTCGCCGAGTGGTGACATGGCCTGGGTTCCGTCCAAGCAGGACGACGTTCTTCGTGGTTCTTCGAGGAGCGGTGAGCCGCTGGACCATGACCACACCGTCCGCGCTGTCACGTCTGTGATCGAGCTTGCGACCGAAGTCGAGTTACCAGGTCTTCGAGTTGATCATGACAACTCCAGCACCGCTCGTAACGGCGCTTTTGGACCGAACGGCATCTTCCTGTTCGTTGCACTCGAGGGAAACCGCGAAGTTTCGGTAATCGACGTTTACACGTTTCAGGAGCTGACCCGGTTTGATGTTGGCCTTGCGCCCCAGGGTATTGCTACGTCGGCTGATGGCACAAAAGTCTTCGTGCACAACTTCATGAATCGCACCGTATCTTTTGCAGATACCTACGAACTGATTAACGGACTTTCGGAATCAGTGTCGTTGTCCGGCACTGTGCTGACGGCGGCAAACGAGTTGTTGAGTCCGCAAGTCCTTTTGGGCAAACAGCTCTTCTACGACGCCAGGGACCCACGGCTTTCATTGGAGTCCTATATGAGTTGTGCGTCCTGTCATAACGATGGGGGTCATGACGGTCGTGTCTGGGATCTCAGCAATATGGGTGAGGGTGTTCGAAACACGATCAGCCTGAAAGGACATGGCGGCATGGCGCATGGCCCGCTTCACTGGTCGGCGAACTTCGACGAGGTTCAGGATTTCGAAAACCAAATCCGCGATCTGGCTGGCGGTACGGGCTTGATGAGCAATTCAGACTACGCCGCCACAGAGGATGTTTTAGGGGCCCCGAAGACCGGACTAAGCAGCGATCTTGATGCGCTTGCGGCTTACGTAGCGTCACTGAGTGATATTGAGCCGAGTCCCTATCGTCTTTCGGACGGCAGCCTCACTCCGGAGGCAACAGACGGTAAGTTCGTTTTCCAGAGTGCCGGGTGTGACAGTTGCCATACAAGTCCCAGATTTACCGATAGCTCGGCAGGTGTGCGCCACGACATTGGAACGATCGACTCCGCCAGCGGAAGTCGTCTGGGTTCAATAGAAGATCCGATTACTTCGCTGGATACGCCGACACTTATCGGCCTGTGGGCAACCGCGCCCTACCTGCATGATGGTTCAGCCAGAACGCTTGAAGAGGCAATCAGCGCGCATGATTCGTCGGCACTTGGAGGAGCAACCTTCACAGCGCAGGAAATGAGTAATCTCGTTGCATACCTGATGCAGATCGACAGCGGGGAGATCGCTCCGCCGGCGCAAAATTGGCAGGGCCAGGACATTGGTTCGGTAGGCGCGGCGGGTTCGTTTACGGAGTCGTCCGGCACGCTGACGATAGAGGCATCGGGCGCAGACGTCTGGGGCGCGGTTGACGAGTTCCACTTTGTTTACCAGCCGTTGGACGGTGATGGCGAGGTCGTTGCCCGTGTGGCGAGTCTTGGTGCGACTGATCCGTGGGCCAAGACAGGTGTGATGATGCGTGATGGCCTGGCCAGTAATGCGCCTCATGCGATGATGATCGTTACCCCGGGCATCAATGGCGCTGACTTCCAGTACCGCACGTCGCCAGGTGGGCAGACGTCGACGATAGGCGGTGGTGATGGTACGAGTAGCATACCCCTTTGGTTGCGACTTGTTCGAGAAGGCGACACGTTCACAGGCTACAAGTCGATTGATGGCGTAACCTGGGTGCTGGATGGTCAAGCGACGATATCGATGTCGCAGACGGTCTCTGTAGGTTTGATGGCAACGAGCCATAACGACGGCACGCTGACGACGGCGGTTATTGATAACGCGAGGGTGACACCAGCGGCTCCGCCGGTGCCGGATACCACACCACCGAGTGTGCCGCAGAACGTA
>CAZSIQ010000009.1:0-86617 GCA_964606915.1 uncultured Woeseiaceae bacterium | reverse complement strand
GAGAAGTCGATGTCGAAGTAAGCACGCTCTTAGCTGCAAACGAAAAACGCCGCGTTTACGCGGCGTTTTTTTTGAATGGCCATTTGAACAGCGGTTTTCTTTCCTTGCAGTTCTCAAGCCTGAACTTGCTTTCATAAATGCGCTTTCCCTTGTAGTTCACGACGAGAGTCACTATCTCGCCGTCGATGCGCTCCCTGTTTAACAGGGCGAAATATGGCCTGACGAAGCTAAAATTGGATCTGGGCGAAAGCGCAAAACTATCGGACAATCGGCCTTGCTGCCGGCTTACTTGAAATCTCTGATCCGTCACAGCGCTGCTGAACTGCCATTCCGTCGTGACGAACGGCCGCGAACGCCTGCTGGAGACATCAAGGGGTACAAATGCCCCGGCACTAACTGATTCCTGGATGAACCTGGGAAAGACGACGTCCTCGTCGTCCCAGACCATGAAAAAGATGAATCCAAGGCCCTGGGTCTTTTCACAGTCAATGGCAGCGGGCTGCCCGGTAACCGGCGGAAGGACAACATCATCGTATTCGAAGGAACCGTCCATCAGCGCCTTGGAATATCGAGGGTAAGCAATAGCAGCAGTATTGGACCGTGATACGAAGTACCCTACCGGCACAAATCTCAGTGCAGGGCTAGTCCCGTCAGAATGCGCAGCACGCGGAACGGCGGCAACAGCAAGAATAACGAACGCAAAGACGACGCTTCGCAAAGCGATCTCCCGGAGAAGTAAGCCTTTCAGAAAGCCGGTCAGTTAGCGGCAATCGACGCAGGTGGGTCAAGGTCATCCGCCACCTGGTCTTCGACCGGCATCTCGACCATCTCACCCACATTGACCGGGATGCCGTGCAGCGAGGCAAGCTGCAGTTCGACTTCATCCCAGTCCAGTCGACCTGCACGCTCTTCCGTCGCCACGATAAATTGCTCGGTCACGAAGGTCAGCGGATCTTTCGGGATGATTTCCTCAACCGGTTCCTCGGCATCCGGGTCCGGGGCTGACTCAAGTACCGGGTGCGCTTCCATGACCAGCGCATCGCCGTCCCAGCCAATCTTGATCGGCTCGTTGATGATGCGAACTTTGGTCTTCAGCGAGATCTTCGGGAAGACGAACTCGATGTCCTCGGGGAACATACGAATGCAGCCATGTGTCACGCGCATGCCAACACCGGCCGGACGATTGGTGCCGTGAATCAGGTAGCCCGGCAGGCCAAGACGCATCGCGAAGTCGCCCAACGGGTTATCGGGTCCCGGCGGCACAACAGCCGGCAGCGGACGGCCTTCGGCAGCGTGTTCCTCGCGAATCGACTTTGGCGGATACCAGGCCGGCCTTTCGGCTTTCTGGATGACCTGCGTGATGCCCAGCGGTGTTTCCCAGTCCATGCGGCCGATACTGATCGGGAACGTCATGACCACCGGCTCCGCACCTTCGGCCGGTGTCGGGTAGTAGTACATGCGGTACTCGGCCAGGTTCAGCACAACGCCTTCCCGTGGCGCTGACGGCAAAATGAAGCGACGCGGCAGGACGATCTCGGTGCCCTCACCCGGCAACCAGGGATTGACGTCCGGGTTGGCTCGCACGATGTCGTAATAGCCAAGGCCGTGTTCGCGTGCGAGGTCGACGAGCGTGTCCTCGCTGGTTGCGATCACGGTCGACATGCTGCCCACGACGTCAATGCCGTCCGGTGGCAACACGTAGGTGTCTGCAAGTGCCGGCTGTGTGAACACCAGCAGCAGGCAAATCAGTTTTCTCATTGACCAGCCTCGTCGTAAATGATGACTTCCGTTTCCGATTCGCTGTCCAGCAGCCATTCCTGCATGGCCTCACTTTCCAGCAATCGTTGCGGATAATACCCGGCTGAATCCGGAATGTTTATGCCGTAGGTCCGGAAACGCAGCACAACCGGTGCGTACATCGCATCGGCAATACTGAAATCGCCGAACAGCCATTTGCCCTCGTAGCGCCGGTGACAATCCGACCAGATGGCAAAAATACGATCGATGTCGCGCGTCAACGCGTCCGGCAGGTGCACACGCCGACCCATGGCGCGACAGTTCATCGGCATGTCGTTGCGCAAGGTCGTGAAGCCTGAATGCATCTCTGCCGCAACGCTGCGCGCGTGTGCCCTCGCCGCCTCATCCGCCGGCCACATCTGTTTATCGGGATAGCGTTCGTTCAGCGTTTCTGCAATCGCCAGCGTGTCCCAGATACGCTCTTCGCCAACTACAAGGATCGGTACCATGCCGGCATCGCTGAACTCGGCAATGGCGGCCTTGGTGCCCGGCAGGTCCAGCGGAATCCGGTGCTCATCGAAGTCGATGCCGAACTCACGCATAAGCAGCCACGCCCTTAGCGACCAGGACGAGTAATTCTTGTTTCCAATGACGAGTTTGGGTTTCACGGCGCCTCCATCTCAGCGCTAATGGTAAACCATTCAATGCGTTGACCGACAGCATCGCCGGGCGTAGCCTTGCGGGCTCAAGGGATGGGTGTGTACGCATGGGAATGAAGCTCAGCTTTGAGCTGACCGACAGGGACCTCGATTTTTTCAGGCAGTCACTGAAACAGTGTCGCGAGGTCGTTCGTAATGCCGAGGAGCTCGAGATTGTTGAAGCAATCCGCGGTGTCATTGACGAGATTCGCAGCAACGAACCGTTGCCCGATTTTGTCGCCAACCGCTTGCCCGAGCTCGAGTCCATGATCCAGATGCTAATGGACGACGAGTGGCAGCTTCCCGCCACTGATCGTGAACACCTGTTGTCCGCGTTCGTCTACTTCGGGGACCCGGAAGATATCCTGCCTGACGACATTCCGGTCATCGGTTATCTCGACGACGTGATCATCGTCGAGCTCGTTGCCCGTGAGCTGCAGCATGCGCGAGAAGCGTACGAAGACTTTTGCGCGTATCGCGAAGAATACGACGCCGAACATGCGAAGTCCGATTCAGCGGTGCGCCGCGACCGACTCGACAGGCGACGTCAGCAACTGCACCTGCGCATGCAGCGCCGCGCGGCGAAAGATCGCAAAAGCGGACTGCGCTAGCGTCGTTCAGGTCTGTTCGCTGGACCGGAGCCCCAACAGAACCGCAGCGCCGATAATGCTGGTCCCCGCGACGCGGTCCAGCCAGACTCGCCGGTGTCCTTCGACTTTCCGGGCAAGCCAGCCTGCGCCTTTGCCGTAGATCGAAAGAAAGCAACCGTCGATGATCAGATAGGTTGCACCGAGAATAGCGATCTGCGGCGCCAGCGGATGTTCGGCATTCAGGAACTGCGGGAACAATGCCGCGAAGAAGACCACCGCTTTCGGGTTGGCTGCCGAGGTGATGAAACCGCGGAGCCAAAGGCGCTTCATCGAGACCGGCGCCAGTTTCTCGATGGCGGTATTGCCGCGGAACGACTGCAGTATCTGTCGGCCACCCAGCCAGACCAGGTAGGCAACGCCCGCCCATTTGACGACCGCGAGACCGTGCTGCGAGCTGGTAATGACTGCGGCAAGGCCGAACCCGGCGAGAAGAATCTGGATGGCGTTGGCCGTCAGATCGCCGGCCGCCGTAGCCAGTGAACGGCGAAAGCCGTTGGACATGCTGGTAGACAGCATCAACAGGTGACTCGGTCCGGGTGTGCTCATCAGGACCAGGACCGTACCGATGTAGAGCAACCAGGTGTCTGTTGTCATGATTGTCCCTCGTCGCCGCCAGGCGCCTGATTCGAATCTGCGTCGTCCAGTACGCGACGCATCAGTCCCGAAAGCGCCGTATCCGGCTGTTCTTTCGACATTGCACCGAGTATAGACGCCTTGTTTTCCTCCGGCTGGTTCTGGCTGGCCTTGGTTTTGCCCTCGATTCGCGACACGGTGACTTCAAGTCCTACGAGACTCGAAACCAGCGCCCGCGTGTAGTTGCCGGGTGCATCCGACACCGCCCAGGGTTCGGGACGTGCGGCCTCGTTGCGCTCGGTCAGTTCATGGATCTGTGACAGCACCCAGTCCGGATCATCGATGACGAGGACTGAACCGTGCGCATGTGCGACGGAATAATTCCACGTCGGCACGACACGTCCGTGCTTCTGCTTTGTCGCGTACCAGGACGGTGAGATATACCCGTCCGGCCCGTTGAAAATAACCAGACAGGGTGTTGCACTGCGCAGCAAATCGCTCAGTGGATTCGCGCGTGGGATATGTGCGCGAAGGACGCAGGAACCGTCGTCACGGACCTCATGGATGAACGGAATGTGATTCGCTTCAAGGCCAGACTCACTGTTTACGACCAGCGTACCCAGCGGCGCTGCAGCGATCAGCTGCAGCAGTGTATCCGTCTCAGGTTCTGCAAAGTGCTTCGGTGTATACACGGCTTGCTTCCTCCCTAATCACCGCGATGGCGGTCTGGAACCCGGCCCCGGCGAATCAGGCCAGGAAACTGACGGCAAGCCATGCGTTTAATGCCATCAGCGTGACGTCTACCACGAAGATAAACAACATGAGTCCACTGAACACCTTCCACGCACCCTGGCCACGCCGGTTTTCCAGCGCAACAGGGACGTTACCCGCAAACTGGCCGCCGTGTGCAAGCGCATTGACGAACAGCAGAATCGCCCACTGCCGGTCAGTGTCGAACGCCTGGAGATTGAACAGCAGCAGGACGTTCAGCGCACAGAATGCGAGATTGAATCCGCCGAGAAAGGTGCCGGACCGAACCAGGGTTTCGAACACCGGTGTATCACGATGCTCGCGGGGCACCACCACCTTCGCAAAGACTCGTCCACGCAGCCAGAACAGGTGAAAGCCGCCGGCAAACCACAGGGCATTGAGAATCAGGATCGCTGTAAGAATGGCGCTTACCTTTGATAACTGGACGCATCGTATCAGAAGGCCCGGGTAAACCTCTTGGCCGAAAGCGGCGTCAAACAGCTTTCGGGAGAAGACCGTTGCGACTGAAAACCCTGACGACTTTCACCATGCTGGCGCTTGTCGCCATGATGGGTGACGCCGTGGCGGCCTCACCGATGACGACTGACATTCGTTATTTCACCGTCGATGGCCATCGCCTTGCCGCCCTGTTCAGCGCACCGAAGGAGCAACCGGCAAGCGCAACCGTCATCATCGTTCACGGCTACGGCCCTACCCGTGTCATCGATCAGAACTGGTATTACGAACTGCGCTACCGACTGGCGGACGCGGGGATTGCCAGCTTTGTCTGGGACAAACCCGGCAGTGGCCAAAGCGAGGGCGAGTTCGACATCGACCAGCCGGTTGCCAGCAGCGCCGACGAAGTCCTCGCCGCCGCGGACTTCCTGCGCTCGACAGACACCCCGGGATCCTCCTCAATTGGACTGTTCAGCATGAGTCGGGGCGGCTGGATCGCGCCGCTCGCAATGTCGCAGGACCCGCGCCTGGACTTCTGGATCTCAGTCAGCGGCGTCGACGACAAGGAGTCCTTCGGCTACCTGCTCGAATCCAACTGGCGCCTGTCCGGCTATCCTGAGTCCCGTATCTCGACACTGCTGTCGCAATGGAATGCCGGTAATGCCGTCGTTGCTGACGGTGGGAATTACCGGGAATTCCTGGCTGCAACGACAGACTATCGAGCGGATCCGTTTGTCCTCGAGATGGTTGGCGGCGACAGTACGTTCGGCGAAGCCTCGTTCGAGGCCTACCAGGCCAGCTGGCAGAACACGTCGTCGAAACTCGACCCGGAAAGCGGCCTGCTGATCTACGTCGAAGATTTCGACGAGATGCTGTCGTCCCTGGACGTTCCCGTGCTCGCACTGTTCGGCGAAAAGGACTCAAGCGTTGACTGGCAATCAACGCGACGACTCTACGAACGGACAATCGGCCGCAACGCGTCCGCATCGCTGACGGTGAAGACCTTCCCGTCAGGCAATCACAATCTTCACGACAGCGAGACCGGCAGCTTCAAGGAGATGCTGGAGATACTGGATTCGCCACGGATGGTAGACGGTTACTTCGACGTGATTCTCCACTGGCTTGGAACCGAAATTCAGTCTGAGTAGTCTCGCAACACCGACTCGCACCAGCGACGCTCAAACTCACGGTCATCGATGCCAAGTGTGGCCTGAAGGTCGCCGTTAGAATGAACCAGGTCGATAACCTGCTGGAATCCCCTGTTCGCATCGATGAACTCGATCAGCAGAAAACCGGCGGCGTAGATGCTGCCGCCATTATCGAAAGGCGCATTGAGCTCCCGCAGTGATGGGCAGGCTCCGTCGGCGAACAGGCCGCTGTCCGACGGGTCGACAAACTCGCCAGCCAGGTAGATAGCCACCGCCTCCCAGAGCCAGCGCGGGTTATTGCCAAACCCGGCATTCAGGTTGAGTGTGGCCACATGAGCGAATTCATGGACGGCCTCTCGCTGGGCGGACAGCATCGTGTGGTACAGCAAGCGGAGCTCCTCGCCACCGTAGGCGTATCCCCTTGAACCCGGTGCGCGCGAGCCCAGCGAACGCTCCATCATCGCCTGGTAAGCCTCCTCGTCTCGCCAGATTTGCACTCGAATGGTCGGCAGGTGCTCCAGCCCGAGCTTTGTGAGAATCGGCTCATAGGCCTGATGAAGGGCGACGTCGAGATGGGCAACGTCGGTGGCCGTCAATCCGTCGTGCAGTACAAACTCGAATCGGTCTGGCGGCGACGCCAGGGCTCGCGTCGCCGCCAGGAGGACAATAGACAGCAGCAGGATTCTGACACTTGGGCGCATGCCGACCTGCGTTGACGTCCCGGGCTCAGGATCCGCAGCGAATCGTGCGAATCGATCGACCGGCCCATTCGCTGATGTCGTCATTCGGGTCATTGCGCATCGCTTCGAGCGGCGATAGCGCGGCCGTGTTGCCACACACAGCCAGGGACCGAACGCTCCATTCGCGCACGTCGTCCGCCGAGTCTCCCAGGGCGGTGATCAATGCGCTCACCGCGTCCGGTTCGGTTGACCCGGCCAGCCCGCGCGCGGCCCATTCGCGAACGTCCGTCGTGGGTGACTGCAGCGCGGTTATCAACGCGGAGCGCGACTGCGCGTCGCCGCGACCACTAAGGCTGCGTACCGCCCATTCCGTGACATCCGGGTTGGTTTCAACCTGCAGCAGGGCTGAGACCGCGTTGCTGGCCGCCGGATCATCGCCGATGCTGAGACTGCGCACCGCCCATTCACGCACATCCGCGGTCGGCGACTGCAGTGCGCCGATCAGTGCGGAACGCGATACCGGATCGTTCTGTCCCGCAAGACTGCGAGCGGCCCATTCGGCGACGTCGGCATTGGTCTCGACCTGCAGCAGCGCTGCAATCGCGTCGGTGGCTGCCGGGTCGCTGGACGTCACGAGTATGCGCACGGCCCACTCACGAACTTCGGCATCGCTGTCTCGCAGAGCGTCCAGAAGCGGCGGCGTAAACTCGCTGGACCGGAAGACCTTGAGACCTCGGGCAGACCACTGGCGGGTTTCCGCGTCGGAATCCTGCTGCAGCCGGGTCTTCAGCAATTCCAGGACTCGCGGGTCCCGGTTATAGGCCAGCGACCGGACCACCCATTGCCGGACCAGCGAATCGGAGTCATATCCCGCATTCAACAACGCATCTACGGCCTCGGGCTCAGGGCGCTCACCCAGTGCCCATGCTGCCGCCGCTCGGGTAAAGGGATCCTCTTCCGCCAGAGCGTTGATCAGTGCCGGGGTGTCATCGATGCTGATGCGACGCTCACCGAGTTGCTCAGCAAAGTCTGCGTAGATCGGGTTGGTATCGCCGTTTGCCGTAACGCCGTCCCAGAGACGGGTTGATTCTGCAAACGTGATGCTGGACAGGGTAAGCAACGCGCTGATCATCAGCAGGCTGGCAAACATCTGGGTGTACGGTCGGGCAACAGTGCGTGCCCGGGAGTTGTCGAGTATCGACATGATTCTTCCCTCCAGTTGAGAGCGTCCCGCCATTACGGGCGCGACGGAGTGTGTGGGGCGGCAGTGAGTCGCGGTATCGAGCAACTGCCTCGCATAGAGTTTCTGTGACATGCCGCTTTCCAGCGCCCTGTCGTCGCAGGCCTTCTCGCGCTCAACATCGAGCTTGCGTTTGAGCACCCAGACCAGCGGGTTGAACCAGTGCAGCGCACAGGCTGCGTTGATGAGCAGTGAGATCACGACGTCCTGCCGAGCCACGTGAGCCAGTTCGTGCAACAGCACGGCACGACGTCGATCTGCAGGCCACTCCGTGCAGTTTTCGGGCAAGAGAACACAGGGTCGGAGCACTCCCCAGACGGCCGGCATACTGTCGGCAGACCGAGTGCGTAGCCGAACGCGTCGTCGCAATCCGATGGCTGCGCTGCACTGAACGATGTCCCGCTGCCAGGCGTCATCGCGAAGTGCATGCGTCTTGCGAACGGCCAGCGTAAGCCCGGCGACTCGCCAGCACAGCACGGCCAGTAGCATGGCCGAGATGCCCAGCCAGACCAGCCGCGCTGCCTCGGCGAAATTCAGTGAGACACTCTGCGCCGGGACAGTCGGGTTGCTGGCGAGTGTACCTGCATCCCGTGTTTGGCTGGTTGCGACAACGGTCGACGGCACAGGAGGCGCCTCCACCGTTTCGACAACGAGGCTTCTCGTCTCCGCTGGCAGTAGTCGCCAGTCGGGAATCACAGTATCGATAGCCGGTAACAGCAGAGCGGCTGTCAGTCCCGCCAGCAGCACCACGTAGCGAAACGATGCTGACGCTGACCGAAGCAGCGGGATCAGCATGAGCGTCAGCCCCAGCAGCACAGCGACTTTAAGGACAATAACCGGCGTCATTTGCCGGACTCCTCGGCCGCATCGATGATGTCACGCAGTCGCTGGATTTCCTCGTCGTCGATACCGGCCTTCGGATCAGACAGATGCGCCGCGACCGCGTCACCGAGCGAGCCATCAAAAAAGGTGGTCAGGACGCCCGAAAATGCCGCCTTGGCAGCGCGCTTGCGAGAGACCACCGGTCGATACACATTGCGTCGGCCGGATCGTTTCCGGCTGACATGACCCTTGTCTTCGAGGATTCGCAGGTGCGTGCGAATCGCCGTGTCGGTCGGCGCATCGGGCAGGCCCGACGCAACGTCTGCGACAGATGCCTCCTCGAGCTGGTAGATCAGGTCCATAATCTGGCGCTCGCGGCGGCTCAGGTTCTGGTGCGGTTGTTTTGGCATGACGCCCTCCTATGCGCCAAATTTTTAGCGCAATGAGTCGACGAGTCAATACTAAACGCCAAAAATTTAGCGACAATTTGTAACAGGCCGTATCGACGTATTGCCTGCTACCCACTTCGTTCGCCACGCTCGCCTGCCATACGACACAAAAAAGCGGGCCCGTGGTGTGACCCACGGACCCGACCTCGGGTGACGCTCCCCCAACCATTACGGGGGAGCAAGGGGGAGCGTCGTGCCAGCTACCTGGCCGGCTTCAGAGTGATCCGTTCGATGTCTGCAATCGGCGTAAAACCGTAGGTAAACAGCACGGTCCGATTAACGGGGTCGAATGTCAGGCCGTTCGGGAAACGCCCTTCATCGATTTTCTTGCCGCGCTCACGGATTGTCCCGTTCGGGCGAATCACAATGATCTTCTGACCGGCCAGCGCCGTAGCGAACAAACGGTTGTCGACAAAGGCCATGTGGCCGACAGCGAAACCGGCCGGCGCGTCCACGCGCGCAACGAACGCCTGGTGCCCGTCCGGCGTTATCTTGATGATGCTGCCTTCGTTGAAGTTTGCGACGTAGACGTTGTCTTCAGCGTCGATTGCCGTCGCCACCGGCGCCAGCAGGAAGCCACCGGTCGACAAGGCGGACACCTCGCCTTCCGGCGTAATCCGGGTCACGGTGATGCCGTCGCCGTCGCCCTCACCGTACTGCGAAACGATGACATTGTCCTGGGAGTCAACAACGATCCCCGCCGGCCCGGGCAGTACGTCAGCGAACTTGCTCACCTCGCCCGTCGGCGTGATTTTGCTTACGGTGGCATTGTTGAAGTTGCTCACGTAGAGGTTACCGGCACTGTCGTTCGCGACGTCAATCGGCCCCGCAAGACCGGACGCCTGCACAAAGACGCTGCCGTCCGGCGTAATCACGAACACCCGGTCTCCCGATAATCCTTCAGCCGCGTATATCAGCCCGTCATCGGCGGCATGAAGCCCGTCAACATTGATGACTTTCAAGGGCAGTGATTTTCCGGCGTGAACACCGCCAGCCGAAAACATCAGTGCACTGCCCAGTATCGCTGCGATCCATCGTGTCTTTTTCATTGCGTATCCTTTTTGGTTTGCTGCAAAGGTCCTGCGTGGCTGAATCTGTCGAATCCGGGAGCGGCAACAAGCACTAAGTGACGAATCCCCCGCTTCGAGGTGTCGAACGCCCTGACTTTGATCGCGAGAACGTCTTACCATCGACACACGGACCGACACGCTGCGTGCAGGTTGTAGAACGAGGAAACACGGCTTGAAAGGCAAGACCATCGCGCTCGTCGCTGTGCTGTGGATGGTGGTGGGAGGTGTTCATGCGCTGTCGCGATACACGGACATCGTCAGGTACCAGCTGGCCGTTAGCTTTACGCTTGGCGATGTCGGCTACTACCTTCTGTCCTACGTGTCCTGGAGTGCCATCACGCTGGTACTGCTGCACCTCATGCAGCGCTCACGGTTCGTCTTCGGCTACCGGCAACTGCTCGTCATCTTTACGGCAGGACTGGCGCTCTGGCTGCCGCTGTACCTTTCCTATGACTACGGGATTTCTACACTGGTGGCCGGCGGCAGCTGGGACGACTGGTTGATAAGGCTTACGGGCACCAGCGGTTCCGTGATCTATTTCTACACCGTGGTGTATGCCCTCACGTTCGCACTTTGTGGCGGCGTCGTGCTTGCGCAACGTGCGCGAGAGGCACGGCAGGCCAACCTGCTACTGGAGCAACAGCGCACGCAGACGGCACTCGAGCTTGCCGAACAACAGATGAGGTTGATGCAGTCGCAACTCAGTCCGCACTTCCTGTTCAACTGCCTGGGTTCGATGAGTTATCTTGCCCGGCGTTCAGAAAAGGCCACGCTCGTCGACGCAATAGCCACCATGGGGAGTCTGCTGCGCTTTACCGTCGAGAACGCCTCAAGGCAACAGGTAGCGGTCGCTGACGAATTGCAGTTCGTGCAGGACTACCTTGACCTGCAGGAATTGCGCTTCGGAGACCGCTTCCAGTGTCACGTTGATTCCCGCGCCGATGCGGAACAGGCATCGTGTATTCCGTTTGCCTTGCAGCCGCTGGTTGAAAATGTGTTTCGGCACGTTGTCGAGCAGCGGCCGCAGGGCAATGAGGATGACGCGCCCTACCCCGTCAAAATCTACATCGATGTGAGACTGGACGACGCGGTTGTGCACCTGCGCGTTTGCAATACCCGTATATCGCAACCGTCCGACGACCCGGAACACAACGGTCACGGCACCGGTCTGCGAAACCTGGAGACCCGCCTTGGGCATACCTACGGCGATGCCTTTTCGCTGGATACACAGGAGACGGACAATCTCTATTGCGTGAGCCTGAATTTTCCGGCGTCGGTACCGGACGATGATGCGTAGCGCCTTCATCGTGGACGACGAAACGATGGCGCGCGGTAACCTGATCGACGCGCTGGAGCAGCACGGCGGCTGGAACGTGCTGCAATCTCTGCCCTCCGGCGAGCATCTCGTCGCTGAGGTGATCAAGCATCAGCCCGACGTTGTGTTTCTCGATATCCAGATGCCGGGTGACGACGGCATGGCTATCGCGAAGCGACTGCTCCGGCTGCAACAGGCCCCACTGATTGTTTTCGTAACCGCGCATTCGCAGTACGCCGTCGAGGCCTTCGAGTTGTATGCCGTCGACTACCTGCTGAAACCGTTCAACGACGACCGCCTTGCACAGTGTGTCGCAAGACTCGAGCACCAGCTCGACAACCATGACGCGATCGACCAGGCACGGTCGGCCCAGACCGCCTGGGCCGAGTCCTTGACCCTGGATCGCCTGGTGATCAAGTCGAGCACCTCGGTCAGGATCATCGAGACGGCACAGATCCTGTGGCTTGCGACCAATGGTAACTACGTGGACATTCATCACACGGATGGCAAACACCTGATACGCGCCTCGTTGAAGCACCTGCTTGATCGCCTGCCGACGGGCGAGTTCATCCAGTTGCATCGCGGCTACGCCGCGCGGGCGAGCCTGATTCGTGAGCTGAAGGCGGGTGACGGTGAGCGCCAGTCCGCTGTGCTCGCCACCGGCGATACCTTGCCGGTCGGCAAGTCTTACCGACATGCACTTCTGGACAAGCTGTGCGGCTGACTTGGCCTGCCCCACGTGTCCGTCGCTCCAGCCGATAAGCACGCCAAAAACGGCCCGGCTAATTCAGTCCGTTGATTCGGTAACGACAGACACGCTCATCGCCAGCATGGTCTGACCCTCGCTGACCGCGTTTCATCCTGGGGTTGCCCCGCACGGGCAAGGACGGTCGATTCAGTCAGCACCGTCCGCATCGAGGGATGCGAGGAAGACCCGGTCAACCTGTGGGTCGGTACCGAGGAGAAAGGGGTGGCTACCCACGTCGACAAAACCATGCTTCGAATAGAACGCAATGGCACGCGGATTGTGCTCCCAGACACCGAGCCAAACGTGGCGGGCTCCGGACTCACCCGCGACGCGACGGACTTCCTGCATCAGCCGGGAAGCGAGACCCGTACCGTGTGCGGGTTTGTCGACGTAGATGCGATGCAGCTCGATCGCATCGTCAACGCATACGCAGTCGGGTGCTTGCCGTTTCATGACCTGGGCGAAGGCGACAAGTTCGTCGCCGTCGAACACCAGCAGGGTCACGTTGTCGGGGTTCGCGATTTCAGCCGCCTGTTGTTGCTCGCCGAAACTCTTTTGCAGGTGCAGCCGAAAGTCCACGGGGTCGTTGAAGGATGCAAAGGTCTCGTCAAACGTGCGTGCGGCAAATTCGGCAAGCCTTGACGCGTCTTCGATACCGGCTCGACGAATCGTGAAGCTCGACAGGTCCGGTGAACGCGTCACTTGTCGCAGGACCGCAATGCGTACGCGTAGGCCTCTGCCTGCTCGCCGTCGTCAAGCAACCCATCGACCGGGATGCGCTCGTACTCGCTGCCTTCGAACGCGTCGAGTTCCGCCCACTCCTTGTCAAGTTCCGTGGAAGACAGCACGTAGCCGTCGACGCGCTGGCCGTTGTTGTCGAGAATTAACGCCGGATAACCGAGCTCAGCGCCCCAGCCTTCGTCCGCAAGCCGCCCGGCGACAGACGCACGTTGCCAGGTTCCGTTGACGTGAGAGAGAACATGTTCGTTCGGCCCGCCGGGCTGCAGCGAACCATAGATAAACAGGCGTTCCATGACGAACAGCCAGCAGGTCGCGAGCGACCTAGAGTCGCATCAGGACGGAACCCCAGGTGAATCCCCCACCGAAGGCTTCCATGAGCACGAGCTGGCCTTTCTTGATGCGTCCGTCGCGTATACCGACATCGAGCGCCATTGGAACGGAGGCGGCAGACGTGTTGCCATGGTCCTGCACAGTCACGATGACCTTTTCCATTGGCAGATCGAGCTTCTTGGCGGTCGCCTGGATAATCCGGATGTTGGCCTGGTGAGGGACCAGCCAGTCGAGTTCCTCTTTCGAGATGCCGGCTTTTTCGAGCGCTTTCTGCGCGACGTTACCCAGCGTGTTCACCGCAACCTTGAACACTTCTTTGCCGGTCATCATGATGGCGGCTTCCTTGGTGCCCGCTTTTTCGAGGTTCTTCGACGCGCCAACCGGGTAGTACAGCAGGTCCTTGTACTGGCCGTCGGCACCGAGTTCACAGGCGAGGATGCCTGGCTCTTCTGACGGCTCCACGATAACCGCGCCGGCACCGTCGCCAAACAACACACAGGTGTTGCGGTCTTCCCAGTCAATGAGCTTGGTGATGCATTCGGCGCCGATAACGAGCGCTCGCTTGGCCGTACCCGAACGGATGAACTGGTCAGCCGTCGTCAATGCGTAGATAAAGCCGGTGCACGCTGCCTCCATGCCAATCGACGGACAGGCGGGAATGCCGAGACGGTGCTGCACCAGTGTGGCGATATTGGGGAAGATCAGGTCCGGCGAGGTTGAACCGATAACGACAAAATCGATGTCCTCGGGTTTGACGCCCGCGTCATCCATCGCGACCTTCGCGGCCTCGACGCACATATCCGATGTGGTCTGGTCATCGGCAACGACGTGACGGCGTTCGACACCGGTTCGGGTTCGTATCCACTCGTCGCTGGTGTCCACCATCTTCTCAAGGTCGAAATTGGTGAGGATCCTCTCGGGCAGGTAACGCCCGGTACCAACGATGCGCGAATAGGTCATGCTGTTTCCCGTTCCAGCAGGCTCCCGATCTGTTGTGGAACCTGGTTTTCTACTTCTATCACCGCGGTGTCGATCGCGTGCAGGAAGGCCTGCTCGTCCGCGCCGCCGTGACTTTTAATCACGATACCATTAAGCCCAACCAGAGTCGCACCGTTATAGCGCCGTGAATCGGTGTCTCTCGCCAACGCTCTGAGTACAAAGCCCGCGAGCACCGCCTGCAATTTCGCGAACAGCGAGCGTGTAAAGGCGCGCTTGAGGTAGTGGCGAACAAGGGCGACCGTGCCCTCCATCGTCTTCAGGGCTACGTTGCCGGTGAATCCGTCGGTCACGACGACGTCAGCCTTGCCCTGGAAAATGTCATTACCTTCAATGAAGCCAACGTAGTTCAGCGAACTTTCGGTCAGCAACGCCGCTGCTTCCTTCACGGTGTCGTGACCCTTGACGTCCTCCGCACCGATGTTGAGCAGCGCTACTCGCGGACGGTCGACCTTGGCGATATCCGAAGCCACGATCGAGCCCATCAGCGCGAACTGGAACAGCTGCTCGGCAGACGCCGAGGTGTTGGCGCCGAGATCGAGCATGTGCAGCGAGCCACCTTCGATCGCCGGGAGCTCAGCGAGGATCGCGGGCCGGTCAACGCCCGGCAGTGTCTTCAGCACGAACTTGGCAGTCGCCATCAGCGCGCCGGTGTTGCCGGCACTGACACAGGCCTGCGCAGCGCCCTCTTTCACGAGGTTGATTGCGACGCGCATCGACGAGTCTTTCTTTTTGCGCACGGCATCCGCCGGCGCGTCCGTCATGCTGACGACTTCCGTAGCGTGCTGGATGCGAACGCGAGTCGCGTCGGGGATGTGTTGCCGGACCAGCTCGGAGATCAGCGGCTCGTCACCGACGAGGATCAAGTCAATCGAGGGGTGGCTGGCCAACGCCGAGGCAGCCGCATGCACAACGACCTCGGCACCGAGGTCGCCGCTCATCACGTCCACAGAGATGGTTGACGGCGAGGCCACGCTTGAAAACCTTCACTGGCGTGAAGGCCAGGCGGGTTTATTCTTCGTCGACGTCGATTTCAGGCTGTGCGACAACCTGCTCGCCACGGTAGAAACCGTCCGGCGATACGCGGTGGCGCATGTGAGTTTCACCCGAGGTCGGGTCAACCGACAGGGCCGGGTTCTTCAGCTTGTCATGCGAACGACGCATGCCGCGACGCGAGGGCGTCTTGCGATTCTGTTGTACTGCCATTACTCGTCTCCAAACTTGTCCATTTGCGCTCGCAAATCCGCGAACGGCTTTACCGTGTCCTCGCGGTCCTGCGGCTGATCATCAGCCTCTTCCGCGGGGCACTCACTGATTGCTTGCATCGGTGACAACGGCATGTCCATCACCAGTGCTTCATCCACAATGTCGACCGGGCGAAACGTGATCTCCTCGAGCTCCCACGTTTCCAGCTCTGCCGGTACTTGTTCGTGCGGGCCAAGCAGTTCCACGCAGAGCTCTGTGTTGAGTGTCTGTGTGAACGCCACCAGAGACCGCTGACAGACCATCGTTGCGTCTGTCGTGGCTGCGATGTTCAGCATTACGCCCCCGTCTCGTGACGAAGAATGCGAAAACTCGAGCCGCCCGGAAACGACCGCGTCGTCCCAGTCCGCCGGATAATCCGCGGTTTCCAGCGCAGAAAGCTCGTCCTCGAGTGCTGAATGCAACCGTTCGAAGAACGAAATTTTCTCTGAAAATTCAATGACCTGCATTTTCGCCAACCATTCTGTCGGCGTCCTGCGGTCCAGCAGCGGATTGCCCATCGCGCGCGCATGATAAGGAGCCGATATCCTCGTGTCAAAGACCGCCAGCACGCGAATTCTCGAATTCTGTCAAATCACATAGAATCAGGACGCTTTTCGCCCAAGCACCTGATTTGTTTAGCCTATTCCAGACATACCATGCAGAACCCCAGCTCAAGAAACATCTTCCTCGCATCCACCTCGATGTATCGACGCCAGTTGCTCGACCGAATACTCTCTGAATACGAGGCCGTCGCGCCGGGTATCGTCGAGTCCAACCCGGACAACCTTCCGCCCGAACAGCTTGCGCCGTGGCTCGCACGACGCAAAGCTGAAGCGATCGCCGCGAATGCGCCGGAAGGCCTGATTATCGGCGGTGACCAGGTTGCTGTTCTCGACGACCGGGTTCTCGGCAAGCCGGGGGAGCATGCGATGGCCGTCGAGCAACTGTTGGCTGCTTCGGGAAAAACCGTGCGCTTCCTGACCGCCGCCTGCATTCTCGACCCGGCCGGGCTGAAACGCTACGAGCACACCGATGTGACGACCGTGCACTTCAAGGAATTCGACCGACGCCTGGCCGAGGCGTATCTGCGGATCGACGAGCCGTACGATTGCGCCGGCAGCTTCAAAGTTGAATCGGCAGGATTCGTGCTGTTTCGCTCGGTTGAAAGTTCCGACCCCACGGCACTAATCGGACTGCCGATGATCTGGGTCGCCGACCGCTTGTTGGAGCTGGGCTACCTCCTGCCCTGACGCCGCTGTTTGTCGATGTAGGCACGGATACCCTTGTCGAGGAAGGCCTCCAGGTCGTCCGCGAGTGGCGCCGTGAAATGGCGGTCGTTGCCGCTGTCGTCCGGAAACGCGATGGACTGGGCGTGCAAGAACAGTCGTTTCAGGCCCGCTTTGTTCAATTCCCGGTTCAGGGTCTCGTCGCCGTAGCGCTCGTCGCCCGCCAGCGGATGGCCGGCGTGCAGGGCGTGCACGCGTATCTGGTGGGTGCGGCCGGTCTCCGGTGAACACTGCAACAGGCTGAACTTGCCGAATGTCCGGGACAGTCGGAAGCGGGTCGCGGCCTGCTTGCCCTCCTCGCTGACGACAACATGTCGCTCCCCGCCTTTCCTGTTGGTCACCAGCAACGGTGCGTCGACCACCTGGTCGCCAAACTGCCAGTCACCGACAACCAGCGCCAGGTAGTTCTTCTCAACGCGGCCTTCCCGGAACAACGCATGCAGCTCTCGCAGCGCGCTGCGTCGCTTGGCGAGGACCAGCACCCCAGACGTCTCGCGATCGAGACGATGGACCAGGGACAGGTCTTTCAGCTCCGGGCGAGCGTGCCGCAGCATCTCGATAACACCGTGGCTGACGCCGCTGCCCCCGTGTACGGCGACACCGGACGGTTTGTCGACGACCAGCAGTCGCTTGTCTTCGAACAGGATGCGCGACGCGAGGGCATCGGCATCGGACGTCCTCGGCCCCGGCTTCTCCTCGGCGAGACGCACCGGTGGAATACGCACCTCGTCCCCCGCTTCGAGGCGATACTCCGGCTTGATGCGTTTACCGTTGACCCGGACCTCACCTTTTCTGAGCAAACGGTAAATTCGCCCCTTGGGGACACCGGGGAGTTCACGACGCAGGAAATTATCGATTCGCTGGTCCGCGTAATCGGCGTCGATGGCCACTTTGCGGACCTTGCTGCGCTGGGCTTCAGCGTCGGACTTTTGCTGCATGATCAATACGTTGATGGAGGCACCGGGTGTGATATATTACGCGCAGCTTCGAGGGCGGACCTCTTCCGCCTGAAGCGCTTAGGACTCCAAGTGGCACCCGGTTCGTGGTCCGCCACCTGATCCGCCAGCATTTTACATGGGTCTCGCCGGTTGCGAGACCGGATTTCAATGGCAGCGAAAAACGCGATGCCAGCGCGACACAGGTCGCCGTAGGAAATCATGACAGGATTACTGATCGTTCTGCTGAGTTTGGCGCAGATCGTTTTCGACAGTTTCAAGAAGACCGGCTTCGCGCTCTCGCGAACGGCCGCCCCTGTCCCGTTCCTTCCAACTCGCCTCCACTCGCTGCCCGTGACTGATAACGCAGGGCAACATGAAAAGAATGTTAATCAATGCAACTCAGGAAGAAGAGTTGCGTATGGCGATGGTCGATGGCCAGCGTCTTTACGACCTCAATATCGAGGGACCGGCCAGCGAACGTAAGAAGGCCAATATCTACAAGGGCAAGATCACCCGTATCGAGCCCAGCCTGGAAGCTGCATTCGTAGACTACGGCGCCGAGCGCCATGGCTTCCTCCCGCTCAAGGAAATCTCCAGCGAATACTTCGTTCGCGAGCCCAAGGGCGGCGGCAAGCCCAACATCCGTGATGTCCTTAAAGAAGGCCAGGACATCGTCGTGCAGATCGACAAGGAAGAGCGCGGCAACAAAGGCGCCGCCCTGACGACCTTCGTCAGTCTTGCCGGCCGGTTCATCGTCCTGAAACCGAACAAGGACCGCTCCGGCGGCGTCTCGCGACGCATCGTTGGCGGCGACCGCGATCTCGCGCGCAAATCGCTGAACGAGATCGAGGTGCCGGACGGCATGAGTGTCATCCTCCGTACCGCCGGCATCGATCGCAGCGGCGAAGAACTGGGCTGGGACCTCGAAAACCTCTTGCGCGTCTGGCAGGCGATCCTGAGTGTCGTGCTGGAGCGCCCGTCCCCGTTCCTGATCTACCGCGAGAGCAATGCCGTCGTGCGTGCGCTCCGCGACTACCTGACCAACGAGATCGGCGAAATCCTCATCGACGACGAGCAGACCTACAAGGAAGCTGTCGAGTTCGTCGAGCAGGTCATGCCGCACAACCTGAAGAAACTGAAGCATTACACCGACCCGGTTCCCTGCTTCACGCGCTTCCAGATCGAATCGCAGATCGAGTCTGCGTTCTCGCATGACGTCAACCTGCCCTCCGGCGGCAGCATCGTCATCGACCATACCGAGGCGCTGGTCTCGATCGACATCAACTCGGCGCGCGCCACCAAGGGCGGCGACATCGAGGCGACGGCACTGAACACCAACCTCGAAGCCGCCGATGAGATCGCCCGCCAGCTGCGCCTGCGTGACCTTGGCGGTTTGATCGTTATCGACTTCATCGATATGGGACCGCAGAAGAACCAGCGTGCCGTTGAAAACCGGCTCCGCGAAGCCGTACGGCAGGATCGTGCCCGCGTACAGATCGGCAAAATCTCCCGCTTCGGCCTGCTCGAGATGTCGCGTCAGCGACTGCGCCCGTCGCTGGGAGAGTCCAGCCGCCTCACCTGCCCGCGCTGTTCCGGCATCGGCACGATCCGTTCGGTCGAGTCACTGGCGCTGACGATCCTGCGAATCCTCGGTGAAGAGGCGCGCAAGGAACGAACAGCCAAGGTCATCGCCCAGCTGCCGGTAGAAGTTGCGACCTTCCTGCTGAATGAGAAGCGCGACTGGGTACACAACCTCGAGACCAGCCACGACACGCAGGTCGTACTGGTGGCCAACTCCTCACTCGAGACGCCACACTATGACGTGCGCCGCGTCCGTGACGACCAGATTGAGCTTCCGGAGAACGCCGGAGCAAGCTATGAACTCGCCGAAGTCGAAGCCGAGCCGGAAGTGCCGCCGTCGATGGAGGAAAAGAAGCCGGCCGAGAAAGCCGCTGTCGGCAAGATCGAGCCTGTATCGCCGGCCCCACCGCGCAAGGAACCGCCGAAGGAGCCGCAGGTCGGTATCTTCGTGAAACTCTGGCGCGCACTGTTCGGCACCGGCGAATCCGAAAAGAAGAAACCCGCCAAGCGCTCACGCAAGGCGCAGTCACGTCGTGGCCAGGACAACCGTCGTGGCAATCAGCGCAAGCGAAACGACCGCCGCGGCGGTGACAAGCGTGCCGCGGGTGGTGAAACCAAGAGCGAGGGCGGCCAGCGTTCACGGCGCTCACGCAATCGCCGCAAATCAGGCGGTGACAAGCAGGCAGCCGACAAGCAGGCACAGCAGCGCGCGCCGAAAGACGAAAAGAAGAAACAAGATAAGTCATCGTCGAAACAGGACGCACAGGCAAAGACCGCCGATGGTGCACCTGCTGCGCAGGGCGCACCGGCGCCTGACGAGGCGGCGCCGAAGAAGCGCCGCCGCAGCCGCGGTGGACGCCGTCGCCGGCGTGATGGCGACCGTTCACAGCAGGCCGAAAAGGCGAACACCGAGCAGGCGAATATCGAACAGGCAGGCGCAGAGCAAACAAGCGCCGAGCAACCCGCTGACGTGACCAACACCGAGGCGAAAGCTCAGCCGCCAAAGGCCCGCACCGACGAGGAACGCGCACGCGACAAGGCACTCGAAGACACGAGTCGACAGAAAGTCCTCGCCGCTGATGACGCGGAACAGGCTCCGAAGGCGGAAAAGCCCAAAAAGGCGAACGCCAGGGAGATACCACCGAATCCGGGCAACCCGCTGCTGCCCTGGGACACCCCGAACCAGGCGGGTGTCGCCGCAGCAGAAAAGGCCGCCGACGAAACGGCACCTGAATCCGAATCACCGGCCCCGGTAGACGCCGCGGAGTCGCCGGCAGAGGCGATCGCCGAGTCGGCCGATAGCAAAAGCGCTGAGGTCGCCGCAGAAGCGTCTGTCGAGACGGCGGAGGAACCTGAGGCGGCTGTCGCCGAAGACGTTGCTGCCGACGCAGTAGCTGCCGACGACGATGTCACGGACACAGTCGAGGTCGAGGAACCGGTTGAAGAAGCCGGGGTTGTCGAAACGGCCGCCGTGGAGTCGGACGGCGTTGAAGAAACGGCCGAAGAGGCGACCGTACCGGTCGAGGAGACGCCTGAAACGGCAGTCGACGAGTCTCCTGTCAACGACGAGGTCGTCGCGGAAGCGGAACACGCGGTCGCATCGGAGGATGAGGCTGAAGACGGTGCCGTCGAGGCTGTTGAGGCCTCGTCAGGCGAGTCCAGTGATCATCCGGAAGTCATCGTCGTTGACGGTGTGGACGCGGAACCGCTTCAGTCAGCGCAGGGTAACGGTCACGACGACGTCGCGGAGGCGGCGCCCGCCGCAACCGAGACGGAAGACGGCCACGCGGAGCCCGACAAGCGACGCTCGCCAGACCAGCCCGCTAGCGCTGAATAGTCGCTAACAATCCTTGTGACGCGTCCTCGACCAGGTCGAGGACGCGCTCAAACCCGCTCGCTCCACCGTAGTACGGATCCGGAACCTCGCGTTCGGGCGTCTTCCCGTACTCGAGAAACAGTCGAATTTTGCCGCGATACGCCGGATCGGCCTGCTCTGTCAGCATCCGATGGTTGTCCTCGTCCATCGCGAGAATCAGGTCGAAACGCTCGAAGTCATCCACAGCAACCTTTCGCGCGGCGATACCCGACAGCGAGATGCCCCTGCGCTCTGCTGCGGCGCGCGAACGACGATCCGGCGGCTCGCCGACGTGGTACGCATGCGTTCCCGCTGAGTCAATCTCCAGTGACTCTCGCAATCCTGCCTCCTCCGCATGGTGACGAAATACGCCCTCCGCTGTCGGTGAGCGACAGATGTTGCCCATGCAAACAAAAAGTACGCTAAATGTGGGGGTTGCAGACATAAGCCACTGATTATACATTCATATTCTTTCAGATCAATTCAAACTTCTTCGCAAACGTTCGCGATAGAGGTGACACCGGAGGTGACACCTTGCCACCAGAAAAACGGCAAATGCTTGACGTACAACTTAGGGCACTGAAGCCAAAAGAGGAAGAGTATTTCGTCAATGACGGTGACGGTTTGTACATACGAGTACGGCCTACCGGTACGAAATCATTCGTGCTCAGACGGAAGGTCAACGGCAAGACCATTCGCACGACGCTGGGCCAATACCCAGAGACGTCGCTCAAAAAAGCTCGCAACCTCGCCGGCGCTGAACGGCTGAAAGACAAAGAGACGAAGCGCGATCGCTTCAACTTCGAGTTCCTGCAGCAAACTGACGTCCGGACATTCGGCGACCTGCTTGAGCGCTACTATGAAGACCAGATCGAGCGAGACTACAAACGACCTCGTCAGGTACGGCTCTACATCAATCGAGTTCCACGGGAGATAGCCGCGATCGAGGTGGCGGATCTGAACGAGCAGGAAGCATTTCGATTCCGTGGAGGCATGCAGACCTGGTTACGACGATACGCGGTCGAATCCGGCAAAATCGGCGCTAACCGAATGTTGTCGATTCTCAAGCAAGCTACGCGATATGGCGTCGCGGCCGGCAAGATACTCATCGATCCCCTCGCCCCCCTCACGAAGAAGCAAGTCGGTGGCCAAGAGATTCCTCGGCAGCGCGTTCTGACTGACGACGAGATCCGTTTGGTCTGGAACGTGGACTGCGACCACCGAGACCTATTCCAATTCCTGCTGCTCACCGGACAGCGCATCGGTGAGGCCCAGCTCGCTCGATTCGATCACTTTCATGATGACAGGTGGGTCATTCCAGCTGAACACTCGAAGAACGGAAAAGAACACTGGGTTCCGATCACAGACACGCTCAGGGAAATCGTCGACCAACAGGATAAGCGCAGGGACCTGGTGTTTGGATACCGCTCGAATACCGGCGTGCAAGCCTGGCTCCGCCGCTTTCTTACGAAGCAGGGCCTCGAGACCAAGGAGCAGAGATTCACGCCACACGACCTCAGACGGACAGTAATCACCGGAATGAACTCAATCGGTATCGATACGATCGTCGTTGAGAAGTTCGTCAACCACTCACTGAGTGGCAACATGAAGACGTACAACCGTTCTGAGTACGAGGAGCAACGTTTTGCTGCGGCCGAGCGCTGGGC
The DNA here is from genome assembly GCA_964606915.1 of uncultured Woeseiaceae bacterium. Classification (GTDB taxonomy): domain Bacteria; phylum Pseudomonadota; class Gammaproteobacteria; order Steroidobacterales; family Woeseiaceae; genus UBA1847. Next base: position 63,642 of record CAZSIQ010000009.1, on the reverse strand, counting down.
TAGCCATCTTTTGGAGATAATCGAGTGAACTGGAAGTATGGGACTAGCGTGGCGCACCTATCTCGTGAGGCCGAGGCCTGCCTTAAGAAAAACAACCTCAATCAATTTATGGATGATCCCTACTGCCGGGATATTTCTCACGACGAATGGGAGTCCCTTTCGACAGAGGCAAAAGCTGCCGTTTCAACGCTGCAAATCATCACGGAGCTAGAAGTTCGTGAAGAGTTTATGTCTCAGGATGAACTGAAAGCTATGCAGGAGGGAGTTCTGCTTGGCCTCTCCCTCCGCGGTCTGCGAACAAAGGTAAATCGGGAAGACGATGAACGTCGTCAGTTGATTCAGCGACAACGTGAGCTCGCGCAAAGGAGCCGTAAACGTGCGTCCATTCCACGAGTCGCCTTGGCGAGCTTGCCGAAAGATGTCTCGACCTCGAGAAGGTTCAAAGAATACGTCGGCGAAGGAATCTGCCTTATCGCTGAGAGAATCGAAGTGGTGCCAATTAATGACCCGTATTCGGGTGAACCGATTAAATTCAGCTTCATTGATGTTGGGTCCGGCAAAAAGGGCTTACTTTCCTGGAGCTCTCTTCCGAAGACCTTTCGTCAAATAGGAAGATAGCCGGTTACGATACCGAAGCGGTCAGTCTAACCGGCTAAGTTCCAAAGCCGCACTGCGAGAATTCAAATATCTTCATTTTCGTCTTTATGAACGACGATGGGCGAAAATGAACGAATCATCTATACCCAAGAAACGAGTGGTCTCGCGCAAGTTCGCGATGGAGTACCTCGATATCGGCGCGACAAAAATCTGGGAACTTGAAGTTGCTGGAGAAATCGAGACCGTAAAGATCATCCGTACGAAGAAATTCGTCCTCGAGTCTCTGGACGCATACATAGACCGCCAGATCGAAAAACAGCGCGGCCGCAGCTAATCCGATGTGGCTGCTTCATATCCAAAAGCGAAAGGCCGCTCATGTCGGGCGACCTACATCACCTTCCCGAGTCGAGTACTTAAGTGCACCAGGTTTAAGAAGCTGTCAGGGATCGCTTGTCGAATGCTTTTCGAGCTCGGGTCCGAGTTCTACGGCAGCAATAACGGTGACCTCTCGGCCACTTACAAGATACTCAAGGACCGAGGCTGGTCATCGAAGGAGTCGATTTCTAAGGCGATACAGGAGCTCGAGTCGGCGGGCTTTATCGTCAAGACCAGACAGGGTGGCAGGAACTGCTGCAGTCTCTATGCCTTTAGCTTTCAACCCATCTACGGCAATAGAAAGCTGGACGCTGGATGGGCTGAACACGGCCGGAAATATCCAGCACCACACACCTGGAAAGACTAATTTCCCTGCCCCGAAAATCGGTCCAACCACCCATCCTACTGACCCGATTATCGGGTCAAGACAGAATCACTGCCCCGCTTGCCGGTCCTGTATCCACGTTTTGTGCAGAGAGACTGACCCGGAAATCGGGGACCTTTCAATTACCAATGCTTGTAGCAGTTTTACACACGATCCGCTTAGGCAGCGCTGGTATTGCAGCGGAGGCTTCAATTGAAACAAACAACCGGATTTCTCGAGTGCCCAGAGGCGGTTAACGGCGCGAAGATGTTCAAGGAAATCGCAGACCGACTTGTCGTCGAGTGGAAGGTTCCGAAGAACCAGGTACTCAACGCTATGGCGGCCGTGCTGATCGACTGTTCTGTTGAGACGTATGGGCAGGATGAAACTGCGGCGCTGTTCAGGCGGTTCGCCGACGAAATCGAAAACACCACACCAAATCGCTGAGGAAAACAGATGAACAACAATTACGAACCCGCGCAGATCGACTCGGACATTCGCGACGCAGCGATTCAGGCCCTGAACAACTTCATGGGCGACTTCATCGCTCACGATGACATCGAAGCAGGTTCAGCTGTCTACCTCTACGTGGGCGTGTTGAGGATCATGCTGATCCAGCGATGCGGTCTCGACCCTATGGAAGCGACGCAATTGATTCGCGAGATTACTGAAGATCTGGACAAGAAGTTCGCCCTCACCCACCCGTCTGTCGACCAACTTGCAAACTGAGCGATGAGCGATACACTATCGACGTCGCCAGAGCTCGTCCTGAGCCGCGACCCTTTCCAAAGGCGTGTGCGAATTCCACTCCTCGAAGGTTTTCACAGAACTTGTGACCGACGGAGTGTGCCTGCATGAAAGGCCTTTCACAGAAAACCCTGGACGATTCCAACCTGATTAAGCTGCGTGCCGGTGATGCGCCTGGAGCGGTGTATGGCTATGGCAGCGTGTTCGGCATCAAAGATCTTGACTCAGATATCGTCGTCAAAGGTGCTTTCGCCAAATCAATCAGTCAGCGAATGCCCAAGCTTCTTTGGATGCACGATCACTCGCAGCCAATCGGCAAGTGGACGGGCGCCGAAGAAGACGATTACGGGTTAAAACTCGAAGGCGAGCTCTTCCTCGATGTCGCGAAGGGTAAAGAGGCACACGCGATCCTGAAGAAGGACAAGTCGCTTCTGGGTTTGTCGATCGGCTACAGAATCGTCGACAGCGACTACAACAGTAGCGATCGCGCCAAATACCTCAATGAACTGGATCTCTGGGAAGTGTCTCTCGTGACCTTCCCAGCAAACGAGGCGGCCGGCGTCACTAGCGTGAAATCGCAAAGTGCAAGTCCGGACGAACGCCGGACTCTCCCAAAGAGCGAGCTCGAAAAGGCACTACGCGAACATATGGGCTTATCCAGGCGAGAGGCCTCACGACTGATCTCACACGGTTACAAGGCCTACCGGGACGACGAGCCCGACTACTCCCCTATTACCAAATCGAGCGATGACGCTATTCGTCGGCTCGACAACCTATTCGAGGATTGAGCATGGAAATCGATGAACTGCACGACAGCGTGAAAACATTTCAGGAAAAGGCGCTAGACGGCCTAGCTGGATTGAAGAGCCGGCTTGAAGATGTCGAAGTTAAGTTAGACAAACCGGGCGCGAATCACGGCGAACGCGAGAACCCAGAGAAAAAGGCGTTCAAGAATTGGCTTGCAACTGGCGAGGAATCCTATACGGACGGTGAGAAAGCGATCAACATCGCGATTCCGGGTGACGGCGGTGTTGCAGTACCCGAACAAATCGGTCAAAGCGTGAACGCTCAGGTCAAGCAGATTAGTCCTATCCGACAAATCGCACGGGTCGTTCAGGTATCGACCTCGGATTACAAGGAGGTTGTGGACGTCCACGGAACCACTTCAGGTTGGGTGGGCGAAACCACAGTGCCCACAGAAACTGACACGCCCACGCTCGAAGAAGTGGCGCCTACCATGGGAGAGCTGTACGCGGAGCCACGGGCTACTCAATGGTCCCTTGAAGACATCTTCTTCGACGTCGAGGCATGGCTTAACAACTCAGTCTCAATCGAGTTCGCAAAGCAGGAGGGCGTGGCCTTCATCTCGGGCAACGGAACAAACCGGCCAACAGGATTCCTAAACGGCACACCCGTTCTCACGGCCGACGATTCACGAGCATTTGGAACTCTCCAGTACATCGCGTCTGGTGCGGCCGCTGCTCTGGACAACCCGGACGTCCTGCTTAACCTGGTGTACGCACTGAAGTCCGAATACAGGCAGAACGCGACATGGGTGATGAACTCGGCGACGGCTAACACGATCAGGCAACTTAAGGACGCGGACGGCAACTACCTCTGGATCCGTGGCCTTGAGGGCGGCCAGCCCGATCGACTCCTAGGTTATCCGGTAGTTGAAGCGGCCGACATGCCGGCGATTGGGGCTGACGCGTATCCCATCGCCTTCGGTGACTTTAACCGCGGCTACCTCATCGTGGACCGGACACCAATCACGATGATCCGAGATCCCTTCACCGCTAAGCCTTACGTGAAGTTCTATACGCGCAAGCGTGTTGGCGGAAAGATTCTCGACAGCAACGCAATCAAGTTGCTCAAGATCGAGGCATAGGCATGGGACGGCGGCAGCATCAAAACAACGCCATGCGTATGCGTTGAACTCCCTTTGGATGCTGTCGCCCGCTCCTTCGAGCTATTCGATGAAGAAATCTAAGAAGTCGCTGTACGGAAGACCATGGCAACGCCTTCGCAGCGCCCACCTAGCGGCGAATCCGCTGTGTGTTTTCTGCAAAGAATTGGGAAAGACTGTCACCGCGACGGTGGTCGATCACATAAAGCCGCACCGGGGCGACACGACTCTCTTCTTCGATCCTTTCAACCTTCAGTCGCTGTGCAAGCACTGCCACGACTCAACGAAGCAGGCGATGGAGAAGAGTGGAAAGGTCAGAGGATGCAGCAGCGATGGCTTGCCGATCGATCGCAACCACCATTGGCGCTGACCAGGGGCGGGGTAAAACCTTCAGACGTTCCCGACGAAGACCGGAGTGGGAGTTTCGTGCATTTTTCCGCGAATTAAATTTCCGGAAATTTTATTTCCAAGGCCCTTTTGAGGCCGGGAGACACTGAAATGGCAGCAGATGTAGGCGGTTTAGTCGCAGATATCGGATTGAATGTAGCCGGTCTCCGCGAGGACATTAAAGCCTCAAACCGAGAGCTTTCACGCGGCACAAATCGGATGAACCGGCACTTGGGTTCTCTGCGTAAGCAAGTCGATAGCGTCTCAAAGGGCTTCAGAGGTCTCGTTGGCGTCGTTGGTGTCAGTCTATTCGCACGGCACGTCCGCGAGACGATTGAGTCCGCAGACCAGATGCTCAAGCTCACCCAGCGAATTGGTGGCACCACTGAGGCCTTCTCTGAGCTTGAGTTTGTGGCCAACCGTTCTGGAGTCGCTTTCAACACGCTCACCATGGGCCTGCAGAGGATGGTCCGCCGTGTCGCTGAAGCGGCCGAAGGAACGGGCGAGGCCAAAAACGCTCTTCGTGAGCTGAACCTTGACGCGAGAGCACTCAGAAGCTTGTCGATCGATGAGCAGTTTGAGGTCATCGCTGAATCACTGTTTGGCGTTAAGAACGAGTCAGACCGGGTTCGGCTGGCCATGAAGCTCTTCGACTCCGAGGGCGTGGCGTTGCTGCAGACGATGACCAATGGGGCGGAAGGCATCAGAAAACTCAGAGAAAGGGCGCGAGATCTTGGCGTTACACTGTCGCAGGACATGGCTGAGAGAGCTGCCGAAGCAAACGATCGATTAACAGATCTCTCATCGGCTTGGTCGAGCTTTGCACGCAACCTTACGCTCGATGCAGAACCAGCGCTGACTAGCGTACTCGATTGGCTCGACGATTTTCGAGAAGGCATTAAAGGTACTGCGGAGGTCGCAGCGGGTGCGCTTGGATTCGGCGCCCAAGCGGACGTTATCGAGAAACGAATTGAGCAGCTTCAAAAAAGGCGTGAGTCACTCATTAACTCCCGAAACGTAAAGCCAAGCTTCTCAGGCCTTGGCGTGGTCACGCCGAATCTTGCGCCCTTCGAGGAGTACCAGGCCCAGCTGGCGGAGATAGATGAGCAACTGGAAGCGTTGAAGCAGAAGCAACTGGATCTACTAACCGGCACCTCGGACTTCGATTCCAATTCTGCCGGCGACGAATCGCGCAGCAAGTCGCTGGCTGAACAGATCGGCCCAGACCCAGATCTCATCGCGATCCGAGACAAATATGCGAAGGCTTTTGCGACAGTTGAGCAACAAGTCGAAGCATCACTGGCCGAATTGTCGCTCGCTGAGCACCTTTTCCCGCCGGAAGAGTTCGAGCGAATTCAAACCGCCCTTAAAGCGATGCTGACGGAGGGTATCGAAGAGGTCGAAGTCAAGGCCAAGAAGATGCACACGCGAGTGCGACCGCAGATCAACCGATTTGGCGAGACTCTGGCCGGCGGATTACGCGACGAGTTCACCAACACGTTCCTTGGAATCGAATCCAACTTCTCTGACATGCTGAGACGGATGGCTGCTCGGTACTTCGCATCGAGTCTCGTTCGTGGTCTAGGTAGTGTTTTCGGTGGAGGCATTGGCGCGTCGTTCGCGGCTCTGCCGGGATTTGCTACCGGAGGCACTTTCCAGGTGGGCGGTTCCGGCGGCACTGATTCTCAACTCGTTGCGTTCCGAGCGTCTCCAGATGAGACGGTGACAGTTTCGCGGCCAGATCAAAAACTGCGCGGTCGAGACATCAGCCTCAATCAGCAAATCTACATCGACGCTGGAGTCTCCGAGGAGACCCTACTTGCTACCTCGGCTGAGGTCGCAAAGGAAACCTACAACGCCACTATCGCCGCGATCAGACAGATGCGGCGTGAAGGTGACATCTGATGACCGACGAGACTGAACCTGAAGCGACTAAACAGATGAAAGAAATGGGCGACAAGATCGCGGCGATTCTGAAAGCCTACAAGCACCTTGGGCTCGGCACGGAGCAACGGCTACAAATGCTGTTCGTTATTGCTGAATCGATGCTCAAGGCCGAAGGTGAGACGCCACTCGAGATTGGAAACCGGTTCATATCTGAGGGGAACGAGATACGTAATAGAAGTGCAAGCTAGTTTGGCTGCGAATTTGGCGCCTGCATAACGCGAAGAGCCGGAGCTTTTAGCACCTCTCCGTCTACTTCAACCCAGACTCTAACAAGACACGGCTTCTCGAAGGTGACTCCATCCAGCGCTGCTTTCAGGTTCAGTGAGTAGATTTTGCTGTCCGAATCTACATCACTATACCCTTGATTGTTGAGTTCCACTTCTGCTTGCTGTTGGCTCTCCTCCAGGACGTGCGCGGGAATATCTAGACGATTTAGTTCCTCATCATCGAGCATGACCTTTATTGCGACAGCGCCAAAAGGATGGGCCTTCGGAGTAGCAGCGGTTACAAGAAGAACCAAACGGGGCATTGAGAAAGGGAACTCCTTAACAAGCATATTGCTGGTGAATACGCCTATGTAAATCTGCTTCCCGTTTCCCTCTACTCGAACGTCTTCACAGTACGTAACATGTACAAATCTGTTCATTGCCGCATTTCTTTTGTGTTTTGCAGTAACTCATCCAAAGTGTTCATATCCACACTTAGTGCGTCGGACAATCTGCGCATTGTGTTGTAGGCGATGTTGCCAGCGCCCTTCTCTAGGCGAGCAATATACGGTTGCTGAGTTTCGAGCCTTTCGGCGAGCTGTGCTTGGGATAACCCGAGATCAAGCCTCACAGACCTGAGTGTTGGCGGTGCACCTTCACCATCAATAACATGAGCTAGTTCTCTTCGCGCATTCGCTACGGATTTGTCGAATTTTGGATCTTCGGCGGCAAGGAGATCATAGAGTTCATCGGTATCCATCAACTCTGGATGGTCGGCGCGCTGTCTGAACTCGATATCCACGACTTCGCCACTCGTCTCCAACCCGGGGCAGAGATCGTCTGTGTTAATCAGCCTAAGTCCATGGGAGCGCGTCATAGTCATTCTCTATTCGTTTGGTCAACTCGTGGTTCTCGTCGAATTCAAAGGACCTTGGGGCCAGCCCTAGAAACACTATAGTTTCAAGAACTGGAGGATTGGTGGTTACCGCCGGTACGTACGCATAAACGAGCCGATACCCGGAAAGGAAATCTCCAAGCGAAAGTGGCCTTAACCTCCAAATTCCTCTCTTCCAGTCCCTCTGCTGCTGCACCCAAGCTTTGATGTTGAACTTTTCGCTTATATCAAGCCCGAAACCTTGCTCTGTGAGCGCCGAAATCAATCGCGGATCACCCTTTATCTCTTCAAGTAACGCCACGATTCTGCCTGGAGCGTCCGGGTCTTTTTCCCGGATGCTCTGCAGATCCTTCACGAAATTGATGTGGTTCTTGAATTCCAAGGAATATAACTAGCTAGATATATTTTGGCAATTCCGCTCGAATCAAGTGTGGTTTTCGTCACAAATTATCGAGTTTCGGTGCCGACAATGGCCGATTAAGGGCCAAGTTAACCACATAGGCGTCAAAAATAGTGATTTGCTCTCGATACCCAGTAGTTGACGTTCTGCAGTTTTCCTAAGACATGGCCAACAACTCGTCTATTGAAATAGAGCCTCCCAACTAGTCATTGAACCCATACTGGACCCGAGCTTTGGCCGCTGGATCCTCATCCTCGATCTGACGCTTGAACGACCGAGCCTGGGCCTCCGTCTGAAACTCCCAGCAGCTCCATTTACCGTCGATCTGAACAAGGACCCGCCAGAACTCGATCAAGTCACGTGGAATCGCCATAGCGCTCATTACGACCTCTCCCGCGTTAAATTGGGCCGAGGCTCGTTCAACACGCGCGTGGCTGTCCGTTCCAACATCCAGCCCAGCCTGTGGAGAGAACTCTCGGATACCTCTGCGAGGCTACCAGGCGCCGTCGCAGCCATCAGAAGGTCACCGATCGCAGCGACTTCGCCGATGAATACTTGATACTCGCCGATCAGCATCTCAGACGAATGAAGCTCATCCCGAGCTGCCGCCAGGCGTTTTTGGAGGTCGGCCCGGATCTCAAGTTCGTCGTGTTTGTCGTGTTTGTCGTGTTTGTCGTGATAGCTAGACATCGCCCTGCTCCACCGGGAAACACTTGATATCCATCAGCGCCTCCTCGACATCCGCCAGCAAACGCTCGACTGCGTATCCAAGTGCGCCTATTTCGTTGTCGGAACTGGTATTCACTATCGTTTCAACAAGAGTGGTCGCGGTTCCGAGCAGTAGTGATAGATCGCCTTTATCGCCGGCTCTCATCAGCGACACGCTCTCGGATGAACTATTGATCTCGGTTACTTTCGTGGGCTTGGGCATGGTGCGTCCTCCATTTCATGAATGAAGCGGCGCAACCTGTGTGTGTCTTAGACAAGCTTCGCCGCGCTTGTCCGCAAATCCCGCATGTAATGAATTTTTTGTTTGTCGGTAGAAGTTGTCACCCTGAGTGACACCCAGAGCCTAAACCATTGGTTTTAAATAGAAAAACCAGTGCTGCCCATGCAAACAAACAGAACGCGACTCACTTCGCTCATTACAGCTCCCTTGTTCAGATGCGATTACAAACGTTTACAACAAATAACTGGTGTCGGCCGACGATTTAGCAAGACTTGCCAACTCGCAATCGGAATACGCAGCCATGCAACGACTCCTCGTCCTGCTCGGAGACCAGCTCTTCGATCCCGATTATCTGCCTGGGAACGTCACCGTCTACCTCGCAGAAGACTACCACTTGTGCACCAACGTTCGGCACCACCAGCAGAAGATAGTCCTGTTCCTGTCCGCCATGCGCGCGTATGCGGATGAGTTGCGGGCCGCGGGATTCGATGTGCAGTACCGTACGCTCGATGACAAGGGCGAGACGCCCTACGATGCCGACCTGCTGGACTTTATCGGCACGCAGTCGTTCGACACCCTGCTGTGTTTTGACATCGAGGACCGGCCCGCTGAGGCGATGCTGGCCGACGTCGCGACGAAAGCCGAACTGCCGCTGGAGACCCTGCAGACACCCGCGTTCACCTGTAGCCGCGATCAGTTTGCCGATTACGCATCGCGTCGCAAGCGTCTGCACATGGCTGACTTTTACAAGGAGCAGCGCCAGCGCCTCAACGTCCTGATGGACGATGGCGAACCCGAAGGCGGACAATGGAGCTTCGATGCAGACAATCGCAAGAAGCTGCCGAAGAAAATAGCGCCGCCAGAGCTCGGCAAGGCCGCCGACAACCCGCACGTCGGCGACGTCAAGGCGCTGGTGCAGAAGTATTTTGCCGCGCACCCCGGGGATGCCGAGGACTTCTGGTGGCCATCGACACGACTCGGCGCCGCTCGCTGGCTGGAGGAATTCGTCGAGGAACGGCTGGAACTGTTCGGCCCCTACGAGGATGCGCTGACCACGCGCAGCGCAACGGTGTTCCACAGCGCCCTGAGTCCGATGATCAATCTCGGCCTGCTGACGCCGCAGCAGGTTGTCGATGCCGTGGTCGCAAACAAGGACCGGGCGCTGCTGCAGAGCGTCGAGGGATTCGTGCGCCAGGTGATCGGCTGGCGCGAGTTTATTCGCGGTGTCTACCGCCTTCACGGTGAGGAACAGGCGACGTCGAACTACTGGGAGCACAAACGGGAACTGGCTGACTGCTGGTACGACGGGACAACCGGTCTGCCGCCGCTCGATGACACGATTCGAACAGCGCAATCGCTGGGATGGACGCATCACATCCCGAGGTTGATGATCGCCGGCAACCTGATGACCTTGTGCGAGATTCGCCCGCAATCAGCACACACGTGGTTCATGGAGATGTATGTGGACTCCGCGGAATGGGTCATGGGCCCGAATGTTTACGGCATGGGCCTGTTCAGTGACGGCGGGATCTTTGCGACCAAACCCTACATCTGCGGCTCGAATTACATCCTGAAAATGAGTGATTACGCAAAGGGAGACTGGTGCGACATCATGGACGGCCTGTACTGGCGCTTCATCGACAAGCACCGTGATTTCTTCGGCGCCAATCCGCGACTCGGCCTGATGATCCGGGCCCTCGACAAGCTCAACGACGAGCGCAGGACGCGTATCTTCGCGGCGGCGGAGTCCTTTATCGAGCGGGTAACCGTCAGCCGCTGAGCTCCGCCTCGGCGGCCGCGAGGTCTTCCTCCGTATCGACACCGGCGCCGGGACGGACGGACGGAACGGCCACGGCGATGCGCATGCCGATGGACAAGGCGCGCAGCTGTTCCAGCGCTTCGACCTGCTCCAGTCGCGACGCCGGTGCATCGACGAACCGACGTAAAGCACTGCAGCGATACGCGTAGATGCCGTGATGATGCAGGGCTAGCTGCATGGCGGTCGTCTCGCTGCCCTCTTCTCTCGCAAACGGGATTGGCGCACGGCTGAAGTACAGTGCATCGCCATCGTCACTGCGCACCACCTTGACGACGTTGGGGTTTCGAAAATCGTCCAGGGTGTTTAGCGGCGAGGCGAGTGTCGCGATATCCGCGCCGGACTGCTGCAGCAGGCTTGCGCACTCGCCGAGTACGACGGCGGGCATGGCAGGTTCGTCACCCTGCAGGTTGACGACGATGGTGTCGTCGGGCCAGTCGCAGAGTTCGGCGACTTCGGCTATGCGCTCGGTGCCTGACTGATGATGACGGCCGGTCATGCACACGGTGCCACCGAAAGCCTCTACCGCATTGGCGATGCGTTCGTCGTCGGTCGCAACGATGACCTCCGCGGCACCGCTCTCATTTCCGCGTTCGCAGACGTGCTGGATCATCGGTCGACCCGCAATTTCCCGCAAAGGCTTGCCCGGCAGACGAGTGGACTCGTAACGCGCAGGAATGACGACGACAAACTCAGGCATAGCGTTGTTTCTCTTTGGCAAGCCGGCTTTCCAGCTGCGTCAGCCAGGCACCGGCAAGCTGCTCATCGAGCGACAGGTCAACCGGGACGTACCAGCAATCCTCGTGCGGCAGCTTAACGCGTTTAACGGCGTCCTTCTCAGTCATCAGAACCGGCAGCGAGGTATCGACGCCGCTCAGGTCCGGTACCGCATGATCCGGCATCGGGTGCTCGACTACGTCGACGCCGTGTTCGCGCAGCATGTCAAAAAACCGCGAGGGGTTGCCAATCCCGGCAACCGCGTTCACGCGCTGGCCGGCAAACGCCGACAAGGGCTGCGTGGACTGATCGGACAGGCGAACAGCATCGCCGGGCGACAGAGAAAAGCACAACGCGGTTAACTCGGCCGCGTTCGCCTGGCTGTCCTCACATTCGCCGTTGACGAGAACCTGGTCTACCGAGAGCAGTCGTCTCGGCGTCTCGCGCAGCGGCCCTGCGGGCAACAGGCGTCGATTGCCAAGCTGGCGCGCACCGTCGATGACGCAAATTTCGTAGTCCCGGTGCAGCGCATAGTGTTGCAGGCCGTCGTCCGCCACCAGTACATCGATACCGAGGCGTGCCGCCTCGCCGGCGGCGGCGACCCGATCGGAGCCAACCACCACCGGGCAACCGCTCCGTTTCGCCATCAGTACCGGCTCGTCACCCACATCGGCCGGATCACTGTCGGCCGATACTCGAAGAAAGGAGGCTTTGCTGGCACCCCCGTAACCACGGCTGACAAGGCCAACGGTGTATCCCCTCGCCGTCAATCGGGACGCCAGCCAGAGTGTGACCGGCGTTTTGCCGGTCCCGCCAGCCGTAATGTTGCCGACTATGACGACGGGCACACCGACATCGGTGACGCTCAGCCAGCGATGTCGAAACAGTGCACGACGAACGCTCGAGACAAGCCAGAACAACAGCGACAAGGGAACCAGCAGCCAGCCTCCGCGGCCATCTCCGTACCAGACGCGTTGGATCCAGTCGTACAGCTTAACTGCCCTCGTCGAACTGCATACGGTACAGGGCCGCGTAGTGACCGCCGGCGTCGAGGAGTTCACCGTGCGTGCCGGACTCCACGATGCGGCCCTGGTCGAGCACGATGATGCGATCGGCGTTCTCCACCGTTGACAGGCGATGCGCAATAACGAGCGTCGTTCTGTCCTTCATCAACACGTTCAAGGCGTCCTGGATGCGACGCTCCGACTGCGTGTCGAGCGCCGACGTCGCCTCATCAAGAATCAGCACCGGCGCGTCTTTGAGCAACGCGCGCGCTATCGCGATGCGCTGACGTTGACCACCTGACAACATCACGCCACGATCACCGACGATCGTGTCGAAACCCTCCGGCATATCGCGCACGAAGTCGAGCACGTGCGCCGCCTCAGCCGCCTTTTCCACCTCTTCCCGTGAGTCGGTACGGAGCTGGCCGTAAGCGATGTTGTTGAGAATGCTGTCGTTGAACAGGACCACATCCTGGCTAACCACGGCGATATTCCGCCGCAGGCTTTCCAGCGTGTAGTCGGTGATCGGCTGGCCGTCGAGCATCACGGCGCCGTCACTGACTTCGTAGAATCTCGGCAGCAGGCTGACCAGCGTGCTCTTGCCGCTGCCCGAATGCCCGACGAGCGCGATGGTCTGGCCGCGCGTCGCGGTCAATGAGATCCCCGACAGCACCGGCGCGTCTTCCACGCCGCTGTAGGAGAACGACACATCACGAAACTCGACCTCGCCCCGTGCGTCGACCAGCTCCTTCGTCCCGTCATCGATCTCGGTCGGTTCGTCGATGACGCGGAACAGACTGTCTGCGGCCGCAACGCCCCGCTGGAGTGTGGCGTTGACGTTGGTGATGCGGCGCACCGGCTGCAGCATCAACATCATGGCGCTGAAGAACGCGATAAAGGTACCGGCGTCGAAGTTATCGTCGTTGGCGGCCTCACCGCCGGCAATGTAAATCACCAGCGCAATACCGAAGCCGAAAACCACCTGTGTCACCGCGACACCGAGTGCACGGATGCGAATGAGCTTCAGGTTCTGGCGCCGGTTTCGTTCATCGACTTCGGCAAGGCGCTCGCCTTCGTAGGCCTGGCCACCGAAAGCCTTGACCTCACGATTGCCGTGCAGGATTTCCTCGGTGACCTGGGTGACTTCGCCAATGGTGTTCTGGATCCGGCTGCTGTACCGACGGAAGGCAATGCCAAGCAGTCGCACGATGACCGCAATAACGGGGAACACCACGGCGACGTACAGCGTCAGCGTGACGCTGTTGTAGAGCATGACGGCAATAGCGGCGATGACCGTGAGCACGTCACGAACCGCGATTGTCACCACGCTGGTGACGGACTCAGCCACCATCTCAACGTTGTAGGTGAGACGGGACATCAGCGGCCCCATTTCCTGCCGGTCGAAGAAACTCATCGGCAGGCGCAGGAAACGCTGGAACACTTCCCGGCGCAGCGAACTGATGACACCTCGCCCGATCCAGCCGAGTGAATACTCCGTCGCAAATCCTGTCAGGCCGCGGGCAATGAAGATGGCGATGAACGCCATCGGCATCCAGCGCATCGTTTCCGGGTCCTGGAATACGATGACGTCGTTCAACAGCGGTTTTAGCAGCTGCACCAGGGATGCCTCGATGACCGCCGTCATGGACATCGCAATCAGGCCTATCGCGAACACGCCCTTGTTGGGCGTAACGTAGGCCAGCAGGCGACGGTAGATCCGCGCGGCGTCGCCCTTACCGGGCTGGCTGGGGTTGTCGTCGCTCACTCGTTCGGCTCGTTGACCGTCGCAAGGTTGAAGTCCTTGAAGCCCATGCGACTGACGACGTCCATCGCCGTCACCACGTACTGGTAATCGGCATTGGCGTCAGCGCTGATCGTAACCGGTTTATCGGTGTTGCCATCGCTGACGCGGCGCAGTGCATTGCGAATGGTTTCAGGACGTGAGTTGATCAACTCGCGACCGTTGACGTAGTACGTACCGTTTTCGGTGATCGTAATTTCGAGCGCATCGGCCGCCTCGCTGACCGCATCAGCGCTGTCTGTCTCGGGCAGCTTGATGTTGATCTGCGACTCCTTGACGAAGCTCGTCGAGACCATGAAGAAGATCAGCAACAGCAAAACGACATCGATCAGCGACGTCAGGTTGACTTCCGGTTGCGTGCGGGGCCGGACATTCAGGTTCATCGCTGCCCCCTTTTCGCACGCGGTGTGTTTGCTGCGGTACCCAACTCAGCCGCTCTTCTGCTGTCGTCGATGCAGGGCCTCGACCAGTTTGATCGCTTCCTTTTCCATGCTGACGACGAGTGTGTCGACGCGATTGCGGTAGTAGCGATAGCCGATCAATGCGGGAATAGCGACGGTCAGTCCGGCTGCCGTCGTAATCAGTGCTTCCGCGATGCCACCGGCAAGCTGTGTCGGATCTCCGACCCCGAACGTGGTGATCGCGGTAAACACCTTGACCATGCCGATGACGGTTCCGAGCAGGCCAAGCAGCGGCGAAATCGCGGCAATGGTGCCGAGCGTCTCGAGGTAGCGCTCCAGCTCATGAACCACGTGACGCCCCGTGTCCTCGATGCTGTCCTTCATGATCGATCGTTCGCGGTCTCGGTTCATCAGGCCCGCTGCGAGGATCTGGCCTAGCGGGGAGCCCTGGTGCAGGCTCTGGATCTGCTTCTGATCCAGCTGGTCCTTTTTCACCCAGCCCCATACCTTCGCCGTCAGGTCCTCCGGGATCACCCGCTTCTGCTGCAGCGTCCAGAAGCGCTCGAGGACGATGCCCATGGCGATGATTGCGCACAGGATAATCGGCGCCATCATCCAGCCGCCCGATTTGACGATTTCGACCATCTGTACCGACTCTTGGAAAAGGCGAAATATACAAGCTCGGGCGACAAATTGCTGCAGGTCAGCCGGCGTTCGGCTCCTGCCACCAGCGCCGCTGGCGTTCTCGCTGGATATGCACAAGCTCTGCGCCACTGTGCGCACAGATTCGCAAGCGCGTGTAGCCGGCACGACCTAGGTGGACGATCTGGCTGCCAGCGGCCTCCCAACGCGCGACGACGTCCGGTAAAGGCAGCCCCCAGCGATTCGTCGCTGCGGCCGAGACGATGGCGAACCGGGCATCCAGCGCCTGGACGAACGGCGGTGTCGACGAGGTCCGGCTACCGTGATGCGGCACCGAGACAACAGCTGCGCTTTGCAGCTCACCTTTCAGCAGGAAACGCTCTGCTTCACGCTCGATATCGCCGGTCAGCAATAGCCGTTGGTTGCCTGCGGACACCTCGAGCACACAGGAGGCGTTATTGCCATCGAGGGCGAATGGCCGGTCCGGGTAAATAAAGCGGAACCGGATTCCATCGTGCGTCCACGCCTGCCCGGCGTGGCAGGGTGTGGCGCGAATTGCAGACAGCACCTCGCCGGCATACACCCGGGTCGGCGTCAGGCCATCAAGCACATCGGACAATCCGCCAGCATGGTCCAAGTCGGCGTGCGAGACGATGAGCGTGTCGATGTGCTGAATGCGGCGCTGCCGCATGAAAGGCAGAACATAGAGGGCCGCCGCAGTGGTTCCGCTGCGGTAAGCCGGCCCGGTGTCGTACAGCAGCCGGTGCGTTCGTGTCTCCACGAGGATCGCCGTGCCCTGGCCAACGTCAAGGAAGTGGCTGTCGAAGCAGGCATTCGGGACTGTCCGCCCCGACGACAAGAGCATTGCCGGCAGAACCAGCAGCGCGACAACGCGTCCGGGAAAGCCGGCTGGCAACAGCACCCACAGGATTGCCGGAAGCGAAAGCCACAGTCCCGCCCGGATTGCCGGCACAAACGCAGCGTTATCAAGCAGCGCGTCAAACCCGTCGACAGAGAGTCCCGCAATTCGAAACCACAGGGCATCCTGCTCCATGGGGATAAGCAGCACGCCCAAAAGGGTTGCCGGTACCGTCACAACACTGAACAGGGGTACAGCGACGAGATTGACCAGTGGTGCACTCAGCGATGCCGCCTGTCCTGACAACACAATAATCGGCAGCAGGCCAAAGAACAGCCCCACTTGCAGCACCGGCAGTCGACGGACGCCTGACAATCGAAATTGCGGTTCGCCGGGACTTAGCCGCAGTGGCGCAAACAGCCAGAGCAACACCGCCACCGCGGTGAATGACAGCATGAAACCGACGGACAGGCTCGCCAGGCTGTCAGAGACCAGCACGAGGCTGCCCGCGACTGCGAGCATTGACCAGCCTCCGGTTTCACGCCTAGCGAGGCTCGCAAATACAACGGCGGACAGCATCAGGCAGGCTCTCTGCGCAGGCACGCCCCAGCCGGACAACAGGCCGAACAGCAGAGCCGCCAGGAGACCCAGGAAATAGCTTGTCCGCCTGGCGCTGGCCGCGCGAAGCACACAGGCCAGCAACGGCCGACCCAGGAGCACGACGATCGCCGCGACCAGCCCAATGTGCAGCCCGGAAATCGCCACGAGGTGGTTGGTACCCGAGGCCGCGAATCGCCGCCATTGCTCCCTCGTCATGTCGTGCCGGATTCCGGTCGCCAGCGCGACAACCACAGCGGCCGACGACCGGTCCGGCAACACCTCGTGTATGCGTGCGCGGATTGCTTGTCGCAGGTCGGCGATCGGTGCGGTACGCACGGACAGGAGGCGATTTCGCGACGAGCTGACAACGTAGCCGGTGGCCCCAAGCCTGCCGGCCAGCGCCTGCACGTCCGCGTCGCGGCGGCCGGGGTTCAGGGCGCCACCTGGCGCGCGCAGACGAACAACGAATTGCCAGTGGTCGCCTGTTCGTACGCTGGCCAGCGGCTGGTACCAGCCGAGACGAATGCGTTCCGGCAACGCCACAGGCCCTGTGCAGGCCGCATCGAAGCGAGCGCTGAGCTCGTCGATCCTCGGGATGTCAGTCACCGTGCAGCGGACAACAAGGCTGTCGCCCTCGAGGTCAGGCGACAGCCGTGCGTCGAGCGCCGATTGCGTCGCAGACAGCTGCAGTAACACACCCACCACGAGGCCCAGCACCGTTCGCCACGCTCGCAGCGCAATCATCGATGCGGCCAGGATGGTCAGCGCGCACAGCGCGTACGGCAACATGACGCTGACCAGTTGGGGCGTATACACTCCAACCAGCAACCCTGTGAAAAACCACGACACCGTTAACCGGCGATCGCCAACGATCAGCAATTTCCGGTAAGTGCCCCCGCATGCCAAGACGCTTTTTCAAGAAACTTGCCGTTAAACACACGGCATTCCGCGAACAACGGGCCCTGCGACCGTTCCGGCACCTGCTCAGTGACCACCGGCTCTGGCAGATTCGACGAAAGACGGTCGTCCCCGCTTTCGCGCTCGGCGCGTTTTTTGCGTTTATGCCGTTTCCGGGACACCCGGTCTGGGCGATGTTCGCCGCGCTATGGCGCCGGGTGAACATTCCGGTTGCCGCGATTACGACCCTCGTCAGCAACCCGGTGACCATGCCGGTGATGTATTACGCCGCCTATCGCGTCGGCGCCTACCTGCTGCGCATCCCGCCTGAACCCATCGAATTCGAGATGTCCTTCGCGTGGGTTACTGA
The DNA here is from genome assembly GCA_964606915.1 of uncultured Woeseiaceae bacterium. Taxonomy (GTDB): domain Bacteria; phylum Pseudomonadota; class Gammaproteobacteria; order Steroidobacterales; family Woeseiaceae; genus UBA1847. The sequence goes on along the minus strand of CAZSIQ010000009.1, from coordinate 45,762 downwards.
CGTTCTGGTCGAGATCTGGCAGCCAATGCTGCTGGGCTGCATCCTGCTCGGCTCGATATCGTCACTGATCGCCTATGCGGTGCTGGACCTCCTGTGGCGACGTTCTGTAGCGACCTACAAACTCAGGAAGCGCGAGCAGCGCCATCGCCGGGAGGCGAAGCTGAAAGATCACGTTCGCTGAGGCGTCCCTCTTCGAGAACGAGTACGCGGTCCATTTGCGCGGCGATACCGTGGTCGTGCGTGACGATCACCAGGCTGGTGTTTAACTCCCGGTTCAGCTCGAGCATCAGCTTCAGGACGTGACCGCCATTGCCGGCGTCAAGATTGCCGGTCGGCTCATCCGCGAGCACGATAGCCGGCCCGGCGATTAACGCCCTGGCCACCGCGGCACGTTGTCGTTCCCCGCCCGACAGTTCACCGGGCTTGTGCTCGAGTCGCTCTCCGAGGCCAACACGCGCCAGCAATTCACGCGCTTCCGACAGGGCTGCATCGCGTGCCTCACGCCGGATCAACAGCGGCATCGCCACGTTTTCTTTGGCGGTAAATTCCGGCAGCAGATGATGAAACTGGTACACGAAGCCGAGGTAGCGGTTTCGCAGTTCGCCCTTGTGGGCTTCATCGCCACGCATGGACTCGCCGTGCACGAGGACATCCCCTTCATCCGGGTCGTCGAGTCCACCGAGAATCTGCAGCAGGGTTGTCTTGCCCGAGCCGGACGCGCCGATGATAGCGACGCGCTCGCCTGGCATAACGGCCAGATCGACACCCTTTAGCACCTCCAGGGACGAAGAGCGCCCCTCGGCGAAACGCCGTACCACCTGGCGGCACTCGAGTACCGGTGTCTCAGTCATAGCGCAATGCCTCCGCTGGCGCAGTCCGGGCCGCCATCCAGGCGGGATACAAAGTGGACACGAGCGCAAGCCCGAGCGCAATACCGCCGATGCGGAAGACGTCGGGCCACTGCAGCTCCGACGGCAGGTCACTGATGAAGTAGACGTCTGCAGCGAGGAACTTGATACCGAACGTCGCTTCCACGAAGGCGACCACGGCCTCGAGATTCAGCGACAGCAATACGCCAAGTGCGACGCCGGCAACGGTGCCTGCGACACCGATGACGGTGCCCTGGGTCACGAATACCCGAAGGATGCTGTTCGGCGACGCGCCGATGGTCCGCAGGATGGCGATATCCGACTGCTTGTCCTTCACCACCATGACCAGCGTTGACACGATATTGAACGCCGCGACGGCAACGACCATCAGCAGGATAACGAACAGGATCGACTTGGTTACCTGGATAGACCGGAAGAAGTTCACGTTGCGCCGCGTCCAGTCGCTGATCATGACCAGTGACCCGTTCGCGAGTGCGACGTCGCGGACAATGGTCGGCGCCGCGTAAATGTCATCCACGGCCAGTCGAACGCCGGTGACGGCGTCGCCCATGCGAAACAGCCGCTTGGCATCGTCGATATTGACGAAAGCGAGGCGACGGTCGAACTCGAACATGCCGACGCGATAGATACCGGAAACCGTGAAACGCTTGGTTCGGGGAACGATCCCGACCGGCGTCACGATGCCGTCGGCCAGCGTCAGCGTTACCTTGTCGCCGATCGACGCGCCCAGCGCATCGGCGAGCTCAGCACCGAGAACGACGTTGAAGGAACGGGCCTCGAGACTCTCCATCGAACCCTGCTGCATGACCGAGCCGACCCCGGAAACGCTCGCCTCCACCACCGGGTCAACGCCGCGCAATTCGATTCCGCTCAGTTCCTCGCCGTACAGCATCAGGCCCTGGCCACTGACGTACGGTGCGGCTGCCATGACGCGGCTGTCCTGCATGGCCGAGTCAATAACGGACGGCCACTCCTCCAGCTCACCCTCGACACCTTCGATACTCGCATGCGACGTCATCGCCAGCAGGCGATCCTTGAGTTCCCGTTCGAATCCGTTGACCACGGACAAGACAACGATCAACACCATGACAGCAATGGTGATACCGAGTATTGAGATGGCCGAGATCAGCGAAACGAAACTGTTGGCGCTGCGAGAGCGTACGTATCGACTGCCGACCCAGAGTTCGAAGGAGCGATTCATCGTCACTCGTACCTCAGCGCGGCGGCCGGGTTGACGCCAGCCGCCCGGCGAGCGGGATAGAAGGTTGCGAGCGTCGTCAGCAGAAACGCCGCAACACCGATCCACGTAACGTGCGACCAGTCGAGCACCGACGGGATCTGTGTCACGTAATACACGTCACCCGGCATGATCTGGAACCCGAACAGCTCCTCGAGCCAGGGAGCTATCGTCGGAACATTGAGTGCCAGCACAACACCAAGCAGGACACCGGCGATGACGCCCGCCCAACCAATCGCGGCACCCTGTACGAAGAACACGCGCACCACGCCGTTCGGGGACATGCCCAGCGTGCGCAATACGGCTATGTCATTGGTCTTGTCGGTCACAACCATGACCAGGCTGGCGACAATATTGAAGGCGGCAACGCCGATGATCAGCGACAGGATCAACGACATCATCATCTTCTCGAGACGTATCGCGCGGAAGTAACTCGCGTTCTCCACTGTCCAGTCACTCGCTACACGCCCGTCTGCGCTCGCCGCGATTCGCGAAGCAATGGCCGGCGCCTGCATGACATCGTCCGCGCGGAAGCGCACAGACTCGACCGCCGTATCGATTTCGAGAATATCGGCGGCGTCCTGGATGTTGATCAGGGCCAGCTGCCCGTCGTGGTCCTGCAGACCGATCTCGAAGGTGCCCCGCATGACGAAGCGCTCCAGTTTCGGCTCCATCGTGCCGTCGCCGACCGGCCTCGGTACCAACAGTGTGACACCGTCGCCGACGCGCGCACCGATCTGCAGCGCGATTAACTGTCCGAGGATGATCCCGCGTTGTCCGGGTACCAGGGCATCGAGCTCGCTGCCCCTCAGGTTCATCAGCTCGCCGGATAGCCGGTCTTCTGCAACCGGATCAATGCCGTGGACCATCACGGCCTGCAACTCACGTCCGGACTGGATCATGCCTTCGAAGTCGACAAGCGGGGCCGCCGCTACGACCCCGATATCGCTTTCGACCTCGCTCGTCAGCGCCGGCCAGTCGTCAATGCGGCTGTCCTGCTCGGTGACAGTTCCGTGAGCCGACATGCTGAGCAGGCGATCGCGGAGCTCGGCTTCGAAGCCGTTCATAACCGACAGGATGACGATCAGCGCAGCGACGCCCAGCGCGATACCGAGCATCGAAACAGCGGTAATAAACGAGACGAAGCGGGTCCGGCGCTTGGCGCGGAGGTACCTCAGACCCACAAACAATTCGACCGGGTTGATCATCGGGCGCCATTAAACCACAGAAGACGGCTCGCGGAGCGTCGTCCAGGCAGCGACAACAGTGTGACTTGCGTCGCAGATTGACGCGCTTTGAAGCCCGGATTTGACGTGCATGCGGTATTCGAGCGATTCCGGGTGGTATAGTTCGGCCGGTATCGACGGAGGGTGTTCGATGTTGAAGATGATTGCTCCCCTGCTGCTGCTCGCCAGCGGAATCGCCGCGGCGGACACGGTGCAGATGAAGGGTATTTCGGCAGATGGCGATGGCGTGCGTCCGACGCGCGGTATGTCGCAGTCTTCCGTTGAGGCCAAATACGGCGCACCGCAGGCCAAGGTTGCCGCCGTCGGTGAACCGCCAATTTCGCGTTGGGAGTACGACGGATTCGTCGTCTACTTCGAGTATGACAAGGTCATTCACGCCGTCGTACGGCGTCAGGACTAACGCGAAAGCCTGAGCCGGACCAGACTACCAGGGCGCCCGCGGTCTCCGGACTGCGGGCGCTTTTTTGTGCGCTGCTGTAGCGCGTTCGACGTGTATAATCGCGGCCTTTTTTGACCCCAAGTACCTGCCGTGTCCCTTCCCGCCCTGACCCCCGTGGAGCGCGTTCTCCCGACCGAACAGCAGCAGCAACGCTGGGGCAGCCTGCTGGGTGCGAGTTGCGCGCTGGCGGTCGCGGAGGTCGCCTCACGCACAGACCGTCCCGTCCTGCTGGTCGCAGACGACGCGGCTCGAGCCGACCAGCTCGAATCGGAAATACGCTTCTTTGCGGGCGACGAGTTACCGGTCATGCACTTCCTGGAATGGGAAACACTGGCCTGGGACACGTTCAGTCCCCACCAGGACATCATCTCCGAACGACTGCGCGTGCTTTCCGAGATGCCGTCGATGCAACGGGGCGTCGTCATCGCATCCGCATCGGCGCTACTCCAGAGACTGCCGCCAACGAACTATGTCGAGGCTCGCTCCGTTCGCCTGGTGACCGGTACGACGCTGGATCGGGACGGTTTCATCGACCGGCTGGTGAATTCAGGCTACCTGCGCGTCCCGCAGGTCGGCGAGCACGGCGAGATCGCGGTCCGCGGGTCACTGGTCGACGTGTTCCCGATGGGCTCGCAGCAGCCCGTGCGCATCGACTTCTTCGACGACGAGATCGAGTCGCTGCGATTCTTCTCGGCTGAGACACAGATTTCGGGTGACCGATTGCCGGCGCTCGAGATTCTCCCGGCTCGCGAGATCCCGCTGGACGACGCGGCCATCAAGGTGTTCCGGGATCGCTACCGGGAACGGTTCGAAGGCCAGCCATCGAAGTCCCGTGTCTACCGCGACGTATCCGACGGTATCGCACACGGCGGCATCGAATATTACCTGCCGCTGTTTTTCGACGAGACCTCCTGCCTGCTCGATTTCGTTCCGCAGAACGCCCTGCTTTTCCTGCCCGACGATCTCGATGACGCCCTGTCGCGAGACTGGCGGGATATCGAGGAGCGCTACGAGATGTGTCGCCTCGATCCGGAGCGTCCCGTCCTGTCGCCCGCGGAGACGTTTCACGCGGTGGACGCGGTTCAGTCGAACCTCGAATCGATGGCCCGCATTTGCTATTCCGCGAATTCGCTCGACGGCAAGGCCATGAACCTGTCCACGCGGATGGCCCCGGCGCTGCGCATCGAGTCCCGTTATGAAGACGCGGCTGCGGCGCTAATGAGTTTTCTCGGCGCGACCGACCTGCGCGTTCTGTTCACCTCTGATTCCGCCGGTCGCCGCGAGCAGCTGTTCGAACTCCTGAGCGGGCGTGACCTTGACCTGGAGCGGGTCGACAGCTGGGCAGACTTCGTGGGCAGCAGTCATCGCATCGGCGTGGCGATTGCACCGCTGGAGCACGGCGTGCTGATGCCGGATGCCGGTCTCGCGGTCATCAGTGAACAACAGCTGTACGGCGAACGGGTCAAGCAACGCCGTCGTCGCCGCGATCGCGACCCGGAAGCGATTATTCGCCAGCTCGATGACCTGGCTGTCGGTGCCCCGGTTATCCACGCAGAATACGGTGTTGGCCGTTACCTCGGCCTGGTGACCCTGGATGCCGGTGGCGTATCGGCGGAGTTCCTGCACCTTGAGTACGCGGATGGCGACAAGCTGTACGTGCCGGTCCACGCCCTTGAACTGATTTCACGTTACACCGGGGCGTCGCCGGAAAATGCACCGCTGCACCGCCTCGGTAGCGACCAGTGGGCAAAAGCGAAAAAACGTGCAATCGAGAAGATTCGCGACGTCGCCGCTGAGCTGCTGGACGTCTACGCGCGCCGCGCCGCGCGACCGGGTCATCGATTCCACTGGCCGGAAGCGGACTACCGCGCGTTCGAGGATGCATTCCCGTTCGAGCCCACCGAGGACCAGGCCCGCACGATCTCGGAAGTTCTCGCCGATCTTGCGTCGGAGAGCCCGATGGACCGCGTGGTCTGTGGCGATGTCGGTTTCGGAAAAACCGAGGTCGCACTCCGCGCGACATTCGCCGCCGTGCTGGATGGCAAACAGGTCGCCGTGCTTGTACCTACCACGCTGTTGGCGCAGCAGCACGGTCAGAATTTTGCCGACCGGTTTGCCGACTGGCCGATCCGCACCGAGGTCGTATCGCGGTTCCAGTCGCCGAAACAGATCAGGTCCATCGTCGAGGATATGAAGGCCGGTCGCGTCGACGTTGTGATCGGTACGCACCGCCTGTTGCAGCACACAAAGGACTTCAAGGATGTAGGCCTGGTGATTATCGACGAGGAGCACCGCTTTGGCGTTCGTCACAAGGAGACCATCCGGGCGCTGCGCGCCGAAGTCGACGTGCTGACACTCACCGCAACACCGATACCGCGAACGCTGAATATGGCGCTGGGTGGTATCCGCGAGATGTCGCTGATTACGACACCGCCGTCCGAGCGCCTGTCGGTCAAGACTTTCGTCGGCCAGTGGAACGACGTCATGATCCGCGAGGCCTGTCTCCGCGAGATCAAACGCGGCGGCCAGGTCTACTTCATTCACAACCGCGTTGAGGACATCCAGACGATCGAGCAAAAGCTCGCGAAGCTGGTACCGGAAGCGTCGATTCGAATCGGACACGGACAAATGCCCGAACGGGAGCTTGAGCAGGTCATGCTCGATTTCTCACATCGGCGATTCAACCTCCTGCTGTGCACAACGATCGTCGAAAGCGGCATCGACGTACCGACAGCCAACACGATCATCATCAATCGCGCCGATCGCTTCGGGCTGGCACAGCTACACCAGCTGCGTGGGCGCGTCGGCCGCTCGCATCATCGTGCCTACGCCTACCTGATCGCACCGCCGAAAAAGGCCATGACGGCCGACGCCATCAAGCGGCTTGAAGCCATCGACTCGCTGGAAGACCTCGGCTCCGGATTCACATTGGCAACCCACGACCTGGAAATCCGCGGCGCCGGTGAATTACTCGGTGACGAACAGAGCGGCCAGATGCATGAAATCGGTTTCTCGCTGTACACGGACCTGCTGGCGCGCGCCGTCGAGTCACTGAAAGCAGGTCGTGAACCGGACCTTGAGGCGCCGCTGGATGCCGGTGTGGACATCAACCTGCATGTCCCTGCCCTGCTACCGGATGACTACGTGCCCGACGTGCATCTCCGACTGATCCTTTACAAGCGTATCGCGTCCTGTGAATCTGCGGAGCAACTGCGCGATCTGCAGGTCGAACTGATCGATCGCTTTGGCCTGTTGCCGGAGGCCACGAAGAACCTCGTCAGGATTGCCGCACTCAAGCGCAAAGCGGCGTCGATGGGCGTCGAGAAAATTGATGCCGCGGATGAAGGGGGTTACATGATCTTCAGCCAGCATGCCACAATCGATCCCGTCGCCCTGGTGAAACTCGTACAGGGCGACAGTCGACGTTACCGACTGCAGGGCACGCATCGCCTGAGTTTTCGCGAGGACCTGTCGGACCTGGACCGTCGCTTTGAGTGCATTGAAAAGTTACTGGATACGCTGAAACCCGATGATGAAAGCTAGATTGGCCGTACCGCTCTGCCTGCTGGCTGCAGGCCTTGTGAGCGCACAGGAAACCGAAGAAGAGGTCCGCGAATACACGGTCGAAGTGATCGTGTTCAGCTACGAGGAAGACGTCGCGGTGGGCACCGAGCGTTTCCTGGCCGACGAACCGGAGCCGTTCAGCCTGATGCCGGACTTCTTTCTCAACCCGATGCCGGACGCCGCACCGCTGGAGCCGTCGCCGCCATCAGAGGTTACGCCGGAGGCCGACGTCGCTGAGATGGTCGAAAAGATCGAAGAGCCCTTTCTCCTGTCGCCGACTGAGTTGCTCGAACTCTCGGACATTCGTACGTCGCTGGAACGGCGCAGCACGTATCAGCCCCTGCTGCATGCCGCGTGGACGCAGGAAGCGCTGCCGGAAGACGACGCGCTGGTCATCGACCTGGACAAACTGACCGAGCCACCCGAGAGTCTGTCAGGTAAGTTCACGCTGTACCTTAGCCGCTTTCTGCATCTTGTCGTCGACCTGGAATTCCAGCGTGACGGCATTCCGGCCTTACCCGTCTCGCTTGAGTGGCCGGACCAGGTCACGGAACCACTGACCTACCGCATCAACGAGGATCGCATCTTCCGCAGCGGAGAAACGCGTTATTACGATCATCCGCGCTTTGGCGTCGTCGCAAAGGTGACGCGTGTTGAACTCCCCGAGCCTGAGGATGAGGACGAGCCCCTAACCAACCAGCTCGTCAACTAACGCGTCGACGTCGCGGTCGTCGTCGGCTGGCTCGACCACGACAACGTGTGAGGCAACGGTGACGAACTTGCCCACCGAGGATTTCGGGTGGTGCAGCTTCAGGTCGCGCACACTCGCCGCAATACCCTCCGCAAACGACGAAACGGCCGGCGCGTCCGGCGCGTGCGACAGCACAACGTAGGCGTCATCACCCACCCTGGCGACAAGATCACTGGCGCGACGCAGGCAGCGACGTATCGCCTGGCCCACGCGCTTCAGGCAGGTATTCGCCGACTTGTCGCCGAACGTCGCTGAGTATTCGGGAAAGTCCTCGATCCGGAAAAACAGGAGACCCAGCCGGGTGCGTTCACGCTTGGCCACCGCCCAGTCGTGCTGGAGAACCTCGCGAAAAACCCGCTCCGTCAGCAACCCGGTCACCGGATCCTCCCGGCCGTCAGACGCCGGCCGCTGCCGCGTGCGAAGCTGACGAACGTTGTCGCGATGCAGCACAACAGCGCAGAAACCGTCATGGCCGGTCAACAGGTTCAGCTCCAGCAGGAACGACTGGCCGGCAACCTGCACCGGCATTCGCGCTTCGCTGCGCGAGCGCAGTGCTTCCGATACCGAGATGGCCGCGCCGCGTTCCAGCAGAGCGTCAAGCACCACCTCGAATTCGCTATCACCCGTGTTAATCAGCGTCGAAAATGCCGGGTTGGCGTAGGTAATCGGCCATCCGTGCTTGTCGATGCGCACAACGGCAACGGGCTCGCTGGAGAGATCCAGGACCGCGGAAAACATCGCAGCGTCGTTATCGGTCATGCATCCAGCTCCAGTGCCGGGCGTTCCAGGAAATGGTCCAGCCGCGCGCGCGCTGACTGCCAGGCCTCGCCCGCGTGCAGCGTTTCCCACAGTTCATCGCTGGTTCCGTGCAGTCTTGCCAGGCGCACCAGCGAAATCGGGCTGCTGTAGCCGGACAAGGCCTCGACGGCAGACTCCGCCGCGCTGCGATCATTGCAGACCAACAGCATATCGCAGCCCGCCTCCAGCGCCTGCTTCGCGCGGCGCGACATGCTGCCGTAGGTGCGTGTCGCTTTCATACTCAGGTCATCACTGAAGATCGCGCCGTTAAAGCCCAGGCGTCCGCGCAGCTCCTGCGTCAGCCAGGCACCGGAAAACGTCGCGGGCCAGCGATCCACTTCCTGGTAGACGATGTGTGCGGTCATGACACCGGCCAGCACATCGTTCGATACCAGTCGCTCGTACGGCCTTATGTCGTCCAGGAGATCGGCGTAGGCGCGACGGTCCGTCGGCAGGCTTTCATGCGAGTCCGCGACTACCGCACCGTGACCGGGGAAGTGCTTTCCAACGGCTGACATGCCGGCAGCGCGCAAACCCTGGCTGAAGCTCATCGCCAGCTCGGCGACGACGTCAGGCGACCGATGGAAGGACCGGTCACCGATGATGTCGCTGACACCCCAGTCGAGATCCAGGCACGGTGCGAAACACAAATCGATACCGCAGGCCCGCAGCTCGGCGCCGATGAGCCAGCCACAGTCTCTCGCCAGGGCATTGGCTTCATCCGCCGCGCCACGGTGCAGCCGGCCGATACTTCGCATCGGGGGAATCGGGCTGAAGTCATCGCGGAAGCGCTGGACGCGCCCGCCTTCGTGGTCCACCGCCACGAGCAGCGACGGATGTCGCAGCGCGCGAATGTCGGCGACAAGATCAACCAGCTGGGCCAGCTCGCTGAAGTTTCGGCTGAAGAGAATGACGCCGCCCACGGCTGGCTGACGAAGCAGCTCCCGGTCCGCGGGCGTCAGCGCGGTGCCCTCGATATCGAGCATGATAGGTCCAAGTGCCATCGCTATCGTCCGTTGTCGCGCTGTTGATGCCGGGTGGGTCCGGGTGCCATCGCTACTGCTCTCGTAATGCCCCGTTAATGCTAACTGTCTTTAAAGGTTATGGCTATAAAATGCTGTTTTATTTACTAAATATTGCGATGGACTCGACATGTGCAGTGTGCGGGAACATGTCGAGTATGCCGGCAGCCAGCAGCCGGTAGCCTTTTTCGTTCACGAGGATGCCCGCGTCCCTGGCCAGCGTTCCCGGGTGGCAGGAAACGTAGACGATACGGTCCGGGTCGAGCACCTGGATGCGTTCGACGACTTCGCGAGCGCCGGAACGGGCCGGGTCCAGCAAGAGTCGATCGCAACCCGCTTTCAACCACGGCTCGGTGCCGTCGATCTGGGCCAGGTCGACGCAGGCAAACTCGACATTCTCGAGGCCGTTGCGTTCTGCGTTCTGGCGAGCTCGCTCAACGAGGCTGGCCTCGCCTTCGATACCAAGGACGGAGCTGGCACGTCGCGCCAGCGGCAGCGAGAAATTACCGATACCGCAAAACAGGTCGAGGATGCGGTCGCCCTCTGCCGGCTCAAGCCAGTCGATCGCAGACGACACCATCCTGCGGTTGATCTCGGCATTAATCTGCACAAAGTCGACGGGCTCGAACGCCACCTCGACGGCGAAATCCGGCAGCGAATACAACAGCGGGCCCTGGTCGCCGTCGAGCTCTTCAACCGAATCGAGTCCACCCGGCTGCAGGAATATCCGCAGCGAATGATCGCTGCCGAACCGTCGCAGCGACTCAAGATCGTCATCGGTTGGCGGGTCCAGCACCCGGAAGACCAGGGCGATGTCATTGTCGGCGACGGCGACCTCGATCTGCGGCAGGCGCGCGCGAATCGACAGGCCGGCAATGAGCTCGCTCAGCGGATCAAACAGGTCGGGTAATGGCTCTGCCAACACCTCGCAGCGATGCATGTCAGTAATGAACGGTGCATGGCGCTCGCGAAAGCCCACCAGCACGCGGCCCTTGCCGGGCACGTCCTTGACCGCGAGTCGTGCACGCCGGCGATAGTGCCACTCCGGCCCGGTCATCGGCTCCAGCCATTCGTCCGGCTCGACCTGGCCGATGCGGGACAGGTTGTCCTTCAGCGCCTGGAACTTGATGTTGCGCTGGCTCTCCGGGGTGATGTGCTGCAGGGCACAGCCGCCGCAGCGACCGAATACCGCGCAGCGCGGCTCGACCCGCTCATCCGAGGGCTCCAGGACTTCGAGCAGTTCCGCCTCGTCGAAGTTTCGACGCTGCTTCCTGCGCTGGAAACGCACACGCTCGCCGCTCAACGCGCCGGCGACGAACACCTTCTTGCCCTCACCGTCAACAATGCCGCGGCCGTCATGCGTCGCGGCCCCGATGACACCCTCTTCGGGTCCCCGGCGTTTACGTCGAGCCATCGTTTACCCCCAGGCGTCGAGGAACTCGTTCAGGTGCGAGACGTCCATATCCCCGAGCGTACTGCGCACCAGCTGGTACTCGCGCTCCAGGCCGGCGTCATCGAGGTTGCCCCGCATGTGCTCGAATCGCAGGTAAACCAGCCAGGTGTTCAACACGTCCGTCTCGCAATAGTCGCGAATTTCGCCGATCGCGCCCTGCTGGAACTTGTCCCAGACCTTTGCACCACTCATCCCCAGCTTGCCGGGAAAACCCAGCAAGGTCGCCATTTCATCGAGGCTGGCCCTTGCGCGTGGCTGGTAACCGGACAACACGTCCATCAGGTCAACGTGTCGCCAGTGAAAGCGGGACAGGTAGTTGTTCCATTTGAACTCGCGATCGGAGTCACCGGTTTCCCAGTAACGAGGCGCCTGGATACCGTGACGCATCGCGCGGTAATGCAACACCGGCAGGTCGAACCCGCCCCCGTTCCAGGACACCAGGTCTGGCGTATAGCGGTCGATACCGTCGAAAAAGCGCTGCACGATTTCGGCCTCATCCGATTCCTCGTCGCCGAGCGACCAGACCTTGAACGTGTCACCACTGCGCAGCGCCACCGAAATGGCGACCACGCGATGCTGGTGCAGCGGCAGGAAATCGGTGCCGCTCGCCTGCAGTCGCTTGAAGGTCATCGCTGTCGCGACCTTGTCGTCTTCCAGGTCACCGAGCTCCAGGTAGCGACGGCCGAACTCGACGTCGGGAACGGTTTCGATATCGAATGAAAAACAGTGCATCGTTCAGGCTTTCTCCACGACGGCGAACGCTATGATCAGGCCGGCGTCGTCCGTCAGGCTGACATGGCCCTCGCCAATTCCGAGTCGATCGCACACGGCACGACCGCGCTCCGACCAGATGATTAGCGGACGCCCCCACTTGTTGTTGGTGATGCCGACATCACGTATCCAGACACCGTGCGCGAAACCGGTACCCATCGCCTTGACGGCGGCTTCCTTGCCGGCAAAGCGCATTGCGAGGAAGCGCACCGGCCATTTGCTCTTTGCAAACAGCAGCTGCTCCTCGGGCATCAACAGGCGTTTGACGAAATGGTCGCCAAAACGCTCATAGGTCGCCTGTATTCGCGCAAGCTCAACGACATCGGTACCAACGCCGTAGATCATCCGGCGGCTTCCGCGCGTGACTCGGTCATGATGCGCTTCATCTCGCCGACCGCTACAGCCAGCCCGTCGAGGACGGCGCGAGCAACAATCGCGTGACCGATATTCAGCTCAACGATTTCGGGAATCCTGGCAATCGGCTGGACGTTCTCGTAATGCAGGCCGTGGCCGGCGTTGACGACGAGTCCGAGGCTGGACGCATAGGCAGATGCCTCGACCAGTCGCTGCAGTTCAGCGCTTTGTTCATCACCCGTGGTCTCGGCATAGGCGCCCGTGTGCAGTTCGACCACCGGTGCGCCCGCTTCAACCGCAGCGTCAAGCTGCGCCGGGTCCGGATCGATAAACAACGATGCGCGAATACCGGCATCCGCCAGCTGCGCGCAGGCGTCGGTCACGCGGGACTGTTGCGACAGTACGTCGAGCCCGCCCTCCGTTGTCAGTTCCTCGCGCTTTTCCGGCACCAGGCAACAATCCGAGGGCCGCAATTCGCACGCGATGCGGAGCATCTCGTCAGTGACCGCCATTTCCAGGTTCATGTGCGTTGTCATTACCCCGACGATCGCCTGCAGGTCGGCATCCTGGATATGCCGTCGGTCTTCGCGAAGATGCACGGTGATGCTGTCGGCACCGGCGTTCTCGGCGATAGGCACGGCATGTGCCGGGCTTGGGTAATCGGTACCCCGTGCCTGGCGAATGGTGGCGACGTGGTCAATGTTCACGCCCAGCGCAAGCGTGTCTGAAGACGGCATGGTGAAGCTACTCGTTCGGCGGGCCGCCAAGTCTACCGCGATGCAGGTCTTTGAGCACCTTGCGCGTTTTCAATTCACGGCCGTCGAGGTGATAGTGAATCACCTGCCTGAGCAGGCGACCCGCTTCGCGAAGCACAGCCTCATCAGCAAAGTTCTCCTCGCCGATGGCCAGCAGGGTCGCACCTCGAAACACCGCACTGCCCTCTTCTCGCTGCACAGGCACAGCGCCCTGTGCGGGTCGAAACTCGTAGTGTCCCTCCGGCCGCAGCGGCGCGTCACTGACAGCGTCTGTTTCAAGGTTCAATGCATACCCCAGCAGTCGGAGTAGCTCGAGTTCGAAATGCCGCAAGCACGCGGCGACGTCGTGACCACCGGCCATGGATGCCAGCGTCTGCTCATACGCTGAAAACACCTCGGGCTGCGGGTCGTGACGATGCAACAGGTTTAGCAGCAACTCATTGATGTAATAGCCAGCCATCAGGGTATCGCCGACCAGCGACTGCAGGCGGCCGTCGATCTCGGCACCGGTTAAGGTGCCCAGGTCAGAGCGAATGGACCATGACAACTTCAGCGGCTGGAACGGCCGCAGCAGGCCCGCGGTTCGCGATTTGGCCGAGCGGCTGCCGCGTGCGACCAGGGAGAGTTTTCCGTATTCAACCGACAACACGTCGAGAATCTGGCTCGAGTCGCGAAACGGACGTTGGTGCAACACGTAGGCCGGTTGCTGCTGGACACGCTGGCTCACCGCCTCAAGGCGCCTCGTAGCCGAGACGCAGAAGATCCTGCTCGTTGTCCGCCCAGTTGTCCTTGACCTTGACCCAGAGCTCCAGGTGGACGCGCCCACCGAGCTGTTCGCGCAATTCGTGTCGAGCCGCGGTTCCCACCTGTTTTAATACGTGGCCGCCCTTGCCGACGACCATGCCTTTCTGACTCTCGCGCTCGACCCAGATCACGGCATAGACCTCGGTGCCTTCATCTGTCTTGTCGAGCTTTTCAATCTGCACCGTCAGGCCATACGGCAGTTCCTGCTGCAGGGATTGCGTCAGCTTTTCCCGGACGATCTCGGCAGCGTGAAATTCGACACTGCGATCCGTGTGCATATCGTCAGGGAAAAACGGTGGCGACTCCGGCAGGTAGTCCGGTACGAGCTTCATCAGCGCATCGAGATTGGTGCCGCGACGTGCGGACGTCGGCACAATCTCAGCGAAATCATGACGTTCGCTCATCGTCGTCAGGATTTCGAACAGGCGCGGCTTCGGATGCACGAGATCGACCTTGTTAAGCAGCAGGATGCAGGGCGCTTTGCTGGCCTTCACGCGCTTGAGCACGTCTTCGTCTTCCTCGGTCCAGCGCTCCGCCTCGCAAACAAACAGGATGACGTCGGCATCCTCGAGCGCATTGGCTGCCGTCCGGTTCATGAGGCGGTTCATCGCCTTGCTCGCCTTGCGGTGGATGCCAGGCGTATCGACAAAAACGACCTGTGCCGTTTCCGTGTTGTGCACCGCGAGTATTCGATGTCGCGTGGTCTGGGGTTTGTTGGTGACGATGGAGACCTTTCGCCCCATCACGGCATTGATCAGCGTCGACTTGCCAACATTAGGCCGACCAACAACGGCGACGTAGCCACAGCGAAAATTGTCAGGGAAGTCCATTACGCGACCAGCTGTTCCAGCATGCGTTCGGCTGCCCGCTGCTCGGCGTTCCGGCGACTGGTTCCGGATCCGTCGACAACAACGTCGTCAACGTGGCAACTGACCGAAAACTGCTGGTTGTGAGCTTTACCGCTCGTGGAGACCAGGCGGTATTCCGGCAGGCCTCGCCCACGGCTCTGCAACCATTCCTGTAAACGCGTTTTCGGGTCCTTGAGGTCGGACAGTGCCGGAAACTCAACCAGGCGTTCTCCGTAGGCTGCATGGATGACCTCGCGTGCGCGCTCGAATCCGGCATCGAGGTAGACTGCACCAAAAATCGCCTCCAGCGCGTCGGCAAGAATGGACTGGCGACGATGCCCACCGGACTTCTGCTCGCCGCTGCCGAGCGCGATATGCTCACCAACGCCCAGGTCCTTCGCCAGCTCCGACAAGGACTGGTCCCTGACGAGGTGCGCGCGCAGTCGACTCAGGTCGCCTTCATCCGCATCGGGAAACGCGTGAAACAGGACGTCCGAGACAACCACATCGAGGACTGCGTCGCCTAGAAACTCGAGACGTTCGTTACTTTTTCCGGGTGCGCTGCGGTGGGTGAGAGCCCGGTCAAACAGGGTCGGATCCGAGAACCGATAGCCGAGCCGATCTGACAGCCATGCCTGCGCTGTATTCACAGCATTCAGCGGCGGATCAGGACCGTCTTGTCAAAGGTGACGACGAAGCCGAGATTGCCGATAAACACGGTCTCGTGCTTGTAGTCGACCGCAACCTCGAAACCGTTACCGACCGGGGAGACCTTGACGTCTGAAGCCCGTATGTTGCTGACACTCTCAATATCAAAGCGTCGTGCGATCGAACTGCGTATGGCCGCCCGCGTCGGTGAATTGCCGTCAAATTCGCGCTGTACGCCGGTAACCACGCCCTGAACCTTGAAGTAGTTGAGGTACAGCGGTGTCAGTTTGAGCCCCGCGTAAACAAACAGGCCGACGAAGATAACCAGGATCAGCAAGCCCAGTGTCGTCATCCCGCGCTGCCCGCTGCGAGCGCGTCCCAACCGTTTGGCGGCGTTTTCAGAAATACGCATCAGATAACTCCGTAACTATCTGAAAATGCTAAGCGCTTATTATCCAGCAAGTCTGGGATCGAGGCCACATTATTCGATTTTCATGCCGATTCGCTCCCAGCGAGGCGCACTGAATCCATCGAGATGCAGCCAGATCCGGGACGCTTCGCCAACGAGATGCGTTTCGGGAATGAAGCCGACGTCATCCAGGAAGCGGCTGTCCTTGCTTCGATCGCGATTATCACCCATCACGAAGTACTGCCCGTCAGGCACGACATAGGTCCCCTCACCGTTCCTGTTCCGCGGCGAGTGGATATAGATATCGTGACTGTCCTCGCCGAGCTGTTCGATGTAGCGCGGTGCGTTGACGCGGTGGTCCGCGGCTTTCCTCAGCTCAACGAGTTCACCGTTTATCGTCAGCTGGTGATTCCGGTACTCGACGGTATCACCCGGCAGGCCGACGATGCGCTTGATGTAGTTGATGTTGGGGCTGGCCGGCAGCCGGAAGACCACAACGTCGCCGCGCTCGGGTTCGCCCGTCGCCACGATCTTGGTCTCGACGACCGGCAGACGGAGACCGTAGGAGTATTTCTTGACGAAGATAAAGTCGCCTTGCAGCAGCGTCGGCATCATGGAGCCCGAGGGAATCCGGAACGGCTCAAACACGAATGACCGAAGCACCAGGACGAGCAGCAGCACCGGGAAGAACGACCGTGAATACTCGACCAGTGTCTCGCGTCCACCGCCCTTCGCATCTTGCGGCAACTTCCAGACAAAGCGATTTATCAGGACGACGATACCGGAGAACAGTGTCAGTACGGTCAGAATCAAGGCCAGGTTGAAGCTCACAGTGTCGTTCCTTAGCTAGTCGTCAACTTTCAGCACGGCCAGGAACGCTTCCTGGGGAATCTCCACGGAGCCAACCTGCTTCATGCGTCGTTTACCGGCCTTCTGCTTTTCGAGCAGCTTGCGTTTGCGGGTGATATCGCCACCGTAACACTTCGCCGTCACATTTTTGCGCAGAGCCTTCACGGTGCTGCGGGCGATAATCTGGCTGCCTACCGCGCCCTGGATGGCAACGTCGAACATTTGCCGGGGAATCAGGTCCTTCATTTTTTCCACCAGCTCACGCCCACGCATCTGCACCTTGCTGCGGTGCACGATCAGGGACAGCGCGTCAACGCGCTCCTTGTTGATCAGCACATCGAGACGGACCAGGTCGGCCGGCTCGAACCGCTCAAACTCGTAGTCGAACGAGGCGAAGCCACGGCTGACCGACTTCAGCCGGTCGAAGAAGTCGAGCACCACCTCGGCCAGCGGCATTTCATACTCTAACGACACCTGCGAGCCCAGGTAGCGGATCTGCTTCTGCACACCGCGTTTCTCGATACACAGCTTGATCACTGATCCCACGTGTTGTTCCGGCACCAGGATGTTGGCGCTGATAATCGGCTCGCGCAACTCACCGATCTCGTTGGACGGTGGCAGTTTCGACGGGTTGTCGACCATCAGGGTTTCACCCTTGGTATCGATGATCTCGAAGATCACGGTCGGCGCCGTCGTAATCAGTTCCAGGTTGTACTCGCGCTCGAGACGCTCCTGAACGATTTCCATGTGCAGCATGCCGAGGAAGCCGCAACGGAAACCGAAACCCAGGGCGGCTGAGGTCTCCGGCTCAAAATGCAGCGCCGCGTCATTAAGTCTTAGTTTCTGCAGCGCCTCTCGCAGTCCTTCGTAGTCGTCGGAGCTGATCGGAAACAGGCCGGCAAATACCCGGGGCTGCACGGTGCGAAAGCCCGGCAGCGGTTCGTCAGCCGGTTCCTTCGTCAGCGTCAGGGTGTCACCCACCGGTGCCCCGTAGATGTCCTTGATTGCCGCAATCAGGTAGCCAACGTCACCGGTCATCAGTTCACCGGCATCTTCCATCTTCGGCGTAAAGCGTCCGATGCGATCGGCGTTATACGTGGAGCCGGTCGACATGACCGTGAATTTGTCACCCTTTGACAACGTGCCGTTGACGATCTTGACGAGCGAGACCACGCCGACGTAATTGTCGAACCAGGAGTCGATGATCAGCGCCTGCAGCGGGCCGTCAGCGTTGCCGCTGGGTGACGGAACCGTGGTCACGATTGCTTCCAGCAAGTCCGGGACACCGACACCGGTCTTGGCGCTGACCTGCACGGCATCGGAGGCGTCGATGCCGATGATGTCCTCGATCTCGTGCTGTACCCGTTCCGGGTCCGCGGCAGGCAGGTCAATCTTGTTCAGTACCGGCAGGACTTCCAGTCCCTGGTCAATCGCCGTCGTGCAGTTGGCCACACTCTGTGCCTCAACGCCCTGAGCAGCATCCACGACAAGCAGCGCGCCTTCACAGGCGGCCAGTGACCTCGAGACTTCATACGAGAAATCGACGTGACCCGGCGTGTCGATGAAATTCAGCTGGTAGGTTTCGCCATCCTTCGCCTCGTAGTGAAGCGTGACGCTCTGGGCCTTGATCGTGATACCGCGTTCGCGCTCGAGATCCATCGAATCGAGCACCTGCTCGGCCATCTCGCGATCGGACAGGCCACCACAGTACTGGATGAACCGGTCCGCCAGCGTGGATTTGCCGTGATCGATGTGCGCGATGATCGAGAAATTGCGGGTATTCTTCATGAACGGGAGACTGCCTTGTCGCCAGCAAGCGGCGCAGTATACAGCCTAAGCAGCCTGTGATTAATGGTTTCGGTGTTAGCCGTGGCTGTCGCGGGAACGCAACAAAGCAAGGATCTTCTCGCGATCGAGGTGATACTGGCAAACCGTCTCGCCGGCGTATTCCACCACCGGTACACGGGTGTTGTAGGCGTCACGCCAGTCCTCACGTGAATCGATATCCCGGACCTCTACGTCGAGGCGACCCCTGACCACCGGTAGCAGCTCCTCGATCAATTCCTCGCAGAGATGGCAGCCACGGCGACTGTAGACAACCAGACTCATGGTCGGGGTCGAATCGACGGAACAGGCGCGGTGCCTATCCGTGCCCTCGATAGAAGCAGGCCCGCGGAAATTCCGGCGAGCGCGCCGATAGCCGCACCGCTGTCGCCAAACGCGGAGCCCGAGAGGACGCCGGCCAGCGCTCCGGCCAGGGGGTATCCGTAAGCGAGTAGCGCCGCCTTCAGCAGGCCGCCGTCGTCCAGCAGAATATCCACGGCTGCACCCGGCTCAAGGCCGTCGTCCAGCACATGGGCATCGATGATCTCGCCGGCCCGCTGGCGGGCAAAAATCCCGGCACCACAGCCGCGACCGGCTGCGCAGCGGGCGCAGGCTACCGGTTCGTCGACACGCACGCGGGCCAGGCCGCCCCGCGCGGCGGAGGACACGAGTGTGCCGGTGGGAACCTGCATCAGCGCTGCATCGACAGCGCGATTTGCTCGACGGCAGCGGGAGGAACCTCGCCGACTGCGGTAATCCGGTAGTCACCCCTGCGAACGCTGAAGGAATTGGCGTTGCCCATTCGATTGCGCGTGGTGCCGGCGCTGCCGGAACCGGTTTTGATGAACACGGAGACACGGCTCAGGCCGTCAGTGTAGACAATGTGGGTTACGACGGCGCCGCCCCTGTCGAGCCGCTCGACGCGACCGGACTCCATGCGGTAACCCGCTGGCAGGCTCGCGGCATACCAGCCGGTTTTGTCGTCGTTGGTCTGCGGCTCCGCCGCGGGATACCACTTGAAGTCATCCAGCACGTAGCGAGACTCGAAGTCTCCATCAACCAGTTCGGCACCCAGTTCGATATCGGCGAAACGTATGCGTTCAACCAGCGCGCCGTTAACGTCCACTCGCTCTGACTTCAGGGGAAACCCGGTTTTTTCATCCAGCCACAGTCGGCGTGCGAATCGCATTTCGTCCTTTGGCTTGATGGACACGATCACGGCGTCGCGACCCGCAACACGGTCCTGCCCCGTGAGCTGGAAGTCATACGCCGCTGCTATGGACTCCATCTCGTCTTCGATGGGTGAGAACAGGGTCCCCTGGCCATTCCAGGGCTCGACCAGGACCGCCTGCTTGTCGGGTATGACGCAGTGAACTTCGTTGCCGTTGCGAATGATCTCGAGACCGTCGCCCTCCTGGCGAATGAGCCTCTCGCGGATCACGCCGTCACGTACGGTGTGATAGATTTTGAAGGTATCGGTTTTTGACGGTTGCTGGCGGATCACGACACCGCGGAAGCTCGCCTCCTCCAGTGCCGTTCCCATACGCTGCAGCCAGTCGGTCGGCTGGTGCTGATCTGCGTTCGCTTCAGAGGCTATCAGGCCACAAATTGCGAGCGTGGCCAGACAGAGATGCCGCATCATTCCTCGGCGCTGTCCACATCGTCATCGGACGACGCTTCGTCGGATGATGCGTCGTCGGACGACACTTCGTCGGACGGAGCAGCTTCCTCATCAGCCGTTGTATCCAGCTGTTGGCGACGAATCTCGACCGTCGTCAGCAACGCTTCGAGATTTCCGCCAACGGCGCCGTGACGCAGATTCAGGTCCTCCAGCTCGGCAGTGCTGTCGGGATCGGGTGTTGAGTAGCTGTTGGCGAGAGCGTCGGACGGATCCACGGACGGCGACAACTGGCCGACACTCAGGACACCGACCAGTGCGACACTGGCCGCGATGGCGATGCCCGCCAGCGGTTTGGCCAGTCGGCGAGTCGGTGCCGACTCAACCAGCTCAACACCCGGCGACTCGTCGACCTCGATGCCCTCTCGAACCGCGGCAAGCAGCCTGTCCATACCGGCAGGCTCCGCCTCGGCGCGCATGATGCGACCAATCGCATGGTACTCCGCCACGGTCGCCCGCAACTCGGCGTCGCGCCCGATTCGGCGAATCAACAATTCGGATTCTGCGTCAGAAAGTTCGCCATCGACGAAAGCCGATAGCTGCATTTTTATTGCGTCTGTCATTACTGCCATCCCGCTCGAGACTTATCTTATCAGCGTCCCGACTTTCTTGCTGATTGCGTCTCGCGCCCTGAAAATCCTCGACCGAACGGTGCCCACCGGGCACTGCATGGTCTCGGCGATCTCTTCATAACTCATACCGTCGATTTCACGGAGGATGATCGCGGTCTTCAAATCCTCCGGTAAGGCGTTAATCGCCTTCTCGACGGTTTCCTGTAATTCGTTGCTGATCGTTACGCCCTCGGGCGTATCGGTCTCCTTGAGCTTGGCATGCAGGTCGTACTGCTCAGGATCCTGCAGGTCGAGCTCAACATTCATCGGGCGCCGGCGCTGCGACGCCAGGTGATTCTTTGCCGTGTTCACAGCAATTCGATACAGCCAGGTATAGAAGGCGCTGTCTCCGCGGAATCGCGGCAACGCCCGGTACGCCTTGATAAAGGCCTCCTGGGTGATATCCAGCGCCTGCTCCGGGTCACGGACATAGCGCATCACGAGGTTGACGATCTTGTGCTGGTACTTCAGGACCAGCAGGTCGAACGCGTCTTTCTCACCGCTCTGCACACGCTTGACCAGTTGTGCATCACTCGTGTCAGTCGACATGCAGTCGGCTCTCATCAGGCTTGCAGCTTGGGCACTCATGCAGCGGATAGACCGGGCCGGCACGGAGAAGTTCTGCGTTTTTTTCAAGCGATTCCAAATTCTGTGAGCCTGCCCACACGCCCCACCGGGCGCTGTCTCGGCCGATGGTATCAGCAACGCTTAAATGTCAGCAAAATGCCTCGCGATCACCCGTAAACGACGCCATTCCCCATCCGCGTCATCCCGGGGAATAAACCAGCCCTGGTAAGGCGTCCGTCCCTCGACACGCAGCCAGGCGATCTGTGGCAAAAACAGGCTGCCGGCACCGACCCGACCGTCCAGCCATTGGCCATCGACTCGCTGCAGGTGGACGTCACCGTTCGCGTAGACGCGCAACCGGCGCAGGTCAATGCGGCGACAGGCGATCCGGACATACAGCGCCCAGGCGGCCACCGCGAACAATGACAGGAAGAACGGGAGCCCGATCACCAGGATCAGCACAATACCGGTGAGCAGGCAGATGACCGACACGGCGGTCGATAAACGTTCAATCAGTGGATCAGGTACCAGTTCGGCCGAGAATACGGCCGATGACCTTGCCGATGTCCGGATCGTCGGGTTGTTCACCCTTCAACAGGTAGCCGACGAGAACCGGGTCCGGAAGTTCCAGAAGTCGCTCGAATCCCCGCTTTTCCGCGTCATCGACCGATGCGTAGTGGGTTTCGAGATACCCCGTCATCAGGGCATCGAGCTCCTTCATGCCCCGTCGACACCGCCACCGTAGTTGCTTGACGTCCATAAACCGGACCGCGAATCGCCTAGTGGCGGCGCTCCGCAAGCATCTTCTTGGTCTCCGCGATGGTCTTCGCCGGGTTCAGGCCTTTCGGGCAGGTCTGCGTGCAGTTCATGATCGTGTGGCAACGGTAAAGACGGAACGGGTCTTCGAGCTGGTCAAGACGCTCGCCGGTCGCCTCGTCACGGGTATCCACGAGCCAGCGGTAAGACGCCAGCAACGCCGCGGGACCCAGATAACGGTCACTGTTCCACCAGTAGGACGGGCAGCTTGTTGAGCAGCAGGCACACAGGATGCACGCGGACGGCTCGTCGATCAGTTCCTGGTCCTCCTTGCTCTGCAAACGCTCGCGATCCGGCGGCGCCGGCGTGCGCGTCTGCAGCCACGGCTTGATAGACGCGTACTGCGCGTAGAAGTTTGTCAGGTCAGGGACGAGGTCTTTGACAACCGGCATGTGCGGCAGCGGGTAAATCTTGATATCGCCTTTGACGTCGTCGATCGACTTCAGGCACGCCAGTGTATTGCCACCGTCGATGTTCATCGCACAACTGCCGCAGATACCCTCGCGGCAGGAACGACGAAACGTCAACGTCGGATCAATCTCATTCTTGATCTTGATCAGCGCGTCGAGAACCATCGGCCCACAGCTGTCCATGTCGACTTCATAGGTATCGACACGCGGGTTTGCACCGTTGTCCGGGTTGTAGCGATAGATCGCGAAACGCCGCACGTTGGATGCGCCGTCTTTTACCGGGAAGTGTTCGCCCTTCTTGATCCTTGAGTTGGGCGGCAGTCGAAACTCGGCCACGTCGGTCTCCTAGTACGTTCGTGCCTTGGGTGGAACAGCCTCCACCTCATCGGTCATCGGTTCCATGTGCACCGGGCGGTAGTCGAAGCAGGTCGTGCCGTCTTCGCCCACCCAGGCCAGCGTGTGTTTCATCCAGTTTTCGTCGTCGCGATCGGGGAAGTCCTCACGCGCCTGTGCGCCGCGGCTTTCCTTGCGGTTTTCGGCGGACGCAACGGTTGCCATGGCGTTCAGCATCAGGTTTTCCAGCTCGATCGTCTCGATCAGGTCGGTGTTCCAGACCAGCGACGTATCCTCGACCTTGACGTCCTTGAACGAGTCAAAGGTCTGCTTCATTTTCTCAACGCCTTCTTTCAGCGTCTCTCCGGTGCGGAAAACAGCGGCATTGTTCTGCATGTTCTTCTGCATCTCGAGGCGGATCTCGGACGTTGGCAGGCTGCCTTTCGAGTAACGCAGCTTGTCGATCTTGTCGACGCTGTTCTGGCCCGCCTCGGTACCGAACGGACGATGTCGCTCGCCGGGCTTCATCGTTGTCTTGATGTGATTGGCGGCGGCGCGGCCGAATACGACGAGATCGAGCAGCGAGTTGGAGCCCAGTCGATTGGCGCCGTGAACCGAGACACAGGCCGACTCACCGACCGCCATGAGCCCGGGCACGACACTCTCCGGATCGCCGTTTTTCAGCGTCACGACTTCGCCGGTGTAGATCGCCGGCACACCGCCCATGTTGTAGTGGACGGTGGGCAACACCGGGATCGGGTCCTTTGCAACATCGACACCGGCAAAGATCTTCGCGGTTTCCGCAATACCCGGCAGGCGCTCGTCAATGACGTCACGACCCAGGTGCTCGAGATGCAGGAAGATGTGGTCCGATTCCTTGCCAACGCCTCGACCTTCGCGAATCTCGATGGTCATCGAGCGACTGACGACGTCGCGTGAGGCCAGGTCTTTCGCGTTCGGTGCGTAACGCTCCATGAAACGCTCGTTATCGGAGTTGGTCAGGTAGCCGCCCTCGCCGCGCGAGCCTTCCGTGATCAGGCAGCCCGAACCGTAGATGCCGGTCGGGTGGAATTGCACGAATTCCGTATCCTGAAGCGGCAGACCGGCGCGCGCTACCATGCCGCCGCCGTCGCCGGTGCAGGTGTGCGCCGACGTGCACGAGAAGTAGGCGCGACCATAACCACCGGTTGCCAGGACGACCTGGTGCGCCCGGTAGCGATGCAGTCGACCGGTCGCCATGTCAATTGCGACGACGCCGCGACACTCGCCGTTTTCCATGATCAGGTCGACCGCGAAATACTCGATGAAGAATTCCGCGTCGTGCTTCAGCGACTGCTGGTAGAGCGTGTGCAGCATGGCGTGACCGGTGCGGTCAGCCGCAGCGCAGGTCCGCTGGGCGGTACCTTCGCCGAAGTTCGTCGTCATACCGCCGAAAGGACGCTGGTAGATGCGGCCGTCTTCAGTACGTGAGAACGGCACCCCGTAGTGCTCGAGTTCGATGACCGCGTCTGGCGCTTCCTTGCACATGTACTCGATGGCGTCCTGATCACCGAGCCAGTCGGAGCCCTTGATCGTGTCGTACATGTGCCAGCGCCAGTCGTCGTCACCCATGTTACCGAGCGCCGCACTGATGCCACCCTGGGCAGCGACGGTGTGGCTTCGCGTCGGGAACACTTTCGTAATGCAGGCCGTATCGAAGCCGGCTTCGGCAAGACCAAAGGTGGCACGCAGGCCTGCGCCGCCGGCACCGATCACGACGATGTCGTAGCTGTGGTCGATAAATTCGTAATCGCTCATGAGCCGAGTCCAATCCTTATGACGGCGTAAACGCAGGCGAAGCCGACCAGCAGGTGGGCAAATCGCGATGCGAGCAGTGAGACCACTTTGAGCCACGGTGTGTGGACGTAGTCTTCAAGAACGACCTGGATCCCCAGGTAGCTGTGGTAAGCGAGTGACGTACACAACAGGGTCAGCAGCACGCCGTTCCAGGGTTGCGCGACGAAACGCATCATGTCGAGGTAGGTGTAACCGTCCGCCGTCGCCATGGCGCCGATGAACCAAAGGCCCAGCAGCATGTTCATGACGGCGCTGACGCGCTGCGACCACCAGTGGTCCGAGCCTTCCTTGGCAGATCCAAGGCCGAGTACGCGACCCAGCGGAGATTCAAGACTCATAACACCACCAGCCAGAGAATGGCTGTCAGAGCCACGGTTGAAGCGAGCACCATGTAGGACGACCGGTTCGCCTGGGCTTTTTCGAAGCCGTAACCCGCATCCCAGAACAGGTGACGAACGCCGTTCGACAGGTGGTAGAAGAACGCCAGCGACCAGCCAAATAGAGCGAGCTGTCCCAGCGGTGATGCGATGGCCATGCTGAAGCGAAGATAGCTCTCAGGGCTGTCGGCCAGGCTCATTACAAACAGAAGCAGGGCGATGAGCCCCACTGCAAGTGCGATTCCGCTGGCGCGATGCAGAATCGAGAGTGCCATGGTGATCGGCCATCGGTAGATGCCGATATGAGGTGACAGCGGTCTGCTGCTGCTTTTCATCGTATCGCCTGCCCCGCTTCAGATGATGCGCGTATTATGCTTAAAAATGTTTGACGATGGGTGAAATCAGAAGTCGATACACCGACCGTTTTTCTCCCAGTCCCCGAACCGGGTCGGATCCGGCCCTTCCCGACCACCGATTTCTTTCGGCGCCGCGTCAGCGTCGGTAGTATCCTCGACCTCGTTCTCAGGAGCTTGGTCTGTGACTTTTTCGTCAGGTTCATGCATCGCGAAAGTATGCCAGACAAGACCTGGGACTTCAGGCAAGACTCACACAAGCACAGAGATTTCATACACATGCAAACGGACTGGGCACTGACCCGCATCGCCGTGACCGGCGACGACGCCACCGTATTCCTGCAGGGCCAGCTAACCTGCGATGTCGAGACGATTGCCGACGGCGAGTTCGCCCCGGGCGCCTGGTGTAACCCGAAAGGCCGGGTCATCGTCGTTTTGCGGGTCGAGAAACGAGACGACGGCTTCAACCTCTACCTGCCGGCAAACATGGCGGAAAGCGTCGAGAAGCGGCTAACGATGTACCGCCTTCGTTCAAAGGTGGATTTCGAAAGCCGGCCGGCGAGTCCCGGGGATCTCGGCCTGGCGGGAGGCACGACGTTCAGCGACTGGCTGGCCGGCAGCCTCGCTGCGGGAATCGCGTGGATCGACAACGAGCTGACCGAGCAGTTCACGCCGCACATGCTCAGCCTGGATCTCGCCGGCGGCGTCAGTTTCGACAAGGGCTGCTACACGGGCCAGGAGGTCGTTGCGCGTACGCACTATCGTGGTTCCAGTCGCCGCAGGCTAAAGCGGTTTTCCGGCGCAGCAGGGGCTGCACCGGGCACGCGCATCCAGCTCGGTGACCGCGATGTCGGCACGGTGGTCAACGTGGCCACCGACGAGTGCCTGGCGGTTGTACCGGTGGACGACGCCAACGCCGGCCTGTCGATCGACGGGAAGGCCCTGGCACTTCTCGAACTGCCCTACTAGGCCGCTAGTCGAAAACCTCGGGGCGCATGTGCGGAAACAGCAGCACGTCACGAATTGACGGCGAGTCGGTAAACAGCATCACCAGGCGATCGATGCCGACACCGATACCGGCGGCCGGCGGCATTCCGTACTCGAGCGCCCGAATGTAATCGTGATCGAAGCCCATGGCTTCATCATCGCCAGCTTCACGATCCGCCACCTGCTTGTTGAAGCGATCGGCCTGGTCTTCCGGGTCATTGAGTTCCGAGAATCCGTTGGCGAGCTCACGACCGGTGACAAAAAACTCGAAGCGGTCGGTAACGAAGTCGTCGTCGTCGTTTTGTCGCGCCAGCGGCGACACCTCGGTCGGGTACTGGGTCACGAAAGTCGGGTCGCGCAGCTCGTGCTCACCGGTCTTTTCGAAGATCTCGATCTGCAGCTTGCCGGGACCGTAGCTGTCCTTCACCGGCACGCCCAGCTTGTCGCAGACCTCGACGAGGTAATCACGCTCCCTGAGGCGCGACGCATCGAGATCGGGGTTGTACTTCAGGATGACCTCCTCGACCGTCAGTCGCGCAAACGGCTTGCTGAAGTCGTAGGTCTCGCCCTGGTAATGCACCTCCGACGACCCGAGGACCGCGTCGGCCATACCGCGAAGCAACGCTTCGACCATATCCATGTGGCTCTCATAGGTCGCATACGCCCGGTACAACTCAAGCATCGTAAATTCCGGGTTGTGCTGGGTTGAGACACCCTCGTTACGGAAATTGCGATTGATCTCGTAGACGCGCTCAAAGCCACCGACGATCAGGCGCTTCAGGTTCAGTTCCGGCGCGATTCGCAGGAACAACGGCATGTCCAGCGCATTGTGATGGGTCGTGAACGGCCGGGCAATCGCACCACCCGGCGTGACCTGCATCATCGGCGTCTCGACCTCAAGGTAGTCCTGGGCATCAAGGAACGCCCGAATGTAAGAAACGATCGCCGACCGCTTGCGGAACACATCGCGACTCTGCTCGTTGACGATCAGGTCAACGTAGCGCTGTCGGTAGCGGGTTTCCATGTCGGACAGGCCGTGCCATTTCTCCGGCAGCGGGCGCAGCGACTTGGTCAGCAGGCGAACTTCGTCAGCCAGGATAGTGAGCTCACCCGTCTGCGTCTTGAACAGCTTGCCACGCGTGGCGACGATGTCACCGACGTCCCATTTCTTGAATCCCTGGTACACGCCCTCCGGCAGGCGATCGCGTTCCAGGCGAACCTGGATCTGCCCTGAACGGTCAGCGAGCTTGATGAAGCTCGCCTTGCCCATGACCCGTTTCACCAGCATGCGGCCGGCAACGGATACCTCGATGGCTTCCTCTTCGAGGTGCTCGTTGCTGTGCTGGCCGTACATGGCCAGCAATTCGTCCGCCAGCGCATTGCGGCGGAAATCATTCGGGTAGGCGTTGCCGGATTCGCGCAGTTCGCCGAGTTTCCGGCGACGCTCCGCGATCAGCTTGCTTTCGTCTTGTTGCTTCTCGTTGCTCACGTTACAGGCCTGATTTCAGACTGGCTTCAATAAAGGCGTCGAGACCGCCGTCGAGGACGGCTTGCGTATTGCCGGTCTCGACACCGGTTCGTAAATCCTTGATGCGACTCTGGTCAAGAACGTAAGAACGAATCTGGCTGCCCCAACCAACATCCGCCTTGGTGTCCTCGACCGCGTTCGCCTCGGCGCGGCGCTTGTGCATTTCCAGCTCGTAGAGCTTCGCTTTCAGCTGGTTCATCGCGGTCGCCTTGTTCTTGTGCTGCGAGCGATCATTCTGGCACTGCACGACCGTGTTGGTCGGCAAGTGCGTGATGCGCACGGCGGACTCGGTCCGGTTGACGTGCTGACCGCCCGCGCCGCTGGCACGATACACGTCGATTCGCAGGTCTGACGGATCGACTTCGATGTCGATGTTGTCATCAACCTCCGGCGACACGAACACCGAGGAAAACGACGTATGCCGGCGGTTGCCTGAATCAAACGGTGACTTGCGCACGAGGCGATGCACGCCGGTTTCCGTCCGCAGCCAGCCATAGGCATTGTCACCACTGACGTGCACGGTTGCGCTCTTGATGCCGGCCACCTCGCCCGCCGATGCCTCGATCAGCTCGGCCTTGAAACCGTGTGCTTCGGCCCAGCGCAGGTACATGCGCAAGAGCATCTCGGACCAGTCCTGCGCCTCGGTCCCGCCAGCACCGGACTGGATATCGAGGAAGGCGTTATTGCCGTCCATTTCACCGGAGAACATGCGCTGGAACTCCAGCTTCGCGACCCGCTTCGACAGGCCGTCAACGTCGTTCTCTACTTCGCTGAAGGTGTCCGCGTCATCTTCCTCGACGGCCAGTTCCAGCAGCTCGAGGGCGTCGTCGAGTCCCGAGGTGATCGCATCGAGTCCGGCAACAACGTTCTCCAGCTGCGCCCGTTCCTGGCCAAGCGCCTGCGCCCGTTCCGGTTCGTTCCAGACATCCGGCTGCTCGAGTTCGCGCTGAACCTCGGTCAGGCGCTCCGACTTGCCGTCATAGTCAAAGATACCCCCTTAACGCGTCGGAGCGTTCTTTGAGGTCGGCAATGGTCTGCTTGATCTGGGTCGATTCCATGACGGTACGATCGGTGAAAGCGCGCGATGGTAGCACCTAAACGACCGCTTCCCTAGCCTTCCGCGGCGGCGACCGGTCGTATTTGTTCGACAACGAGCTGCGCCCGTTCGACCCCTCGAAACGCGTTAACGTCGAGGCGGTAGGCCAGCTCGACCACGCCACGCGTTTCGGCGTCCGCCTGACCGAAGGCAATGGCGTCTATCGCCTGGCCACCGTCCACGGGCCTGACCGACAGTTTCAGGTGGCGCTCACCGACGATGCGGCGGTCGATGACGTGAAAATTGCCGTGCCACTGTGGCTCCGGAAACCCGGACCCCCACGGGCCGTGTTCCCTCAGCTGTCTCGCAAAACCGAGACTCAACAGGCCCGCCGGCAGTTCCCCGTCGCTCTGGATAGCGCCGCTGAAGTCCGCATCGCTGTACAGGCGCTGCACCTGCGCATTGGCGAGGCGACCGAACTCGTCGAGATGCGCAGTTGGCAGCGTCAGGCCAGCCGCCATCGCGTGTCCTCCGAACTTCGTGATCAGTCCGGGCTGTACCGTGTCCACGGCCTCGAGGAGATCCCTTGCGTGCACGCCAGGCACGGAGCGCATGGAGCCTTTAAGGCCGCCGTCACCGTCGCTGGCGAAGGCAACAACCGGACGATGGCAGCGTTCGCGGACGCGGCCCGCAACCAGGCCGACAACCCCCTGGTGCCACGACGCATCGTAAACACAAACGCAGTCCGGCAGGTCACTGGTCGACATGCGCTCGACATAGGCGAACGCCTGGTCACGCATGGTCTGCTCGATGTCACGTCGCTCCCGGTTGATGGCATCGAGCGCTGCCGCGTGCTGCATCGCGGCGTCGTCACTGTCAGTCAGCAGGCACTCGATCCCGACGCCCATGTCTTCGAGACGGCCGGCGGCATTTAGTCGCGGTCCGACGGCGAAGCCCAGGTCCTGGCTCACCATGCGAACAACATCGCGGTCAGCCACCGCCATCAGGGCCCGGATACCCGGCACGACGAATCCGGCGCGCATGCGTTTCAGCCCCTGGGACACAAGGATGCGGTTGTTGTGATCCAGCGGGACGACATCGGCCACGGTCCCGAGCGCAACGAGGTCCAGGTAGTCCAGTGGGACCCGGGAAGCGCCTTCGACACCGTCTTCCTCCAGCCGTCGGCCCAACGCTGCAACGACGTAGAACGCCACGCCGACGCCGGCCAGGTTGCGGCTGCCGAAATCGCTGCCGGACAGATTCGGGTTCACGATGACGTTCGCGTCGGGCAGTGATTCAGCCGGCAGGTGATGGTCGGTAACCAGCACGTCAATGCCGAGCTCGCGTGCACGCGCGACGCCGTCGAAACTGGATATGCCGTTGTCGACCGTAATGATCAGCGTAGTGCCCTGCTTCGCGGCGATATCGACGATGGGCGGCGACAGGCCGTAGCCGAAATCAAATCGATTCGGCACGAGGTAGTCGACATTCGGGAAGCCGAACCGGCGGAAGCAGCGCATCAGCAGAGCCGTGCTCGTCGCACCGTCGACGTCAAAGTCGCCGACGACGGTTATCCGCCTGCCGCGATGTGCCAGCACCAGGTCGACGGCATCCGCCACGTGCTCAAGCGATCGAATCGGCAGCAACTGCTTCATCGCGTAATCGAGTTCTGCCTCCGATGCCACGCCGCGGCAGGCAAACAGGCGCGCAAGAATATCGTCCAGCCCTCCGAGTGCGGCGGTGCGCTTTGGATTTCGCGTGATGATGGGCCTCATGACGGCGGCTCCAGCGCAGTATGACGACGTGCCCAGAACCGCCAACGGCCCTTGCCGGTATCGTCCACGGTAAAGCCGTCCCGCGAGTACAGCGACAGCGGCCGACCGCTGTCCAGGAGGCGGGTGAGGATCCCGAGATCATCCCCGATATCGAGCACGCAGGACGTACCGTCGCTCGGCAACTGCGCCGTCGGTTCACGACTCTCCGCGCCATGCATTGACCAGAGTCCGCGCAACGTCGGATCACGGCTGTACAGCGGCGGCAGTGACTGCGACGGAGACTCACTGGCGGTACCGCCGCCCCACAGCCACAGAGAGTTGACCGGCTTCTGGCCTCGGGCCTGCCGGGCATCGTTCAACGGATGTTCGTGAAGGCTCATCTCGATCTCGGCGAGCAGGGTTCGAAACTCATCGGCCCCGGCCCCCTCCGGCAGGTACTTGTTGGGCAACAGGCCGTCGATCACCGACGTCGGATACTGCGAGGACGCGATCGCGGGCTCGGCCTGGATATAGATTCCGTCACCCTCGACGAGGAATGTCAGTCCGTCTCCGCCAAGGGACTGGTTTAAGTGTTCTGCCAGCGCGAGGCGCTCCGTCTCGTCGATGACCTGCGCCATCAGGCAGAGATGATCGAGACGCGCCTCCAGGTAGACCGGATCTGCCGCCGCAATCCAGCCTTCGGTGACCCGGCCCTGTTCCCCCCGGTATCGGGTCGACGCCTTGCTGAGCAACGCTTCGTCAACGCCGAGTCGCCTGGCCAGCCGCGCCGCGGGTGAAACGAGGTCACTGCCCGACGAGAGACGCGCGTGCCTCAGTTTTTCCCTGCTGCGTTCGTCCAGTCGGCCATGACCGATTGGCCCTGAAACGACGAAAACGCGATGTGATGTACTCAACGCCAAATTCCTTGCCCTGACCGCGCGCAACCGTATGATGCGGCAGGCGACGAATGTTAACGGAAACGACTTTTGAAATTCACACGAGAAATGCCCGGAGTGACAACCATACGTGGCGTGTCCGAGTCCGGCTTCCAGATCGCCGAACAAACGATCAGCGGCACGCTGTTGCTGTCCGGCAGCGGCATCATCGATGGCGCGATAGACAAGGCTCTGGATGAACTCGTGATCGAAGACTTCAAGCTGCTGCTGGACACCGGCCCCGAGATCGTACTCGTCGGCACCGGCGGTACTGCACTGTTTACACCGCGCGAGTTGATGTTCGGATTCGCGCGCCACGGCACCGGCCTTGAGGTCATGGAGACGCGCGCTGCGGCGAGGACGTTTAATGTGCTTGTCGGTGAAGGCCGTCGCGTCGCGGCCCTGCTGTATCCGCTCTAGACGCGCAATCAGAGCAGGGTATCGGGCGTCAGGCCCTCGTCCAGCATGCCTTTTTCGAGCGACTTCAGGGCCGCCACCTGGATCTGACGCACCCGCTCGCGGGTAACGCCAAGTTCCGAGCCGATTTGCTCGAGTGTCTGGCGCCGCTGCCCGTGCAGCCCGAAGCGTTTCTCGACGACTTGCAGCTGCTTCTCCGGCAGATGCGACAGCCAGTCCTCGACGACATCGTGAACAGCCTCGGCCTGCGCCAGTCGTTGCGGTTCGAGGTCTGACTTGGCCGGCAGCGCCTCGACAATGCTCGCTGCGTCGTCATCCGTTTTCAGCGAGGCCAGCATCGAGCGGTTTTGCAGCGCAAGCAGGCGCCGTACGTCGTCTACCGTCTTTTCCAGCGCTTCGGCGAGTTCATCGACCGTCGGCTCCC
The DNA here is from genome assembly GCA_964606915.1 of uncultured Woeseiaceae bacterium. Lineage (GTDB taxonomy): Bacteria > Pseudomonadota > Gammaproteobacteria > Steroidobacterales > Woeseiaceae > UBA1847. Next base: position 13,037 of record CAZSIQ010000009.1, on the reverse strand, counting down.
GATCCAGGGTGGCTCGCAGGCTTCGCGATTTACGGCGACAGGCGTTGATGTCCTTGCTGACGTGGATAGGCAGGCGCACGGTGTCCGTCTGGTTCATGATGCCGCGCTCGATAGTCTGCCGTATCCACCAGGTTGCGTACGTCGAAAAACGGAAACCGCGTTCCGGATCAAATTTCTCGACCGCATGAATGAGGCCGAGATTGCCCTCCTCGATCAGGTCGAGCAGAGGCAGGCCGCGATTGATGTAGCGGCGTGCGATGCGCACCACCAGTCGAAGGTTGCTTTCAATCATGCGCTGGCGGCAGGCCTCGTCGCCGGCAAGCGCCCGTCGGGACAGGTCTTTCTCCTCGTCAGCCGTCAGTAACGGCGCAGCACCGATGTCTTTGAGGTAGAGCTGTACGGGATCATGGGAGGTCGCTCGCGGCCGACCGCGCGGTGCAGGTTTCGACGGCGTCTCGGTAGCCGTACGAAGCCGGCCGCCTGTGGGCGGTTTGGAGGGATCCTGCGAATTCGCAATAACCACACGCCTCTCCTGCTGGGCAGGCCGCGTGGCGCCGACATCGAGTTATCTCGCTGGCAGGAACTGTCGCGGGTTAACCGGCTTGCCGTTGCGCCTGATTTCAAAATGCAGTCGCGGCTTGCGTTCCGGGCCTTCACCCATCCTCGCGATTTGCTGGCCTTTGCGAACGGATTCGCCCTCTCTGACCAGTACCGAGGCTGTGTAACCGTAGGCGCTCAGATAGGTGTCGTTGTGCCTGATGATAATAAGCTGGCCGTAGCCGATCAGTCCACTGCCGGCGTACACGACCTTGCCGGAAGCTGCGGCACGTACCGCCTGCCGGGACCTGCCGTCGATCAGTACGCCGGTGCCGGGCCCCGGTTTTCCGCCAAATTCGACGTTTATGCGGCCCGCCGTCGGCCAGGACCAGTCCGGTGGGGGTTGTGACGGTAACTCCGGTAACGGTTTCGGCGCCGGCCTCGTCGATCCCCGGCTGCTGCCCGAAGGCGGCACGAGTCGCAGCACCTGTCCCGGGTAGATCAGCGAGCCGTCACCCAGGCGGTTCCAGCGAGCGACGTCGTCGGGATCCTTGCCGTAGCGAAACGCGATCGAAAACAAGGTCTCGCCGGAGCGAACAATGTGGGTCGTCGCGGGTTCGCGCAGTGGATTGCTGCACGCTGCCAGCAACAGGGCCAGGCACAGCAGGCTGTAGAACTTCGTGCGAGCCACTCGACTCAGTGAGCCAGCATCAGGTAGGCGACCAGCGCTGCGACAAGCCCGACGGCGAGCCAACCCAGGCCTTCGACGTACTTGGTCACCTGTTTCTCAAGCTCCGCACCGCCGAGCACGATGAACCCGGCTACCAGGAAGAAACGCGCACCTCGGCCCACGATTGAGGCCAGGATGAATCCGACCGGGTTCAGCACAACAACGCCCGCCGCAATTGTGAAGATCTTGTAGGGAACCGGTGAGAACCCGGCGATAAACACGGCCCAGATGCCGTACTTGTCGAACCACAACCGGGATGTCTCGTAAGCGCCCCAGTAGTCAGAATCTCTAAGCCACGGCTCGATGGCCTCGAAGGTCAGGTAGCCGATTGCATAGCCAGCTATCCCGCCAAGCACCGAAAACACCGTCGTGATCAGCGCGAATCGCCAGGCGCGCGAACGATTCGCGAAACACATCGGTGCAAGCATGACATCCGGCGGAATCGGGAAAAACGACGACTCGGCGAAACTCAATCCCGCCAGGTAGCGCGACGCATGGGGATGCCGCGACCAGCCAAGCACCCGCTCGTAGAGCGGCCGGAATAGCCTCATGTGCCGTGCACCAGCGGGACAAAACTGACGGGACCGAGCGAGACCTGCTCAAAATGATCGTTCAAACGTGTTACCTGCATAAGTTCCTGCGCACGACTGGGTCCGACCGGGATGATCAGTCGGCCGCCGGGCGCCAGTTGTTCGAGGAGTTTCTGCGGCATCTCGGACGCAGCTGCTGCCACGATGATGCCGTCGTACGGCCCGTACTTGGACCAGCCCAGCCAGCCGTCGCCCGGGCGAAACTGCACATTGTATATGCCGAGCTCGCGCAGACGCTGACGCGTCTTCCTGAGCAATTCGGGGATTCGTTCAACGGAATAGATCTGTTTCACGAGCGGCGACAAAACGGCAGTCTGGTAACCGCAGCCGGTGCCGATCTCGAGCACTTTTTCACCGGTAAAACCGTCCAGCAACGCTTCCGTCATGCGCGCAACGATAAACGGCTGACTGATGGTCTGCCCGTGGCCAATCGGCAGTGCCGTATCTTCGTAAGCGCGACTTGCCAGCGCCTCGTCAACGAACAGGTGCCTTGGCACCTGCTGGATTCGGGTCAGCACCGCCTCGCTGCGTATCCCGTTCTCGATCAAGCGTTTAACCAGCCGGTCACGCGTGCGCGCCGACGTCATGCCGATCCCCTGGGTGCCCTGCTTCGCCGGTGTCATGAGCCCAGCCACTCCGACAGGGCATCCAGCGAATCATGGCGGGTCAGGTCAACCTTCAGCGGCGTTACCGAGGCCCGGCGGTTCTCAATGGCGTGAAAATCCGTACCCGGGCCCGAATCCGCTTCCTTACCGGCGGGCCCGATCCAGTAGATCGTCCGCCCATGCGGGTCTTTCTCGCGGTAGATCGCTTCCGATTTATGCCGGAACCCTAGCCTCGCCGATTCCACACCGCGAAGTTCGGCGGCGGGCACGTCGGGAACGTTGATGTTGAGAATCACGTCCGGCGACAACGGTGAGTGTTCCAGTTTCTTCACCATGTCGACCACGACACCGGCCGCCGTGTCGAAGTGCGTGAGCCATTCACCGACCAGCGACACGGCGATGGTCGGCAGACCCAGGAAGCGTCCCTCCATCGCGGCAGCCACTGTGCCGGAGTAAATCACGTCATCGCCGAGGTTGGCGCCGTGATTGATACCGGAAACCACCAGGTCCGGCTCTTCGTCGAGGAAGCCCTGCAGCGCGATGTGCACGCAGTCCGACGGCGTGCCGTCCACTGCGTAGCGTCGATCGCCGACTCGCGTGATACGAAGCGGATGTGTGAGCGACAGTGAGTTGCTGGCTGCAGAACGGTTTCTGTCCGGCGCGACGACCGTGATGTCCGCGACCTCAGCCAGAGCGTCTGCCAGCACGTTGATTCCGGTCGCGAGATAACCGTCGTCATTGCTTACAAGAATTTTCATTTACAGGGCTGGAGATCGTTGGCTGGCTCAGGCGCGCTCACTATACTCAATCCTGGACGCACACAGTAGCTTTGGTAAGGACGCCATGAGCGAGGATGACAAAAACCTGTTTCGCAAGGCGATGAGCGGCACGAAGCCGCTCAAGGCCGAGCCGCGGGCGGCTTCCGAGGTGAAAAAACCGCCCGCCAGGGCGCGTTTTGCCAGGGCCGACGAGGAGCAGGCCCTGCGCGAGTCCCTGCTGGCCGACATCGATGAAACGGAAGCCAATAATGTCGACTCCATGCGCTATCACCGCGCTTCGGTGGGCAAGCGCACCATGCGCAGGCTGGCACGCGGCCGCTACGCCGTGCAGGCGGAGATCGACCTGCATGGCATGACCGTCGCCGAGGCGCGTCCACGACTCGCCGACTTCATTCAGTTCAGTGCGCAGAGCGGCAAGACCTGCGTCCGCGTTGTCCACGGCAAGGGCAAGGGCTCGGGCGAACGCGGTCCGGTTCTCAAGCAGGCCGTGAATCGGTGGCTAAGGCGCTGGGATACGGTGCTGGCTTTCTGCTCCACTCGCCAGGTTGACGGCGGCACGGGCGCCGTTTACGTGCTGCTCGACGATCGCTGAAGCGAGGCGATCTCGCGAAGCAGGGTCGTCGCATACTCACCGCGAGCGAGCGCAAAAGCGAGGCGGACACCGGTTGGCTCGATCCCGGCCTCAAGCCTCGACAATCGCATGCGCAGCCGGCGATGGCCCGCATCGACACCGGCGCTGACAAGGCCGTCTCCCAACGACGCATGACGCGATGCAACCGCCTGTTCGAGCGTGGCAACAGCGCCTTCAGCCTTGGGTGCGCCGCGACCCCACAGGCAACCGGTCGGGTGAATGTCCATCGCCTCGCAGCGATCGATCAGCGTCTCGTCAATCTCGTCGACAGCAAACACACTCGCAGAGCCGTCCAGCTCAGCGCGCTCGCCGGGCAACAGTTGATTCCATGAGCCCTCGTCGACTCGCTGGTCGAGTATTTCGTTGAACAGGAAGGACCGTGCGGCGGACAGGGCAAGGCCGCGCTTCTTTCGGTCCACGCGACGTTGTCCTGAAAAGACGGCGTCTGCCAGCGCGAGGTTGCCGGCGTCGTGACCGAAGCGCTGCTCGCCGAAGTAGTTCGGTGCGCCATTGTCGAGAACCTGTCGAATCCGTGCCTCCAGCGCATCTGTCCGGGGCGGCTCCTGCGTACGCAGCAGGATTTCGAACGTATTACCCCGATGTGAACCGGTGCGCAGCTTGCGACGGTGTCTATGGTTCGACAGCACGGATACGCCGTCGATGTGCAGCGCGTCCCAGTCCGTGCCGTCCCGGTCGGGGCGACGCACGCTGAACCACTGGCGAGTGATCGCCTGCCGGTCCTTCAGGCCGCAGTATCCGACGTCACGTGCCGGGATGCCGGCGTGTCTCGCGAGCTGGCGGGCCAGCCAGTCCGTGTTGTTTCCGGTCTTCTCGATCCACAGCAAATCGTGCTCACCGTCGCCATCGGGTTCAAAGCCGAGGATTTCGGTCACGACAAAGTCGGCAGGCGCCGACTTCAGGGATCCGGTAAACAGCGGCGCGCCGAACGCACGCCGCCAGTCAGGCAGACCCGGCACGGGTCCTAGTAGCGGTCAGCGGCCGGTACGACCTGGTAGAAACTCTCGCCCGGGCCAATCATCCCGAGGTCGGTGCGGGCACGTTCTTCCGCGGCGGAACGCCCGTTTTTCAGATCGAGCACTTCCGCGTCGAGCGCCTCGTTGCGAGATCGCTGCGCTTCGTTGATCCGGCCCTGCTCGACCACGGCCGTTCGCAGTTCCCGCGTCTTCTGGAAACCGCCGTCAGACAGCCACAAGCGGCCCTGCAACAGGACCGCAAGCAGTAACAGGCTGATGTTGATCCAGCGAAGCTGTGTCATCGATCCCCCGAACTCGTTAGCTGAGTTCGATATTGAATGCCCCCGGGCCCGCGTAGCTGGCGCTGGCCCCCAACTCTTCCTCGATACGCAACAGTTGGTTGTACTTCGCGATTCGGTCTGAGCGAGACAGCGACCCCGTCTTGATCTGCGTTGCGACAGTGCCAACCGCGATATCCGCGATTGTACTGTCCGAGGTTTCGCCCGACCGATGCGAGACAACCGCGGTGTAGTTCGCGTTCACCGCCATAGTAATCGCATCAAGAGTTTCCGTTAACGTACCGATTTGATTGGGTTTTATCAAGATCGAATTACCGATGCTCTCGTCGATACCACGCTTCAGGATCGACGTGTTCGTGACGAACAGATCATCACCGACCAGCTGCACCCGGCTGCCCAGTTTGTCGGACAAGACGCGCCATCCGTCCCAGTCGCTCTCGTCCATGCCGTCCTCGATCGAAATGATCGGGTACTGGTCAACCAGCGATACCAGGTAGTCCGCGAAGCCGGTCGCATCAAAACTGCGATCTTCCGACGCAAGCACGTAGTTTCCGTTCTCATAGAATTCGGAGCTCGCGACATCGAGGCCAAGGAACACGTCCTTGCCGGCGGCGTAGCCCGCCTTGTCGATCGCTTCCATGATCGTATCCAGCGCTGACTGGTTGGACGGCAGGTCCGGCGCAAATCCGCCCTCGTCGCCGACAGCGGTATTCATGCCCTTGGATTTCAGCACCGACTTCAGCGCGTGGAAGATCTCCGCGCCGCAGCGTAACGCTTCGGAGAAGCTCGGGCTGCCCACGGGCAACACCATGAACTCCTGGATATCCACGCTGTTGTCTGCGTGCGCACCACCGTTGATGATGTTCATCATCGGTACCGGCATCGTGGTGCTGTCGCCGAGGCTGCGGAACAGCGAGACGCCGTCCGACTGTGCGACCGCGCGTGCCGTCGCCAGCGAAACAGCCAGCAGCGCGTTCGCGCCAAGACGACCCTTGTTGTCGCTGCCGTCGAGCTCGATCATGCGCTCGTCCAGTGCGCGCTGATCGGCAAATGCCTGGCCTGCCAGGGCGCCTTTTAGCTCGCCGTTCGCGTTAGCGACAGCCTTTGTCACGCCTTTACCGAGATAGCGCGACTTGTCGCCGTCACGCAGCTCAACCGCTTCACGCGTGCCGGTCGATGCGCCGGACGGAACGCCGGCACGTGCGGTCGTGCCGTCAGCCAGGGTGACGTCGGCTTCAACCGTCGGGTTACCGCGTGAGTCCAGAATCTCGCGCGCAGTCAGGTTCTTGATTGTGATCATTGCGTATCCCCGTAGCCGCCAACAGCGGCCATTTGATCAGTGAGTATGAGTGTTATTCCTGGCCGAGGCCCAGCGTGTGCTCGAGGTAAGGACCCGCTTTTACGGCGCGATCGACCGCGACGAGCGACTCGAGCAGCGTCTCGATATGCTCCAGCGGCATCGCGTTGGGTCCATCGCTCAGGGCCTCTTCCGGCCGTGGGTGTGTTTCCATGAACAGGCCGGCGACACCGACCGCCGTCGCGGCACGTGCGAGTACCGGAATGAACTCCCGCTGGCCACCCGATGCGGACCCCTTGCCGCCGGGCAGCTGCACCGAGTGCGTTGCATCGAACACAACCGGGCAATCCATGGTTCGCATGACCGCGAGGCTGCGCATGTCCGACACGAGGTTGTTGTATCCGAAGGAGAAGCCTCGCTCACAGGCCATCACGTACTCGTTGCCGGTTGAGCGTGCCTTGTCGATGACGTTCGACATTTCCCACGGCGACAGGAACTGGCCTTTCTTGATGTTCACCGGAATGCCGGGCTCACAGACACGCAGGATAAAGTTGGTCTGTCGGCACAGGAACGCGGGTGTCTGCATCACGTCGACGACGTCTGCGACCTCGTTGATCGGTGTGTCTTCGTGCACATCCGTCAGCACCGGAAGACCGAGCTGTTTCTTGACTTCGGACAGGACGCGAAGACCTTCTTCCATGCCCGGTCCACGGAAGCTCCCCGCCGATGAGCGATTCGCCTTGTCGAACGAGGACTTGTAGATCAGCGGAACCCCGAGACGCTCACACACTTCCTTGAGACGGCCGGCCGTCTCCATCGCGACGGCTTCAGACTCAACCACGCAGGTGCCCGCTATCAGGAAAAACGGTTTGTCGTTTCCGACGTCGTAGTCGACCAGCTTCATGCTTCACGCACCTCCGGAAGATCGCCCTCGCGGTACTTGCGCGCCGCCTCGATGAAACCCTTGAACAGCGGATGCCCGTCACGCGGATTCGACGTGAACTCCGGGTGGAACTGGCTGGCGAGGAACCACGGGTGGCCGGGCAACTCCACCATTTCGACCAGGTCGTCGACAGACAGGCCCGAGAATCGAAGGCCGGCTTCTGCAAGACGGTCGCGGTAGTTGTTGTTGACCTCGTAGCGATGACGGTGGCGTTCCCGAACCGTTTCGCTGCCGTAGGTACTGGCCGCCAGCGACCCGGCTTTCAGGTGAATATCCTGGGCGCCCAGTCGCATCGTGCCGCCGAGATTGGACGCCTCGTCGCGTTGTTCGACGTCGCCGGACGCGTCCTGCCATTCGGTAATCAGCGCAACGACCGGATGCGGCGTGGCGCGGTTGAATTCGGTACTCATGGCATCGTCGCAGCCGGCCAGGTGGCGGGCCGCCTCGATGACCGCGACCTGCATACCGAGGCAGATGCCGAGATACGGGATACCGGACTCGCGGGCAAAGCGGACCGTTTCGATCTTGCCCTCGATGCCGCGGTCGCCGAATCCGCCGGGCACGACAATACCGTCCATGTCCTTCAGCAATTCAACGCCCTGCTCTTCGATGTCCTGGGCTTCGACGTAGTGAATGTTCACGCCGGTGCGGGTGTGAATACCGCCGTGCAGCAGCGCCTCGGTCAGCGAGATGTAGGCGTCTCGCAGGTCCATGTACTTCCCGACCATCGCGATGTTGACCTCACCCGACGGATTTTTCTTAGCCTCAACAATCGCCTGCCACTGCGAGAGCTCGGCGGGGGGCACGTCGAGATTCAGCTGCTCGGCGACGATGCGGTCGAACCCCTGCGCATGCATCATCTCCGGAATCTTGTACAGGTCGTCGACGTCGTAGGCCGAGATGACAGCCTCGGGGCGAACGTTGGTGAACAGGGCGATCTTGCGCCGCTGTTCCTCCGGCAGCGGCTCCTCGGAACGGCAAACGAGGATGTCCGGCTGGATACCGATTGAGCGCAGTTCTTTCACCGAGTGCTGCGTCGGCTTCGTCTTGATCTCTGACGACGTGGCGATATACGGCACGAGCGTCAGGTGAACGTACATTACGCGGTCGCGGCCCAGCTCGATGCCCATCTGGCGAATCGCCTCGAGAAACGGCAACGACTCGATGTCGCCCACCGTGCCGCCGATTTCGACGAGACAGATGTCGGCATCGCCGGCGCCGCGTTTGACGCCCTGCTTGATTTCGTCGGTGATGTGCGGGATGACCTGCACCGTCGCGCCGAGGTAATCACCACGCCGCTCCTTGGCGATGACACTCTCGTAGATGCGCCCCGTCGTGTAATTGCTGTGGCGTCCGGTGGTGGTGCTGACGAATCGTTCGTAATGGCCAAGATCGAGATCGGTTTCAGTGCCGTCATCGGTGACGAAAACCTCACCATGCTGGAACGGGCTCATCGTGCCCGGATCTACGTTGATGTAGGGATCCAGCTTGATCATGCTGATCGAGAGTCCGCGCGCCTCAAGGATTGCGCCGAGACATGCTGAAGTAATGCCCTTGCCAAGCGACGACACAACGCCGCCCGTTATAAACACATACGAAGTCATTAAAAGCCCGTGCTGCCCATCGCCGGGAAACAAGAAAGGGTTGGAAGAAGCCTCTGCTCTGACCAACCCTTGGAATGCCGCACCGTCGATTCGAAGAAGACGGTGCTAAATCTTATCAGAGTGGCGACGAAGAAAACATCGCCCGTCAGGTGATTGCGGGCCGGTTTTCCCAGCGGATCGCAACGCCGGGCTCGGCCACGACCGACTGCTCAACCCAGAGGTCGCCAACCGCCACGAGCTGGTCGTCGCAATACAGCAGCGGCACCCGGCTGCGCATCCACGGGAGCACACCGGCCTCCTGCAACAGGTGTTTCAGGGAGTGTCGGTGGTCAGCGCGCTCCGTCTGCAGCGCTTCCCCGCCGACCCGAAACCTGACGCAGAAACCCTTGTCCGCCAGGGCCGGCGACACACCCCGTGACGCCCCACCCTCTGCGCGGAGTCGTCCCAGTGGGCCAAGGTCCAGTTCTCCGCCGGGTGCAAGGCTGCCCCCCGGCACCGGATCCGGCGCTTGCGGCGCCATCAGGAACAGCTCGTTCCGATAGCGACGCGCCTCGGCTCCGCTCCAGACGACCAGGGGCTGGGCATCCGCTCTCGCCGGCAGCAGCTCGTCGAGAATCCGTTGAAGGGCTGTCGACGGCGGCGGCGGGAGACCCTGCTGCCGCACGGCGTAGCGAATCAGGTTCCGCGAGCGCGCGTCGCCGAGGTCGGCCAGCCGGTCGATCGGCAGGCGCGCCGGATCGCATCCCGCCAGATCGGTGACGGCAAGCTCGTCCAGCAATCCCGATGCCTCGGCCAGCAGGTCGGCCGAGCGCGCCAGTCCACGGGTCGCAGACGGCCAGCGTTGTTGCATGACCGGGAGCACCTCGTGGCGCAGGAAATTACGATCCAGGGCGGTTTCCGTGTTGCTGGGGTCGTCGATCCAGTCCAGTTTTTCGTTTTCCGCGTACTGCCTAAGTTCGCTGTGCGGCACATCCAGCAACGGACGCAGCAAACGGCCGGCTCCCAGCCGCCGCGATTGCGGGATGCCGGACAGACCCAGCGGACCCGACGCCCGCATCAGGTTCAGCAGTAGCGTCTCCGCCTGGTCATCGCGATGGTGTGCACTGAGCAGCATATCGCCTTCGCGGAGTCGTTCGATGATGGCTGCGTACCGTGCCTCGCGGGCGGCTGCCTCCGGTCCGCGGGGACTTGCACGATCAACATCGACCGGGATCGCCTCGAGTTCGACATCGAGTCGGCGACAAACCGTCTCGCAGTGTGCCTGCCAGCGGTCGGCGTCTGCGTGTAACTGGTGATTGATGTGAATTGCCAGGATCTGGGATTCACTACCGGACCGGCAGAGCGCGTGCAGCAACGCGGTGGAATCCAGCCCGCCGCTGAGCGCGACGACAAGACGCCCCGCATCGCCTGCACCGAGACCCTCGAGCCTCTGGCGCAGCCAATCCGGGCTGAACCTCACGCTTCCTTGAAGGATCCGAAGCCGGCCAGGCGACGTTGGCGTTCTTCCAACAACTGGTCGAGCGGCGTCTGTGTGAGCTGATCGAGCGCACTCACGAGGGCGTTTCGAATCACGTCACCGGCTTCCGTCGGATTACGGTGAGCACCACCCAGCGGTTCGGGCAGGATTTCATCCACGAGGCCGAAGCCCTCGAGATCCTTGGCCGTGATGCGCATGGCCTCGGCCGCCTCGGAAGCTTTCTCGGCACTCTTCCACAGGATAGACGCACAACCCTCGGGCGAGATCACCGAGTAGACACCGTATTGCAGCATCAGCAAACGATCGCTGACGCCAATCGCGAGAGCGCCGCCTGAGCCGCCCTCACCGATAACAACGCTGATGATCGGCGTGCGCAAACGCGACATCAAAAACAGGCTGTAGGCAATGGCCTCACTCTGGCCACGCTCTTCCGCGCCAACGCCCGGATAGGCTCCCGGCGTGTCAATCAGGGTGACGACCGGCAGTTTGAACTTCTCTGCCATGCGCATCAGTCGCTGCGCCTTGCGATAGCCTTCCGGCTTCGGCATACCGTAGTTGCGGCGAACACGTTCCTTGGTGTCGCGGCCCTTCTGGTGACCGATGAACATGACGGCACGACCGTCCAGCCGTCCGATACCGCCGACGATGGCCGGGTCGTCCGCGTACATGCGGTCGCCGTGCAGCTCCTGGAAGTCGGGCGCAATCTGGGCAAGGTAATCCAGCGTGTAGGGCCGCATCGGGTGACGGGCCACCTGGGCGACCTGCCACGGGTTCAGCTTGGAGAAAATGTCGCGAGTGAGCGTCTGGCTCTTCTCGCGCAGCCGGGCGACTTCCTCGTTGATGTTGATTTCCGAGTCTTCGCCGACGTACTGGAGCTCTTCGATCTTCGCCTCGTACTCGGCGATCGGCTGCTCAAAATCCAGGAATTTCATATCCATAGCGGTCTTTCTTAAATGTGGCCGTACGTTATCGCCGGACTCTACATGATTTCCCGTCCGGGAGTGTACAGCAAACGAACATTATCGCTGCCCAGCAGTTCCACCAGCTTGTCGCGAAGCTCGCGACTCGGCTTTACTGACCACTCCGATCCCAGGCTGAATCGAGCGGCGGCATCAGCGCCGAAGTACTGCACCGACACGTCGCAATGCCCCTGTCGATACGGCAACAGCACATCATGCAGCTCGGTCAGGAGCTGCTGACCTCGACCGTTGGGCGCGATCTTCAGCAGCATGCCCTGGGCGCGGCTTTCGATGACGCGGTCCACGTGCACGATGTTTTTCACGTTGATGGTCCACGAACCGATGAAATCGTCGTAGCGCAGCGCACCGCTGACTACCAGGATCTCGTCCTTCACCAGCAGGTGACGGAACTCGTTGGCCGCCTCGCTGAACAGGCTGACCTCCATGCGGCCGCTGTCGTCATCGAGAACGACGCTGACGCGATTGCCACGCTTGCGGATGTCCATGACCAGCCCGGCGACCGACACCTCACGACGACCGGCGCCGTAGTCGCGCTCGCCCTTGCCGTTTTGCGGCGGCGCCTCCGACGCAAGCTCACCGAGCTTGCCGTCGACGAAGAACCGCGCGTCCTTGCGCACCGTGTCGAACGGGTGGCCGGTCAGGTAAAGCCCCAATGCTTCTTTTTCATAGCCGAGCTTCACACGCTCCTGCCACTCAACCAGGTTGTCCGTCTCTGCAACCGGCTCCTCGGCGGGCTCTGACAAGCCGAACATATCGTTCTGTCCGGCGGCCGACGCCTTGGCGTGCTGGCTGGCGCCCTTCAGCGCTTCCTCGACCTGCTCCATCATCGCGCGACGCGATACGCCAAACACGTCCATGGCACCCGCCTTGATCATGGCCTCCAGCGCGCGGCGATTGATCCTGTCGGAGTCGAGACGCATGCAGAAGCCGGAGATGCTCGTGAACGGACCGTTGCTTTCACGCTCCTCGATAATCGCCTCCACAACCGAGCGTCCAACCCCCTTGATCGCGCCGAGACCGTACAGGATGCTCCCGGCATCCGGAACACTGAAGTGGTGATCCGAGCGGTTGATCTCCGGTGGCCGCAGTTTCAGGCCCAGGGAGCGTACGTCGTCCTTGAGGACAACCAGGCGATCCGTGTTGTCGAGGTCCGCGCTCATGACCGCCGCCATGAACGGCGCCGGAAAATGCGCTTTCAGGTACGCCGTCTGGTACGACAAGACGGCGTAGGCGGCTGAGTGTGATTTGTTGAAACCGTAACCCGCGAATTTCTCCATCAGGTCGAAGATGTGCGTCGCCATCCTCTCGTCGACGCCCCGTTCCGTGGCGCCGGTGACGAAGATGCCGCGCTGCTTTTCCATCTCCTCGGGTTTCTTCTTGCCCATCGCGCGACGCAGCATATCCGCGCCACCCAGCGTGTAGCCGGCGAGTACCTGGGCAATCTGCATGACCTGTTCCTGGTACAGGATGACGCCGTAGGTCTCCTTGAGGACGGGTTCAAGGTCCGGGTGCAGGTAGTCGATCTCGGCGCCGTCTGTCTGGTGCTTGCGCGCGCTGAAATCATCGACCATGCCGGACTGCAGCGGCCCCG
>CAZSIQ010000008.1:0-89602 GCA_964606915.1 uncultured Woeseiaceae bacterium | reverse complement strand
CCTTCGCGGAGAACACGCGCGGACTGGTGTCGGCCCTCGGTGTCGCGCGATCGGGCAGCAGCCTGGGCGCTATCTGCCACAGAAACAGGATGCCGGCACCGCCGACGATAGCCACGGGCAGGACCCAGTCGAACAGGCCGAATTCCGGATGGCCGAGGTCCTGGGCGAGGCCCGCGACCAGCAGATTGGTGGACGTGCCAATCGACGTCGACATACCGCCGATGATGGTTGCAAGCCCCATCGGCAGCATGACGCCGGATACCGGGAACTTCACGCGCATGGAGGCGCCGACCAGGATTGGCATCAGCAGCACGACGATCGGCGTGTTGTTCATGAAGGCACTGAGCACGGCACCCGCGGCGAGCGTCGCGATAAACGCGAGGACCGGTCGAGTCGACCAGGCGCGGCCGACGACGGTTGCCAGTGGTTGCAGGGCGCCGGTGGTTTCTAGCGCCTTGCCAACCATCATCAGGGCACAGATCGTGATCAGTGCCTCGTTGCCGAAGCCGGACAGCAGGGAGCTCACGCCGAGCGTCTCACCCTCGGAGGTGACGTACGGGAACAGCGTGAAGCCGGCCACCAGCAGGATCAGGATGGCCAGGGACGACGACTCAAGCGGAATGTCGTCGCGGGTAAACAGGAACAGCGCGATGACGGTTAATGCCAATACCGCGATGCCGTGCACATCGATGGTGACTGCCAAAAAAGCGTCCTCTCAAGCTTGCCTGGCGACAGGTCAAAAAAACGGTACCGATGTCAGGCAGGCTTCGCAATCTGGTCAAGCGCCTGTCTTTGCTGTATGGCCGCAGCGAGACACTGTCTAAACTCGGTCACCTGAGACGGCGTCAGGGGCGTGAACAGCGGCGGGGGCTTCCAGTAAATCGCGTCAGCGTGAACGAGCAGGGAGAGGAGTTCGCAATGCAGCTGTCCGTCGCGCTGGTACACCAGCGACCAGGGCGACAAGGCCGTCAGGTTGCGATGACGCACCGTGCTGTCGGTCACAGCAGCCTGCCAGCGATCGCGAAAGCGCTGCCGCAGTTCACCGGCCGGCAGGCGGCGGCTTGGATCGCAGTCGGTCAGCGCCGGCAGTGGCCATGCCGCATTCGACAGATGGGCTGTCCAGTGGTGTGCGCGCGCGCTGATGGCGCCGAGCAGCCGGTGCATGGCCGACAGGCTTGCGCCCGCTTCGAGCACGTAGTCGGCTACTCCGGTGATCTCCAGGGCGATACGTCGATTGCGATAACTGTCTTCACGAAGGGCGGCGGAAGGCCAACGACCGTCCCGGTGATGCTGGTCTGCGCGGTGCAGGCCTTCGTCGATGGCCGCATTCAGCCGCGCGTCGCTCATCGGCAGCAACAGGCACAGGTCCAGCGAGACGCAGGACCAGGCCGACGCGTCGGGTACGCGCAGCGCGCGAGCGGACCACGCGGTGTTGCCGATCTCGGCCGGCAGCAGCGGCGTTCGCGACAGGACGAGCGGTTGCATGGACATGGCGGGAAATCCCGGAGCAGGCGTTTAACCCAGTCTGCCCACGGGCTCGCAGCGCGGCTTGCCGAGTATCTGTGCAGCTTTCGGAGTTTTTGCTATCGTCCGGCGGCATCTGATCCATGACCCGACCGATGCGATTCCTAGACCTGCTTGATACCTGGGCTGCGCGCGAGACGCCCCGAAAAACCCGGGAAGCCTATTCCATACATCTCGATGCGGCCGACGCGGCGAAAATCGAAGCGCTGGGCGAACTGTTCCCCGGCGTCTCCGCCGAGCAGCTGATCTCTGACCTGCTGGCTTCCGCGCTCGACGAACTCGAAGCCTCCATGCCCTATGTGCCCGGCGAACGCGTGATCCGCGAAGACGACCACGGCGACCCGGTGTACGAGGACACGGGCCTTACACCCCGCTTCCGCGAACTCGTCCGGGACAAGCTGGGCACGTCGTAAGCAAAGCCATTCAGGTCTACACTTAAGCTTTAGCCCAGCGGAGACTCCCGTGCCGTCGTTTGATGTAGTCAGCGATTTTGACGCCCACGAAGCCAGCAATGCCGTCGACCAGGCGAATCGCGAAGTGACCCAGCGTTTCGACTTCAAGGGCACCGGCTCAAAGTACGCACTGGAAGACCAGACCATCCAGCTGACCTCGCAAAGCGAGTTCCAGCTCGACCAGATGATGGACATCCTGCGCCAGAAGCTGTCGAAGCGCGGCATCGATATCGGCTGCATCGAGGAACACGATGTCGAGATGAGCGGCAGCGAAGCGCGCAAGAAGATCGTTCTGCGGCGTGGCATTGAAACCGATCTCGCCCGCAAGCTCGTGAAGCTGATCAAGGGGTCCAAAATCAAGGTACAGGCCGCGATACAGGGCGAAAAGCTCCGCGTCTCCGGGAAGAAGCGCGACGACCTGCAGGCGACGATACAGTTGCTGAAGGAAGCCGACGTCGACCTGCCGATGCAGTACGAGAATTTCCGCGACTAGGTTTCCACGGGAGGCCCGCAGCGTGACGACCGAGAAAGGCACAACCCTCAGGCGCGAAGACATCGCGTTTGAGGACAAGAACCGCGCGCTGCGCGAGGACGTGCGCACGCTGGGCAGCCTCGTCGGTGAACTGATTCGCGAGCAGGGTGGCGACGAGCTGTTCGACTTCGTCGAGAAAGCCCGCCTGCGATCCATACGTCGCCGCAACGAGAACGAAAAGCCCGGTGAAGAGCTCGCCGCGCTGGTGGCCGGCATCGACGCCGAGCTGGCGCTTGAGGTCATTCGCGGGTTTTCGACCTACTTCCAGATGGTGAACACCGCGGAGAAGGTGCACCGCATACGCCGCCGCCGTGAATACCTGCGTGACGTCGGTGAATTCCAACCGGGCGGACTCGAGGAGAACCTGCAAAAACTGAAGGCGGTCGGCGTCACGGTCGACCAGCTGCAGGAGCTGCTCGACGGCATGGTTATCGAGCCCGTCTTTACGGCACATCCGACCGAGCCCACGCGTCGCACCATCCTGCGCAAGGAGCAGAAGATCGTTCGTCACCTGATTGATCTCCTGAACCCGACGATGACACACCAGGAGCGCAACGCGGCGCTGCAGAACATCCGCCTGCTGATCACCACCGGCTGGCAGACGCTGGAACATCCGTCCGAACAGATGACCGTGTCCGATGAGCTCGAGCACGTGCTGTTCTTTGTGACCGACGTTTTGTACCGGGCGACGCCGCCGCTGTATGAGAATCTCGAGGACGCCATCCGCGAGATCTATGGCGACGAAGCCAGCGACTTCCGTGTGCCGAACCTGCTGCGGTTTGCGTCCTGGGTCGGCGGCGACATGGACGGCAATCCCAACGTCAACGCGAAGACCATCCGTGAAACGCTGGCAAGGCAGCGTTCGCTGGTCCTGAACCTGTATTTCAGGGAGTGCGGCGAGCTGTCGACCAAGCTCAGCCAGTCATCCAGGCGGGTTGAAGTCGACCAGGGCATCCTCGACCGGATCGAGGAGTATCGCCACGTCTTCCAGAACGCCTACCACGCGGTACCTGCCCGTCACCGCGACATGCCGTACCGCGTGCTGCTGCGACTGATCCAGCAGCGCCTGCAGTCGACGTACGACGACGACATCTTCCCGTATGAAAAGGTCGACGACCTGCGCGGCGATATTCAACTCATCGCCGACAGCCTGACCGCCAACCGCGGCGAACACGCGGGCCTCTTTGCCGTCCGCCGCCTGCTGCGTCGTATCGATACCTACGGGTTTCACCTCGTGACGCTGGACGTCCGCCAGGATGCGCTCGTGCATCGCGAAGTCATCGGCGAGTGTCTGGGCATCGACGACTGGACTGACTGGACCGCCGACGCGCGTCTCGAACGCATCACCGAGGCGATCGTGTCGAAAGAGGGCATGCCGGAAACCCTGAGTCCGCAGGCGCGCAAGACGATCGCGGTTTTCCAGGCCATCGCCTTTTGCCGGCGCAAGTACGGCAAGAAGTCCATTGGCCCGTTCATCATCAGCATGACGCAGGGCGCCGATGACGTCCTGTCTGTGCTCCTGCTGGCCGAATGGGCCGAGCTGCACACGCGCGGTGGCACGGTGCCGCTGGATGTCGCACCCCTGCTCGAGACCGTCGACGACCTGAAGGCCGGCCCGGACATCATGGAGGCGCTGCTGTCGTCCCTGCTGTATCGCGAGCACCTGCACAAACGCGCCGACCGGCAGATGATCATGATCGGCTACTCGGACAGCAACAAGGACGGCGGGCTCGCATCAGCGCGCTGGGCGCTGCAGCAGGCGCAGGCGATTCTCGTCGACGCCGTTGAGTCGCAGGGCATCGAGCTGACCCTGTTCCACGGTCGCGGCGGCACCATCAGCCGCGGCGGCAGCAAGACGCATACCGCGGTTCTCGGCTCACCGCCAGGCACGGTCAACGGCAAGCTGCGGGTGACCGAGCAGGGTGAGATCATCAACGAAAAGTACGGCCTGCGGGGCATCGCACTGCGCACGCTGGAACAGGTCATCGGCTCAGTGGCGCTCGCGACGGCGCTGCCGCGTCACCAGGGCAGCGAGAAATCCAGCTGGGTCGAGATGATGAATGTCATCGCCGACGAAAGCCGCAATGCCTACCGCAAGCTGGTCTACGAGACCCCGGGCTTCTACGACTATTTCCGCAAGGCGACGCCGATCGACGTCATCGAACGCATGCGTATCGGCTCGCGACCGTCAGCGCGGCGCAGCCAGGCCGGCGTCGAGGACCTGCGCGCAATCCCGTGGGTCTTTTCCTGGTCGCAGGCCCGCTGCATGCTGACGGGCTGGTACGGGCTCGGCACGGGCATCGCTCGCGCGGCCGCAAAGTTTGAAGATGACGAGTTCCGCGAGATGTTCACGCAGTGGTACTTCATCCGTGGACTCATCGCCGACGCCGAGATGGTCATCGCCAAGTCGGACCTCGGGGTCGCGAAACTGTATTCAGAACTCGCAGGCCCGGCGCACGACGAGTTTTTCCCGCTTATAGAAAAGGAATTCGAACTCACGGTAGCGCTTTTACTGGAGTACTCGGGACGCTCGTCCATTCTCGAGGGCGACAACGTGCTGCAGCGCGCGATCATGCTGCGTAACCCGTACGTCGACCCCATGAGCCTGCTGCAGGTTGATCTCCTGAAACGCTGGCGGGCGGAGGGCAGCCAGGACGGTGCGCTGTTTGACGCATTGCTGGCCTCGGTCAACGGTATCGCCGGCGGCCTGCAGAATACCGGCTAGTCTGCGGCTCGCCCGTCAGGGCAGGCTGCAGTTGTCGATGACGAGTTCCTGCCGAAGGCAATCGGCTGCCAGCAGTGCCACGGCGATGAACTGGTAGGTGCGTTCGATCTGCGTTTGTCCGCTGCCTGGCGAGGTTTCCTGCTCGAAGATGTCGTTTGCCGAGTAACCGTGACCCGCGCCGACGTTGGTGATCAACTCGTGCGGCAAACCGGCTGCAGATGCGCGGCTGGCAACCAGCAGGGAACCCAGCTCGTAACTGACCGTGCTGTCCGCCGTTCCATGGATCATGATGACGGGTGCGTCCATCGAATCAATGACACCGGGGTCATCCTGGCCCAGAACCAGCGTACCCCAGAGTGCTGCGACCGCATCCACCTGCAATGTCGGAATACCGTACCGGCTGAGCGAATACGCATAATCCAGCGACGTGACGGCACCCGCTGAACTACCCAGCAGGGCAACCCCCTGTGATCTCGCCCCCTGGTCGGCAAGCGTCGAATCCAGCCACTGGATGGCCGTTTGCGTGTCCTCCAGCGCGGCCAGCAGCGAGCGAACGATCTCAGCCTCGGGTGACGCGAGTGCCAGCGAGTTAAACAGCGCCTGGCTGGCGTTGTTCAGCACCGCGTCGTCCGGAACAAGGCGGTAGTCAATCGATACGGCCACGAATCCGCGTGCCGCGAGCTCATCGCCAATACGTTGCAACTGGGACTGCTGGCGGGAACCGCCAATGAACCCGCCGCCGTGGATAACCACGACGGTCGGAACGTCTGCACCGGCGAGGTCTACATCGGGTTGGTAGAGGTCGAGCAGCAGTGACTGTTCAGTCGGCGCGGCCTGGTTAACCGGCGCGGTGCCGTAGACAACACCCGTTGTCACGCTGACCGAGTAAGGCGCAGACAGGTTTACACCATCGTAGGTGGCCACCGGATCGGGTGGCATCAAGGTCGTGTCGCCCCCTGCGCCGCCGGAACTTCCTGAACCACCGCAGCCCGCGAACGCCAGCATGGCGCCGAGCAGCAGAATTCCCTGGTTAAACCTGTTCATGTCGAGTCGTCTTCCTTGACCGTGCCGCACGGGTTTCATCGCAGGATACCTGGCAGCGATACTCGTTTAACGCCCGGGAGCGCATTCGGTTGACGTCGTCGAGACTAGTCGTCGACGAAGCTCGTGAAGTCGTCCAGCGACTTGCGCGTGATGTCCGGCACCTCGGCATCGTCCGCCGGGTAGCCCACTACCAGCAGCAGGAACGGACGCTCGCTGGTCGGCCTGCCAAGGATCTGGTTGAGAAACTTCATCGGGCTCGGTGTGTGCGTCAGCGTCGCAAGGCCCGCCGTGTGCAGCGCCGTGATCAGGACGCCCGTGGCGAGACCGGTCGATTCGGTCGGGTAGTAGTGTTTAACCTTCTCACCCTGCTCGTTTTCGCCAAACTTCTGCAGGAACACGGCGATCAGGTAAGGCGCCGTTTCCAGGAACGGCTTGTTCGCGTCAGTCCCGAGCGGCTTCAGGACTTCCTTCCATTCATCCGACGCCCGGTGTTCATAGAACTCCCGTTCCTCGGCCTCGGCTGCCTCGCGAATTTTGCGCTTGGTTTCGGCACCGCTGACCACGACAAAGTGCCAGGGCTGCAGGTTCGCACCCGACGGCGCGGTATTTGCCGCCTTCAGGGCCGTTTCGATGATGTCCCGAGGGACCGGCCGGTCAGAAAAGTCGCGAACGGTGCGGCGACGATTCACGTCGGCGTAGAACGCCTCGACCCGTGCGCGCATGTCGTCTTCCGGGAGCTCCCGGTAGTCATCGAGGGGTTTCATGTCGCCCTTGGCCACGGACGATCTCCAGGGTGTGAATCAGACGCCCTGTCTACGCTTCATCGAGCTTCTGTGCAACCGTCCACTCGTTGGTGTCCTTCTCGGACAGGCACTTGCCCTTCACCGAGATATCCGCCTCGTGGACCGTGTTCGGGTCGCCACTGACCAGCGGGTGCCAGTCCTCGAGGTCCTGGCCGTTGGACACACGACGATAGCCACAGCTGTGCGGCAGCCAGTC
Organism: uncultured Woeseiaceae bacterium; assembly: GCA_964606915.1. Taxonomy (GTDB): domain Bacteria; phylum Pseudomonadota; class Gammaproteobacteria; order Steroidobacterales; family Woeseiaceae; genus UBA1847. The sequence goes on along the minus strand of CAZSIQ010000008.1, from coordinate 82,326 downwards.
GAAATTGGTCTGTCCGCGCAGCGACAGGCAGTCCGGCACCAGTTTGGTGCGCTTGGCGTAGTTGGAGCAGCGGCAGGTCTCGAGGTCGAACAGCTTGCAGGCGAGGTTCGTGTAGTAGATCTCGCCGGAATGGTCATCCTGGATCTTGTGCATGCAGCACAGCCCGCAGCCGTCGCACAGCGACTCCCACTCCGCGTCCGTCATTTGGTCGAGGGTCTTGGTTTTCCAGAATCTTTCAGCCATTGAACTTTTTTACGACGCTGCCGATAAAAACTTTAGGTATTGAACATCGATTCTTCAGAAACTGCGGAATACGTCAAAATGACTGGTCCAGCAACACCGTTCAACGAGGCTGCACGACTTGCCAGCCTTCATTCTCTGCACATTCTCGACACGTCACCGGACGAACGCTTCGACCGTGTATCGCGTGTCGCCAAGGCCCTGTTCCAGGCACCGGCTGCGCTGGTCAGCCTCGTCGACACCGACCGCGTCTGGTACAAGTCGCGAATCGGGGTCGATGACGAGCAGGCGGGTCGTGACGCGTCTTTCTGCGGGCTGACCATACTTCAGGACGAAGTGTTTGTCGTCGAGGACGTGCTGGCCGATGAGCGATTCGGCGAAGGCTCCCCGTACGTTGACGCCAACCCCAACCGGTTCTACGCCGGCTGCCCGATCTCGGGCCCCGGTGGCCAGCACATCGGCACCGTCTGCGTCATCGATCCGGAGCCGCGTACGTTCTCGGACGAAGACCGGAGCCTGCTCAAGGACCTGTCGAAGATGGTCGAGGACGAGCTGCTGCTTATCCACGAGACCACGACGGATGAACTGACCTCGCTGAAGAGCCGCCGTGGCTTCGGTCTGTACGCCGAACACATGCTCGCGGTCGCGCGTCGCGACGGCATCGATGCGCGCCTCGCCTATTTCGATCTCGACGGCTTCAAAGCCATCAACGACTCGCTGGGTCACGAAACCGGAGACGACATGCTGAAGGCGTTTGCCGAGATCCTGTCGCGGACCTTCCGGCGCACGGACGTCGTCGGACGACTCGGCGGCGATGAATTCGCGGTGCTCATGATTGGCGACAAGCTGAATTCAAATGCGGCGCTGATGCGTCTTGGTGAGAACACCAACCGCAAGAACGAGGAGCTGGACCACAACCTGCTGTGGAGCGTCGGGCTCGTCGATTTCCGACCGGAGGAGCACGCCTCGGTGGAAGACCTCATGGCTGAAGCCGACGAACGCATGTACGAACACAAGACCCGGCGACGCCAGCTCGGCTTCATCTAGACACACGCTGCCACGCGCCGCCGAAGGGCGCGTACAATCCGGGTTTTCTCCGGGGGCGGCATGAAGGCGGTATTTCTCGACTACGGCACGATGGGTCCAGGCCTGGATCTCGCACCGCTGGAAGCGCTGCTCGATGAGCTCGTCGTATTCGACAAGACGTCGAGCACGCAGATCGCCGAACGCATCCGTGGTGCGCAGATCGTGTTCACCAACAAGATTCGCTTCACCGCGGAGGTGCTTGAGGCCGCACCGGAACTCTCGTACATCGGTTTGACCGCCACGGGCAGCGACAATATCGACCTGGAAGGCGCGAGAGAGGCCGGTGTCGTTGTCAGTAACATTCGCGCCTACTGTACGCCGTCGGTCGTCGAGCACGTCTTCGGCGTCGTCCTGATGCTGACGCACCGGCTGAAGACCTACGACAGCTTCACGCGTGCCGGTGGGTGGCAAGAGGCCGAGGACTTCTGCCCGCTGGGCTGGCCGATTACCGAGCTCGCCGGCAAGACGCTCGGCATTATCGGCTGGGGCGACCTGGGCCGCGGAGTCGCGGCCGTGGGCGAGGCGTTTGGTATGCGAGTCCTTGTCTCGGCGCGGCCGGGCAGCGATAGCGTACCGGACGGTCGCGTGTCACTGGACACCGTGCTCGAGGAAGCCGACGTACTGTCGCTGCACTGCCCGCTGAATGACGCGACGCGGGGACTGATCGGCGAGAACGAACTCAAGCAAATGAAACCGACCGCAATACTCGTCAACACGGCGAGGGGCGCACTGGTGGATTCGCAGGCCCTGGCGGACGCATTGGCCAGCGGCGAGATTGCCGCTGCCGCGATCGATGTCCTGCCGGTGGAGCCACCGCGTGACGGCGACCCGCTGCTCGACTATGACGGCGACAACCTGGTCGTCACACCACACATTGCGTGGGGGTCCACGGAGTCACGGCAGAACGCAATCAACCAGCTGGCCGACAACACCCGGGCGTTCATCAGCGGCGAACCGAAGAACCGGGTGGCCTGACCGCCCGCCTTGCGCCTAGCAACCGATGTAGTTGCGCGCCCAGTTCACGACGTCGCGAACCCGGGGTGAGGCAACATCGAACGCCTCGTCGAAGGTAAACCAGCGCCATTCGTGGTGCTCGGGCTCGCCGGTATCCGGTGACGGCCCGATGACCACCTCGGCCGTCGTCGTGGCCGCAAGGTAGTAGCGAGCCACTTTGCCGCGACTGTACGGCGGGGTTTCAAAGTACCGCTCGCCCCAGTCGAACGCGTACTCGCTGATGCCCGTTTCCTCACCAAGCTCGCGTATCGCCGCCTCCAGCGGACGTTCGCCGTCCTCCTTGAGGCCCTTGGGAAAATCCCAGTACTGGTAGGCGCGCAGCATCAGCACAAGCTTCTCACCGGCCACGTCACGGACCGGCACGATGCCGCAGGACAGCCGGCCGGCTACGCAGCACCTCGCAGGACATCGACCGGCGCCGAGTTGATCGCGCTGCGCGCGGCGAAATAGCCGCTCGCGCAGACGATAACCAGGCCCGCAGTGACGCCAACCACCCAGTACAGCGGATTGAAACTGTAGGGCAGCTCAAACAGTTCGATCGCGATCACGGCCGCAAGTATGGTCGCGCCGGCAGACGCCAGCACACCGGCGGCCGCGCCGAGCGCGGCGAACTCCGCCATGACGCCCGAGAAGACGATGCGCTTTCTCGCGCCCAGGGCGCGCAGCATCGCGCTTTCGAAGCGGCGCTCGTCAATGGTCGACTGCACGGCAGCGAACAGCACGGCGATACCGGCTGCGAGCGTGAAGATAAACACGGCCTGCACAGCGAGGCTCGCCTTCTCGATGATCTCGCGGACCTGCTGAAGGATCGAATCGAGATCGATAATCGACACGCTCGGATGCTTACGCACGAGCTCCACCATCAGCGGGCGTTGCGCGTCCTCGACGCGCAGGCTGCCGATAAAGGTCGCCGGGAAATCGTCCAGCGCGCCGGGCGAAAACACGAGAAAGAAGTTCGGTTTGAACGAGTCCCAGTTAACCCGGCGAATGCTGGTCACTTCTGCCGTGATTTCCTGGCCGGCCACCTCGAAGCTCAGCATGTCGCCGATCGCAACGTTTGCCTCCATGGCCGCCTCTTCCTCGATCGACACCTGCGGCGGACCGTCGTAGCCCTCCGGCCACCATTGACCCTGCAACAGCTCGTTACTGTCATCGAGTTGCTCGGCCCAGGACAGGTTCTGCTCGCGCTCGAGGAACCAGCGCTCGGGCGCCTCGTGGTCCTTGACGTCGTTGTCGTTCACCGTCGTGATGCGGGCGCGGACCATCGCGAAAAGATCGGGTGGTGCCATCTCGCGTGACGTGAAGATCTCGCGAATCGAATCCACTTCACTGCGCTGGATGTTGATCATGAACTGGTTCGGCGCTTCCTCGGTCAGGGTTCGCTGCCAGCCGGCCAAAAGGTCCGTGCGCACCAGCGTGAGCAGGAGCAGTACGGTGATGCCGAGCCCGAAGGCAACCACCTGGACGGCACTGGCCCGCCCCCTGCGCGCCACGTTGGCGAGGCCGTAACGCCACGCGACACCGACCCCGGCGGCGCGGAAGCGGCCCATTGACGACACCAGGAAACGGCCAACGCCATACAGCGCCGCCGAGATGACAATGATGCCGCCCAGCAGGATGACGAGCATCGACAGATCGCCCACCGAGCGATAAAGCAAAGCGGCGACCGCGGCGAGCGACAGTGACACGACAAAGATGCGCGACGGCGAGGGCGGCATCGCATCGTGGCGCAGCACGCGAAGCGGCGGCGTATCGCGTAGCTGCAGCAGCGACGGCAGGGCGAAGCCCAGCAGCAGGACGAATGCGCTGCCGCCAGCAAGAAAGACCGGCATCAGCCCCGGATCCGGCAGGTCGGCTGCGATGATGTCGGCAAGAATGACGCTCAGGGCCGCTTCGGCGGCAAAGCCAATCGCAGAACCGCCGGCCACACCGATCATGCCGAGGAACACGAGCTGGACCAGCGACACAGCGATGACAAAGCCCTGGGTCGCGCCGAGGCTCTTCATCAGGGCAACCGTGTCCATGCGACGATGAGCAAAGCGCCGCGCAGACATGGCCACCGCCACGGCCGACAGCAGCAGGCTGATCACCGCGGTCAGCGACAGGAAGCGCTTGGCGCGATCCGCCGCACTGAAGGCACGTTCACTGCTTTGCTCAGCCGTATTTACGCGGGTCGGAGCCGGGACGTTTTCGTCGTCCAGGGCCTCACGAAACGCCTCGATGTCGCTCTCGGCGCCGGCAAGCAGCAGGAACCGGAAGACGCGACTGCCTTCACCCACCAGCGCGGTGGCAGCAAGATCGTCGCGGTTAATCAGCACCGTGGGCGCAAATGATGTAAAGCCGACGGACTGGTCAGGCCGGTACGCGACAATCGCGGAGATCGTCAGGTCCAGTTCGCCGACACCGAGCGTGTCTCCGACGTCGGCGCCGACGCGAGCCAGCAGGCTGCTTTCCACCCAGACCTCGCCGGGCGGGGGTATGCCCTCGGCGACGCGCTGCTCTCCGAACAACTCGCTCGTGAGCCGCACCTGGCCGCGCAGGGGGTACCCGTCGCTGACGGCGACAACACCCGACAGGGCACTCTCGTCACCGGCAAACACAACGGACGGCATCGACGTAATGGTTGCCGTCTGCAGCGAGTTGTCTGCCGCCAGGGAGCGCCAGACCTCAGGAATCGGATCCTTCGAGCGTAACCTCAGGTCGGCAGCAAGCACCTCGTTGGCCTGGCGGGTGACCGCCTTGCCGATGCGGTCGGTCAGAAAGCCGACCGCAGTCAGCGCGCCGACCGCGAGTATGACCGCGGCCAGCAGCACCAGCACTTCGCCGGAGCGAAGCTCGCGGCCGAAACTGCGGATAGCGAAATTCAGTGGCCTCATGCGGCGGCCCGCGTGTCGCTGGCCAGCTTGCCGGAATCCAGCGCAATGACGCGGTCACAGCGCTCGGCCAGCGTTCTGTCGTGCGTCACCAGCACCAGCGTCGTCGAGGAGTTGCGGTTCAGGTCGAACATCAGGTCCATGATTGTCTCACCGGTGCGGCTGTCGAGGTTGCCGGTCGGCTCGTCGGCAAACAGCACGGCGGGCTCGGTCGAGAAGGCGCGGGCGATGGCAACACGCTGCTTTTCGCCGCCGGACAGCTGCGACGGGTAGTGGCTCCAGCGTTCGGCGAGGCCCACGCGCTCGATGATGTCCGTCGAACGGCCCCGGGCATCCTCGACGCCCGCGAGCTCGAGCGGCAGCATGACATTCTCCAGCGCATTCAGTGACGGTACGAGGTGGAACGACTGGAAGACGAAGCCAACGCTGTCCGCGCGGACACGGGCGCGGCCGTCCTCGTCGAGCTCGCCAAGATTATGTCCATTCAGCGTGACGTGACCGTCGCTCGGCAGGTCGAGACCGGCGAGCAAGGCCAGCAACGTCGACTTGCCTGCCCCCGAGGGGCCGATGATCGCAACAGATTCACCGCTGGATACGTCGAAGCTGACGTCGGACAAGATGGTCAGAGACCCTTCAGGACTGCTAACCTTTTTACTGACCGCGTGCACCTTGAGAACGGTGCCGTCAGCCCCAGACTGATTCGACATGAAAAAACTCTTATTCCTGATCTGTTGGATGGTGAGCGTCAATGCCTACGGCAACGACGCCCCGACGGTATTGATTCTCGGCGACAGCCTGAGCGCTGGCTACGGTATTGAAGTAGACCAGTCCTGGGCGAGCCTGTTGCAGGAACGGCTCGAGCAGAAGGGCTACGAACACCAGGTCGTCAACGCCAGCATCAGCGGTGAGACTACCGAGGGTGGTGCTGAGAGAATAGGGTCGGCCCTGCAGCGATTCAACCCGGAGGTCGTGGTCATCGAGCTGGGTGGCAACGACGGCCTGCGCGGTTTTCCCCCTGCGCGCACCCGTGAAAACCTCGAACGCATGATCGACGCCAGCCGGGAGGCCGGTGCGGCGGTCGCCCTGCTCGGCATCCGCATACCGCCGAACTACGGTCCGCGCTACACACGGGCTTTCGAAGCCGTGTTCCGCGACGTGGCCGAAGAGAACAGCCTGCCGTGGATCGAGTTCTTCCTTGACGGTGTCGCGCTGAACGACGAGCTCATGCAGGACGACGGTATCCACCCGAATGCCGAGGCACAGCCGCTGATGCTCGACAATGCGTGGCCGGTCATCGACAAAGCCTTGAAAAGCATCGAAGAAACCGACTAATCGCACCTAGTTCGACGGTAACGCTTAAGGTATTCTCCGGTGTCGTTTTACCGGGGGTACGCAGTGGACAGAATCTGGCACAAATCCTACGACGAGGGCGTCAGGCACGTCATTGAGGCGCCGCGCTTCCAGTCGCTTCGCGACATGATGGAGGCAAGCTTCGAGGAATACGCCGACCGGGCGTCGTTCACCAACATGGGAACGACACTGTCGTTTGCCGACCTTGACCGACTGTCCATGCAGTTTGCCTGTTACCTGCAGAGCGAACTGGGCATCGAAAAAGGCGATCGCGTCGCGATCATGCTGCCGAATGTCCTGCAATACGCCGTCGCACTGTGTGGTATTCATCGCGCCGGCGCCGTCTGTGTCAACGTCAACCCGCTTTACACCGCGCGCGAGCTGCAGCACCAGCTCTCGGATTCCGGCGCCAAGGTCATCCTCATTCTTGAAAACTTCGCGCACACGCTCGAAGAGGTGATTGGCGACACCGATGTGGGTCACGTCGTCGTCACCGGCGTCGGCGACCTGCTGAAATGGCCGAAGGGCGTCATCGTCAACACGGTCCTCAAACACGTGAAGAAAGCCGTACCTGCGTACAGCTTCGACTACATGACCCGGTTCCGCGATGCACTGCGCAAAGGCGAAGGCGGCACACTCAAGCACGTCGACCTCGATCACGATGACCTGGCCTTCCTGCAGTACACCGGCGGCACAACGGGCGTTTCGAAGGGCGCGATGCTGAGTCACGGCAACCTGTGCTACAACATCGACCAGTCCGTCGAGTGGCAGGGCGACGCGCTCGAAGACATCGACCAAACGATCGCTATCACGGCACTGCCGCTCTATCACATCTTCTCGCTGCAGGGTAATTGCCTCGTCGGTATCGCCCAGGGCAGCCTCAACGTGCTGATTACCAACCCGCGCGACTTCAAGGCCTTCGTCAAGGAAATCAGCGGCTACCGCTTCAACCTGTTCAACAGCGTCAACACGCTGTTCGCCGCGTTGCTGAACACGCCGGGCTTCTCCGACCTGGACTTTTCCGGCCTGCGCGTCGTGGTCGGTGGCGGGATGGCGGTACAGCCCGCCGTCGCGGAAGACTGGAAGCGGGTAACGGGCTCGAACATCGTGCAGGGCTACGGCCTGACGGAAACCTCACCGGCAAGCATCTGCAACAAGCCCGGTGCGGAGTTCTCCGGCGCCATCGGTCTGCCTATTCCTTCGACCGACGTCATGATCGCCGGCGATGACGGCAATGCGCTGGGCGTCGGTGAAGTTGGCGAAATCTGCATCAAGGGCCCGCAGGTCATGCAGGGTTACTGGCAACGCCCGGCCGAGACATCGAATGTCATGCTGCCCGGCGACTGGTTGCGCACCGGTGACATCGGTCGCATGGACGAAGACGGCTACGTGTTCATCGAGGACCGCAAGAAAGACATGATCCTCGTCTCCGGTTTCAACGTGTACCCGAACGAAATTGAAAATGTCGTCGTTGAAATGGACGGTATCCTCGAAGCCGCCGCCATCGGAATCCCCGACGAGCATTCGACCGAAGCCGTCAAGGTATTTGCAGTCCGCACGGACCCCAACGTGACCGAGGACGACGTCAAGGCCTACTGCAAGAAGAATCTGACGAACTACAAACGTCCGAAAGTAGTTGAGTTCCGCGACGATCTGCCGAAAACCAATGTAGGCAAGATCCTGAGACGCGCGCTGCGAGACGAAGACTCGTAAAGGGGCAGCAGCGATTCGGGACAGAGGACACTATGACCCGATTCGCAAGCATCCTGATACTCGTGACGATGACCGGCACTGCGGCTGCGCAGGGCACGGACTATCGTGATCGCTGGGTCGAGCTCAACGCAAAGGCGTACGCCGACGGTGAAACCCAGGGCGTCGAGATTCTCGAGACCTTCTTTGGCATTTCCGCCCCCGATTTTGACGACGACGACAACCTGAGAAGCAATCTCGACGGCATCTCAGACGAGGGCTGGGCCACGATTTTCGAGGCCCGGCGAGCCGAAGCTCGCAGCACGGTCGACGAACTGAACTGTAACAAGCTCGCGGTCGCCAAACTCTGCCAGATCCTCATCGACAATCCGTCGGCGGACGCCCGCTTCATTGCGGAGCAGAAGGCGGCCATTCACGAGCTGCCGCTGCAGCGCAAGCTGAATCGTTACAACGCGGTCTACCAGCAACTGTCGGACGCGGACCGGTTGGTTGTCTCGCAATTCAATAACGTCATATTTGGACGCCCCGGGCCGGAAGTGCCGCAGAGTTACCGGCAAATGCTGATGACCATTGCGGACGAGTTTCCACAGGACTTCGCAAGCGACCAGAATGAAGCGTGTTTTCTCGAGCGCCGTGACGATGAAAAAGTCCTGCTGCCGGCCGACCTCGCGAGCGTCTGGCAGACCCTGGAACCACTGGCGCAATGCCGCGAAACCCAGCAGTACGCCCAACAGCTGATGCTGGTCTGCCCGGAGAACTACGATCCGCAGGACAAGGTAGAATCCTGCGAGTCGTTGCTGAATCCGGACGCCGAGGCGCCCGACCCGTGATATGCAGAAAACCCTGGTTGCCCTGGGCATCCTGATTGTCCTGATCGGCCTCGCTTGGCCGTGGCTGAGCAAACTGCCTTTAGGTCGCCTCCCTGGCGACATCGTGATTCGCGGCGAGAACTCGACGTTTTATTTCCCGCTCGTCACCATGATCATCGTCAGCATACTGCTGTCGGTCATTTTCCGGCTGTTTCGCTAGGCGGGGCGTATGAAGAAAGGGCTACTCGCCAGCGTACTCGTGGCCGTCACGGTCTTCGCCGCCGTGTCGCTGATCAGCGGCGCCACCTATCTCCTGTGGCCCGTCGGACCGTTCCCGCTGGGTAACCTCCTGACCGCGGCAGGACTGGTATCCCCACCGCTGGCTGCCTGGCTGTACGCCGGTAATCGTCGCTGGCTGCGCGGGTTTTGCCTGGTCGCGATGACGTTAGCTGCGCTTTGGTACCCGGTGTCGATCGTCATGGCGGGAAACCCTAGTCTGAATTTCACGGGCTATCGCGGCGTGCCCTGGGTTTGGCTGACGCTGGGCAGTGCGGTGCTGTCACTGCTGTCGCCTGTACTGGTCGCGGGAGCCCGCCTGATCGACCGGCTCCGTCGTAGCTGAGGTCTGAAGGGGCCGTTACACCAGCGGCCGGAAGCCGCCCCAGGCCATCTTCAGAGGATCAAAACCGATGTCCGATGCGCCGACCAGTTCCGCCATGCGGGGGTCGGCCGCGACCTTTTCATTGGCCCGGTCTCGCGCTTCGCGCGATTCGAACGCAACCCAGCCAAAGATGACGACATCAGAATCCGTGGCCCCGGCCGTTTTGATGAAGGAGCCCGTGTCTTCGTTGACCAGGTCATCGCCGACGAACTCACGGTAGTCCGTCGCGCCGTGTTCCTTCCAGACCCGGGCGACCGCCTCGACCACCCGTTTGTATTCGTCCAGCCGGTCTCGCGGTATGGGCAAGACGAAACCGTCGATGTAATTAGCCATATCTGCCTCCCCGGGTTACGGACGACCCCATTCGATGCCGGCGACGCAGAGGCCGCTCCCCGACTCTGCGACCGTCACCGTTGCCGCCTCCGAGAACATGTCGCCTTCAAGGGGAATATAGACCATCGCAAGGTCCTGCTCGCCCTTGCCGGGCCATTCTTCAAGGATTACGGCGGGCGGACCGATCCCGGTGACACCGCCCATGTCCTCTGCGAGAACCTCGTACTCCTCCAACAGGTCCGCCGCACTGGTCGTTCCGGCAAGCGCCGGGGTCAACATCGCGTGCGCGGCAACGAAGTGCCCGTCATGCAGGGCCTTGCCAAAGGTCGCAGCGAATTCGACCAGGTGTTCTGTTGAGGTGCTCATGTCGCGCTCCGGCTCGAAATACCCAATTAAGCCTCGGCTACATACGGCGCAGAAGCAATAGCGGATGATCGCGCCTTGTTGTAGGTTTTCTGCGATGGAAATCCGCGAATCCAAAGCCGGGGACGTTGACGCCGTGTTTGCGCTGTACCAGCGCGTCGCAAAGACCCCGGGCGGTTTGATTCGGCTGGCCGACGAGGTCACGCCGGCCTATGTCGCAGGCTTTCTCGAGCGTGCAGCTGCGGCCGGTCTGTCGCTGGTGGCGCTGGATGCAGACCAGGTGATTGGCGAGATCCACGCCTACTCGCCACAGCTCTTTGCCCTGTCCCACGTGTGGTCGGAGCTCACGATTGCCATCGACCCGGCTGCGCAGGGCCGAGGTGTCGGCCGTGCGCTGTTTGTTGAGTTTATGCAGCGCCTTCGCGAGCGCGGTGATGTCGATCGCCTCGAGCTGATCGCGCGGGAGTCCAACCAGCGCGCCATCGAGTTTTACGAATCGCTGGGTTTTCGCCAGGAGGGCAGGTTCGAATCGAGAATTCGCAACGTCGACGACTCGCTGGAAGCCGACATTCCAATGGCCTGGCTCCGAAGCTGAAACGCCTGGCTAACGCGGGTAAAGGATAAGCTGGGTGCAGGTGAACTTGGCCAGCAGCTTGCCACTGTACTCGGCGAACACCCGTGACTCCCAGACCTGCGTCGTCCGGCCACCGTGCAGGCACTCGGCAACGCAGTGGATTGCGCCGGACTGCACGGTCGCGAGGTGATTCGATTTCAGCTCGATCGTTGTGAAACTGGTCGCACCCTCCGGCAGGTTGGTCATACAACCGAAACCTGCCGCGGTATCCGCCAGGGTTACGACGGTTCCGGCGTGCAGGTAACCGTTTACAGCCATGTGACGGTCGGAGACTTCGAGCCTTGCTTCCGTGCGCCCTTCGTCGAAATGGAGCAGTTCGATCCCAAGAGTGCCCGGCAAGTGACCTGTAGCGAGGTCATTCGCAGACTGAGGCGTTAGCGCGGCGTAATCCATGTCCGGGGACGGCAGGTTGCGCGTCAGTCGTGGTACTGCGGTGACAGCTCGTGTACCGCATCAACCAGCGCCGAGACGTGGTCGGGATCGATATCCGGCGTGATGCCGTGACCCAGGTTGAACACGTGCCCCGGTCCCTTGCCGTAGCTTTCCAGCACGCGAGCCACACCTTCACGAATCTTCTCCGGGCTTTCCCGCAACGTCGCCGGATCAAGGTTGCCCTGTAGCGCGACCTTGTCCCCGGTGTATTGGCGTGCATCGGCGAGATCCGTTGTCCAGTCAACACCCAGCGCGTCACAGCCCGTCTCGACCATGTCGGCCAGCAGCGGGCCGGCTCCCTTGGTGAACAGGATGACGGGGATTGTGCGGCCGTATTTCTCACGCGTCAGGCCATCGACGATTTTCTGCATGCTGGCCAGCGAGAAGCGCCGGTAGTCGTCAGGCTCCAGGGCTGAGCCCCAGGTGTCGAATATCATGACCGCCTGCGCGCCTGACTCGATCTGCGCGTTCAGGTAGTCCGTCGTCATACCGGCGACCTTGTCCATCAGCGTATCCAGGACGTCGGGCTGCTCGTTCGCGAGTCCCTTGATGTTCGGGAACTCGCGACTGGATCCACCTTCGACCATGTAGGTACCCACGGTCCACGGACTGCCGGCGAAACCGATCAGCGGGACATCGCCGTTGAGCGCCTCACGTATCGTGGATACCGCGTTGAAAACATAGCCCAGGCCGTCGCTGACATCGGGTACCGCAAGATTCTCGATATCCGCTTTCGTGCGCAGCGGTCGTTCGAATTTCGGACCTTCGCCGGTCTCAAAGTACAAACCGAGCCCCATCGCGTCGGGTACGGTCAGGATGTCAGAGAAAAGGATAGCGGCGTCGAGCTTGTAGCGTCGCAGCGGCTGCAAGGTGACTTCACAGGCAAGCTCGGCATTGCGGCACAGGCTCATGAAGTCGCCCGCCTCGGCACGTGTAGCCCGGTACTCCGGCAGGTAACGGCCCGCCTGGCGCATGATCCACATTGGTGTGCGCGGTACGGGCTGGCGCATCAGCGCCTTCAGGAACAGGTCGTTCTTCAGTTCACTCATGTAACGGTAGCCTCAATGCTTGCCTGGATGTTTTCTGCAGCCGCGCGCGGGTCCTCTGCGTCGCGGATCGGACGGCCGACAACAATATGGTCTGCACCGTTGCTGAAGGCTGTCTCCACGGTGACGACACGTTTCTGGTCGCCCTCGGGGCGGTTGTCGACAGGACGTATACCCGGTGTGATAACCAGCAGCTTCTCGTCGACGCTTTCGCGCAGCTTTGCCACCTCGAGTCCCGACGAAATCACGCCATCGCAGCCTGCTTCCAGTGCGCGACGCGCGCGTGACAGCACCAGCGCCTCGATGTCGCAGTCGAACCCGAGATCGTCCATGTCGCCGCGATCGAGGCTGGTCAACACCGTCACACCGAGCACCTTGAGCGAGTCGCCCTTGTTCTCTGCCGCGGCTTCCATGATCGACTGATTTCCGTGCACGGTGACGAAACTGGCGCCACGGTCCTTCAACTGCCGGACGGCCTTGCCGACGGTGGCCGGGATATCGAAGAACTTCAGGTCGCAGAAGACCTTCTTGTCGCGTTCCAGCATCCAGTCGAGCAGCTCGAAATAGCCGCCGCTCATCATGAGCTCGAGACCGATCTTGTAGAACGTGACGGAATCGCCGAGCTGCTCGGTCAGGTGCCTCGCCTCGTCGCAGTCGGGCACATCCATCGCGAAGATCAGGCGATCGCGATTGTCTATAGCTTTGTGAGTCAATGTCTTCCCTCCCCGGGGCGGGGATTCTAGCGTTATTGCGGGCGCATTACCCGCCCACGGCAACGCCGTTGATGCGTTCGTACTCGGACATCGCGTAGCGATCCGTCATGCCGGCGATGTAATCCGCAACCACCCGTGCACGACCGCGTTCGTCCTGTTCGCGAACACGCGTCGCAAACTGCTCAGGCAGCGCATCGACGTCGTCCATGAAGGTGCGGAACAGGGTCTCGAGCGTGTGTTTGGCGCGCGCCTCGACCTCGAGCTTCTGCTCATGACTGTACAGCGACTTGTATAGGAAGCGTTTCAGGCCAAGATGCTGTTCCAGCATCGGTTCGGACATGCCGGCGATCGGCCGTCCGGCCTGGCGCACGTCGTCAATACTCTCGGGCCGTTCACGGTCCAGGTTGCGGCGCGTCTCGTGAATCAGGTCAGTGACGACGGCGTTGATCATGCGACGGATAATCTCGTAGATCAGGCGACGGTCGCCGAGATCCGGGTAGAGCTGCTTGACCGTCTCGTATTGGTCGTTGAACAGCGGCTCCTCGCGAAGCTGTTCGAGGGTGATCATCCCGGCCCGGAACCCGTCGTCGACGTCGTGATTGTTGTAGGCAATGGCATCAGCCAGGTCGGCAACCTGCGCTTCCAGCCCGGGCTGTTCGCGATTGATGAATCGCTTGCCGAGTTCGTCCAGCGTGCGGGCATTGTTCAACGAGCAATGTTTGAGGATGCCCTCACGGGTTTCGAACATCAGGTTAAGCCCGGGAAACTCGGCATAGCGAGTCTCCAGCTCGTCGACAACCCTCAGCGACTGGAAGTTGTGCTCGAAGCCGCCGTAGTCGCGCATGCAGGCATTCAGAACGTCCTGGCCAGCGTGGCCGAACGGGGTGTGACCCAGATCGTGGGCAAGGCAGATGGCCTCGGTCAGCGGTTCGCTGAGCCCCAGCGCGAGCGCAATGGTGCGACCGATCTGCGCGACCTCAATCGAGTGTGTCAGGCGGGTTCGATAGAGGTCGCCCTGTCCGCTGACAAACACCTGGGTCTTGTGCGCCAGCCGCCGGAACCCCGTCGAATGAATGATCCGGTCGCGGTCTCGCTGGTACTCACCGCGGTATTCGGCAGCGGGCTCGGGGTGGCGGCGACCGCTCGATCGACTGGCATCAGCCGCGTAGGGCGCCAGCGTCATGCGGCAGCGGACTCCAGGATGCCGGACAGCAGGGCGTCATCGTACTCGCTGGTCACGCGGGCCTGGCCGATGTCGTCGAGCAACACGAAGCGCAGTTTGCGGTTCAGCACCTTCTTGTCCATGCCCATCGCCGCCATCATGTCGGCCGCCGGCAAAGTCGGGGGTGCGGCCTGCAGCCCCGCCGCCTCGACCAGTTTTACGAGGCGATCGACGTCGGCATCTGCGAGCCCGCTGAGACGCGCGGCCATGATCATGCCGGCAGCGACGGCCTCGCCGTGCAGCCATTCGCCGTAGCCCTGGCAACGCTCGATAGCGTGACCAAAGGTATGTCCGAAATTCAGGATGGCGCGACGGCCGGATTCCCGCTCGTCCTCTGCGACGACGTCTGCTTTCAACTCGCACGAGCGTCGAATCGCGTGAGCCAGCGTCGACGCATCGCGCTCCAGCAGGGCCGGCATCGACGTCTCCAGCCATTCAAAGAACGCGGCGTCGGCGATCGCACCGTACTTGATGACTTCGGCGAGGCCGGCGCGGAACTCCCGGTCCGGCAGGGTCGACAGCGAGTCCGTGTCGATCATGACCATCTGCGGCTGGTAGAAAGCGCCGACCAGGTTCTTGCCGGCTGCCAGGTTGACCCCGGTTTTGCCGCCGACGGACGAGTCCACCTGCGCGAGCAGTGTAGTTGGCACCTGGATGAAGTCCACGCCGCGCATCCACGTTGCTGCCGCAAAACCTGTCGTATCACCAACCACGCCGCCGCCGAGTGCGATCAGCGTGATGTCCCGGCCCGCGCCTATATCAACCAGTTTCCGGAAGACCTGCTCCACGGTTTCCAGGGTCTTGTGCTGTTCACCGTCCGGCAGTTCCAGCGACGAGACCTCGCGAGATTCGAGGTTTTTCGTCAGCGCATCGAGGTACAGCGGCGCGACCGTTTCATTGCTGACGATCAGACACTGCGATCCCGTGACATAGCGCGACAGGTCGAAGCCGCCGCCGAGAAGATGGCTGCCAATGACGATCGGGTAGCTGCGATCACCGAGATCGACAGCTATGTGGTGTTGCTCTGTCAAACCGCACTCCGTTGCGAGGTCGCGGCAAGGTTACCGCAAATTCGCGGCCAGTCAGAGCGCCTCGTCCAGTCGCTCACGGATCTCCTGGACGACAGAGGACACCTTGCGCCCGTTCGTGTCGACTACCAGGTCGGCGAGCTCTTCGTACAGGGGGTGTCGTTTGTGCATCAGCGACTCGAGCACGGCACGCGGGTCATCGGTATCCAGCAGGGGACGATGGCGCCCGCGGGAGGTTCGCGACAGTTGCTGGTCAACGCTGGTCTGCAGGTAGACGACGAAGCCGCAGCCAGCGAGCGTGGCGCGGTTCTCCGCTCGCATCACCGCACCACCGCCGGTTGCGAGGACAATGCCCGAGCGTGCCGCGATATCCTCAAGCACGCGGGTCTCACGATCACGGAAGCCGGGCTCGCCTTCTTTTTCGAAGATGAACGGGATGTCGACTCCGGTGCGCGCCTCGATCTCGTCGTCGCTGTCGACAAAGTCCTTATCCAACGTCCGGGCGAGCTGTCGGCCAACAGCGGATTTGCCGGCACCCATGGGGCCGACAAGGATGATATTGCCCGGTTGCTGGCTCACTGTGATCCTCAAACAAAAAAGCCAACCCGAAGGTTGGCTTTCCTGCTCGCTTTACTCAAGCGATTTGTTTGCACCGCTAGTTGATCGTTGCACCTTCCGCGAGGATGCGCGGCGTTACAAAGATCAGCAGCTCGGCCTTGTTGTGCAGGCGCTGCGTGCTGCGGAACAGCCGGCCGGCAACCGGGATATCGCCCAGGACCGGTACCTTGGTGATCGTTTCACGACGTTCCGTTTCGTAGATACCGCCGAGTACGACCGTCTGGCCATCCTTGACGAGAACCTGCGTTTCGACACGGCGAGTGTCGATACTCGGGACCGTACCACCGGCACCACCGGTCGAGATGACCTGGCCCACGCTGTCAGAGTTTACGGCGAGGTCCATGATGATGTTGTTGTCCGGCGTAATCTGCGGCGTAACGATCAGGCTCAAAACCGCCTTCTTGAATTCAACCGCGGTTGCACCCGAGGCAGCCGCCTGCTGGAACGGGATCTCAACACCCTGTTCGATGGTCGCCTGCGACTGGTTTGCCGTAATGACGCGCGGCGTCGATACGATCTCACCGCGGCCTTCGGCTTCCAGCGCCGTCAGTTCGAGGTCGACGAGGTAGTCGCTTTCCAGTACGGCCAGCGAGAAACGACCAGCGCCCTCGGCGATCGGCACGTTCACGTTGTATCGGTTGGACAGTGTCGGCAGCTCGATCGGGAAGATCGTGCCGTTGGCCGGGTCCGCGAGGTTGTCCAGCGCAGAACCAATCATCGTGTCGGTACCGGCACCGGTACCCGAGATGACCGTGACACCATCGTCACCGTTTTCATTGAACGCGGTAACACCGAGGCGCATACCGAGATCGCGGCTGAAGTCGTCGTTAACGATGACGATGCGCGACTCGATCAGCACCTGCTTGATCGGAATATCCAGCGTGCGGACGAGGCGACGAATGTCCTGCAGACGATCTGCCGTGTCCTGCACGAGGAGGGTGTTGGTGCGAGCGTCGACCGCGATGCTGCCACGCTCGGACAGCAGCGAGTTGTCGCCACCCTGCGAGATCAGCGAGGCCAGGTCGCTGGCTTTCGCGTAGTTGACCTGCAGGAACTCGGAGTACAGCGGCTCAAGCTCGCTGATCGCCTGCTTGGCTTCGAGATCGGCCGTCTCACGCGCGGCGATTTCATCAGCCGGGGCAACGATGATGACGTTGCCGTTCTGGCGCATGTCGAGACCCTTGGTGGTCATGACAATATCCAGTGCCTGGTCCCACGGAACGTTGCGCAGGCGCAGCGTCACGTTGCCGGACACGGTGTCAGAGACAACGATATTTTTGCCGGAGGTTTCAGCCAGCAGCTGCAGTACGGCGCGGGTCTCGATGTCCTGGAAGTTCAGCGTCAGGCGCTGGCCTTCGTATTCCTTGGACTCCGAGAACAGGCCTGAAACAGCTTCTTCCGTTTCAACGACCGGGTTGATCTCGATCGAGAACTCGTTGTCTGACTGGTAAGCCAGCTGCTCGAAGCGACCCTCGGCGCTGATGATGATGCGGCTGTCGAGGTTCGAGCGCAGCGCATCAACCGTCACAACCGGCGTTGCAAAGTCGTTAACGTCAAGACGGCGCATCAGTTCGGCCGGCAGCGACGTGTCCTTGAATTCGGCAACGATACGCGGACCTTCCTGGCGAATGTCGACCGGCGTGGACGGGTCAGACAGGCGAATCAGAACGCGGCCACCGCCGTCACGCGTGCGACGGAAATCGATGCCATCAATTGAGCGGGATCCCGGAGTCGAAGTGCTCATCGGCGTGGACGACGGCGCGCTGGCGAACTGGGTAGATCCTGCGCTGTAGTCGTCACCTTCGCCGAGAACCACGGTCACAACGTTTCCGTTGCGGCGCGTTTCGTAGGGCACCATGGTGTCGAGATTCAGTACGACACGGGTGCGTCCATTGGCTTCCGCCGTCAGGACCGTGTCGAGCGGTCCGAGGTCGACGTCAGTACGACGTGCGGCCTGGCCGAGAGCGGTGTCCGGCAGGTCCAGCGCGATACGCGCCGGGCTGTCGATCGTGAACGCCAGCGGCTCCGGAGCGGCTTCGCTTAGGACGAGTCGCAGCTCGACCTGGTCACCCGGCAGCCCCTGCACCTGGATGTCCTGCAGCTGGTTCGGAACCTGTGCAAACGCAGCACCTGCGAACAGGCTTGCAAGCACGAGGCCGGCCAGTTTCGATACCGTGCCTTGCAGCATCGGTTTCAGTTTGAGCGTCATTCCCATTACTCCCAGTTCCATTCAGTCTCAGTCAGTAAGACTGACAGCGGCGTCCCTTTCTATGTAGCCGCCAATTCCGTCGGAAATGACTTCAACCAGCGCGATTTCCGACTCCGTGATATCTGTGATACGGCCATAGTTCTGGCCCATGTAGTTGCCCGGGATCACCCGATGGATCAGTCCATCGGCTGTCTGCACCAGGCCGTAGTACGTGCCGCTGATGTCGAGCGTGCCGACCATCGCGAGCGAATCCAGAGGGAAACCCTCGAGGTACTCGCGAATACGGTCTTCATCGATCGTGATTGCGCCGGCCGTATTGGTGACAACCTGTGCGGTGTCCGGCTGGAACGGCGAACGCAGTTCTTCAGCTTCGTAAGAGAAGACCTCGTACGGCGTGATCTCCGGAAGGGGATCAATACCGCGGCCCGGCTTCGCCTTGACCTCGTTGATGTAGGCATCCAGCTCGTCCATGTTCGCGCTGCAGGCAGCGAGGCCTGCTGTGGCGATGACCAGCGCAGCGGTCTTTGCGATGTTGAGTGACCGACTTGTCATTCGCCTGTCTCCTCGAGATAGCGGTAGGTCTTTACGACACCGTTAAACGTCAGTTCGTCGAAGCCGCCCTCACCCGTCGGTGCGATCGAGATCTCGTGCATCGTCACGATTCGCGGCAACGCAGCGACACCGCTGACGAAGTTGGCGATTTCGTGGTAGCTGCCGACATGCGATACGCGGATCGGTTTCTCGGCGTAAAACTCGCGCGGCACTTCCGACGACGGCTGGAAGAGTCGCTCCTGCAGGCCGGCAGCCAGGCCGGTCTGCGAGATATCAACAATAAGGCTCGGGATTTCCGTCTCGCCCGGCAGCTGGCGCAGCATCGTGCCGAACGACTGTTCGATCTGCGCCAGCTGTTCTACGTACTGATCGTAGTTGGCGGCCTTTCGCTGCTTGCTTTCAAACGCAACGCGAAGATCCTGCTCAGCCTGCTCCGCTCTCTCGAGCAGCGGCGCCTTGTCCTTCACGATCGTGAACCAGACACCGAGGCCGACAACGCCAACGAATACGATGGCAATCACGGCAACACGGAAAACCAGCGGCCAGCGGCCGACGTCGTTGACGTCGAGATTTTGCAGTTCGTCTACGACGCTCATGATTCTTCCTCCGTGATCTTCGCCTGTTTCAGGAAGACAACGAATTCAGACTGGCGTGTCGTGCCACTCTGAGTCGTGACAACACGGTCCACGTCCGGGTCCGTTAACCAGTCGGACGCATCAATCTGTCGCATCAGTGCCGATACGCGCGTGCTCGACTGTGCGACGCCTCGAATCTCGATGCGATCGCCGGTCTGGCGCATGCCGGTCAGGTAAACACCCTCGGGCATCTGTCGAACGATCTCGTCAAACAGGTGCACAATTTCCGGTCGGCTCGTCTGCAGCTGTTCGATGATTTCCATGCGATCCAGCAGACGTTCCTTCTGGCGCTCGAGACCATCGATCTCCTCGATGCTCTTGTCGAGCTCCTTGATCTCGGCAGTCAGGCGATCGTTACGGCGCTCCTGGTTGTCGATGAGGCCCTCGTAGAACCACATCGTTGCAATCACGACGCCGATGGCGGCAACCACCGCGGCACCGAGCGCGATACCGAATTCGCGTTGACGCTTTTGTCGTTCCGCCTCGCGCCAAGGCAGCAGGTTAATGCTAGGCATCTTAGTCGAAGCTCCTCAGTGCGAGACCGCAGGCCGTCAGCAGAGCCGTGGCGTCTTTGGTGACACCCTGCGACTTCGCTTTCGACGAGATCTTCATTTGGCCGAGCGGATCGCCAACCTCGGTCGGGATACCGACCCGGCTTGAGATGACGTCCGAAATACCCGGGATGTTGGCGCAACCGCCGCAGACCAGGATCAGGTCCGGCTGCTCGCGACCACCGCCGGAGGCGAGGTAGAACTGCAGCGAACGGCTGACCTGCTGGGTCATGTCGTCAATAAACGGCTCGAGAACCTCCGGCTGGTAGTTACTCGGCAGGCCACCCTGTTTCTTGGCGCGGCCGGCGTCTTCCATCGACAAGCCGTAGGTACGCATGATCTCCTCGGTCAGCTGCTGGCCGCCGAAGTTGAAGTCACGCGTGTAGATAACTTTCAGGTTTTGCAGGACCGAGAACGTCGTGCTGCTGGCGCCAATATCGACAACCGCAACAGACTGCTCGTGACCGGCATCCGGGATCTGGTGGCTGAGGAGCGCGCAGGCGTTTTCCAGCGCGAAGGCCTCGACGTCAACGATGCGAGTATTCAGGCCGGCGGCTTCAACGGCACGCTGGCGCTGCTCGACGTTCTCGGTGCGAGTCGCAACGAGCAGGACGTCCATGAGCTCGGGATCCTTTTCATTCGGGCCGACGATTTCGTAATCGAAGCTGACCTCTTCCATCGGGAATGGAATGTACTGGTCGGCCTGGATTTCGACCTGGCCTTCGAGATCTCTCTCGGAGAGGCTCGACGGCATCTGGATCACTTTGGTAATGGCAGCGTCGCCACTGATCGCAACGGCGACTTCGGTCGCCTTGGCACCAGCGCGCTTCACTGCGCGTCGAATTGCTTCACCGACGGCCTTCGCATCCACAATGGCTTTTTCATTGACGGAGCTGGGCGGGGTCGGCTCAGCAGAGTAGGACTCGACACGGTAGCGCTTGCCGCTCTGGGTAAGCTCTATCAGCTTGACCGATGAGGTCGTGATGTCGAGCCCCAACAGGGGCTGAGTTTTCTTGCCGAAAAGCACTGATTTTCCCTTTAAGACCGGTAAGTTGCGTGCCACTTGTAACGTGGCCCCGAGCATATCGATTTAACTATATATCAATAAAATGTTAAATAAAACGTGACTATGTTCACGTAAACACGAACGCATGGTACGCAGCCCAAAAGCGCTGTTCTGTGAACTGGTTGGCGGGTCTAGTTAACAAATCACAGGAATGCCACAATCCCGCCATAATCCCTGCAGCACTCTAGTCTTAAATCTGCTTTCGCTACCACTTAACATTTCACAGTTTGTAGTGTGAAACTCGACATGAATGACCCCGTAACTCCCGAACCGGCGAAGAAACGCCACCGCACCGCCATGAGGCTGGGCATCGCGGGCCTCGGCCTCGGCCTGGTCGGCTTTGTGGCCGGACTGGCCGGCATAATCGGCGCCTATTTCTATGCATCGCCGAGCCTGCCCGCGGCCGAGACGATCCGGGATATCCCGCTACAGATGCCGCTCCGGGTGTACAGCCGCGATGGACGACTCATTTCAGAGATCGGCCAGCGCAAGCGCGTGCTCGTCGACTACGACGACGTGCCGGACCACGTTGTGCAGGCGTTCGTGTCTGCCGAAGACCGCCGCTTCTTCGAACACAGCGGCATCGACCCGGTCGGTATCGGTCGCGCGTTGTTCCTGCTGGTCAAGACCGGCGAGATCGCCGGCGGTGGCTCAACGCTGACCCAGCAGCTGGCGCGTGACTACTTCCTGACGCGCGAGCAGACGCTGGTGCGCAAGCTCAACGAAGCCTTCCTGGCCTGGAAGATCGAGCAGGAGTTCAGCAAGGAACAGATCATGGCGCTGTTCCTTAACAAGATGTTCTTCGGCCAGCGCGCCTACGGAGTCGCTGCGGCCGCGCAGGTGTACTTCAACAAACCTCTTGAAACGCTGAGCGTTGCCGAGGCGGCGACGCTTGCCGGTGTGCTGCCGGCACCGTCGCGCTACAACCCGGTTCGCAGCCCGCGCGATGCGACGGTCCGCCGCAACTACGTGCTCGGTCGCATGCTCAGTCTCGACTACATTGACGAGCAGACGTACGACGAAGCCATTAATACACCGATGGAGTCCAACCTGTACGGTGCCGCCGTCGAGGTTGAGGCACCCTACGTTGCCGAGATGGTGCGCCGGGAAATGCTCAGCCGCTTTGGCGAAGAGACTTACACGGCCGGCTACCAGGTCTTTACCTCGCTGGACTCGGAACTGCAGCTTGCGGGCAACTACGCCCTGAAGAACGGGCTGCTCGAGTTCACGCGCCGTCGCGGTTTCCGCGGCCCGATCGCGAGCTTCGACATCAGCGAGACACCGCTGGACGACGACATCGAGGCCTGGTCGATCGAGGTTCTCGACTCGCTGCGCCAGTACGCGCCGGGCGACCTCGAGGTGGCGATCGTTACCGCCGTGTTCGAAGAGGACAACAGCGCCAGCATCCGTTTCTCCGGCGGCACCACCGGCGAGATCCCGTGGATCGGCATGAAGTGGGCGAAACCGTTTATCGACCGCGAAACGACGGGTCCGGCACCGGAAAGCGTCGTCGACGTGCTGACACCGGGCGACGTGATCTACGTTATGCCGACGACGGACGACTACTGGGCACTGAGCAATGCGCCCGAGGTGCAGGGCTCGGTGGTGTCCATGGACCCGTACGACGGTGCTATCACCAGTCTGATCGGCGGCTTCGATTTTGCGATCAGTAAATTCAACCGGGCCACGCAGGCTAGCCGCCAACCGGGCTCCGCGTTCAAACCCTTTATATATAGTGCGGCGCTGGAGGCCGGCAATACAGCCGCAACGGTCGTCGATGACTCTCCGGTCGTAATTCGCTCATCGGAACTGGAGAAGGACTGGCGACCCATTAACTACAG
Organism: uncultured Woeseiaceae bacterium; assembly: GCA_964606915.1. Classification (GTDB taxonomy): domain Bacteria; phylum Pseudomonadota; class Gammaproteobacteria; order Steroidobacterales; family Woeseiaceae; genus UBA1847. The sequence continues at coordinate 59,340 of CAZSIQ010000008.1, read as the reverse complement.
CGGTCGCTTTTACGGCCCCACGCGCCTGCGCGAAGCGCTGGTGCGGTCGATGAACCTGGTATCGGTCCGCCTTCTGCTCTACGAAACCGGTATCGGCAACACCGTGCGCCACATTGCGCGCTTCGGCTTTGGCGTTAACGCCCTGCCGCGCAACGGCTCGCTGGCGCTCGGTGGCGGCTCGACCTCACCGCTGGACATGGTGCAGGGCTACGCAACCATCGCCAACGGTGGCTTCGCCGTGAAACCCTACTTCCTTGATGCGATTTACGGACCGGACGGTGAGGAACTGTATCGCTCGGACCCGCTGGTGGTCTGCCGGGCATGCAGGGAAGAGGAAAAGGCACCGACGCGCTTCGAGCTTGAGCAGGTCCCTGAATACACCATGGCTGAAATGGCGGAACTGGGCGTTGAGTACCGGCCAACGATTGAAGACTACCCGGAGCAACTGGACGGCATCCGCGCGGCAGGTGAAGCGATACCTGAACAGAACGCCTACATCATCCAGGACATGATGCGCGACGTGGTTCGCCGCGGTACCGGGCGCCGCGCGCTGACACTCGGCCGCCGCGACCTCTCGGGCAAGACCGGTACATCCAACGACCGTCGAGATGCGTGGTTCGGTGGCTTCAACGGCGACCTTGCCGGCATCGTCTGGATCGGTTTCGACGACGACCTGCCGCTGGGCCCGGGCGAAGAAGGCTCGCGAACAGCACTGCCCGTGTGGATCAAGTTCATGGAGCGGGCGCTTGATGATGTGCCGAACAGCCAGATGGCCATGCCTGAGGGCATCGTCAACCTGCGCATCGATCGCAAGACTGGTTGCCCGGCGCGAGCGGGAGCGGCCAACTCGACCTTCGAGATTTTCCGCGCCGGCAACGAGCCGCAGTGCGAAGACCTGATCGACGTACCGGTGCTCGACATCGACGGCAGCGACTCGGATGCCGACGAGGAACCGCTGTTCTGACATGGCCTCGGAACGCACGCGACAACTGGTAGCCCAGGAAGCCGCCCGACTGATCGTCGACCAGGGCATTCGCGACTATCGAATCGCCAAGACCAAGGCGGCTGAAAAACTGAACCTGACGACACGCGGCGCGCTGCCGGGCAACAACGAGATTGAGCAGGCGATTGCCGAACACCTGGCGCTGTTCGCCGGTGAGGATCACGTCGAACTGCTGTACAGCCTGCGCCGCACGGCGCTGATTGCCATGCAGATGCTCGAGGAGTTCACACCGCGCCTGGTGGGCCCCGTGTTGAACGGCACCGCCGACGACAACTCGGCCGTCAACATGCACCTGTTCAGCGACTCACCCGAGATGGTCGCGTTCCACCTGGGCGACCGGCAGATCCACTTCAAAAACTACGAACGCCGCCTGAAGACCCGGCGCAACGTCGTCGAAATCTACCCCGGCTACGAGTTTCGCCACGAATACAACATCGTGCAGGCGACCGTGTTCCCCTACGACGGTTTGCGACAGGCTCCGATCAGTCCGATCGACGGCAAGCCGATGAAACGCGCCGACATGAATGCGGTGCAGGTGTTGATGGAAGACATGCCGGCGGGTGTCGGCTAGACCGATCAGGTATCCAGCGGGACATCGTCCCATGAGAGCGAGCGATCGCAGACCCACTCGAGCGCCTTTCGTCGCTCCATCACGATGTCGAGATCAACACCCGGGTGATTGCGGTAATGCATGGCGAACCAGTGGCCCCGGTAGAGGTAGTCCAGCATCTCGAACAGCTCGGTGCGATCGCGGAGACGGTAGTTCGACACAAAGTCGGCTGCCGGTTCCCACTGTTCAACCGACGGGAGCATCTCTGCGAGGGTATCTTCAACGCAGGTATTCAGGGTCAGGTCCGGGTGCATGCCGCCAGCCCAGGTGAGTGCCCACGTGGACTCGATGAACCAGTAAATATCAATGCGTTGCTGCTCCGCCAGTGCATCGAAGTCTCTGTCGAGTAACGCCCGTTCTGCCCGCGTGAGCGAAAACAGCAGCGCGTTCTCCTCGAACCACTGGTGCAGGTGCTCTCTGGGCGCCCCGAAATGCAGTTGCAGCAGACCTGCAAGCACCAGGCAACGTCTCGCGACGTCCTCGTCCGAACGGAAGTTCGGACAATCGAGAAGAGGCAGGTGGTCGATGACTTCCAGGCCCTCGTTCTCGAGGCGGCCCATCGACTTGAGTTTGGCCAGCTCGGGCTCGTGGTTATACCGGTCATCCGTTCGCATGACATCCACCAGCGACGAGCTGCCCTGAACCCGGTTCACAGCGCGAGTGCCGTCTGCCGGGTTTGAGGCCGGCGACCGCGTCGCAGAACATTCGCCTAGCGGTTTTCGATCGGCGCGTAGTCGCGCTTCGCCGGTCCGGTGTACAACTGGCGCGGACGCGAGATCTTGCCTTTCGGGTCCGAGATCATTTCACGCCAGTGCGACGTCCAGCCGACGCAGCGGCCGATGGCGAACATGACGGTGAACATGGACGTCGGGATACCCAGGGCGCGGTAGATGATGCCGGAGTAGAAATCGACGTTCGGGTACAGGTTCTTCTCGACGAAGTAGTCGTCCTTCAGGGCACGCTGTTCGAGCTCGAGTGCGAGGTCGAACATCGGCGTGTCGGTGCGACCGAGCTTGGCGAGGACCTTGTGGGCCATTTCGCGAATGATCGTCGCACGCGGATCGAAGTTCTTGTAGACACGGTGGCCGAAGCCCATCAGGCGGAACGGGTCGTTCTTGTCCTTGGCCTTTTCAACGAACTTGTCGATCTGGCTGACGTCACCAATCTCTTCGAGCATCTTCAGCACAGCCTCGTTGGCGCCGCCGTGTGCCGGGCCCCACAGTGCCGAGATGCCGGCTGCGATGGCGGAATACGGGTTGGCGCCGGAGCTGCCCGCCATGCGGACCGTCGACGTCGAGCAATTCTGCTCGTGATCGGCGTGCAGGATGAACAGCAGGTCCATGGCCTCGGAAAACACCGGATCAATCTCGTACGGCTCGGCCGGCACAGCGAACATCATGTGCAGCAGGTTCTCGCAGTAGTTGAGATCGTTACGCGGGTAAATGAACGGCTGGCCGATAGACAACTTATAAGCCGCGGCCGCTATCGTCGGCAGCTTGGCCAGGATGCGGTGCGCGAAGATGTCACGGTGCTGCGGGTCGCTGATGTCCGTCGTGTCGTGGTAGTAGGCCGACATCGAACCCACGACAGCCGACAGCTGGGCCATCGGGTGGGCGTCGTAACGGAACCCCTTGAAGAAGTTCAGCATGCCCTCGTTGAGCATGGTGTGCGTGCGGATCGTGTGATCGAACTCGGCGAGTTCGTCCGCGGTCGGCAGGTCGCCGTGCAGCAGCAGATAGGACACTTCAATGAAGTTGGACTGGGCTGCCAGCTGCTCGATCGGGTAGCCGCGGTACATCAGGATGCCCTCGCCACCGTCAATGAAGGTGATGTCGGAGGAGCAGCTGCCGGTTGCGACGAAGCCCGGATCGTTGGTGAAGACGCCCTGATCGCGATACAGGGTGCCAATATCGATGACATCCGGGCCTGTCGTGCCCTTCATAACGGGCAGTTGCGACTCTTTACCGTCGGGGCTGATCAGGCGGAATGCTTCATCGGTCATCGGGCTTCTCTTCTATTTGTCTTTTTCTGGGGCGCGTAAGCATACCAAAGCCCCGGAGTCCGGGGCTTTGATTTTCAATGAAATTGTGGAAATTCGACGAAAGTCGAATTAGCCCATGCCGTACTTCTTGCGGAACTTGTCAACGCGACCGCCGGAGTCGACGATCTTCTGTTTGCCCGTGTAGAAGGGATGGCACGCGGAGCAGACTTCGATAGCGAGGTCGCCGTCGATGGTCGAACGGGTCGTGAACTCGTTACCGCAGCTGCAGGTCACTTTCGTGTCCGTGTAGGTCGGATGAAGGTCAGCTTTCATGGCGTGATTCCGAGGGTTGTGCCGTGCAAAAAAGGCCGCGAATGATATAGCGATTATTCCGGCGCCGCAAGCCTGCAATTTTTATCCACAGAACCTGTGGATAAGGTTGTGGAAGAAATTTGAACGAGTGCGCTAAGCCCCCGTTTTTCAAGCAACAGTCTCGAAATGATTAATTTGTGTCCATTTTATGTAATCTATTTAAAACAATGAGTTACACGCGTTTTTGACGGCCGGATATCAGCTGAGTGGCCTCTTATGCTTAAAAAACAGTATCTGCCCCGGGATTGTGCATAAACTCATTCCAAACCGACGGTCACAAAGCCGTAAAAAAGCCCGACATCCTGGCGTATCGGTCCGCAAAATCTGGCGCATGAGACGCCGCCGACCAGCCTCTGCTGCTGTAGATGGTCCGGACGCTGCCGTCGCGGGTTCAATCCGGCAGGAAACCGGCCTGCAGGTCGTTTAAAAACCGTCGACCCAGCGCGGAGGGCCGCACCCGCTGGCCGCCTGTCCGCTCGAGCAAGCCCTTATCCAGCGCATCCCGCATCTGCGACTCCAGGTCGGCAGCCGGCAGGCCCGTGGTGGCCTCGAAGCGCGCCAGGTCGAAGCCATCGACCAGCCGCGTCGCCATCAGCATGAACTCGAACGGACGGTCCGCGGCATCCACCGCCTGCATCTCGGGACGGTCGCCGGATTCCATCGCGGCCATGTAGGCCAGGGGATTGGCGGGTTTCTGGTACCGCAGGGGTCCCGAGTCCGCGGTCAGCTTGCCGTGTGCGCCGGCGCCGACCGCCAGGTAGTCGCCAAACTCCCAGTAGTTCAGGTTGTGGCGGCATTCGTGTCCGGGTCTCGCGTAGGCGGAGACTTCGTACTGGCGATAGCCAAGCTCGGCGAGCCTAGACTGCCCGGCGAGCTGCATGTCCCACGCTTTGTCCCCCGCCGGCAGGCCGTCCGGCGGTCGGGCGTAAAACACGGTATTGGGCTCCAGCGTCAGCTGGTACCAGGACAGGTGCTCGGGCTCCAGCGCGGCGGCGGCCTCGAGATCGGCCAGCGCCTGATCGGTCGTTTGTCCGGGCAGGGCGAACATGACGTCGATGTTCAGGTTGTCGAAGCCCGCCTCGCGAGCCTCGCTCACGCTGCGCTCGATGTCAGCGACGCTGTGCAATCGGCCTAATCGCTCGAGCATGGCTGCATCGAAACTCTGGGCACCGAGTGACAGGCGATTGATGCCCGCATCGCGGTAGCCCGCCGGGGCACCGCTCTCGACAGTACCCGGGTTCGCCTCCATCGTGATCTCAGCGTTTCCGGCGACGCGGAACGACGCATGAATCGCATCGACAATCTCGGCGATGTCGTCTGGCGGGAAGAAACTCGGCGTGCCGCCACCCAGGAACACCGTCTGCAGCGGACGGTCGCCGGCATGCTGCGCCTCGCGTGTGATGTCGGCAATCAGTGCACGGACATAGCGCTTGCGCGGCACGTCGTCGCTGGCCGTGTAGGAATTGAAATCGCAGTAGGGGCACTTGCGCACACACCACGGCAAGTGCACGTACAGGGAAAGCATGGTCGTCAGGCCAGCGCCTTCAGTTGTGCCGCCAGCGCCTGCAGCGCTTTGCCGCGATGGCTGCGGGCGTTTTTCTCATCCGCAGACAGCTCGGCCGATGCCCGTCCTGACGCCGGGTCCAGGAAGACCGGGTCATAGCCGAAGCCGTTCGCGCCGCGACGCTCGGTGAGGATTTCACCGCGCCATTCACCTTCGCCCAGCAGCGGCTCTGCGTCCGCATCCGGCACAAAGGACGCCACGCAGTGGAAGGCGGCACCACGATCGGTGACGCCGTGCATTTCGGCCAGCAGCTTGTCGACGTTGTCGTCGTCAGACGCTGCCGGCCCGGCATAGCGAGCCGAGTACACGCCGGGTCGCCCGTCCAGAGCGTCAACGCTCAGCCCGGAATCGTCAGCGATCGCCGGCAGGCCGGTCAGCGCGGCCGCATGGCGCGCCTTGATCACGGAGTTTTCGACGAAGCTTGTGCCGGTCTCGTCCGCGTCCGGCACCTCGAAATCCGACTGCGGCACAATTTCGACATCGAGATCGGCGAGGAGGCGTGCGATCTCGCGAATCTTGCCCGCGTTGCCGCTGGCCATGACGATCTTTTTCGGTAACGGCACTCAGCCGGCCTCGTTCAGTGCCTGGTCCTGCGCCTCGATAATCTGGCTGATGCCAAGCTTCGCGAGACCGAGCATGGCTGAGAATTCGTCCTGGCTGAAGGCGTGGCCCTCGGCCGTGCCCTGCACTTCGACGAAATTGCCGGCATCGTTCATGACAACATTCATGTCCGTCTCGGCATCCGAATCTTCTGCGTAATCCAGGTCGAGTACCGGCTCGCCACGGTAGATGCCGACCGATACGGCGGCGATCCGGCCGATCAGCGGTGGCTTTTTGAATTTCCCGCGACGTATCGCCAGCTCCAGCGCCACGTAGGCGCCACTGATAGCAGCGGTGCGCGTACCACCATCCGCCTGCAGCACGTCACAGTCGAGCGTGATCGTGCGTTCGCCCAGGGCCTCGAGGTTCGCAACCGATCGCAGGCTGCGCCCGATCAGCCGGGAAATCTCCTGGGTACGGCCGCTTTGCTTGCCACGGGCCGCCTCGCGCGCCGAGCGCGTGTGCGTCGAGCGCGGCAGCATGCCGTACTCGCCGGTTACCCAGCCGCTGCCGGCGCCGCGCATCCACGGCGGCACCCGATCCTCGATCGAGGCGGTGCACAGGACGCGCGTATCGCCAAACTCGGCAAGCACACTGCCTTCAGCATGGCGGGTGAAATCTGGAACGAATCGAACCGGACGTAACTCGTCCGTCGAGCGGCCGCTTGGGCGCATGGGTGTCTCCCGGTGTCTTCTTAAACGTCAGTCACCGAGCCATTGCAGCGCGGTGCCGGTCGTATTGTCGCTGTTCGGCGAGTTTACGCTCAATGATTTTATGCTGAGCGCCTTCAGGCGTTCGCCGAGTGACTCGCCCGTCACGGTCAGCGCGGCGATGTCATCGTCGGCGATGCCGGCCCAGAGGCCGTCGGAACAGGTCAGCAACACGTCGCCGATGTCCATCGGCTTGAAGCCGGTGATCGTCATGTCAGGTACCGGCGGGTCGCCGCCCAGGCAACACTCCACGTAATTGCGCATCGGGTGGTCCAGCGCCTCTTCCTCGGTGATCGCACCTTCCTGGATCAGCACCTCGACGTGGCTGTGATCACGGGAACGCTCGACGACGCGACCGTCTCGCAACTGGTAAATCCGGCTGTCGCCCACGTGCGCCCAGAAGGAGCCGCCTTCCTGGACCAGCGCCAGCGCACAGGTCGCGCGCGGTCGGTAGTCGGCTTCCACATTAAGTGCGAGCTTGACGATAGTGTCGTGGGCGAGCGAGAGCGAGTTGTACAGGAAACCCTGCGGATCGAAGACGGGCAGCTGTGCTGATGTGAAGGCCTTTTCCAGCACCTTCAGGCAGGTTTCAGCGGCAAGCGCTCCGTCGGAATGGCCACCCATACCGTCGAACACGACCAGCAGGGCCGCATCGTCTGCGACAATGACAGCACCCCTGTCCTGGTTGTCCTGTCGGTCTCCCAGGGCAGAGACCTTCGCGTATTCGACTCGCATGTTGCCTTAAGTTCAGGTGATAACGCCGCTGGCAGGCCAGACTCCGCTACGCGTAGAATGCCGGCTCGCAGCTGCACCGTACACGCAGCCTCGACCCAAAAATGTGACCAAAGCGGCATAACGGGAGTAGGGAACGAATGTTACACAGTATGACCGGCTTCGCGCGACAGTCCGTTGAGTCGGATATCGGCACAATGACCTGGGAGATACGCGCGGTGAATCACCGCTATCTCGACGTGCAGCTGCGCCTCCCCGACGAACTGAGACCGCAGGAAGCTGCCTTCCGGCAGCAGGTGTCGAATCGCCTGAAGCGCGGCAAGGTCGAGTGCTCCCTGAATTTCCGTCGCGCCATGAACCAGTCGCAGGAAATGCAGCTGGATGTCGAGCTGCTGAAACTCATCGGCAACCGCATCGACGATCTCAAGGTGAAGCTGAACGATATTGGCCACGTTGACCCGATCGACCTGTTGCGCTGGCCGGGCGTGGTCAAGCAGGCTGAGATCGATGCCGAGCCGCTTTTTGCCGAGGCCGGTCGCCTGCTCGATGAAACGCTGGGCGCCATGGCAGAGATGCGCGCCAGTGAGGGCCAGCGTATTGCCGACATGCTCGAGTCACGCTGCGCCGATATCGAGAGCATCGCCAGCTCGGTTCGTGAGCGCATGCCGGACGTGCTCGAGGCGGCGCGCCAGAAGCAGCGCGACCGCATCGACAAGCTCGATATCGAAGCCGATCCCGCGCGCCTCGAGGTGGAGCTTGCACTGATTGCGCAGAAACTCGACGTGGACGAAGAAGTCGATCGACTGGGCTCCCACGTCACCGAGATCCGTTCGATCCTTGGCAGCGATGAACCGGTCGGGCGCCGTCTCGACTTCCTGATGCAGGAACTCAATCGCGAAGCCAACACGCTGGGCTCGAAATCCGGCGACACCCAAACCACGCGCGCCGCCGTCGATCTCAAGGTGCTGATCGAGCAGATGCGCGAGCAGATCCAGAACATCGAGTAAGCCCGTGAGCAACGCAAGACTGTTTGTCATCGCCGCACCGTCCGGCGCGGGCAAGACGACCCTCGTACAGGCGCTGACGCGTAACAACCCGGAGTTCAGGTTTTCGATTTCGTACACGACACGTGGCCAGCGCTCGAACGAGGCCAACGGCGTCGACTACCACTTCGTGACCACCGATGAGTTCGAGAAGCTGATCCGCGAGGACGCACTGCTCGAGTACGCCGAGGTGTTCGACAACTACTACGGCACGAGTCGCGGCCAGGTGGAAACGCATCTCGCCAACGGCGACCACGTGATCCTGGAAATTGACTGGCAGGGCGCGCAGCAGGTCAGGAAGCGCATGCCGGAAGCCGTGTCCGTATTCATCCTGCCGCCGTCGGTTGCCGAGCTGGAGCGTCGCCTGCGCGGCCGCGGAACCGACAGCAACGCCGTCATCGAACGACGCCTGCGTGACGCAATGTCCGACATGGCGCACTGGACCGAGTTTGATTACGTCATCTTCAACGACGACCTGGACCGGGCCGTTGCTGACCTCGAGGACGTATTCGCGGGTTCCGCCGAGCGGTCGTCGACAGCCACCCCGAAACTGCGCAGCGCGGTCGAGGCCATGCTCGAGGCCGGCAGGGGCTGACTTATATCAGTCTGGAATAAGCGCTGGCCGATCGTCGGCCGAGTGGCTACCGTCTCATCATCGTTAACGCTCTACCAGGTTTTTCCACATGGCCCGTATCACAGTTGAAGACTGCCTCGACAACATCGACAACATCTTTGAAATGGTGCTCGTCGCCGCCAAGCGTGCGCGCCGAGTCGCTCACGGTGCTGACCCGATGGTAGAGCTGGAGAACGACAAACCGACCGTTATCGCGCTGCGCGAGATTGCTGAAGGCCACGTCACGCCGGCCATCCTTGACGAGCTGGACCAGCCCGTTACCGAGGACCTTCTGCAGCCGGAAGTCGCCGAAGAAATCATGCCCGTACGCGGTATTTCGATAGCAGATTAACGGCTCCCTGGCGGCACAGCTGCCAGACACGCCCCACACACGTTGAATTAAGGCCCATCGACGCTAGTATCGAAGGGTCATGACGCTTCGTGCACCCACCAGAAACGCGGCAGGGCGCTGATGGAATACACCGCCACCAGCATCCTGTCCAAGCTGCCGATCTCGCTTCGCCGCGACAACGGCATGCGTCAGCTCGTGTCCACGCTTGGCGAATACCTGCCCGAGGAGCGCGTGGAGCAGATTGTGGGTGCCTACGAGTTCGGTGCCGAGGCGCACGAAGGACAGACCCGCAAGACCGGTGAGCCCTACATCACGCACCCGGTGGCGGTCGCCACGGCGCTGGCTGAAATGCGCCTCGATGCCCAGGCCATTGAGGCGGCGATCCTGCACGACGTGGTCGAAGATACCGAGGTCAGCCTCGAGGACATCACCGAGCGTTTTGGCGACGAAGTCGCCATGATTGTCGACGGCGTATCCAAGCTCGACCAGATCCAGTTCCGCAGTCGCGCCGAGGCGCAGGCCGAGAGCTTCCGCAAGATGATGCTCGCAATGATCGGCGACATCCGCGTGATCCTCGTCAAGCTGTCCGACCGCCTGCACAACATGAAAACACTCGGCGGCATGCCGACGGAAAAGCAGCGCCGCATCGCGCGCGAGACCCTGGACATCTACGCGCCGATTGCCAACCGCCTCGGCATCCACAGCATGAAAGTCGAGCTTGAAGACCTGGGCTTCCGCTTCCTCCACCCGATGCGCTACCGGGTTATCGAAAAAGCGCTGCAGCGCAGTGAAGGCAACCTGCGACAGGTGGTGAACAACATCTCCGAGGAACTCGGCGCGCTGCTGCACCGCGAAGGCGTGAAGGCCGAGCTCGACGGTCGCAAGAAGCATCTCTACAGCATCTACAAGAAGATGTCGGAGAAGAAGCGGACGCTCTCCGAGGTCGTCGATGTGTACGGCTTCCGCATCGTTGTTGACAGTGTGAACGACTGCTACCGGGTACTCGGGCTGGTGCACAGTCTTTACAAGCCGATGCCGGGTCGCTTCAAGGACTACATCGCCATTCCGCGGCTGAACGGGTACCAGTCGCTGCACACGACGCTGTTCGGTCCCAAGGGCCTGCCGCTCGAAGTGCAGATTCGCACCCGCGAGATGGACCGCGTCGCCGAGGCAGGCGTCGCGTCACACTGGCAGTACAAGGCCGAAGACCCGGAAGACGCCTCGTCACAACGACGCACACGCGAATGGCTGTCGAGTCTTGCCGAATTGCAGGACACCGGTTCCTCCGAGGAATTCCTGGAGTCCGTCAAGGTCGACCTGTTCCCGGACAAGATTTACGTGTTTACCCCGAAGGGCGACATCATGCCGCTGCCGAAAGGCTCGACGACGGTCGACTTCGCCTACGCGGTGCACACGGACATCGGCAACAAGACCGTCGCCGCAAAGGTCGATCGCCGACTGGTACCTTTGCGCACCGAGTTGTCGAACGGCGTCACCGTCGAGATCGTCACGGCAAAAAGCGCCAAGCCGAACCCGAACTGGCTGAGCTTCGCGCGCTCGGCGAAGGCGAGAAATTCGATCCGCGGTTACATGCGCCGGCTGCGCTCGACCGAATCGATCGACCTCGGCCGCCGCCTGCTGGATCGAACACTCAAGGACCTTGATTCGAGCCTGCGAAAAGTCGGCAAGGTCCGCATGAAGACCGCGCTCGAAGAGCTTGGGCTCAACAACACGTCGGAGCTGTACGAACAGATTGGCCTGGGCGAGCGCCTCGCGCCTTTGACGGCACGCCTGTTGCTGGGCATCGACTCGGAAGGTCAACTGGCCGCCAAGCGCGCCAACCTCGTCATTGCCGGTACCGAGGGTATGGTCGTCAGCTACGGCAAGTGCTGTTACCCGATCCCCGGTGACGATGTCATGGGCTACATGAGTCGCGGCCGCGGCGTCGTCGTCCACCGCACCGGCTGTCCCAACCTGCAGAACTTCCAGAAGCACTCGGAAAAATGGATCGCGGTCCGATGGGAAGAGGATATCGACGTCGAGCTGCAGAGCCTGATTTCGGTGGAGACCGTCAACAAGCCCGGTGTGCTGGCCGAGGTCGCCGCCGTGATCGGTGACGAAGATTCCAACATTGAACAGGTTGAAGTGCTCGGACGACACGACGATTGCTCGGTCCTGTCGTTCCTGATCCTCGTCAAGGATCGTCGACACCTCGCGAGAATCATGCGCAGCGTCAAGCGCATGAAGAATGTCATTCGAGTTACGCGTGAAGGCGCCTGACTCTCAAAGGGAACCCGTCATGAACAAGAAGAACCCGATTCACACCGAGAACGCACCGGCCGCCATCGGCACTTACTCGCAGGCGATCGGGGTCCGCCACCTGGTCTTCCTGTCTGGCCAGATACCGCTGGATCCGGCGACCATGGAAGTGGTCGAAGGGTGTTTCGAGACACGTGCTCGTCGCGTGTTCGACAACCTGAAAGCGGTCGCCGAAGCGGCGGGCGGCAGCCTCGACGATGCCGTAAAGATCACGGTGTTCCTGACGGACCTCGACAACTTCGCGACGGTCAATTCAGTGATGGAGGACTACTTCACGGCGCCTTATCCGGCACGAGCCGCCGTCGGTGTCGCATCTCTGCCCAAAGGCGTGGATGTCGAAGCGGACGCCATCCTCTCCCTGGCGTAAGCTGCCGCGCACGAAAACCACGGAGTTCTCCCAGTGAGTTTTGGCCTCGACGCCGGCCTCGTCGCATTGAACGGGGTCGGTCCCGCGCTTGCAAAAAAACTCGAGAAACTCGGGCTGTATCGCGTCGAGGACCTGTTGTTCCTGCTGCCGCTGCGCTACGAAGACCGCACTCAACTGCGCAAGCTCGGCACGATCCTGCCCGGCGAGCGCTGCCTGACCAGTGGCGAGGTATTGCTTGCCGAGACCGTTTACCGCGGCCGCCGAAACCTGCTGGTGCGGATATCCGACGGCACCGGCCAGCTCACACTGCGGTTTTTCCATTTCTCCAACAGCCAGCGCGAGCAGTTTCGCACCGGTATCCGGGTGACCTGCTTCGGCGAGGCGCGCAAGGGGCCCTCGGGCCTAGAGATGGTGCATCCCGAGTATCGCCTGTTGCGCGGCGACGGCGAGGAGGCGGTGGATGACTCGCTGACACCGGTGTACCCGGCGACCGAGGGCATACAGCAGGGGCGGCTTCGACTATTGACGGACCAGGCGCTCAAGCTACTGGCCTCGGAACCGCCCAGGGAACTGCTGCCGAACACGATTCGTCGCCGCCTGAACATGCCGTCGCTTGCCGAGGCCATCCAGTACCTGCATCGGCCACCGCCGGACGCCGACGTGAAGGCGCTGAAGTCGGGTAAGCACCCGGCGCAACAGCGACTGGCGTTCGAGGAGTTGTTGGCGCACTACCTGAGTCTCCGCTCGATGCGCGAGGTGGCGAGCGAAGTGCCGGCTCCGGTGTTGCCGGCGGGCGCCGAACTCGTCGACCGCTTCGTCTCGTCGTTACCGTTCACGCTAACCGGCGCACAGCAGCGGGTCGTTACCGATATCCAGCGCGATCTCGGCGAAGCGCACCCGATGATGCGGCTGATCCAGGGCGACGTCGGCTCGGGCAAGACGGTCGTTGCGGCCACCGCCTGCCTGCAGTCCGTTGCGGCCGGGGTGCAGGCGGCCATCATGGCGCCTACCGAGTTGCTCGCTGAACAGCACCTGCGATCGTTCACCGACTGGCTCGAACCGCTGGGCATTCAGCCGGTGTGGCTGGCCGGCAGCCAGAAAGCGGCAGCCCGACGGGAATCGCTGGCTGCCATCTCAGACGGCAGCGCCAGGGTCGTCGTGGGGACTCACGCCCTGTTCCAGGAAGGTGTGAGTTTTGACCGCCTCGGGCTGGTTGTCATCGACGAACAGCACCGTTTTGGCGTGCACCAGCGCATGGCGCTGCGCGACAAGGGCGGCGACGCAGGGCAGCCACACCAGCTGGTCATGACCGCAACACCGATACCTCGCACGCTCGCGATGGCGGCTTACGCCGACCTCGATACCTCCATCATCGACGAGCTGCCGCCCGGTCGAAAGCCGGTCAGCACCATCGCGATATCGGACAGCCGCCGTGATGAAGTCGTGGCTAGGGTGCGCTCGGCCTGTGCCGAGGGCAAGCAGGCTTACTGGGTCTGCCCGCTGATCGAGGAATCCGACGTGCTCGAAGCAGAAGCGGCAGAAGCCAGTTTCCACATGCTGACCGAGCAATTGCCCGAACTGCGCGTCGGGCTGGTGCACGGGCGAATGAAACCGGCGGAAAAGGAGCGCGGCATGCGCGCCTTCAAGGACGGCACCATCCAGCTGCTCGTGGCCACAACGGTTATCGAGGTCGGGGTCGATGTGCCGAACGCCAGCCTCATGATCATCGAGAACGCCGAACGCATGGGACTGTCGCAACTGCACCAGCTTCGCGGTCGCGTCGGCCGTGGCAGCGCCGAATCGCACTGTGTATTGCTGTACAAGTCACCGCTGGGCCAGCTCGCGAAACAGCGCCTGTCTGTGCTGCGCGATACCAACGACGGCTTCATTGTCGCGCAACGCGACCTCGAGCTTCGCGGCCCCGGCGAGCTTCTCGGTACACGCCAGACGGGCCTGCCGGATTACCGCATTGCCGACCTGTCCCGTGATGCCGACCTGATGCCGCGGGTGCAGTCCGTTGCCAACGAGATCATGGACCGGCATGAACTGCGGTCGGCGATCGTTCGTCGCTGGCTTGGTAAAGCGGAACGCTACGCGAAGGTCTGAAGCAGGCCAGCTGCGCGGTCTGTCAGCTGCTGCGAGGTTCTCGATTTCGATTGAGCAGGAACACGCCACCCAACACCAACGCCGCGGCTATATAGTCACGGAGTTCGATACGCTCGCCTGCGAACACGACGCCAATCAGTAGCGCGACCACTGGCGGCAGGTAAGTAACGGTGGAGGCCTTCACGGCGCCCAGGCGGGCAATCAACAGGTAGTACAGCAGGTAGGCGATGCCGGTGCCCATCAGTCCGAGACCTGCAACGAGGCCCAGTGTCGCGACGTGGTCGTCCAGTATGGCGGCAGCGCCATCGAACGGTGTTGCGATCAATAGCAGGAGACTTGCGATGCCGAGCTGGTACGTCGTCAGCGCCATCGCGGACAGACCGAGCGGCACAATGAATCGCCTGGCATAAACGAAGGACAGGCCAAGACTCAGGGAGCCCGCAACCATGAACGCGACGCCGGTCAGGGAGGGGGAGCCTTCACCCGACATGAACGGCCGTGCCAGGAGTATGACGCCTGTCAGTCCGATCACTGCCCCGATAACACGATCCCGGGTCAGCTTCTCATCCGCCAGCAGCGCGACCGCGGCGATCATGGAAAACAGTGGAATTGCGCCGCTCACAGCGCCCGCGATGCCGGAAGGAAGCCGCTCTGTTCCCAGCGCAAAGCCGAGGTAGTAAACCACGGCCGCGAGCAAGGCCATGACCAGGAAGTGTCCAGCATGCCGCGGATCAGGAAAGGTCATACTCCGGGTCAGCACGGCGAAGGCCAGGATCGGCAGGAACCCGAAGAAAACTCGGAACAATACGATTTGCTGCGCAGTGATGTACTCAACAGCCCACTTCATGAAGATGAAGTTACTGCCCCAAATGATGCCCAGCGCCAGCCAGGCGAACAGCGTCAGCCGGCCCACTTTCAGTCCAGCTGTTCGGGCAGTTCCAGAATCGCACTGGCCATGGACCGCCAGTCCCGGGCGCCGAACACCGAGACAGCGTCCCGCTGCGCAGCGCGCCAGTAGGGTGTCGCTTGTTCGATCAGCGATTCACCCTCTGCCGTCAAGGTTCCGATTCGGGCCTTTCCGGTGTCGGCACTCGCAATGTTGACCGCGCCCTTTTCGACCAACGGTGCGATGGTCCGGTACAACGAGGTTCTTTCCATGCACTGTTCATCGGCAATTCGGGATAACGGCGTCGGACCATTGCGTTGCAGCGAACGCAGGATTGCAAACTGGACAACACTGACCTCTGCATCGGACATCGCTTTCTCATAGTGTCGATGCAGAACGCGGCTCGCCTTTCGAAAGGTAGTGCAGACACACGGTGACGGCATTCTGTGACCTCGAGAGCATGATGTAATTACATCATAGCAGTTTAGGAAATTTCTTCACGCCCGGCTTTTCTTCGAAATCGTCCGACAGTTTGGTAACGTCCGCCGCATGGCCCGAAACAGCACCTGGCAGGACCTGCGCCTGCAGCTCATCAACTACGGCAAGCTGATCCGCATCGAAAAGCCGATCGGCATCTGGCTGTTGCTGTGGCCGACGCTGTGGGCGCTGTGGATAGCCGGCGAGGGTCAACCGGACAGCGGCCTGTTCATCATCTTCACCGTCGGCGTGTTCATCATGCGCTCCGCCGGTTGTGTGTTGAACGACTACGCCGACCGCAACATCGACCCCTACGTGGAACGCACGCGTGACCGGCCGATTGCCTCGGGCGCGGTAACGCCCGGCGAAGCGCTGACGTTGTTTGTGGCGCTGGGCCTGATCGCGATTGGGCTGGCATCCATGCTGAACAAACAGGCACAGCTACTCGCCGTGGGCGGCGCGATCCTGACCGTGGTGTATCCGTTCATCAAACGCTTCGTTTCGATTCCGCAGTTTGTACTCGGTGCCGCGTTCGGCTGGGCTGTGCCCATGGCGTTTGCCGCACAGACCGGCGGCACGCCCCAGCTGGCCTGGCTGATGTTTGGCGCAACCCTGGTCTGGGCGGTGATTTACGACACCTTCTACGCGATGGTCGATCGAAGCGACGACTTAAAGCTCGGTGTGAAATCGACGGCCATCCTGTTCGGCGACGCCGACCTGTTTATTCTCGGCGGTCTGCAGCTCGTCATGCTGACGGCACTGACGCTGGTCGGCAGCCAGGCAGAGCTTGGTGGCTGGTATTACGCGTCGATCGTCGTCGCGGGGCTTCTGATGGCCTATCACCAGTGGCTGGCGCGGCATCGTGATCGCGACGGCTGCTTCCGCGCCTTCCTGCATAACCACTACATCGGCCTCGCCGTCTTCGTCGGGATCGTTCTCGACTACACCCTGACCTGACGCGCTCGTGCGAGTACGAGCACGCTGACGGACTGCGCGCCGGCGGCGCGCAGCGCGTGCGCGAGATGTCGGGCGCTCTGGCCGGAGGTAAACACGTCGTCGACGATCAGTACGTGTCGGAACGGGATGCGCCGTGCGCAGGCAAATGCACCGACGAGATTACGGCGGCGATCACGGCCGGACAGCGTGGACTGCGGGCGCGTGTGACGTGTTTTTGCCACGCCATCAAGCAGGGGCAGTTCGAGATCCCGGGCAACCGGCCCGGCGAGCAGCGCCGCCTGGTTGAAGCCGCGACCGACTCGACGACGCCAATGCATGGGCATGGCAACGACCGCGTCGATGTCATCCGGCAACTCAGCGACCCCCCGACGGAGCAGGTGCAGCAGGGACGGCAAGCGATGTTCCACGTATCGAAACTTGAACGCGCGGATCGCCGCATCCACCGGGTAGGCATAGAGCATCGGGGCCACGACACGAATAAAGGGCGGCGGCTTTGACTGGCAGGCCCCGCAGATACCGTCCACCGCCAGCGGTCGGGCACAAAGCTCGCAGGACGCGTGGTTGTGCGGCAGGTCATCAAGGCAGCCGGCACAGACGACGGAGCCAGGCGTGCCGCAGAAGCCGCAACGCGGCGGGAACAGCTGGTCGAACAGCAGGGTCGCCAGGCGTTTCATGGCACCAGCGTGCGGGAAGTCGGTGACGGGCGCCCGTCCTGAATCTGCGCGCTTTCGCGGTTTTGTGTAGATTGCGGGCCGGAACACCCGACCATGAATGACTCACCTTTTACACTGAACAAGACCGACATCGACCGCCGCTTCAACCGCGCAGCGGCAGGCTTTGAGGATGCCGGCTTTGCGCATCGCCAGGTCGCCGACAGCCTGTTCGAGCGCCTTGCACCGATGACGATCGAACCGCGCGTGGTTGTCGACCTGGGCTGTGCCGCCGGTGCTGCCCTGCGGCCGCTGGAAAAACAGTTCCGCAAAGCGCGCATCGTCGGGGTTGATCGCTCGGCAGCGATGCTGCGTCAGGCGGCGCAGCGCAGGGGGATGCTCTCACGCCAGCGCTTTGTTCGTGCCGACGCCGAGGCCCTGCCGTTCGCCGATCACAGCACCGACCTCGTGTTTTCCAACCTGATGTTGCCGTGGCTGCCGAACCCGGATCGATGTTTTTCCGAGGTCTCCCGCGTGCTCGCCAAAGACGGCCTGTTCCTGTTTTCGACGCTCGGCCCGGACAGCTTCAAGACCCTGGGTGAGGCCTTCGCCGTTGTCGATAATTCGCCAAGAATCAACGCCTTCGCCGACATGCACGACATTGGCGACGGCCTGGTACGTGCGGGCCTGCGCGACCCCGTACTGGATGTCGAACGGCTGATGATCACCTTCAGCTCAGCCGAAAAACTGTTCGCGGACCTCTCGGGCAGCGGCGCTCGCAACGCGCTCGCCGGGCGGCGACGTGGCCTGATGACCCGACGCCAGCTCGACGCCGTGGCGCAGTCCCTGTCAGCCGACGGTACGATCCGCATCGAACTCGAGGTGGTCTACGGGCATGCCTGGGGGAGCGGCCAGAGGCCCGGGGCCGTGCGAATTGACGCAGGTGCAATCCCGATTCGCGGGCGCCAGATTTCATAGCAATTTTAATTTTTCCGAATGTTTGTCGATATAGCCGGTAACTATCTGAAATAAATGGAACTTCTGGCTAAAGCGTGACGTCTGTCAACGTTGCCTGACGCAAGGCCTTTCAGTAGACTTGTTTCAGAATGTAATGGGATGGAATCAGGCAAGGTTTCGGGCAGTTTTGAGAGGCTCCCGGACAGGCTTGGCGCATCACGCATCTGTTACCCGCACCCCCCGTCAAGGCTAGCCCCGCCGTTGCGGTGCGCGGTCATATGGGTGCGCGCGGGGTTGAATTCTTAAACCGGCTTCTTAGGGGGGCCGACGGGTGAAAAACACAATGATTCGTAAATCGCTAACGGGTTTGCTCGCATCTCTGTGGGCTACGGCTGCGTTCGCAGACTGGGAACTCAACATGCCGAAGGGCGTGACTGAGCTCAGCCTCGAGACTTACAACCTGCACATGACCATCTTCTGGGTCTGCGTCGCCATCGGCGTCGTGGTCTTCGGTGCGATGTTCTGGTCGCTGTATTTCCACCGCCAGTCACGTGGCGTCAAGGCAGAGCAGTTCTCGCACAGCACGAAGGCGGAAGTCATCTGGACAGCGATTCCGTGCTTCATCCTGCTGGCGATGGCTATCCCCGCCGCGGAAACGATGATCAAGCTCGAAGACTCCCGCGATCCGGACCTCTCGATCGTCATCACCGGCTACCAGTGGAAGTGGCACTACCGCTACCAGGACGAAGAAGTCGGCTTCTACTCGAATCTCGCCGAGGAAAGCGTCAAGGCACGTGTCCTCGATTCGGGCATCAGCCCGGAAGATGTCGACAACTACCTGCTGGATGTCGATAACCCGATGGTCGTCCCGGTCGGCGCGAAAGTTCGCCTGCTGATCACGGCAAACGACGTCATTCATTCGTGGTGGGTTCCGGACTTCGCGATCAAGAAGGACGCGATCCCCGGCATCATCAACGAAACCTGGTTCCGCGCCGAGCAGGTCGGTACGTACCGCGGCAAGTGCACGGAACTGTGTGGCAAGGACCACGGCTACATGCCGGTGGTTGTCGAGGTGGTTGAGCCGGAGGCCTACCAGGCGTGGCTCGACACGCAGATGAACGCTGACCAGCGTTTCGCCAGCACCAACTAGGATCGGGAGTAATACACCATGGCAACCACAACTGCTGACGCACTCAAAGATCACGACGATCACCACGGTCCGGCCAAAGGCATCAAGCGCTGGCTGTTCACGACGAACCACAAGGACATCGGTACGATGTACCTGATCTTCAGCCTCGCCATGTTCTTCGTGGGCGGGGCGATGGCCCTCGTCATTCGCTCGGAGCTGTTCCAGCCCGGACTGCAGGTCGTTCACCCCGAATTCTTCAACCAGATGACGACCATGCACGCGCTGATCATGGTCTTCGGCGCCGTTATGCCGGCCTTTGTCGGCTTCGCCAACTGGATGATCCCGATGCAGGTTGGTGCGCCGGACATGGCGCTGCCGCGCATGAACAACTGGTCCTTCTGGATCCTGCCGGTCGCCTTCGGCATCCTGCTGTCGACGCTGTTGATGCCGGGCGGTGCTCCGGCTGGCGGCTGGACGATGTACCCGCCGCTGATCCTGCAGACCGGTGACGCGTTCCCGTTCCTGATCTTCTCGGTCCACCTGATGGGCCTGTCGTCGATCATGGGCGCGATCAACATCATCGTGACGATCCTGAACATGCGTGCACCGGGCATGGACCTGCTGCGCATGCCGATCTTCGTCTGGATGTGGCTGATCACGGCTTACCTGCTGATCGCGGTGATGCCGGTACTGGCCGGTGCCGTTACGATGCTGCTGACCGATCAGTTCTTCGGCACCTCGTTCTTCCTGGCCGCCGGCGGCGGTGACCCGGTCATGTTCCAGCACATCTTCTGGTTCTTCGGTCACCCCGAGGTGTACATCATGATCCTGCCGGCGTTCGGCATCATCTCCGAGATCATCCCGACCTTCTCGCGCAAGCCGCTGTTCGGTCATGACTCGATGGTGTACGCAGGCTCGTCGATCGCGTTCCTGTCATTCATCGTCTGGGCGCACCACATGTTCACGGTCGGCATGCCGCTGTCAGGCCAGCTGTTTTTCATGTTTGCGACGATGCTGATTGCCGTCCCGACGGGGGTGAAGGTCTTCAACTGGATCGGCACGATGTGGAAGGGCGCCATGACCTTTGAGACGCCGATGCTGTTTGCGCTGGCTTTTGTCTTCCTGTTCACGATCGGTGGCTTCTCGGGCCTGATGCTCGCGATCACGGCGGCCGACATCCAGTACCACGACACCTACTTCGTGGTCGCCCACTTCCACTACGTCCTCGTGCCCGGCTCGATCTTCGCGCTGATGGCCGGCGCCTATTACTGGCTGCCGAAGTGGACCGGCCACATGTACAACGAGAAACTCGGCAAGCTGCATTTCTGGACGTCGACGATCTTCGTCAACATGACGTTCTTCCCGATGCACTTTGTCGGTCTCGCCGGCATGCCGCGCCGAATCCCGGACTACTCGACGCAGTTCGCGGACTTCAACGCCATCGCGAGTATCGGTGCGTTCGGCTTCGGCTTCTCGCAGCTGATTTTCGTCTACATCCTGATCACCGCGAAACGCGGCGAAAAAGCCACGGACATGGTCTGGGACAACCCGGTGGGTCTCGAGTGGACCGTACCGTCACCGGCGCCGTACCACACCTTTGACGAGCCGCCGGTCGTACAGCCGCGTGAGGCTCACTAGTTGGACGCGCCTGTGGACGAACAGAAAAAGAACGTGCGGCGAACAGCTTTCCTGCTGGTCGCCCTCGCTCTGACCTTCTACATCGGCTTTATCATGATCGGAGTACTCAACAGCTAGACATGGACGATAGCTCTCGCAAATCCGCCAACCGCAGCCTGATGTTGCGCCTGTTGGTTATGACCACAGGCATGTTCGGATTCGGTTTCCTGCTGGTGCCGCTGTACGACGTGTTCTGCGAAATCACCGGCTTTGGCGGCCGCACCAACGATGCGGCTGTGCAGGTGCAGGAAGCACCGGACTACACACGTGAGATTCGCGTCGAGTTCGTAACCACCGTAAACGAATACGCGCCGTGGGATCTCGAGCCGGATGTCCCCAGCATGACGGTCACACCGGGCAAGTTGTATTTCGCGACCTTCACGGCGGAAAACAAGGTCGACCGGATGATGGTTGGCCAGGCGGTGCCGAGTGTTGCGCCTGTGGCTGCCTCGAAACACTTCAAGAAGCTGGAGTGCTTCTGTTTCAACAACCAGGAGTTCGCTGCAAAGGAAGCCAAGGCGATGCCGCTCCAGTTCATCGTCGATCCGGATCTGCCGGACTTCGTCGATACCATTACTTTGCAATACACGTTCTACGACACAACACAGCTGTCCGCGAACAACTGATAACCGGAAGAAACCATGTCATCACACGCTGAAGACCGTTATTACGTCCCCCACGACAGCCACTGGCCGATTGTCGGCTCCGTGGGACTGCTCCTGCTCATGGTCGGTGTTTCCAGCTGGCTGAACGGCGCCGAGTTTGGCTTCTGGGTCATGCTGGGCGGCTTCGCCGTAATGATCTTCATGATCTCCGGCTGGTTTGGCGACGTCATCGGCGAGAGCCAGAAGGGCATCTACAACCCGCAGGTGGACGCGTCGTTCCGCATGGGGATGTTCTGGTTCATCTTCTCGGAAGTCATGTTCTTCCTGGCGTTCTTCGGCGCCCTGTTCTACGCCCGCAACATGTCGGTGCCGTGGCTGGGTGGTGAGAGCAATAACTTCTTCACCAACGCTGTGCTCTGGCAAGGCTTCGAGGCGGTGTGGCCGACGAACGGGCCGGGCGATATGGGCGGCTCCTACACGGTCATGGGCCCGCTGGGACTGCCACTCATCAACACGGCCATCCTGCTGACCAGCTCCGTGACGATCACCATCGCGCATCACGCTTTGATCGCCGGTCATCGCAAGATGCTGACCGGCATGCTCGCGGCAACCTTCATGCTCGGCTTCATCTTCGTAGGCCTGCAGGCGTACGAATACGTCCACGCCTACCAGGACCTGAACCTGAAGCTGACGACCGGGATTTACGGTTCGACCTTCTTCATGCTGACCGGCTTCCACGGCCTGCACGTATCGATCGGCGCCATCATGTTGTTCATCATCTGGCTGCGTGTCGTCAAGGGACACTTCACGCCGGAGAAACATTTCGCGTTTGAAGCGACCGCCTGGTACTGGCACTTCGTTGACGTGGTGTGGGTTGGCTTGTACGTGTTCGTCTACTGGATGTAGCGAAGCCGGACTATCTCGTTAATGACGGGCGCGTAAGCGCCCGTTTTTTTCTCAACGTCAGTTAGCCGGCGGCGGTGTAATCACACCACTGAACCAGGCGACGACGAGGACCACGACCAGCGTTATGGAGAGAGCGATACGAATCTGCAGCGAACGTAGCAGCTTGGTCGGGTCGTCCTTTTCCTTGGTCAGGAAGAACAGGCCGGACGCGAGGCTTGCGAGGATGGCCAGTAGCAGGCCAATGATGATCAGTTTCATGAGACGGATTATAACGTGAACACCGCGGTGCCCCGACGCTCACTGACACCCTATTTCATAGGGTTCACGGTAGTTGCCATGCTGAGCTCGCTCGGCCTGTGGCAAATTAGCCGCGGCATGGACAAACGTGCCAGTCTCGACGCTTACTCGAGTACCGAGGGCCATGCCTGGTACCGGGAAGGCGACGCTATCAGACCGTTCCAGCAGCTTCGCGTGCGTGGTGAGTTCGACAGCCAACGACAGCTCTTGCTCGACAACTCGATTGTCGGCGGCCGCGTCGGACATTTCGTCATTACGCCAGTGCGGCTGGAAGGGTCGGACGCCCTCTTGCTGGTCAATCGCGGCTGGATAGCCTCGGGCGACAAGCTGGCCGAACAAATATCGGTGGATGAGTCCAACAGGACGGTGCTCGGACGCGTCGGCCAGCTGCCGCGGGCCGGCATGCGTATGGGCGACCCCTTCGAGGGCAGCACGGACTGGCCGAAGCACGCGGTCTACCCGGTGGCGGACGAAGTGGCCGCGCTGCTGGGTGAAGAACTGGCGCCGTTCGTGCTGCTCATGGATGACGGGCAGGCCGACGGCTTTGTTCGCAGCTGGGAGCCGGAGGAAATGTCGGCGAGCAGGCATTTTGGTTATGCCTTCCAGTGGTTCGCGATGGCGGCAATGCTGTCGGGGCTGCTGGTCTGGCGGTTTCGCAAGAGGAGACGCGGGTGACTGACAGGGAGCCATCCGGCAATAACGACAACGGCAGTTTCGCGACGACGAAGACGGGCTCATCCGGCAAGGTGACCCTGGTTCTCGTTTTCCTGGCCTTCTTTGGTCCCATGGCGCTCGCCATGTGGATGTATTTCAGCGGCCAGGAGGTCAAGCTTGGCGCCAGTAAAGGCACGCTGCTCGAGCCAATCGTCAATATCAACGATTCGCTCGACGCACCCGAGGCCCTGCAGTCCGACGAGCCGATGTGGATGCTTGTTTACACGAACGACGCCGACTGCGACGAGACCTGCGTGCAGACCCTTTATATACAGCGCCAGTCACGCAAGATGCTGGGTCGCGAGATGGATCGTCTCGGCCGGGTTTTCTTGCACGGAGAAACGGCGCCGGATACTCTCTTCATCGAGTCGGAACACGACGATTTGTGGACGGGCCAGGATGCCGCGCTGTCATCCTTGCTGGTCTCGAAACTGCCCGCGGACGAACCCTCCGGGGGCTACTTCCTGATCGACCCGATAGGCAATATCGTCCTGTACTTCCGTCCCGATATGGATCCGAAAGATATGGTTTCGGACATCAAGAAACTCTTCAAGATTTCGCAGATAGGCTGACATGAGCACGAGCGTCCAGGCCGCCGTTGACTGGCGGGACTATTACGAATTGACCAAGCCCAAGGTGGTCATGCTGATCGTCTTCACGGCGGTCGTTGGCATGTTTCTCGCGGTTCCGGCCATGCCGGACCTGCAGGCCCTCGTATTCGGAACACTGGGTATCGCGCTCGCTTCATCGTCCGCCGCCGTTTACAACCATGTTCTCGATGCGCGCATCGACATCCACATGCTGCGCACCAGCGCACGCCCGTTACCGGAAGGCCGCCTGGACGAACGCTCCGCGCTGAGATTCGCGACGACACTTTGCATCCTGTCGATGCTGATCCTGTGGACCCTGGTCAATCCGCTGACGGCGGTCCTGACCTTTTTCTCGCTGATCGGCTACGCGGTGATCTACACGGTCTGGCTGAAACGCGCCACACCACAGAACATCGTCATCGGCGGCGCCGCCGGCGCCGCACCCCCGGTTCTCGGCTGGGCAGCGGTCACCGGTGAGGTTTCTGCCGCTTCGCTGCTGCTGTTCCTGATCATTTTCACGTGGACGCCGCCGCACTTCTGGGCACTGGCTATCGCCCGCAAGGACGAATACGCCAAGGTCGGCATCCCGATGCTGCCGGTCACACACGGCGAAGACTTCACGCGCCTGAACATCCTGCTCTACACGATCCTGATGGTCGTGGTCACGGTTGTTCCGTACCTCATCGGAATGAGCGGCCTGATCTACCTGGTGACGGCGCTGCTCTCTGGCGGCTACTTCCTGAACTACGCCGTGCAGATGATGACGGACAGGGAGAACAAGGCCCTGCCAATGCGCCTCTTCAAGTACTCGATTACGTACCTGTCACTGCTGTTTGCAGCGCTCCTGATCGATCACTACTTCATGTTCCAGATCAGTTTCTGAGACTGATGTAACACTGAGTTGATCAGGGTCTGCTAGTTCTGTTTAGCGGACACAAGAAGCGGTTCTTCTGTATTTCAGTAGGGGTCAGCTTTCGGCCAGAAGCTGTCAATCATGAAGTTGCTCAAACCAACGTAGAAATACTGCCAGTCTCGCCATTAGCGCGTCTTCGGACTCACAACACCCATCTTCGATGTTCGTTGCTTCAGTAGACAAATCGATGACTTGAATCTCCAGCGCGTTTCCTTGGTCCCATGCACATAAGGAAATGGTATGTGTTGGGGTTTCAATCTGGACGTTCGAGGATCGACCGGGACTAGCAGGCCGCTCCTCGCGCAGGGTAAATCTCTCGAAAGACCTGCGGTTGGATTCGAACCATCGGTTGAAAGTTGATACTGCGAACTGTTCCAGTTTTCGCTCCCCTGAGAGATGTGCGTCCGCTAAGGGTCAGGAGCCGTCAGAATAGCAGACCATCAAATAGCGGCGGAACATCTAACAAACCTGACATTGCGATTACAGATGCCACTACTCCGAACAGGCTTGGTGGAGCTTCTCTAGGCGACGTTCCAACTCTGTGTTTTCCCGATGTAGGTCGTCCCTCAGCTTCGTACTCGACCTTTCCGCAAGAAACCCGGGCCATCCTGGGCAAAGTTCCTGAAGACGTTTCCAGTCCTCTTCATAGTGGCTTGTTTCGTTACCCATCGTGACCGCGGCACGATGGCCGAAAATTGAGCGCAGCCTCCAGATAATCGGAGTTGGAGCATTATCCGGAATCTCGTCTGACCAGACGAATCCACCTGACATTACATCGAACTGACGTTTTGGCTCTTTTTCCGCGCTGCAAGAAAGCAGCAGCTTGCCGACCTCAGTAAGAGAAGCGACTGTCCTAGACATTTAGAAGCATTATGTGTCGTCTTTGGTTCAGGTGCCGTCAGAATAGCAGACATTCGATGAGCGTCCGGTTACGGCCACAAGCGGACACATCAGTTTGTACCGATCACAAAACTAACCACGAGAATCAGTAGCACGCCCTTATCTGAGATTCGACCTTGGCTTTACTGATGTAGAGGTAAAAAGTGCACCCGGGTTCAGCCTGAATGAGATCACCCTCAACGGAATCGCCGTCTAGGAATACGGCAGAAACTCTAAAGGAATTGGCCGGACCTGAACGGTAATCGTGAGTCTGATAAGCGAAGTGGCTTATTCCTTTAGCATCCGAAAACGCCGCATTGGCCACGTGGTCACTAGGTACCTTGATGATCATATCGCCGTGGCTAATTTCCACACTAACTACATCCACATCTGTCTCATTAATCAGTCGGAAGCCAACTAGATTGAAATATGGACCTTTCAAGTGGAAGCCCAGAAACCCGCCTAGCACGCAGCTAAACAAAATCAAGAAAATTATCAGTGCCTTGGACATTTCAGAAAGTTTATACCTCCTGCTGGGTGGCCTAAAGATAGCGTCGATTTAGTGCTGACGCGCATCCAATGCAATGCAGGTGTAGATAGTGCGCCAAAAGACCTCAAGTCATTCGACGAACGGCAGATTACGGCCAATAGCGGTCGAACGTTACTTCAAATATCGGAATATCAGCGGCGCCCAAAGAAGTCCGAGGCCGAGAAGGTAATAGCCGCCGTATGGCCGGAACATGGCCTCAAGGACGCGATACTCAGCGAATGGCAAGGCAAGCACTGCCAACAGCATGAACGAAGCGAAGGCGGCTGCGTAACAGGCAAAGAGAAACTTTCCGTACCAGAGCCAATTTCGCTGTACCGTCGCCATACTCTCCTGCTCAATCGCAAGGTATTGCTGGCCTCTGGCACTAAGTAGCGCCCAAAGAGCGATCGCAATATACGAGGCTGAAATAAGGAACCACGGCGCAAGAATTGGAAGCGCGCCCCAAGAAGCGCGACCGGAACTACTGAACCCGCCCAGTAATATGTAGACGCCCCATAAGAACATTACGACAGACCCGAACAGAAAAAATCGCGCTGAGCGTGGCGTCTTGATCTGCAAAATACGGACTAATCGTTCCATCGAATACCCGTTCGTCAATGTCGCCTTTGGGTCAGAAGCCGAAATCATAGCAGACGTTTGCCAGGCGACTGCTTACAGCCATAAGCGGCCGCCTTGATGCCTGGTCAAGCTCACTCCAGTGCTTTACCACCCAACTAAATTGCCATGGATTCGGCAAGGAGCGTTTTAGCAGTTCGTAGCTTCTCGGCGCTTGGTGTTTTGGACGTCTCGATGGCTTCTATAAGACTATTTAGACGCTCTTGGGCACGATCATTCTGTTTTTTCTTTAGTTCAATACGTGCAAGAGTGAGTTGAGCGTTCCAGTACTCTGGGTGGGCCGTCCCCAATGCTGCTTCGCGTATTCGACTGGCTTCCATGCCGTGCGATCCAGCAGCCTCTAATTGGCCGAGTCCCATAAGCACGTTCGCTAGCGTGTAGTGGGGGTTTGCGGTGTAGGTATGATCCGGGCCGTTGGTATCGAGCATGATTTGCAGTGCTTTATTGGCCGGTAGAAGAGCCTCCTCGAAGGCACCTGACAACCGTAGAATCTCCGCAAGCTTGTCCAGGGCGGAGGCGTACCGCGAGTGTTTCTCTCCGACTGTTGCGGCCCAGATATCTGCTGCCTGCCGAGCGTAATCAGCTGCTTCTTCAAAGTTCCCCAGACCGCGTTCTGCTGTAGCCAAGACGTTCAGATCGAAGGCAACGTCCGCATGACTCTCACCGAGGTGCTTTCGATCAATGACCAACGCCTTACCGGCATGCTCCCTGGCTTTCTCCCAGTCGAGCGAGTTGATATACGAGCCGGCAAGATTCGCATGTGCTGTGCCTACCCTCGGATGGTCGTCCCCATAGACCTCAATCCGTGTATTCAGCGATTCCAGATAGAACTGCTGAGCTTCCTCATCCCTCCCAATCCAGTCGTAGGTAATCGCAAGGTTGTTCATCGTGACCAGTCGATCTTTGACGATCTCCTCCCCGTCGCCCTGGACGAGCGACAGGGCACGATGGTAGTGACCCAGTGCCGTATCCATGTCGTCTTTCCAGTAAGCGATCGTACCGAGCTGGTTGAGCACATCTGACAGCAGCGGGTCGTTCTCGCCAACCTTGGCTTCCCATTTCCCAAGCGCTTCCTCGGCATACTGCTGTGCCGAGTCCCAGTCTTCTCTCCGGTAGTAGACCCAGGCGAGGCTCTCGATGCCCCTTATCAGTTCATCGTCCAGCGGATCGACAACGGTGCGTCTCAGGCTGACGCCTTCCTCCAGAAATTTCTGTGCGTTGTCGTAGTCGCCGATGCGGTCGTAGACTCGGCCCACCGTCTGAAGCAGCTTCGCTCGGACTCGGGGCTGATCCTCCAGGTCGTTCTCCAGCTTTTTCGCACCTTCGGCCAACACCTCCAATGCAGAGATGTCACGAGCGGCCCCTTTGTCCGGATCGTTGATCGAAAACAGGTCGACCATAAAGTCAGTCGCGGCCTCGGCGGTCTGACGTTCGGTTTCTGCGAGGTCGCGTTCTTGCTGGAGCTGCGTCGTGTAGAACACGGTCATTGCGAGTGCGGCCGTGACAGCGGCCGTCGAGGCAGCCACGCCAACACGGTTTCTGGAGACGAATTTGCCAAATCGATATGGAAGACTCGGTGCTCGGGCTATCACCGGTCGTCGCTCGAGATGTCGGCGAATGTCACTCGCAAAGTCCCGAACCGTTTCATAGCGACGCTCCGGCTCCTTCCGCAACGCCATCAACACGATATTGTCGAGGTCGCCTTCGAGCCTCCCTGCATTGGCGTGGCCGTGCTGCTTCGCCATGCGACTCGGCGCGTCCGGCTCGGTATGGCAGATCAGCTCTCTGAGCTCAGGCGACGCTTTTGTCTTTGCATCGAACGGCAACTCGCCAGACAGGAGTTGGTAAAGCATCAAACCAAGGCCATACACATCCGTCGCAATCGTGACGGGCATACCCAGCAACTGCTCGGGACTCGCATACTCCGGTGTCAGAATTCGCACGTCGGCTCGGGTCAGACCTTCACCAGCGTCCTCATCCATAAACTTGGCGATACCGAAGTCCAAAAGCTTCGGCGTGCCGTCTTGCGTCACCAACACGTTCGACGGCTTGATGTCCCGATGCACCACCAGCTTCGAATGCGCGTATTGCACCGCGTCGCAGATCTTCAAGAACAGCTCAAGCCGTTGCTCCAGCCTCTGCTGCTTTGCGACCTCAACGATCGACTGACCGTCAACATACTCCATGACGAGGTAGGGCACGCCGTCTTCGGTTGTACCGCCATCAAACAGCCGGGCAACATTCGGGTGATCGAGGTTCGCCAGAATCTGTCGTTCAAGCCGAAACCGCTCGACTAACGCTGGCGACAGCCGAGCACCGCTAACCACCTTGATAGCGACCTGCTGCTCGAACTCCTCATCAACGCGCTCGGCGAGGTACACATCGCCCATGCCACCGCGGCCGATCGAACGAATCAGCTCATACGGCCCGAGACGCTGCCCGGCGATACTCGCCTCGTCCGACTTTGCCTGTTCGACGATCTCATCGATGACGTCCGTTTCGCCCTGCGGTACGTCGAGCAGCTTCATCACCTCGGCGGTGAGTTCCTCGTCGCCTTCGCTCTCGCGCTCGACAAACGCCCGCCGCTCGTCGTCGGCCACGTCGAGCGCCTGCTGATAGATCACCTTGATTCGTTCCCAGCGTTCGCTGTCCATTCCGGTCCCCTACGTTTGCTAAGGCGTCCGCTCGTCACTCAAGCTGTTGGTGTAGCCACGCCTTGGCGAGATTCATATCCTTGTTCAGCGTGACGCGCGAGATGCCGAGCGCATCCGCTGCCTGCTGCGTCGTCAGTCCGCCGAAGTACACGAGTTCAACGGTCTTTGACAGACGTGCGTCAAACTCGGCCAGTTTGTTAAGCGCATCATCGAGGTCGAGGATGCGCGGGTCGCCGTCAGGCGTGAGCAAGGCGGACTCATCGAGCGGTAGCGGTTTCTCGCCGTCGTTGCGTTTTTTCCTGTTGTTCTGTCTTGCGTAGTCGACGAGGATGCGACGCATGATGCGGGCGGCGAGCGCCAGCAGGTGGCCGCGGTCCTCGATCTCCAGCTCGACATCGATCAGCCGCATCCACGCTTCGTTTACGAGAGCAGTCGACTGCAACGTATGACCGGGACGTTCCGCCTGCATGTAGTAGGCCGCCAGTCGTCTCAACTCGTCGTGCAAATACGGCATCGCTGCATCGAGCGCGGCCTCGTCGCCCGCCTGCCATTCCTGAATCAGCGCTGTGATGCGTTCCTTCGACATCCCTTTCTTCTTCTCGTTCTGAACCCCGAATTCCCAAGCCTTTCCAGTGGCTTGGCTCCCGAGTCTAGCTTCCGGTTTACACATTGCCAACGCTTGTCGCAGGAGAGGACAGGCACACACGAACCACGGGGAGACAGGCCATGATCGCTCGCCTACTTACATTCAGCTGCATCGTTGCCGTCGCGCTGGCCTCGCCGGCCTACGGGCAGGCACAGGCGCAGGTACAGCAATACGACAACCAGGAACTCGAGGACAACATCAACTTTCTCGGCGGATCGCATAACGTCGCATTTCCGTCCTCGCTGTTGCCCGAGCCAATCGTCGCGTATACGTCAGGGTCGATCACGTACTCGGCGAATCTTGGCTTGAAGTACACGCCACCGGTTGTCATCGCACCCAACGATGCCGGCGAGTTTCCGAACACGGCCGACGAGTGCGGATTTACTTTCACGATTGAAGGCGATCCGCAGAAAAATCGCTCGGACTTCCTTGGCACCATCACCAAGTACGACGACGATTTCATATGGCATCCAGCGCTGGGAACGCCGGACGCCTACCACGTGCATACCGACGTGCAAATGAGCGTGCACCGCGGTCGACCGGTTCCGGAAGACCTATGGCCCGATCCCGACGTGGATCCGACAATGCTGTCCGGCACGGTCACGTTGCCCGTCGGCCGGAACGTCCTTCGCTGGCGCGGCCAGACGCTGTCCGTCCCGATCGTCGACTTCCCACCATGGTTTGCGCTGCTGGCAAAACCCATTGAATCGGCCGCCAAGCGAGCCTCGGCACTGGCCGGCGTCGCGAAGTACAGGAAGCTTGTCGAGTTCGGCATCAACGTCGGCATCGAAGGCGCGACCTCGGGCGTCGACTGGTTTGGCGACATCGGCGTGCCGACGCCGGTGTCCAGCGGCAAGCCCGGCATCCTGCACGATCAGTTTCAGGTGTTTAACGTGTTCGATACAACCGAGCCCGAGTTCACGCCTATCCAGGAGTTCTTCACCGCTGAAGCCACACAAGTAGGCGGTGAGTTCCTGCGAGATCATATCGGTCGCATGCGCGACGGCTTCACCGTCACCGACGCGTGCGATCGTCGCCCGATCGTCAACTACACCGGCCCTTCGTTCCTGCCGGTCGGTGAGTCAACCGTCATTCGCTGGACGGCCCGCGATGCAGGCCCGGTCGACATGGACGGCGGATTCAACGAATCCATATTCCTGCAGTCGATCCTGATTCAGGACACGTTGCCGCCGATCGTCGTCGCACCGCCGGCACAGGTGGTTGAGTCGCAGACGGCTGTGACGCTCGACGTAGGCAATCCGGCGATCTTTGATCTGGCTGACGTTCGCCCGACGGTTTCGAACAACGCACCGAGTCAGTTCGAGCCGGATACGCGAACACTCGTCGAGTGGACGGCGACGGATGCGTCCGGCAACTCAACCACAAAGAGCCAGTGGATCACGGTGAAAGAGCCCGGCTCGAACACGACACCAACGGCCTCAAGCCTGGGTGTCGCCACGCTGACCGAGCTCGATATCGATATTGTGCTTGAGGGTGTTGATAACGACTTCCTGTCGGGCCGCTACGACCAGCTCTCCTTCAAAATCACGCAACCTCCTATGAACGGTTTCTTCATTGCGGAGCTTTTGCCGTATTTCATCGAAGATCACCGCGTCGAAAACGAGTTCGGCCTCACAAGGCAAGCGCTGAAGGATCAGCTCGATGCTGACTGCGCGGCGGACCCGGGCGGTTACGAGCCGCCGATCGACTTCGTGCTCAGACCGAAGTACATGCGAGTAGACGACGACGGCATCGCCTACGTCAGCGACTCGTACTACGAGTGCAATAACAGTACCGGACGTATCGAGACCAAAAATCGCATTGCCCGCTTTATCGTCGGCGACGACGGCGAGTACACGCTGGATACGTTCACCCAGATCGACGCCACCCTGGCCGTTGATTCACTGTCGATCGGGCAGGACGGCCGCATCTGGTTCAAGGGTACGCGGGTTGATTCAAACACTGTGTCTCTCCGCAGCTGCACAAGCGATCTGTCCGACTGCGAGACCTATAGAATCGAAATCGATACGAGCATCAGAAACCCGGATCTTCTGCGTCCGAGCAAGGACATCACGTCAGTTGTTGGAGCTATCGACGATATCGTCTATATCACCGACGGCCGTCGGTCCCTGATGGCTTACGATCTGCGCGTCACGTTATCGGACGGCGCAACGCTCACCAGCGGCTACGAGATCGCTGGTATCGGCGATCTTCAAGACGGCGGTACCAACTATAAGGACCTGGTACTTGATGCCGACGGTCATCTTTACCTGTCCGATTCTCACAACGATCGTGTGTACAAGTTTGGTCCAAGCACGGCGGAGCGCGACGGTGACGACCTTACGTTTACACCTGGCGAGTTCATCGGGTGGCTTGGCCGTTGCGAAACCAACCTGACCGAGACTCGTGCCTGCGACGAAGTTCGCAAGAAGAGCATCGGATACACCTGCACGACAGAGCTCTGTGGCACACGGATGCCGGATGGTACGGAGATCACAGCTGGCGACGGCGTAGGGCAGTTCAACATGCCGCGCGGCATCGACATCGATGCAAACGGCATCCTCTACGTCACCGACTTCGAAAACCTGCGTATTCAGCGCTTCACCTCCGATGGCTACTTCGCAGGTGAGGCCGTATCGGAGTGCGACGGCAGCTGCTTCGTGCTCGGCGATTT
This sequence comes from uncultured Woeseiaceae bacterium, assembly GCA_964606915.1. Taxonomy (GTDB): domain Bacteria; phylum Pseudomonadota; class Gammaproteobacteria; order Steroidobacterales; family Woeseiaceae; genus UBA1847. Next base: position 26,192 of record CAZSIQ010000008.1, on the reverse strand, counting down.
CGGCAGTCCTAAGGACGTCAGCGCCAACTTGAGCAACTTCTACGTGCTCGATCGCAACCGCGACTTCCTCCACGTGTTCGAAACCACACCGATCACGGACGTCGAGGATGAAACCGAGACGCCGCAGCAGACGGCCATCGTGACCTACCGCTCCAACCGCAACTTCAAGGGTGTGGACTCGTTCAGCTACACGGTGAGCGACGGTCTGGCGACCAGCGAGGAAGCTACGGTGACCATCGGAGTCACTCGCAACCAGCGCGCACCGATCGCGACCGAACAACAGGTGTTCGTAGGCTTTGAAGATACACCTCTCGAGTTCCGTATTGCCGCATTCGATCCGGACGAAGACGATCAGCCGATCCTCACCTACACTATTATCGATCAACCGGAGCACGGCCAGATCAGTGGTGTCGGTCCGGACTTCGTCTACACGCCGGATCAGGATTTCTTCGGCGACGACCGCTTCACCTTCCAGGTGAGCGACACGGTGGACGAATCTGAGATCGTTGAAGCGAAGATTGAGATCGCGGCCGTGAACGACCCGCCGGTGCTGACCTTCGCCGACATGCAGGACAGCTACGGTCAGGGCTTCCCGATCAAGGCGGAGGTGTCGCTCACCGATGTCGACCTCTCCGAGATGCATACCTACGGCATCGATTGGGGCCCGGGCGAGCCGTTCCGTACGGGCCGTGCACGGGCGCCAGGCGAAGAACCCGATCCGGACGCCGCGGACTTCTATCAGTTCTCTGGCGGCAACGCGGTGCTTGTAGATGAGCTCACCTACTTCGATACGGGCACGAAGACGATCACTGTGTGTGCCTCCGACACGCCGGGCGTCACGAGCCTGATGAGCTGCAGCGACCCGAACGTCACGGCCGTCGCTACACGCACGATAAACGTTGGCGAGACCGTGTCGAAAGCGATTACCACGGTGGACGATGCGCCGACGGAGAGCGACGAGCTCGGCAATGAGTGGAATGTCCCGGTCGAAGACGGCACGTCGATCACCTTCGTCATGCGCCTATGGAACCTCGAGCCGAACGACATCAGTCCGCCACTCGATGCGACTGGCGTGACATTTACGGCGGATCTCGAGCCGGGCTTTGAGGTTGGACCGAACGGTCTGTACGCAATCACCGGTGACGCGGTGAACCCGAGTTGTACGCTGAGTCAACGTCAGGTGGCCTGCACCGCTGATCGCATCGCGATCGGCGATCAGATGGGCGTTGCGTTTGAGCTGATCGGTGACGGCACCATCGGCACCAACAAGGACCTCGCGGTTGTGATTTCCGCGACCTCGAACGAGCCGGATCACAACATGATGGTTGGCAAGTCGAAGGTCTATCCGGTGGCCGCGAACCCAGACGGCGATGCTGATGGCGATGGTGTTGCAAACCGCAACGATGCCTTCCCGGAAGACCCGAGTGAGACGTCGGACTTCGACAGTGACGGCATCGGCGACAATGCCGATCTCGATGACGATAACGACTCGTTGCCGGATGCCTGGGAGCAACGGTTTGGCCTGGATGCGCTGAATGCCGGTGATGCGTCGCAGGATGCTGATGGCGACCTCGTGTCGAATCTCGCGGAGTTTGAGTTGGGCACGCGCCCGGATCTCGGCGACAGCGACCGCGACACCATCGGTGACAGCAGCGACAACTGTGCGGTTGTCAGCAACCTGTTCCAGTACGACGCGGACACTGACGGCGTTGGCGATGCCTGCGACGCGAGCAGTGCTGCGAAGGTTGTCGCGCTCGGTGACATTGATGGCGCCGATGGTGCGGACTACGGGCTGTTGGCGACGGATTCGGGCAACTACGAGCTGTTCGTGAAGGATGGCGAGACAAATGTCTCGGTCGGTGCTGATCGTATCGACATCGGCTCAGTGTCCGGCGGCGCGCTCGTCGATCTGGCAGCTCGAGACGATCAGGTCGCAGCGCTGTTCGACACGGCGACAGGGCCGAGTTTGACCATCGTCAATGCAACGAATGGTAGCGAATCGGCTAACCGCAGCGTGCTCGACGATGCGTGGTCGCCCGTGTTGGTGACGACCACGAACGATGCGTTCGTAATCGTAGCCCGACGCGGCGACTCATCCCGACTGCTTCGCGTCGATCCGGCGAACGGCAACGCGCTGTCGGAGTTCGACGTGAGTGTTGCGGTTAGCGACATCTCGGCGCTTGCCAACGGCAATCTCGCATTGCTCGGACGTGACGAGTCGACCGGCGAGGTGATAGTAAGCGTAGTGTCACCGAACGACGGAGCCTCATCGTCGCGGACGGTTATCGCCGGCAACGACGCCATACTGCTCGGTCTGACGGTGGCGGCGAGCGAGTTTGTCACCGCCGTTCAGTACACTGACGGTGAGATGCTGATCAGCCGCTTCTCGGCAACGGGTAGCGCGATCGACAGCTACAACGTGTTCGACGGCAGCTGGACACTGCTCGGTATCGACACACTGGAGTCCGTCCTCGGTGCCGACACCGTGTTCGCAGTAACTGCAGTGGATGGCAGTGGCGCACTGGAGCAACGCTTCCTCAATGCGAGTGACGGAGCCGGCCTGGCCGAACGCAGTTTCGCGACAGCAGGCGACGCTTACCGCGATCGCTCGTTCGCGAGCGCCGAAAGCGGCTTACTCGTGGCAAGCAGCGCAGGCGTTGTGAGCTTCAAGCTGCAGGACGCAGCCACAGGCACACCGCGCGACGTAACCGCAGAGTCAACAGCTGCCGGAGGCGGTGGTTCCGGTGGCGGCTCAGGTGGCGGTAGCGGCGGAGGTTCTGGTGGCGGTAGCGGCGGAGGTTCCGGCGGTGGCTCCGGAGGCGGAGGTACCGGTGGCGGAACCGGAGGCGGAAGTTCAGGTGGTGGCAGCAGTGGGGAGTCCTCCGGCGGAGGTGGCAGCACCGGCTGGCTCCTGTTGACGGCGCTGCTCACCACGATGGCTGCAAGGCGGAGACGCACTACGTCGTACGAGCGCCGCTGACGGCGCAAACAGGTCTGAATTCTACGAAGGGCCAAAAAGAGAGGGCAGCAACTTCGGTTGTTGCCCTTCTTTGTGCCGGTCTATGGTTTTCGCGCCGCCAGCGCGCTTGGCCGTCTTTGCGGTGCCCATTCAAAAAGGTCTAAGAGACATGACCGGTTTTTTTTGCAAACCGCTGCCAGAGAAGCGCTCGACGGCTTAGACGAGATGGGAAACGTCAAGACAACAAGCCCGAGAAAACGAGCTTGTCTGTTCTGGGGTGTGGGGCAGCTCATTAGAGAGAGCGGACTGGACGGATCTACTTTCTGTGCTCTCTTTCAGGTCTGCTTTCGGCCAGAAGCGGTCGTACAACTGGTGACACCCGACCAAGCTGCGCTCTTCAAGTGCGAGACAGATGCAGCAGGGCGCCCTGGCTTATTCGGAAACCCGCTTACCGACTTCGTCTCTGAGTTCTTCGGGGACAGCTTCGGCAATGTCTCGCATCAGAATGAACAACTTGTTCAAGCTTGCGGACGCTGCAGCATTGTGTTCCATCGCCTTCTGATGGTGCTCCTCGGCAAAAGCAGAGATGCAACTTTGAAACGTCTTGAACTCTACCAGGAACGCCTCCAGCTCATTGTCATCGTAAAAGTTGATGCTAATGGAAGGTGGAACGCACGTGTCTTCAGGTACAGCTTCATGGGCTAGAGCGACGGGACAGCAAAACAACAGAAAAGAGAGAGTAATACGCATCAACTCAAGTGTTACCAAGTCCGCTTAGGGTCAGAAGCCGTCAGAATAGCAGACATTCGATAAGGGTCGGGTTTCGGCCAGGAGCAGACGCTCAATTATCCGAGCGATTTGCTTCTTCAACGGCTTTAACCAATATGTCCAGGGTATGACGGCGAAACGGAACCTGAAGCTTTTTTGTTAGCAACTCGTCGAGATCGACCTCACAGGCCGGGATATCATCCAGCAGCAGCCGGACCCTGCTGTCTTCCCAGTGTTGTCCATCCGGCCACCACTTCTTCTCAACGAAAATGCTCAAGCGCTGGTTTGGAAACGCTTCCCGCTCGAATGACAAGACGGATGGCTCGTAAGCGGAATCGGGAATAGAGCTCTCACGAAGAACGTATCCCCATTTGTCTAGCGCGGCATTGAGGTTCGCTGTCGAACACTCTTGCTGAAGAAGCTTAAAGGGAGTCATCTTAAGTTTCAGTTTGTCCGCTTTAAGTAAACAGCAGAAATATTAGCAGACATCATCTGGAAGGAAGCTAACGGCCATGAGCGGACTGGCTAGTCGGACCGCAACTTACAGGTGCTCCACACACCATCTGTACAGGAGCAATCAGCCGTGAATCCTCCGCAGTCACAATCATCGACGTACGCATAGATCTCGAACTTGTCGGATAATCGCTTCTCGCTCAGCTCAACATCCGTGAGTCTACATTCACTATCAACGAGTTGGTCTGTCGGGGCGGCGCTTCCCTGCTTCCAGAGAAACAGGCCACAGTGCACGTCCTTACTCTGCCAATCCGCGATTGATTTGCCACACCGCGGACAATCGGGAAGAGGATCAGGCTGGTAGTGGTCAATCATCCCCATGATTCAAGTTCTCAACTGAAGGGCAGCAATGGGTCAGGAGCTAAAATCATAGCAGACGTCGGCGAGGCGTCGGGTTACGGCCAGAAGCGGACCTTGATCCGGATAAGTGCATTCTGATATGAGCTACTTTGGAAGCTTGCGACATCCAGTCCAGGACGCAGCCCACTCCCATTCGTTCAACAAGTCTCCATGACACAACAGATAGACCACCTCCCACTTTTTCTTCTCAGACATCGCTCTCCAGTAAGAAACATCGCAGCCGATTGAGAATCGATACTCAATCGCGTCCTTAACAACCGACGCTTGGAGTTTGATAGGCACTTTTTGCCCAAGATCTTGACTGAGGTTCCAGAACATCCCGCAATACGACAGAAAGCTGCTCTGGATTTCCAGTTTATGAGGATCTGCTGGGCCGTCGGGGACGGCGCTATTCCAATCACCGCAGTCTTCGTCAGACACAACACTCATTACAAGCAGGTCGACGTATCGGTGAATATGCTTAGCACTCTCCGCACGATCACCAAAGAGCCGAGCTAGAGCGATGTGAATAGGTGTATTTGTGTGAGGGAAGGAGATCTCCTAAATCGCGGACACTCAGAATGTCCCTTAGGGTCTGGGCCGTCAGAATAGCAAACATTCAATGACCGTCGGCTTACGGCAAGAAGCGGACTTCCGCAGCTCAACCGCTAATAGCGATTTTATTGAACTCACCACGGAGTTCGTCGACGAGGTGCGGTTGGCCGGTAACCGATAATCCCATGTAAGTCTCAGCCGATATGCTCAGCGTTCCATCTCGCCCCTTAGCCTCCCACTGATGCAATTCCTGCGATCCGGCTACGCCGTACGTTTCATTTTCGCACCCATAGCCGAGTGATTTAAGGCTGTCAGCCAAATGGTCGAACAGAGCCTTGTCGAACTCTCTTCCAAAAATCCAAGTCTTCGAAGGCTCTTCCACGGTGCGAGTACTAATGTTTGCAGTGGGTCGGAAGCCGAAATCATAGCAAACCAGACACGGTTTTCCGGTTACGGCCATTAGCAGACCGTTACGGAATCGGTGCCCATTCGTTAACGCCAATGTACTCATCATGTGACGCTCGATCGGCGTCGCTGAGATACTTCTTGATAGCCCTCAGCGTAAACCCGCCATGTACGTAGCCGTCATAGTTCACCATCCAGTCAAACACGTCTTCAGATTCAAAAGACAGGCGCTGTCCGACTTGATGCCATTCCTGAAACTCCCTTGGTACCTCGAAGAAGATAGCGGAGTAAATATCCTCATCTTCGTGATACTGCGTAGATGTTAGCCAAATGAAGGCAAACTGATCTTCTCCGAGTTCCTCGGATAGATTAGGGTTTCGGAACCGGAGCTTTACAGAGCATATGTGTGCTCCCGGCGTTATCACATGATCCTTGAACACGGACATGGTTTCAGACGCTTTGGCGTAGGCATCTAGGAAGTCTTGCTCTCTGTTCGGCACTGCCACAAATGTCGGATCGGTCTGAGAAGTTGCAAACTGGCTTTCGTCGTCTGACTTGGACATTTCTATTCCGAACGCGTAGCTACTTGATACGATCAAGAACAAGGTGATTGATAGATCGACAGTCAATTTTTGTTTAACCGAGAGCTAGGCTCGGACGGCTGCTTTGGGTCAGGAGCTGAAATATTAGCAGACATCGCCTGGGCGGCGGCTACCGGCCAGAAGTCGTCGTTTATGACGGAAGGTTAAGCGTAGGGAAACTCGATATCTTGGCGCAGCAAAATCCCCCTCATTACCCAAGGCATCATCTTTTCATGCACGGGATTGTCGGAGTACTTTCGCGACAGTTCAGCACGAGCAACAGTGATGTGTTCATTCGTGCTTTCAAGCGTTATCCGATAAATCAGGTCTCCAGTCCAACTTCGATGAAAGAACAAGATCGGGTGCTCAAAATAGATGAACCACTTGTCCTCCATCGCTTCGGGCAGTAGACCCAACTTCATGATTTCGTACTCGGATACGCTAAACGTATCCGAATAGTCAAAATCAACGAACCCTTCTTCGGGCTCTACGGTTTTCCATGATCCTCGAGAAACGACTTCTGATTCCATCAAATCTCGGAGTCCGCTATGGGTCAGGAGCCGTCAGAATAGCAGACATTCGATGAGCGTCTGCAGTCGGCCAGAAGCGGACGACCAGAAAGTCTTTCATTGAGCAATCGGCTGGCGAAGGCCCTTGGTGAGAACTTTGCTTGCCTGTCCACAAAGTTCAGCCCGGAGGTGCCAGAGACCAATACCCGAGAGTACTAGTCGGCATGTGTCGGTTTCAGGTCTTTAACAAATGCGCTAAAACCGCTGGCGTATGTAACACATATAGAGAAGACAACGGCGTAGTGAAGTTCAAGAACAAAAGCGCCGGTTACGAACATCAACACGATAATCAGGAGTCCGAAAACCACCTCTATGGGCCTAGCGTTAGTGTCACTAATGCTGCCTTCATTGATAGTCCCGACTCTGTACATTCCCAATAGCAGGAGGCCGCTGGCAATGTTCCAGAGCGGAAACACCAGCATGAACCCAACCGATTCTTCTGCTATGTGCATACCAGCAAAAATCCCGCTGGCCCCACAAGCGATTATCGCGAAGAAGAGCATCGATGCTTTCTCGTGCCGGGTCTTCGGTCGATCAATAAACACGTGATAGACAGAGAGTGCTATCCCTGCGGTAAAGAACAGGACCATAAGGGAGACTACAAAGCCAATGTCCTGCGCTCTTAACCCGAGGGTACTTCCCTGGAAGACCACCTCGTAGACAAGGACCAGAAGAAAAGCGCTACTCATCAAGAAAAGAGCGAGCTCGTCGTACTGAGGTATCAGATAGCGTTCGACCGAGGACCATTTGCCGCCGCTGGGGTTCACGCCAAATAAGGGACCGTAAAAATAGCGGACCAGGAAATATATCAGCATCGCGGGAATGCAAAGAAACATGGCCGTACTCAGCGCTTCTTCAGAGTCCATAGATAACTTGGTTTAATTCCTGCTGTGTCGGCTTAGGATGGCGAGGGAAGATCATAACGGACATACGACGAACGGCAGGCTACGGCCAGAAGCGGTCGTCAGCTTGACCTCTGTGCAGACTCTAGAATAGATATCACTTCAGAGAAGTTTTCGTCTGGGAAGATTGTCTGGATGAACTCGGCGTATTCCAGCGCGTCCCAACTTACACCCTCTCCACGCTCGACCTTTAGGCTTGGGTCTGCTCCTAATTCAAGTAGGTACTTCACCTCGAATGGATTATTTCCAACCACGGACATAAAGAGAGGGGTTGCGCCCCCGTCAATCCCATTGACGTCAACGCCCAAGTCGTCAACTAGCCAAATCACCTTTTCCGTAGCGACTTCCCGAATCTCTTTACGAGCGGACATGGACACTGCATCCGACAAGATCCGAACACTACTCAGCTCACCAGTCTTAATTCTGCGACGAAGTTCGAAATCCGCCAAAGTTGAATTAAGCCAGCTACGATTTTCTGCTATGGAAACGGCGAGCAGCCCAAGTCCAACTTCTATAGATCGAATCTTTGAGTAAGTAGTCGCGATGTGGGCCGTCGATATAGCAACCGCACCGACAGACACAATTGCGATCAATCGCAGAGTGCGTTTCTTCACGCGTTCACCGATCTTATTTTGCGAGTGTCCGCTTTGGGTCGGGAGCCGTCAGAATAGCAGACAATCTGTGAAGGTCAGGCTATCGCCAGCGTCAGCCGGCGGCATCACAATTAGTTCCAAACGGTTCCGACCTGTCCTTACGAGTCCTATAGAATGTCGGCCAGTCATTTCGGTGCAACGACTAATAAAGACCACGCAGAGAGTGAACAGTGCTGTTTGACGACTTGAAGACCACAGCCGCTTCGAGCGAAGAAGTAATCGTGCCCGCTTCATGGGCTCAAGGGCGAACCGTCTATGGCGGGCTGTCGGCCGGGCTTCTTTGCGACGCGGTGTCGCGGGGCGTGGACCCGGGCCGACGTCTGCGTTACCTCAAGGTAGGATTCTTGAAGCCACTTGAGACCGACAAGCCGTTCCGAATCGACGTGGAAGAGGTTTCGGCCGGGCGAACTGTCATCGTGCGATCGGCCACCATCGTCCAGGACGGCGTCACCCGTGTCGCCGTACAGGCCAACTTCATCGCCAGGATGGAGAGCCAGGTAGAGATTGATACTTTCCATGCTCCGTCGCTGCCAGCGCTGGACGGGGAAGGCGCATTGAAGATGCGCGGGCGCGGGTTTCCTGCGTTTACAAACTACATCGACTTTCGCACAACCACGCAGGGCCTGCCTTTCCAGGGCAATGAAGTCCCTGAGCTCGGGGGCTGGATGCGATTCGAAACGGCGCCCGCCGTGATGACCAAGGCACATCTTGTCTGTCTTATCGACGCCTGGCCACCGGCGCCGGTTCCGTATTTCGACCAGGTTGTTCCTATGTCGACGATCAATTGGGGTATCCACTTCGCCGAACCGCTCGATGGCATCGGTGGCGATGAGTTCCTGGGTTACCTTGCTCGCGTCAACTTCTTCAGAGACGGGTACGGCTCATCGACGGCCGACATATGGGCACCGGATGGCCGCCTCCTTGCCAAGAGCTACCAGACGTTTGTGATCTACGGTTGATAAGGGTTTTGGATCAAAAGCCGCCGGACTAGCATGAGACCAGCGCCCACCCATCCAGCCTAGCGCCGTGAATCAAGCAACTCCCTTAATGGCTCCGGCAAAAACTGCCGCAGGTAATCGGTTACAGCTTGTTGATGCCGGTTCCAGACGAGACCGCCGTAGACGATTGCCAGGCCGATCGCCGTGAGTGATATCGGGAACAGCCAACTGTCTTCGAACACCGAGTCGGCGAGATGGCCAAGGTAGATCGAACCACCGAGGGCGCCAAAGACGATGAACACCCGACGACTCAGGACCGCGCCGACAAGAATCAGGCCGATGTTCGTGCAGAAATACAGAAACTTGTCGAACTCGCTATTCGAGTCCTGGGAAGTAAGGCCACCCCAGAACGCGATAACGCCGAATATGTACAGCCAGAAGGCGAAATCACCGCTCCTGTGCGAACGGATATCCACCCAGAAGGCGATGAGGATCGTAGCCAGCCCGAACCAGATCGAGACGAACGCTCGAAATTCCCAGTCGTAGCCATCCGTCATGAGCATCACGGCGGCATCCATCGACAGAAACCAGAGCGCGACAGCGACGGGCATCACCATGAAGGGGTATCGATACACCCACAGAAGCGCCACACCCACGGCCAGGGTGCCGAGCTCCAGGAAAATCCAGTGCCAGCGAACATAGCGATAATATTCCTGGTAGGCGTCATCGCCAGGCCACCACCCGTTAGCGACCTGCAGGCCGTAAATCGCCAGAGGGGCGAGTGCGACAACAAACGTCGCACAGATTCCCGCGGGTATCGGTAGTTGTCGTCTCTGGAAGAAACGGGAGAGGAACAGGCCGACGATGGAATAGCCCACCGCGATCAGGAATATCCCCCATCCACCGAATCGCTCCCACCCGAGATTCATGAAGATCGTCAGGGCCCCGATAGCGATCAAGCCGCCGAGGTAATAGAGAATATTTGTGAAGTCGAACGACGGCGATGAGCTGTGTCTCGACTGCAGGAACTTCTTCAGGCGCTCTGACTGCTCTGTTGAGAGGATGCCTGCCGACACAGCGTCATCGAGATCTTTATTTAGCAGCTTCATGACCGGCCCCCATTGCTCGCCATGCGAGTGAGCTTCGTGGCGGCCGAATGGATTAAGAGCAGTGAATGACCGCTGGATATCGTCGTAAGAGGCATAAGCGATACTCTTTGCGATGATCAGAGCTTAAGTTTCGTCCAATGGCAGGCCTGAGTCCTGACAAAACAATGACGTTGCTCTTATCTTCTGGCGTGCACGCTCTTAAGGTCAGGAGTTGTCAGGTTAACAAACATGATCAAACGATCGAGGCGTAAGCGCTTCGGCACTGACACCAGGCGTTTTGCGCGTCAGCGGGCTCGATACTCAGGTTTTCACCTGCGTGTACGTTGTGAAACGCCTCACAGTCTTCGAATCACAGGCAACTGACGCGGCGTTGTCCCTTGAGTCTCACCCCGATTATGGTCAAATCAGGGCGAGATCAGAATCGGAGAGACGCTGTGCTCACCTTTCTGAAGATCCTGCTCGCGGTTTTCCTGGTTGTTGTCGGGCTGATTGCGCTCGCCGTGTGGTTTATCAAGCGCAAGTTCAAGGCAGCCGTCGGCGACTACATGGTCGCTGCAGAGCTCTTTGGCTCATCGGACGAACTTCCCGCACGCATTTCACTACGGCGCTCCGCGATCAGTCCCGATACCGGGTTCGACTCACTGCACATCGACATGAAGGAACTTGGCTTCCAGCGCATGGCCGATCTGCTTGAAGATCACGGCGCTTTTTACTGTATGCGCGCCTACTCGCATCGCTCCCTGCCGATGGCGGCGGCTCTCGCCGAGGTGGATGAGGGTCGATGCGCATTCGTCTTTTTCGCGATGACTAAAGACAAGCATGCGATCGGTCGCGGAACCGGGCCCGGGAAAAGCATCAGCAATGCACGAGTTGACTGGCAGATCGACGAAGACGCCGAAATCAGCTCGGCTTTCGACGCCGTCCGCGGCCAGTTGTCGGACAATTGCCTTTCGATTGATCTGCGCTATTTCCGGGCGATCTTTGAACAGGTCTGGGCAGCCAGCATGGACCGGGAGATCGCCACACCTCCGACGCGCGAAGCGGTTGAAGCCAAGGCAGCGACGCTGGACACGGAATTCACCGGGGACCAGATAGATCTTGCCTATTCACAAGCGCGCGAACACTGGAAGGACCAGGTTACCGAAGCAGCCCTTGATCGCTTCCGTCGCACCAGCAAGATCGACGCTGTGGAATGGGAGGCGCTTCGCGAAGACGTCGAAGTTATTCACGCACACATCACCGATGACGAGGTCGAAGACCTGCTGTCCGTTGACGACCTGAGTGAACAGCTGTTTCTCAAGTGCAAGGAACAAGACCTGACCGGACTCGAGTTGTTTGACGCCGTTGCGAGCCGCCTGCCGCCCGACCAGCAGTGGGAGAAAGTCGGCACCGTTGATCGTCCCGTGAAGGCACTGATCGTTAAACCGGCTGAGGCATTCGTCTCGGACCGTCCAACCGCCGGTCGCTACGTTTACACGGCCATCAACGGGGACGGTGAGGAAGTCCAGGGCGCCGTGGTGGCGAAAGACGGCGGCGACGCTAAAGCGCAGATTGAAGCACTCGGGCTCAGCGACGGGAAACTGATCTCCGCTCCCGCGCCCTTTGACGATGAGCTTGGGGATGATTACCTGTTCGACGACGAGAGTGCGCGGATCGTCGTTCGGGCGTCGAAGGAATCGATTCTCCTGTCGTCGCTGCGGGCTTTTGTCGCCAACTGGTGGATCTGGCTGCCGCCCGCCGGACTACTGGCCATGAGCCTGTACGACGGCAGGCCTTTCAGCTGGGGTGACTACGTCGTGTTCGTGTATGCAGGCCTTGCGGTCGGGGCGCTTGTTTTCCTGATCACGCCGATGATCCTGTACAACCAGCTGCAGTTTGCGCTCGTCAAGGCAGCAACCGGGCGAGCGAAATTGCTGTTAAACCTGCTCACGGTGGCCAACCTGTTTGGCGGTATCACGAAACAACAGATGTTGGCAGAGCGCTGCCGAGTACTGTCGATGGCCGGCGACTGCGACGACGCTCTCGAGCGATGGGGGGCACAACGCAACTCGATGGCCGATGACGATTTCTACCAGGGCCTGGTCTCGATCTACGATGCCGACGGCAACATCCCGTCGATGTTGAAGGCGCAGAAGGCCTACCTTGAGACAACATCCAACAAGGATGTGGCCACGATCGACATGGCCATGTCCGTGGCGCGTTACACAGATAAGGTGGATACCGCCGAAGGGATGCTTTTAAAGGTAGCGCCGGAAGACTTGCCCGAGATGGGGCTGCTGGGATTTCAGTACACACGCGGCCTGATTGCCTCGCAACGCGGTCAACATGCCCAGGCGATGAAGCACTTCGAACAGGCTATCGAAACCGCCGAACAGTTTGCCGGCGTGCCGCTAATCCTCGCGATCATTGCCGAGATCAACGGCCAGGCAGCCCTGACGCTCAAGCGCTCCGGCAAGCGAGAGGAAGCGGCAGCGATCTGGGCGCAGGTGGGTCCTCTGCTGGGTAAACATCGCTCGCTGGAACGTCTCGTCAGCTCCTACGAGGCAGCATAGTCACTTTCAGCTGGCGCATCGCAGCGGGCGACCATGTGCTGGCGGAGACAAACCTCAGTGTTTGGGACCACCCCATGAGACAAACTCGAAACCCTGAAATCCTGTATTGGGGAATCGTTCGGGAAGGTCCTTAAAAATCTTCACGGCATCGTCAAAATTGAGGTGGGCGCCATAGGAACCGCCCATATCCGGCCTCGGTACTTCGACCCAGTACTGGTTGCGTTCGTCTTCGAACCTGACCTGCAGGCAGGTGTCTGTTTCGTCCAACAGGCCAAAGAAGTCGCCGTCGCTGCTTAGTGAGGCAAGCAACTCCATGATCGTGTCCAGCCCCGAGCACGTCTCGGGATTCGCGGCGTCGACCTCTCGACCCAATGCTTCGATACGGAAGAAAACGCCGTTGGTCATCAGAAGCTCCTTATTGCCTTGACGGAACCAGGCAAAGAACAGAATCGGCGAATCGCAGACTCACGAGCAGCTCTTTAAAGCAGCCTGGTGCCAAGCGGAACGGATTTGTCAGGCACACACAGCGCAACGTGGCCTTGTTCGTCATGGAAACCCGTCACAAGGCACTGGGACTTTATCGGACCGATCTGTTTTGACGGGAAGTTGACCACCGCGACCACGAGTCGACCCACGAGGTCTTCCATCGAATAGTGATCAGTGATCTGGGCGCTGGATTTTCTCACGCCAATCTCGTCACCGAAATCGACGTGCAATATATAGGCGGGTTTCCTGGCTTCCGGGAATGCCTCGGCAGAAATCACCCGTCCAACTCGAAGTTCGACTTTCAGAAAATCGTCAAAAGAAATATCGCTCAATGCTCAAGCTCCGTCAGCGGAATTTTGCCAAGTTAGACGTCACCGGGATTCCACCAGCGACTTGAGTCGGCCCAGAAACCGGTCCTGCCACATCGATCGGGTGCGCTCCTGGAACTCGTCGGACTCCCTTAGAGCCATGTTCGGGTTCTCGCCCTCTCCATCCCAGCGGTAGCGTCGGCTCATTGTCAAGCTGACTGTCGACGTGCCGCCCGCTTCCGTTATCGAGATGATTGCCACGCCGGTCGAATGTTCGCCGTTGAAGCTCGACGGTAAGTTGGCGAAGACAAGCAGCTTTTCGGGGATGATCCTGGTGACCTGGATAAAGAAGTCCTGACCGGCATAGAGTCTTCGCACTTCACCTTTCTCGCCCGCCTCGCCTGACTCAAGCGTGAGGTCGAATTCATACATCCAGGAACCGAGATCCCTAAGCTGAGGCCAGACATCCTCGGCGGAAGCCTCGATATCCACACTGAAGTGCGAGACAAAATGGTAGGCGGAGTGATCGGGTTCAGGCGTCACTGTTTCGCTGGCGACGGCAGAAGGAATTGACGCGATAGCGGCGGCGTAAAGGGCCAGTCGAAGGAGGATCATTTAGACGTTCACCAGCGATTGATGGGCAACAGCCACAAGATCAGGAACTATTAGCGCCGCAGTTTGAACCTTGGAAATAAGTCTATCCAGTCTTTTTGTAAGATTTCCGTTCCTGGCGCGTCCTGTTGTTGAAATCTCGAAAACAGGAGCTCACATGATAACAACAGGAGTACAGCGAATGACGCGCCTAAGCGAAGGGCTTACCGGCTGGCGCAGCCAGAACGCCGCTCGGAAAAGGGAGCTGATTGAGGCGCTGAACGCGCATGCAGGCCTGATGATTACCACCGCTATCCGCGTTCTTGGCAGTCTCCACGACGCGGAGGATGTTGCGCAGGATATCGCCGAGAGGCTCCTGCGGTCTCCGCCGACCTCAATCCAGAACTGGCCGGCCTACCTGAAGACGCTGTCGGTCAATCGGGCGATCGATCGACTTAGAAAACGACGACCCGTGGTCGGCACCGATGAAATTGCCGCGTCCGGCACACCGGAATCGGAACTTGAGGCCAGCGAACGGGCCCTCGCGTTGAGGCAGGCTGTCGCAACCCTCAAGCACAGGGACGCCACGCTGTTCAGCCTTTACTACCTTGCCGACCTCAGCCAATCGGAAATCGGCCGGCAGCTCGACATGACGGAAAGCGCGGTGGGTGTTGCGCTTCACCGAATCCGCCAGCGACTCAGTGACCAGCTCCGCACCCAGGTGCAGCTCGACGACGAGGAGTAAGACCATGAATGACACAACACAGACGAATAACAACGATCGCTTTCTTGAGTCTTACATCGCGAGTGCGCGGGAAACGGTTGATGAAGACGCTATCGCGCAAGCAGCCGCGCGCTTACGTCAGCGGCTGCCGAAAACGACAGAGCGTCGCTCGGTAACGTGGTACCCGCGCTTTGCGACGGCTGCTGCACTGGTTACGGGACTTGCGATCACGCTCAACCTGTTCGTACCGGGAGGCAGCGGCACCGCGTTTGCGGACGTCCAGGCGTGGTTTTCCAGCTTTCAGACGGTAGACGTACAGACATCCGTACGGTCTGGCGGCGAAGAGCTGGTGGGCGTCCGGGTGAGAGCGAATGCGGCGGGTGACACGCGCATAGAACAAGCCGGCATCGTGCATTTGCTGAACGTAGACCGAGGCACGTTCTCGACGCTTCTTCCGGGTCAGCGGTTTTTTGACCAGCCCATCGAGCTGTATCAAAACAGCGATGACAATCAGCAGTGGGTTGAGAAACTGAGGGCGTTCCGGGGTGAGGCGGTTGCCTTGCCGGACGCCAGGTTGATCAATGGCCGATCCGCGCAAGGACACAGCCTTGTCATCGACGAGATCAACCTGACGCTCTGGAGTGACCCGGACAACAACCAGCCGATTTTGCTGGAAGGCGACCTTCCCGGTGGGCTGCAGCTTGAGACGCGGTTTGTGTTCGACTCGGTCTTTGCTCCACAGCTGTTCGAGGTACCCGTCGGTTTTGAGCGAGTCACGTCGGACTAAGGCGTTTACTCCGGGCCCGGAGCGTTTTCAGCCGCGGTCGTCGTCCGGGAAAGGACACGCAGTACGCTATACTGCACGGCGATGACCGACGCAGTGCTGAAGGAGACATGACTTGCCGGAGATAATCCCCCTGGGCTGGTTCCATACGTTCACCGGTGCGGTAGCACTCGTCAGCGGCGCTTTCACGCTGTTTCGATACAAGGAGATCTCCTATCGAACGCGCAGTGGCCAGGTTTACCTCGTGACGACCCTGGTGACCGCCGTGACGGCACTGATGATTTACCAGCACGGAGTCTTCGGTGTCGCACACATCATGGCCGTGGCAGCGCTGGTCGCTCTCGTTAGCGGGATGCTGGCCGAAGCGGTGCAGCTATTCGGCAAATGGTCACGACAGGTCCAGGCCATCAGTTTTACGGCGACGATACTGTTCCACTGCCTGCCGGCGGTAACCGACTCGCTGCTGCGCCTTCCGGTTGGCGACCCGATCCTGACATCGATCAACGATCCCGTCATGAAGATGGCCCACCTCGCGGTTTTCATCCTGTTCCTCGTTGGCCTCACGATCCAGCTACTGTGGATCAGGCGTTCTGCCGCGACTGTTTGAGCGCTAATCCGCCTTCAACCTGATTCGGTTGTCAGCTCTCTTTGCGAGAGCAACTGCACCGAGGTCCACAGGAACCATCCGAAAACGACGGTGAACACCAGTCGGTGCGTCAGCGGCATTTGCCAGGCCTGGAGTAGCTGTCCCGCCATCGGTAACAGGAACAGGCCGGCGGCAAAATTCGCCGCTCGCCGAACCTGGGCATCCACAGTCGTGATGTGGGCCATCCGCGCCAGCGCAAACATCCAGGCGGCCAGGCCCAGGGTGATTGCAAGGATATGCGCCCGGGACAACCCGGAGGCGCCGTCATGTTCTTCAATAGGGATCGCCGTCATGGCAAAGCCCAGGCCGAACACCACCAGCAGGACTCCGAAGACCCGGTCATCCAGGATACGACCGTAGGCGAACCCGAAAACAGCCAGCAACAAACCGACGGACAGAAACCCGACCAGGTTGAACCAGAGACCGAACGGTTTTCCCTTCGCTCCCAGCTCGCTGACGTAGTCGTCGAGTACCTGGAACTCGGCATCCAGGGTTGCGAAGACCAGCAGGGCTGCTACGAACAGGATGACGGCGGAGAGACCGGCAAACGCTGCGAGGTTTCGCATCGATTGATGACTTTCCGTGGTTTTGCGCATCCCGACATCCGCCATGGTTGGTGAAGGTGTGCCTATACCTGTGAGTGGTTGCGCCCTATCCTTTTCAGAACCGGGCAGTCCGGATCCACTCTTGAAAGAAGCTCCTCAAGCTTGCGTTGTTCCTGCGTCTCTAACGGATTCAATATTTCGCCGATCACTGTGGTTAAGGCACCCTGGATCCGGGATACGGCTCGTCGTCCCTTGGCCGTTAGACGCAGCACGCTGACTCTTGCATCAGACAAGTCATCGGACCGGTCGATCAGGCCCTTTTTCTCCAGTGACTTTATTGCACGCGTCATTTGTGACTTGTCACGCGCCATGAGGCGGGCGACAAGCTGGACCGGTGCGGGCTCAACATCTGCGAGCGTCATAAGGATCATGCCGCCGCCCGGACCGACATTCTCGGTATCAAATTCAGCCGCTCGGGCATTGAGTCCGCCGTGAATACGACGCATGAACCGGTCCACGAGTATCGCGATATTGACGTCTTGCATAGGCTTCCGTAATAGTTGACTTTGTCCACTAACTGGCTAATAGTTGACAAAGTCAACTTATCGAAACGACCGTCGCGCCTCTAATCACACGCGTCGTTCCGAACAGCCGTCGCAGTGTTCTCAGCCTTTGGAGGTTAATGAGTGTCCACAGCAAAGCAAATCGCCTTACGGGTTTCCGCCGCTCTCTGGGTCGTCTGGGGCCTGGTGCACATGCTGGCAGGGTTTATCGTCCTGACCTCTGACGCGTCCGCCGGCTTTCAGGCTATCGCCGATGCCGTCGAGCCTGGGCTTCTGCAAGGCAACTACCACGAGGCGGTTGGCGGGATTCTTAACCAGCACGGTTGGAACCTTGCGTGGTTTGGCCTCACTACCGTCGTGGGTGCCGTGTTCATCTGGCAGGCGAACAGGACAGCCATATGGGTAACCGCGTTGATCGGCGGCCTGGCGGATGTCGGCTACCTCCTGTTCGTGGACTTACCCGGCTATGTGAACTTCTTTCCCGGCACCGTTATGACCCTGGTATCGGGCAGCGCGATCGCACTGAGTTTCTGGGTCTGGCTAAGTGGGTCCGATGAGGCCGAATCCTAAAACACCGATTAGAGGAGTTGAGCATGTTTTTAACCAGTGCAGAAATGTCCATCGTCCGAATCGCCTGTTTTGTGGCCTACGCGGGTGTCCTCGCACTACTGCCAGGGCGTGGCGTGCACGCTGACGATGATCCCGCTGATCTCGCCTTTGAGCAGGGCAGCGTTCTTGTCATCTGCGGAAAGCCCGTGACGGGTGACGAACTGACCGCCGACGAGTTCTTCGCGGGTTTTGGCGAATGGATAAGCTTGTTGCAGACGAAGGCCAACGAGGGAGTCATCGCCCGGGCCCATTACCTGGAAAACCTGAAGGACGGCGTGTTTATCGTTTTCGAGGGACCGGACAGGGCCGAGGCGCTTCAGCAGGCCAATGATGTCATCGATTCGCTGACCGCAATCTATGCAAACATCGAAGGCAGTGCTGACGTTGAGATTTGCCGATCGCACGAGATCGGACCGGTCGCCGCCTTCCCGCGCTGAGCCATTAGGCCCGGGTCACTGCGGGTCAGCAACGTGTCGCGGACATCTGCGCAAGATGATCCGCGACCGGACCCATGCCCATGGCTTGTCGTCTTGCGTCGAGATTGTCCGGATCCTCTGCAGGTTTCAGTTTCAGCTTGCCGTCCACGCAGTCCGATACCGGCTGGGTCCCATAGCGCTGTAGCCGTCCCTGGTTGACGGCGACGCGATCCCAGAGATACGCGTAGTTGCTCTTGCTGACGCCGCCCGTCTCGAGATAGGCCTCCATCCGCGAAAGCGCCTCTGCCTGGAAATCGACGTCGGTATCGGCATGCTGAACAAGGAGCCAGGCCCTGTTCGATGCCGCCTCGCCGAAGCGCTCGATGTCGACCCAGTCAAAGGTCTCCAGCACTTGCCTGATGAAGGCGCCGGATTCAGCATCAATCATGACGGCGTTGGCCACCGACAGGCGGAATGCCCAAAACTCGGCGGTGTCCGAATCGTCCGTCCGCAGATCCAGGTAGGCCATCCTTGCGGCCTGATCGAGAACCCAGAGACGCCGCAGATTGATCTTTATCCCTTCAATCGAGTCAGCAGCTTGTGCATCGGGCAGGTCCTTCCCGGATCGTTCACGGAGCCGCTTCTTGAGCCTCTTTTCAAAGAGCCGCGCGCCTTTCCTGAATACGGCAGCGCATCGCTTCTCGCCGTCACTTGCACGCGCGACGGAAACCCCGGCATCGATCAACATCGCTGTCGCCCGGTCGGCAGCAGGTGTCGCCCCGGAGCGATCACTCATGACGGGTATCAGCGACTCCCGGGCAAAACCGGCTGCACTGTCCCGCCCTGCACAATAGTCATGGCTTTTGGCCGCTTCGGGTGTCTGCGGGAAGCTGGCGTCGAGTAAGTCGCTAAGCGATTGTGCCGATACCGGCAGCGACGCGAACGACAGAAGCAGCACAAGGTGCCTGCATGAAGCAAAGGACGAGCGGCTGTTCACGACTTCTCGATCATGGGTCATTCACTGTTAACTACGGTGTTTACCGGCCCCGGTTTGGGAGCGGTCAGGATAGCAGACGCTCGCGGCACGCCGGCTTCGAAGCCGTCAATCAAGCGCGTTTCTTAGCCAGTACTCATACGGAACAAGCTCGCCCTTGTCGCGCTTTGACTCTATCTCGCGAGGGGTGATCGCAAACTGTTTGTCGCTGTGGTGAACAGGTCGCCACGCGGGATCCACGCTGTCCATGGCGGATGGCTGCCGGATAAACTCGGCGAAGCGTTTATCCATGACGCCGAAGGCGCGGTAGTTCTGTTGGGACTGAAACAGGCTCTGGGTGTTGGCCGCGCCTTCATACCACGGGTCGGCAACCTGGACGGGGTCGTCTTCCCAATAGCATATCGGGCAGATACTCCAGCAGAGCTGTTCTTCAAGGACCCGGTGCCCGCAGCACGGGCAGGCAAACCTACTCATGATGAATCGGACCTTCCAGCAGGAGTCTTCTTCTACACAGTTTTTGATCAGGAGCCATTCGGGAAGCTCTCAATGAAAGGTCAGTGTCGATTCGTCCACGAGAATCCGCATCAATGAATGGCGAATGCCGATCGCCGAGGACAGATCGCGCAGCTTGCAGACGCAGTCTTCCTCGTGTTCCTCACTCAGGCACCGCAACATCTCGCTGCGACCCCCGCTGCGAACAACGTCCGTCAGCAAGCGATCGGCAGCTTGGACGTCAAGGCGTGTGTTCTCCGATACCAGCGACACGATGCGGCGAGCTTCGTCGTCCGTGTGACAACCGTCGACCCTGAGCTTTATCCACTGCCACGTTCTGTTGGCCGGGTTGCCGACACGACCGCAGGTCTCGAACTGCTTAACCTGCTCTCGATGTGGGCATTGCAGCCATGTGTGATTCGGCGGGCTCAGGCGGTACATCCTGCCGTTCGACTTGTTGACGGCCACACAAACCTCAGGGGTGTGTCCGGGAGCAGGCCATGCATGCTGTGGCTTGTGCGAAGTGCCGTAGAACACCCAACCGTGGTGATACTCAGCAGGGCTCTTGTTTAATACGGCGGCGCTGGACGCAAGGAGAACCCCGGCTCGATGAACCGCCTCTTCGAACGTCAGTTCTCTTGCTTCTGGAGGCATAGGTGTCCGCCTGGAATCCGCTGCTGATCGTTACTAATGAGGTTAGCAGACCGTGACCGGATGGCACCTCAAGGCAAGCCTGAGTGCGGTTTAGCCCTCGTAACTGTCCATGATCCCCCAGATCTTCGTGGTCTCTTCTTCGAACTCGGGATAGCCCTCGATCTCGTCAAGTCGAAACTGCAGCAGGTACCACTCGTTCTCCGAACGTATGCGTCCCCGGGCCAGGACCTTCTCCAGGCGCTGCTTGTCTTTTTCGAAAAGATCCGGGTACTCGGACTGTACGGCGTCGCGAAAGATAGCCATTACCTCGGAACGAATACTGGGGTCCTGCGCGGGCAACATCGTCTTTAGATCACGCATTCCCTGTTCCATGCCCCCCGCGATCTGGGAGCGCGTTACGCCGGGGTCTCGCTTCCTCAGTTCTTCGAAGGAATCTTCTCCCCGGCCGGCCGTGCTGTAGAGTTTGGCCAGGTACTGGAAAAAGGGTTGATCGATGCGCGCGAATCCCTCGCCGATCTTCCGCTCAAGAGCGACCAGTTTGTCGTATTTCGTTTTCCTGGACGATGGCATGGGCGTGTCACCGTTTCGTTGTTACTGGCGTCGAGTTGTCTGTCGTCAAAGTCCGCCGGGTACTACGTATCGAACCAGCAGTACGACCATAACCGCGTAGACAAGAATCGCCAGCAACGTGCGAGCGACAAAACCCAGTCGCCAGGCCAGTTGATTGACGATCCCGATACTGATACCGACAAGCAGGAATCCAGGCTGTTTGGCGATCAGTGCAATAAGTGCGGTAACGAAGACCATCGTCGCTGTTCGCCAGATGGACGGCTTGAACCGTCCGGTTCTCGGATCAATGCGTCGCGCTTCGTTACGCGGAAGGGTCTCACGACGACGGCCCCGTCGTGACCGAGCCTGCCGCTCCGGTTTTGGAGGCCTCGACGCGGCGCGCTGCGCGCGTTGAGCCTCAAGCTTCTCTGCCTTCAGCTGGGCCTGGGTTTTCTCGAGCACCGGCTCTGGCGGCGCGGCCGGTTGCCACCAGCCCTCGACCGCGGCCTTACCGGCCGCCGCCGTGGCCCGAAGGTTACGTTTTCCGAGCGCGCTGGGAACGGCAGGCCTCGACGACGCATACTTCCGGCGGAGTTTCGTGATGCGCTTCTGGTAGCCCCGGCCTTTTTCCTTGTCGACCATGGCGAGGTAGTTCGCAAAGCCGGTCATTGACTCCATGACATTGGCTGAGCCGTTCCACTCGACCGCCTCCGGTCCGTCCTTCTCGAGCTTGTGCAGGGCCGCACGGAAACGACGAATCGTGGCACGATCCAGTGACACCTTGTCATTCACCACGATGCCGGTCACTTCCTGTCGGGCCCCGCGACGCATGATGCGAGTCTTGTCGGTGTGCTCGGCGAAACCTTCATCCTTGATGATGCTGCGCACACGCCAGAGCAACTGGTCGACCTTGCCGGCATCATCACGACTCGCGGCCGAGAAAGTCATGTCATCGGCATAGCGCGTGTAGACGAAACCGAGCTTTGCCGCCGCGCCCTGCAATCGACGGTCCAGTCGCCGGCAGATCAGGTTGCTGATGGCGGGGCTGGTCGGGCTGCCCTGCGGCAGTCGGCGCTCGCTCCTGGCAACGAAGTAGCGCACACCGTGCAGGTCGACCATGTCGGTCTCGGTCTCCGTGCACAGCAAGGCGAGAATGGTGGCAACCTGCTCCGAGTAGCCGAAGGACTTCACGAGACCCTTCACCCTGCGGTAGCTGATGGTCGGGAAGAAGTTACGCAGGTCCATGTTAACGACCACCGCCGCGCCAACGTGCGGCTCAGCGTTGCTGACGATGGACTTGCCGCTGATGAAGCCGTGTGCCGCGGGATGCGTTTTCAGCTTTTCGAAAACATTCTCGAGTGTCCAGTACTGCGCTCGCTTCAGTCGCGGCATCGGTGCCGAAATTTTTCGCGTGCCGCCGGTCTTCTTGTTGATTTCAAACTGGCGATAGTGGCTGATTCGTGAGACATCACGCGTAAAGCTCAGGAACCTGAGCTCTCGAACGTCGATGCCCATCGCCGTTGCGATGTCGTCCGCCGTGCTTAGCACGGGCAGGCCGAGCTCACCCAGCTTCACGGAATCCGAGGTGGCATCGCTCAGTCCGGCGGAGACACCGTCGCCCAGGTAGCCGATCTCCTTGCCCTGGCGCGCGTGCCAGGCGACGGACTTGTCGAAGCGCTCCTGGTTGCGGCGCTGGCGATTTTCTTCCTGCTTCTGGCGCGACTCGAGCATGCGCTGTTTGCGCATGGCCTTGAGTGCGGCTTCGGGATCCTCGACCAGGTCCAGCCGCTTGGTCAGTTCGCGAAGCTCTCGTTCGAGCTCTGCCTGGCGTTCGATGGCCGCCTCGGCCGGCGTCGGCTGCTCGCTGCTCTTCGGCCAGAAGCCGAGTCGCTTCATCTCCGACAGGATGTACTCGTCTTTCGACGTTTCGCGAATGCGCTCGTAGAGCTCCTGGCGCGTCAGTTGTCCCGGGGCGGCTTCTGTCATTGCAGGACCAACCGGGCGCCGAACGGCGAAGAGAAGGGAAAGCGGCAGCAACGACGCCAGCACTTCGAAGAGCACTTGGGACTGGGCCACTCAACTCGACGCGGACCGCGCCCGGTATCGCTCATTGACTTCAAGGAAGTCAAACCGCAATGGCGATACCGGGCGCTGGTCCGCACAGTTAAGAGGGGACCAGTGACGCGTGAAAGGTCTGTGCGCGTGGACGGCGATCCGCCGCCCGGAGTGCAAGAGCTTTTGGCGTCGTTGCTGCCTGTTTTCAGTCTAACAAATGGATCAGGCCACATCGGCTTTCGCCTCCGGTGCCTGTTTCGCGTGCATCGCGCGAACCGCGAGAATGTGTTCGCACGGGCCTTTGTACAGCTTGTTGCGATAGTAGTAATCGCAGCTGCACTCGGCGTGCCAAAGTCGCTGGTCCGAGTCGATCACCAGCGTCGGTGAATACTCCTTCGCGTCATCCATGACCGTGCCGCGAACGACGAGGCGGCCGTCCTTCTCTCCAACCTCATTGACCTTGACGAGATTGGCCGACACGAAGCGATTCGCCTTTGCCTCCCGTGGATTGCTGAAGCGCAGCGTCTCCATCGGCAGGGGCTCGCGGCTCAGTTCGCGCAGGCGATACACGTCCTTGTCGAGGTCGTAGACCACCCGGCCCGCCTGTGTGTACAGCGAGAGCGCGCCGCGCACCAGGTCAGGCGCGAGGCTGAGCTCGCGACCCAGGTCTTCGGCCGTTGCGAACCAGACCTTCTCGAGGGCAGCGTAAACGCGCTCCTTGGTCGCCATGTCGACCTCCGCTCGCGGCGCCATGAGATCGAAATTGCCGGCGCGGGACCAGTCGTTGGCCGTCCACCCCGACAGCCCGAGCGTGAAACTCATGTCCGGCATGTGTGCGACAAAAAACGACGGCATACCGGAGCCGAGCAGATGCACGCTGAACGAATGCGTGATCGGCAGGAGCCGCTCCAGCATCAGCAATCGACGGCGACCCCAGACGCGAATCTCCTGTGCTTCCGAGCCGGTATACACCGAGCTGTGACAAACGAGCTCCTGGTTCCAGGGCTCGAATACGGCAACGATGGGCTTGCCCGGTGTCAGTTGAAAGCGAATGGATCGCGGACCGACTCGCTCCTTGCGCCGCTTCAGGATGAACAGCAGGTTGTGGACTTCCATCGGGTGCAGCGAGAAGGAGGTTGTCGGCAACGTCATTGCGGAGCTGACCTGCAGGAAGCCGCGTACCCAACTGTCGGGCAGGTCAATCTTCTGTTCGACGAAACGATCGTCGTCACCGGTTTCGACCTCGAAGCCGTCGGGGTCGATCTTGAACTGCGTCGTCTTGTAGTCGCGGATCTTCTGGAACTCGTTGTACAGCCCGGCCGAGTAGTCAATATTTGTCGTTCCGCAGGCGAAGTCGCCGATACGCTCGAAGGTGTCATGGTTGCAGCGCAGGCAACCGTAGGTCGACTCGTCCTGGCTGAAGCACTCGAAGAAGACCTGGTCCGGATGCACGGTGATGACCGGGTCGAGTACGAACCACGCATCCTTGTCGTAGTGCCACAGGTACTTGAAGTACTTGTTTTGCGCCGCGTAGAAAGGCTTCATCAGTTTTGCACGCACGCGGCGCAGGCCGTCCAGCTCAGCGCGTATCTCGTCCGTGCGCGTCTTTAACTCGCTGGCCTGGCTCATGAACTCCGCCAGCATGGTCTCTTCCTGCTCCTTGAGCCACGCGAAATATTCGTCCCGGTCCTTGGGCTGGAAACGCAGGTCAGAAACAACCACGGAATTCAGGGCCGAGATCGCCTCACGAAACGGAATGTGTCGATTGACGTTGCCGATGAAGTGCGTCGGGCTGCGGAGTGTGTCGGGCGCGAAACTCATGCTGGTCGAGTTCGAACTGCTGCTCACCGACGAGCTGCCCAGGTATCGGTAGTTGAACTTCATGAGCGCGCGCCCTCGGACTCGTCACTCGACGGCGACCAGACCGGCGGGCTGACCATCGTCAACGGCATGTCAATGTGCGGGTACTGCACCGTGAGATCGCGCATGGCCTTCAGGTAACCGGCCTTGTCGGCAATCGCGACGGTGACGGACTGACGTCCGAAGATGCGGGCGACCAGGTGCGCGACCTGGCTGGATGCCTTCGCCTCCTTGAGCAGGAACTTCGTCACGCGGTCCTTGCAGATCCGGCTGCGATTCACCTGCGAGAGCACGCTGATGAAGTAGGGCTGCAGCTTCTGCAGTCGCTCGAGCTCTCCTGACGCGTAGTTCTCGAGGTAGTTGCTGGCGAAGAGCTGCACGTTTGCCGACGGGTGCTGGCTGAGCTTCAGCAGGTATTCGGGGCCGTCTTCTTCCTCGAAGAAACGCGTGATCAGTTCACGACCCAGCGCCTGCACATCGCCACGGACGCTGTCGCAAATGCCGATTAGCAGACCGGGCGTCCATGCATCACCCGGGAATTGCTCGCGGAAAAAGTCGAAGGCAAAAGCGCGAGTGTCGTCCCAGTCACTGTCCACGATCCGCAGCGCATCGTTGGCGTTCTCGACGATACGCTCGATGTTTTCGCGATAGTGCTGCCAGGCCCATTCCCGGGCACCGATATCCGCGTGCCGTCCGAGCTGCGCCCACTGGCGCACGCTGAAGTCGTCGACGCTGCGATTGGGCAAGAGCCAGGCGCCCAGGGTCTGCGCCGCCATCGAGCGGGCCTGCAGCAGGCGCCAGTTCAAATCCTTGTCGGCCGACTTCGTTTGCTGCGCCAGTTCTTTCGTCAGCAGATCAACCAGGTCGGCATGCAGGCCCTCGCTTTTCTCCGTGCGGAACAGGTGATCCACCAGTTTTCGGTACAGGGCGGTTGCGAAATCGGTATGCGTTGCGGCTAAGCGCCCGACGGCAGAACGCACACCGGCGCGCACCTCGGGCTCGTTGGCGATGCAAAACGACTCGAAGAGCGCCGGCTGTCGCACGATGACCTCGTCCGGCAGCCCGGCAAACAC
>CAZSIQ010000007.1:0-91675 GCA_964606915.1 uncultured Woeseiaceae bacterium | reverse complement strand
ATCTACACGCTTTAGGCTTGTTTTTCAGACCGTTTTAGTCCATCAACATGCCGCCGTTGATATGCAGCGTCTCACCGGTGATGTAAGCGCCCGCAGGCGATGCGAGGAACACGACTGCATCTGCAATATCGTTGCTGTCACCGAGGCGGCCGAGTGGCACCTGGGCCAGCATGGCGTCGCGTTGGTCGTCCGGCAGTACCCGGGTCATATCGGTGTCGATGAATCCCGGCGCTACAACGTTGACCGTGATGCCTCGCGAGCCGATTTCACGCGCCAGGGATTTCGAGAAGCCGATGATGCCGGCTTTGGCGGCGGCGTAGTTTGCCTGCCCCGCATTGCCCATGACGCCAATGACCGATGCGATGCTGATGATGCGCCCTTTCTTGGCTTTCATCATGCCGCGCAGGCAGCCTTTCGACAGCCGGAATACGCCGCTTAAGTTGGTCGATATCACGTCGTCCCACTCGTTCGGTTTCATGCGCATCAGCAGGTTGTCCCGCGTAATGCCCGCATTGTTGACGAGAATCGTGGGGTTGCCCTCGTCTGCCTGGATGTCGGCCAGCGCCTCGGCCACGGAATCATCGTCGCCAATGTTGAGCACAATGCCGCGGCCCTTACCGTCGAGCTCGGCGGTGATGCCCTCGGCACCGGACGCACTCGTTGCAGTGCCGATCACCGTGGCGCCTGCAGCGGCCAGTTTCTGGGCGATCGACTTGCCAATGCCGCGTGATGCGCCGGTTACCAGGGCGATTTCACCCGAGAGCGCGTCGCTGCTGTATGTCTGAGTCATGGTTTTTCCCCTGCCGTCTATTCTGCGTCGAGCGCTGACTGGATCGACGATTCGTCGTGCAGCGCAGCCGCATTTATTTTTCTGTCGATGCGTCGAAGCAAGCCGGCCAGTACCTTGCCGGGCCCGCACTCAATGACGCGACTCGCGCCGTGTGCGGTCAACGCATTAATCGTATCCGTCCAGCGCACGGCGCTGAACACCTGTCGTGACAACCGTTCACGAATGTCATCACCGTCGCCGTAGGGCGTGGCATCGGATGCGCTGACGACCGTGATGTCGGGCGTGCTGATATCCGCCTCGCCCAGGGTCACAGACAACGCTTCGCCCGCTTCGCGCATTAATGCTGAATGCGCCGGAACGCTGACGGGTAGTGGCAACGCACGGCGCGCGCCGGCTTCCTTTGCCAACTCAACAGCGCGATCGACCGCTGTCTTGTGGCCGGCGATGACCACCTGCCCCGGTGAATTGAAATTGACCGCGTCACAGACATCATCGTCTCGAGCCTGTTCGCAGACTTCTATGACCTTGTCGTCGTCGAGGCCAAGCAAAGCCGCCATTGCGCCAACGCCGACCGGGACTGCGTCCTGCATCAGCTCGGAGCGGCGCTTCACGACGCGAACGGCATCTGCAAAGGACATCGCGCCACCGGCGACCAGCGCGGAATACTCGCCAAGGCTGTGACCGGCCAGCAACGACGGAGACTCGCCGCCCACTTCATTCCAGACCCGAAACGCGGCGACACCGGCACAGAGCATGGCCGGCTGGGTGACCGTCGTGACGCCGAGATCCGCCTCTGGGCCGTTCTGCACGAGCGACCAGAGGTCGATACCGAGAATGTCATTGGCCTCGGCATAGGTTTGTTCGACAATCGGGTGCTCGGCGGCGATGTCGGCCTGCATCCCGACCGACTGGGATCCCTGGCCCGGAAAAACGAAAGCAAGCGTCACGGTGTTCTCCCCCTGTGAAAGGCCGCGGATTATAGCGACGCGCGACGCCGCAGACTAATCAGAATCCACCCGCACGCTGCGCCGCCGAGGGCGCCGTAGAGATGGGCATTGACGATGACCGGCCCTCCAGCCGAGAGGGTTGATCCGGGCAAGGCACCGGCAAACTGCTCCCACAACAGCTTCCCGGCCACAACGGCGAGCAGCAGCAGCGATTCGTTGCGGCGCTCACGCAGCCCGGCCATCAGCCCCGCAACCAGCAATCCGTGCAGCACGCCGGAAAGCCCCACGTACCATCTCAGTTCCGCGTCCAGCAGCAGGAATCCGGCATCGATGACCCCCATTCCGGCCAGCATCAC
Organism: uncultured Woeseiaceae bacterium; assembly: GCA_964606915.1. Taxonomy (GTDB): domain Bacteria; phylum Pseudomonadota; class Gammaproteobacteria; order Steroidobacterales; family Woeseiaceae; genus UBA1847. The sequence continues at coordinate 89,582 of CAZSIQ010000007.1, read as the reverse complement.
CAGTAACCACGTGCGCGCGGTCTGGTTTCGGCCGGTCAGAAACACCACCAGGAGCAGTCCTGCGAGGTTTAGCGCCAGGTGCTGCGGTCCGAGGTGCGTGAAATGCCCGGTGACAAGGCGCCACCATTCCCCGTCCAGCACCTTGTCGCGCTGGAAGCGCAGCAGTTCACGGGCGGGATCGCCCGCCAGTTCGATGACGACGGCCGCGAAAACCACGACAAACAGGAGTAGCAGTCGTGCCGTGTCCGCCCTCTCCGGCGCTTTCAGTAACCCCATGTTTGGTATACTCGCGTTAATAACTCTAAATCGCCACCTGGCGTGGTTTTTGAGCGTTTTTCCCCGGAGGTTTTTTTGTGATTACTGCACGCAACAGACAGCGCGGCTTCACGCTGATCGAGATCATGGTCGTCGTGATCATCATCGGCATCCTGGCCGCTATCGTTGCGCCCAACGTCATTGGCAATGTCGACAAAGCCAATGTCACCAAGGCGAAAACGGATATTCGCGCCATCGAGAGTGCCCTGAAGTTCTATCGTCTCGACAATTTCAACTACCCGAGTTCAGAACAGGGCCTGGACGCCCTCGTGACCCGGCCGAACGACCCGAACCTGCGTAACTGGAACCCGCAGGGCTACATGGAACGCATCCCTCGCGATCCCTGGGGTAATCCGTACCAGTACTTGAACCCTGGCCAGAACGGCGAAATCGACGTCTATTCCTTTGGCCGCGACGGCAAGCCCGGCGGCAATGATCTCGACGGCGATATCGGCAACTGGGACCTCAACTAGGCCACCACCACCCGCCTCGCATGGACGCGCGTCGCTCCTCCGGTTTTACGCTGATCGAACTGCTGGTTACGGTCGCGCTGGTCGGTATTGTGTTGTCGATTGCGATCCTCGGCATCGGCGTTGTACGCAATGACGACGAGATCGAGACGGAATCAAGCCGCTTCGTCGCGCTCATGGAAGTCGCGAAAGACGAGTCGATGCTGCAGGGTCGAGAGTACGGCCTCGAACTGCTTCAGCAGGGCTACCGCTTTGTCGAACTCGATCCGCTGACCCGGCAATGGGTCGAAATCATCGGTGACGACCTGCTCAGGCTGCGTTCGCTGCCGGAGAGCGTGGAGCTTGAGCTGTATATCGAAGGCCAGCTCATCGAGCTGGACTACGAGGCCCTTGTGCTCGGCAACGACGAGGAAGACGACAGCAACCTCGATCCTTTCCAGCCGCACGTGTTCATCTTCTCCAGCGGTGAGCTCACCCCGTTTGAACTGCATTTCCGCACGCTCTACGACGATTCGCGCGTCATGCTGGAAGCCGACCTGTTTGGCAACCTGTCGATTCTCGAGGAGGAATTGCCGTGAGGTCGCAGCGGGGCTTTACGCTGGTCGAGGTCATGGTGGCGCTGACCATCGTCGCCCTCGCGTTGGCGGGTGCGGCCATCAGCATGAGCCAGATGGCCACCAATGCCTCGTCCTTGCGTGACCGGACCTACGCCAGCTGGATCGCGCAGAACAAGATCACCGAGATGCGACTGTCGGGCGAGACGCCCGAGGTGGACATTACGTCGGGCGAGCTGGATTACGCCGGCTCAACCTGGGTCTGGGAAGCCGACGTCTCGGAAACCGGGGTGGTTAACCTGTTTCGCGTCGACGTTGCTGTCGGCTACGCGGACCAGTCCGATTTCATCAGGACGGTAACGGGCTTTATCGGCGAACCGGTGCCGCCTGGCGTTGGCGCCCTGGCGTGGGAAGGCCGCCCCTCCCGACGGGAGGACACGGAATGAAGCGTCGTGAATCCGCGTTCACGTTGATTGAGGTGCTGGTCGCACTCGCGGTGTTCGGTGTCATGACCGTGCTGGCTTACGCGGCGTTGGGCCAAACCTTGTCGAACGCGGACCTGCTGACCGAGCGCATGGAAAGGCTCAAGAATATCCAGCGCGCGGTGCGAATTCTCGATGCTGACCTGATGCAGGCTGCGCCGCGCCCGATACGCAATCCGCTGACCGACGAATCATCGCCCGCGCTGATGTCGGACATCAGCTATGACTTCGCACTTGAACTGTCACGCAGCGGCTGGAATAACCCGGCCGGCCTGAAGCGCAGTACCCAGCAGCGCAGTGCGTACCGCATCGAGGAGGGTGAGCTCGTTCGTTACCACTGGAACGTGCTTGACCGGACGCTTGCCAACGAGCCCTTTCGCATCGTGTTGCTGGATGGCGTGGACAGCCTGACCTTTCAATACCTTCGACCCAACGGCGAGTGGACGCCCCAGTGGCCCCCCGGTGGTATCGATAATCCGTCCAATCCGACGCTACGGCCACGTGCCGTCGAGTTCACGCTCGCTTTGACCACTGAAGGCGAGATCACTCGCCTGCTGGAAATCGCGCCGTGATTCGCCGCAGGCAGCAACAAGGCGTCGCGCTGATTACAGCGATGCTGATTTTCGCCCTGGTGACGTCGGTCACTCTCGGCCTGGCGTTTGACAGCACGATCGATGCGCGACGCAGCATGGTGCTGATTACCCGCGACCAGGCGGCCCAGGTTGCCCTCGGTGCCGAGAGCTGGATCGCGTCCATTCTGCGCGACGACTTCTCCGGCTCGGAAACCGATCACTTCGGCGAAATCTGGGCAACCGAACTGCCGGGACTGCCCATCGAAGGCGGCGAGGTCTTCGGCGGTATCGAGGACCTGCAGGGCCGCTTCAACGTCAACAACCTGGTCGACGACAACGGCGTTATCGACGAGGAGGCACTGGAACAATTCCGGCGCCTGTTGAACGCGCTCGGCCTGGACCCCCGCTACGCCGGCATCACGGCAGACTGGCTGGATCGCGATATCGAACCGTCGTTTCCAGACGGTGCGGAAGACACCTTCTACTCGACAGTCATACCGCCGTACCGGACGCCGAATCAGCGTATCGCCGACGCCAGTGAACTCCTGGCGATCCTCTACATGGACCAGGCGGTGTTCGAGCAGCTGGAGCCACACGTCGTAGCGCTGCCTGGTCGGACGCGTATCAATGTCAACACAGCCACACCGGCGGTACTCCAGTCGCTTTCCGAGACCCTGTCGCCCAGTGACGTGGAGCGACTGGTCGAAGAGCGCGCTGATGCCGGATTTACAGACCTTGTCGGCACGTTTTCGTCACTGGTTGAGCCTGAAGTCCTGAATGACCTTGACGAGGCGAGCCAGTATTTTCAATTGCGGGTGGCGGTGCGGATTGATACCGTGCGCATCACGTTCAGCAGCGTCCTGCAGCGCGGCCCCAATGGTGAGGTCGTTCCTATACTGCGAAGCTTCGGAAGCTTTTGATGGCCGATTACCAGGTAATACAACTTCGCGATCATTCGAGTTGCCGATGGGTCAGCATCGACAACGCCGGTATGCGCAAAAGCGAAGTGGGTGAAGGCTCTATCGAGCAGGCCGCCGCTTCCAACGATGGTCGTCCGGTCATCGCCCTGCTGCCCTCCGACGATGTCCTGACGCTGACCACCGAACTGCGTGCCCGCGGCAACAAGTTACTCAATGCGCTGCCGTTCGCTTTGGAAGACTTCGTCGCTGATGACGTCGATGACCTGCATTTCGCGCCCGGCACACGCCTGGACAACGGACTGTTGCCGGTTGCTGTCGTCGCGAGTGCGAAACTCGACGCCTGGCTGGCACTGCTTCGGGACCACGGTCTCGCGGTCGAGAAGGTCATTCCGGAATACCACGGTGTCAGCGATGTCCCGAACACGCTGAGCCTGTACATCGAGGGCGACACCCTGATGTTCAACGACGGCAAGGGGCTGCAGTTCACGATGAGCGGCGTGCGACCTGTCGACGTATTGGCGACGGCCGGCTACATCGAGCACGACAACGAAGACGATGATCGCCCGACGGCCCTGCAGGTCTACTGTGATGAGAATGCGGAGTCTGCGTTTTCAAACGACTGGGACGCCTTGCGACACGAACTGGACAGCGTCGACGTCCTAGTCCTGAGTGAAGGTGCCCTTCCCCGGCTTGCCGCCGCTGTCGCAACCGGCGCCGGCGTCAACCTGTTGAAGGGGCCCTACGCCGGCAAGACGGCCACTGCGGACCTTGTACGACCCTGGCGCATGGCAGCCATGTTGGTCGCTGCGCTGCTCTTTACCGGTTTCGTCGGCAAGGTCGCAGACTACATTCGACTGGGCGAGGAGGAAGCTGCGCTCAAGGCGCGCTTCACCGAGGAATACCGCAGCATTCGACCCAACGACAGGCGCGAGATCATGGACCCGGTGGGAACCGTGGTCTCGGTTCGCCGTAGTCTTGGCGACGCCAGCGGCGCTGGATCCGTCTTCCTGCCTTCGATGCAGCAGGTGGCATCGGCGCTCGGCGGCAGCAACAGCCAGATCGAAGCAATCAGCTATCGCGCCGGCGTGATCGATATTCGATTGACGGCACCGGATGTCGCCTCGCTGGATCGCATCCAGCAGTCCGTCAATGCGTCACAGCGATTTACCGCGACGATCCAGTCAACAACGCAGTCAGCCGACGGCATCAACAGTCGCCTGCAGATCAGGGAGGGCGGACAGTGATTGACGTTGTTTCGACCTCCCTGACGTTTATGGAGCGCCGCATATGAGGGACTGGTTCGACAATCTCGACGCGCGCGAGAAACTGTTCGTCAGCGTCGGTGCCGTTATCGTCGTTGTCTCGATTGCCTGGGGACTTGTCTGGGTACCGCTGGATCGCGGTCATGACAATCGACTGAGTGCCGTCTCGACCTGGGAGCGCTCGCTGGCAGAGCTGCGTCCATTGAAGGCGCGTGCTGCAGCCGGTAACCAGGCGCAGGGCCCGGCAACGCGCAGCGGCCAGACGCCGGTCGTCATCATTGACCAGACGCTCCGCGCCCGTGGCCTCGATGGCGCCTTGAAGCGCAGCCAGCCGACAACCAGCACCGGCATTCGCGTCGAGTTTGAAAATGTCGCGTTTGACGACCTCGTCGTCTGGCTTGGCGACCTGAGTGCCCAGTACGGCATGGATGTTCAACAAGGCAGCTTCTCGTCTGCTGCTCGATCAGCGCCCGGGCGCGTCAATGCCTCGATGACACTGGAACGCCGTTTGTGAGCAAGTCGTCGCGTGGCCTGCTGATCGCGGGCCTGGTCACCTTTCTGCTGGGTGTCGTTGTTATGTTCCCCGCGCGCACGGCGGTGAACTGGTTCGTGCCGGAGGGCATCCAGGTCAGTGGCGTCAAGGGCAGCGTCTGGGGAGGCAGCGCCAGTGCTGTATCAGCACCCGGTGTCTACCTGAGTCGCGTCGAATGGCGTCTGTCTGCGCTGTCGCTGCTGACGTTCAGTCCTTCCGTCGCATTCACTGCGACACCTGGCAGTGGTTTTGTCGAGGCGGTTGCAACACTTCGCGGATCGGAGACCATCGAACTGCGTGACCTGACTGCATCCCTGCCCCTGTCGATGGTGGCAGGCGCGGTCAATACGCCGGGACTGGACGGCAACGCGTCGGCGCAGTTTGAACACGTCACGTTCACGCAGGGCCTGCCGGTGTCTGCACGCGGAACGGTGCGGGTCGCGAACCTGCGGCTACCGCTGGTCCACCCGGGTTCACTCGGCGGCTACACGCTGGAGTTTGTGGAAGCGGAATCGGGCATTGTCGCCAGTATCGAAGACGTCGACGGCATCGTTGACGTTGCCGGGTCACTGAGCCTGCGTCCCGACAGCAGCTACCAGCTGCTTGCACAGGTGGCTGTCATCGCCGCCACGCCGACGGACCTGGCTGAACGCATGCGTTTTATGCCGCGCGGAAACGCAGAAGGACAATACGAGATTCGCCTTGAAGGCAGCCTATAGCCCGTCCACCTCGACAAACTCGCCCATCAGCGGGAAGTACAGCGCCGCCCTCGGCCGCACCGCGCTCCAGCCTTCGTACAGCCGAACATAGCGCTCCAGCTGCTCGCGGTATCGTCGTACCTCTTCGTCGAGGAAGAACTGGCGGTTACCGCCTTCATGGTCACTCGTCTTGTAGTCGACGACCCAGTGATCGCCGTCATCGATAAGAACGCGATCGATAATACCGGTAACAACGTCGCCGTCGATCGACCCGGTCAGCGTCAGCTCGGCGTGACCTTCGCCGGACACCAACCAGCGGCCGCGCGGGTCTTCCCGGACGTTGTCCAGCGCACGGTTGACGCGCTGCAGGACGCGTTCAGCATCCTCGTAACCGCCTTCACGAAGCCAGCGCCGGGAAACCTCGTCCCGGCTCGATCGATCGTCCAGCCCGTGTTCCAGGCGTCCCTCCGTCCACGCCTGCAGCCAGCGATGTACCAGCGTACCGGCGATCTTGGCGTCACTGCCGGCCCACTCGTAACGCAGCTGCTCCTGCTCGGTCTGGCGGCGCTTGCCGAGCAGGCGCTCGTGATCCACCGTCGGAGGTGCCCAGCCCGGCGACAAACGTCGCAGCACCGGTGTCAGCCACTCGACATCACTGTCCTCCTGGCGGACGGGATCGCCCTGTGACATCGCCTGCTGGAATTCTGTTTCAACCAGCGGCCACAGCAATGACAGCAAGGATCCGGAAGCCGGTACCTTGATGGTCTCTTTCTCCTCATCAACACCAACATGGCCAACGAGGTGCAGGGTCTTCCTCGCTCGCGTGCAGGCGACGTACAGCAGACGCTGCAGCTCAAACCTCGATTTTTCCCGGTTAAGCAGCGCCAGGTAGGCGTGCACGGGATCCCGATCTGACCTGTCCGAGCGACCTACGGGTGCGAGCAGCAGGCGCTCCTCGCCGTCGCGCGACGTACTTTCGATCCAGTTGAGCACGCGCGAAGTGTCGCCGCGTGTTGTCCTGCCGATGCCGTGCAGGACGACGTGATCGAACTGCAGGCCCTTGGACTTGTGCATCGTCATGATCTCGACTCGAGCGTCGGGCGAGGTACTGGACACTTTCTCGGTATCCAGCTGGGTCCCAAGCAGGGCAATGTCAGGCACGGTGCCCGACGCTTCGATCTCTGACAGTACGTGGAGAAAGTGATAGGCGTTGTCGGCAGCGGCGTCGTCCTCAAGCCAGACCGGGCCGCCAAGCTGTAGCCAAAGGGTCTCAACACGACTGCGCAGGCTGCCAGCCCGTATTGGCTCTCTCATCTTTTGCAGGCAGGGTCTTGCCCGATCAATAGCGGCTCGCCCTTCGGTGGATAGCGTAGCCAGGCGCTCCTGGTCGTCCAGCAGGTCTGCAACGAGAGAATGCCGGTCACCGGCCACCAGGCGCGCAAGATCGGCAAAACTGAGCCCGATCCAGGGTGCCCGCAGGACGCCCAGCCAGGCGTGCCGGTCACCGGGGTGTGCGATTGCGCGAGCAAGGCTCAGCAGCTCGATACTCTCCGGAAGTTCGGTCAGCGTGTCGATGTCGACGGCGTTGAACGCGATGTTTTGCTGCCTCAATGCCGGCACCAGTTCACGCAGCTGCGTGCGACCGCGGACCAGGATGACGACGCGATCCTGCGGATGCTCTTCCAGCAGTTCGGCGACGACGCGCACACTTGTCGTGGCCTCGTGACGTTCGGCGCTACCGAGTACCGGATGCAGTGCAACGCTGCCATGGCCCCTCAGTGCTTCCGGGGACACGGCCTCTGCGTAGCTGACGGCGCCCCTGGGTGGGTCATCTGTTGCGGGCATGATGTGTTCGAAGGTGCTGTTGAACCAGTCGACAAGACCGTCTCCCGATCGAAAGTTCTGTCGCAGCGTCAGCGACTCCAGTCCCTTGTCGCCAACGCCCCGCTCTCTCGCCACCAGGAACTGGGCGACTTCGGCATTGCGGAAGCGGTAAATCGACTGCATCGGGTCACCAACGCAGAAGAGTGTGCGCCCGTCATTGTCACTCCAGCCGGCCACGAGGCGCTCAAGCATCCGGTATTGGGCCAGTGACGTATCCTGCACCTCGTCCACGAGGATGTGATTGATCCGGTAGTCGAGCAGAAGGCCGAGATCGCTGGGGTTGTCTTCGTCTCCGAGCGCCGCCGCGGCACCGAGACTGATCTCGATGTAGTCGCTGGCGCCGCGTGCGCGGAACAGGCGCTTGAGCTCACCGGTGGCGAGCTTGAGCAGGTCCAGTAACGAACGCAGCACTGACCACTGTTCGTCCGGGTAGCGTGGCAACGGCAGCGTTCGCGCGCTGTGCAGCAACGACAGGAAACCGGAATCCCGCTCCAGCACAGACAGCAGGTCCTTAAGTCGCGTCTTCATTTCCTGGCCGGCCCCCTTGCCAGGCGGGAATCCCTCAGCGATGGTCAGCCGACTGCGCGGCTTGCCGTCTCTCGTCAGCATGAGTTCGGCAAGCCCCTGCCATGCCGGCAGCTCGCGCCAGTCTGCACCCGGCGGCGTCGTGCAGTGTCGTAATGCGCAGATCGGTGACTCGCGTTCCTCTGCAAGCAGGGTTGCCGATGTAAACGCCGCGATGTCGAGAAGTTCCGGCACGGCCGCCGGTGGCAGCTCAGCAAGCGCCGCAGCCAGGGTGTCGTTGACCATGGCCTCGAGGTCTCTTTCCAGCGACTGGCGGACCGCATCCGATTCATCGTCGGACAGCCGTGTTCCACCGATCAACGGCAGCCACTGGTCTCGAGAGACCAGCATCTCGGCGAGACGATCAATGTACAGCGACACGTTGCAGTCCATGTGCGTAAGCACATCGGTGACGCTTTCTGACCAGTCCTCCGGACCGTCCAGGTACTCCAGCGTCGCAGCCGCGGCGTCGCGATACAGGCGCTTCAACTCGGCGTCACCGGGAATGCCCGCACCCGCTGTGGATACACTGGCCGTCAGTGGCTCCATTCTTGCGAGCATCGCGTTAAACGAGTCGAGCGTCTGGATGCGCAGACGGCCCGCGTTTCTTGTCAGGTCCCAGCTGTGCGCCTTGTCCTGCTGCAGGACGGCCCGGGCAAGTTTGCGGGTCAGCTTGAGATGGTTCGCCTCCGGTTCGACATCCGACGTCGCGTCCTGCAGTGCCGAGAGCACGCGATGCCGCATCTCGGCGGCGGCCTTGTTGGTGAACGTGATTGCGAGAATCTCTTCCGGGTTGTCCACCTGCCCCAGCAGGGTCAGGTAGCGCTGGATCAGCAGCTCGGTTTTTCCCGAACCCGCCGGTGCCTGCACGATAAATGACGTGCCGGCGTCCAGCGCACGAGAGCGAGCCCGCAGATCTTCGCTGACGCCGGTATCAGGCATAGCGCTTCAACTCCGGCAAGCGGGTCAGCAGCAGCGTATCCATGCTGTCGGCCAGCGGACGCTGGGCGACGATCCTCAGGTCGCCGCGTGCAAAACTGTCCAGGAGACCTCGAACCTCGCCGCGCCAGCCGGACAGCTTGTCCGCGAAATCGCCTTCGCGACCGAGGCCGCGACCGATGCCGCGGATCACGGTCTCGCGCGCAGCCGCAAAGTACAGGCCCAGGCCCGCAACCGGTTCCTCGATGCACATCGAATAGACCACCAGCTGGAAACTGCGCGGGCCGCCGTCCTGCCGGACAAAGCCCTGCGCCTTGCCCGTCTTGTAGTCGAGGATCAGCGCCTCACCGTCTGGCAAACGATCGATCCTGTCGATGCGAAAATCGAGCCGCACCGGACCGTGCTGCAGGGTCGTGGTTTCCTCGCGTGCCGCGATCGCAAATTCCTCTCGCGAACGGTCCAGCTCGACCACGTCGCGCATGACCCCCTGCAGACGCGCTTCTTCAAGCTGCATGAGGCGCCGCAGGGTCTCGTCAACGCCCACAAACCACGCCCGGGACTCGCGCTCGATACTGTCTGTGATGCGTTGCCTGAGTTCGTCGTCGTCAAGATTCCGCAGCGCGTCGCTACCAGGCACGTCACCAAAGAATCGGCACAACGCGTCGTGAGTCAGGATGCCCCTGATCCGGGCGCCGACGGCCCGGCTGAAGGGTTCCGGGTCGCTGAGCGCAAGCCGCCCTGCAGCGAAGGCGTCGAACGGAGAGCTGTGCTGAAGCTCCGGGATTCGAGCGCCGCCGAAAATGCGATCGCCGGCGGATACGGGCGGCGCAATCTCGCTGACCGTGGTCAACGCGTCATGATCAATCAGTTCGCTGGCGAACCAGCCAGGATCGGCAAACGCCGCTGCCTGTAAGTCGAATTCTGACAACAACGGCGACGGCGCTTTCTCTGCGTCTCCTTCGGTGTCCGGGTAACTGAGCACAACATTGGGTGACGCCGAAACCAGGCGACGCAGCAGCGCAGCCTGCTGGTCCAGCCGTTGTCCCGGTGAACTGTCGCGCATGCCTGCATCACGCTGCAGGCGTAGCGAGACCAGCGGTGATGGTCGCGCCGTACCCGGCCAGTCATCGTCGGTGAGTCCGGCAATCCACAGCCCATCGAAGGACTGCCCCGCCGCCTCCATGGGCCCCAGCACATCGACCGCAGAGTCCAGCTGTTCGGGCTGGAACACGGTGTCAGACGCGAGCGCCGCCAGGCGCGAAATGGCCTGTGAACCGGCCAGTACCCCGGAGACGGTCGCCAGTGTTGAAAACTCTTCCAGCAGCTCACGCCACCGATTGAGCAACTGGAATTCGTCGCTGTCGAGGCTGGCGGTACCGGGCCAGCCCAGCGAATCAAGCGCGGATTCGAAGGCAACAGCCCAGCCTGTCACGCGTTGTTTGCGTTGCGGGTAGCTCGCAGTCGCCGCATCGAGACGGTCAACAAAGTCTGCGAGGCAGCTGCCCGGCTTTGGCGACTGCCACGCCGCGAGTAACGCGGGCGTCCATTCCCGATCAGGGACGTCATGCAGGGCCAGCGACGCGCTGTAGCGGCTGGCATCGGATTGATGGCCGAGCATCCCAGAGCGCAGCAGCACGCCGAGATCAGCACTGCTGGCCGGCGACAGCGTAAATCGAAGCACCGAAAGTGCGAGCGTAATCATCGGGTAGTCGATAAGACGCCGACCAAACGACACGTTTACGGATGACGCTGACTGAGGATCATACTGCCAGCCTGGTGTGAATCCCTCTCGCACCAGCGTGCCGGTTGCAGACGCGTCCGATTCAAGGCCACTGACGACGATGGCAACACGTTGTCCACGTTCACGCTGCTCACGCGCCCAGTGGCCCGCGGCACGTAATTCGGCGCGCGTGTCGGTAAACGCGACGAGCGATACCGGTGATGGGCGCGTTGTTGGCTCGGCCAGCAACGTGCATCCTCGCGATTCGAGTGCGGATTGAAACGATTTCACCAGCGGCGTGAATTCCACAAAGCCGGCAAAACTTACATGGCCCGGCCAGTCGAAGGCCTCGCTATTGGCGAGCACAAATTCTCGAACGCCGGCGTCGTCCGTCCAGTCGTTGTTGTCCAGTCGAGCGAGGTATCGCCTGAGTGATTCGCTGAATACGCGCTGGTCCTCGCTGCCGGCCGTGGAAGCCACCGCTTCCGGGGCGACTTCATGGTCTGACAATGCATCCCGAGTCTCCCGCGCAAGCCTTGCGAGCGCCTGCAGATTTTCCTGCCCTGATTCAAGATCGGGTCGTAGCGCATCCTCCCAGAGCAACAGGGACTGGCGACCAGACAGGCGCAGAGGCAGGGCCAGCTCGCCGGTGGCCGCCTGGAAACGGCCGGACAGGTAGGCACGCCACTCACGGATCTCGAGCGGTCGCCACGCGCGCCGGCCAAGCTCGAGGTGTCGCTCGTTGACGGCAGCCGACAGGCTGGCTGCCAGTCGCTGGTTTGCGGTCAGGACCGTGGCGTCGGTCTCGATGAGCTGGTCGAGCCAGTCCTTCATCCGGCCTGGTGGTCGAGCAGCTCGCCAATGCGGTCAAACACGATATCGAGCATGTCCGTGTCGGGCAGCGTCGTTATCCGAAAATGGTCGTTATACGGGGTATTGAAGCTGCTTCCCGGTGCGACCAGCACGTGCTTGCTCTCAAGCAGTTCCAGCGCAAACGCCTGGTCATCAAAATGCCGGATAACCCGCTCATCGAGGCGAACGAATGCGTACATCGCGCCCATCGGCGCGGTTAGCGACAAATACGGGCTCGCCTCGATGCGTTCGATGATTCGCTGTCGTGACTGGTACAGACGCCCGCCGGGCTGAACGAGGCCGTCGATACTCTGGAATCCGCCAAGCGCAGTTTGCACGGCCCACTGGCCCGGCACGTTACTGCAGAGTCGCAGGGCGGACAGTAATTCCATGCCGTGGACATACGGGCGAGCCCGGTCGCGATCGCCGGTAAAGACACACCAGCCGACGCGGTAGCCACACGCCCGGTACACCTTGGAGAGGCCTGAAAACGTCAGGCACACGGCGTCGTCACTGACCGTAGCCAGTGGCGTGAACTCGGCGTCGTCGTAAACCATGCGGTCGTAGATTTCGTCGGCCATGATGACGATGCCGGCCTCTTTCGCTATTGCCGCGATACCCGACAGGACTGACGCCGGGTATACGGCCCCGCTCGGGTTGTTCGGGTTGATGACGACGATGGCCCGCGTCTTCGCTGACACCATCGAACGAATCTGCTCAACGTCCGGCATGAAATCATTCTCCGGCAGGCAGTCGTAGTAGCGAACGACACCACCGTTGAGTGTTACCGCTGCAGACCAGAGCGGGTAATCCGGGCTTGGCACGAGAACCTCGTCCCCGGGATTCAGCAAGGCGCGCAGGGACAGGTCAATGAGCTCACTGACGCCGTTGCCGACGAATACGTCATCGGCGGTCACATCGACGAGGCCGCGATCCTGCTGCTGCATGACCACGGCTTCGCGTGCCGGAAAGATGCCTTTCTGGTGGCAGTACGGTTCCGCCTGGCCGAGATTTTCGATCATGGCGAGACGCATGGTCTCCGGGGTGCGAAAACCGAACAGACCGGGGTTACCGATGTTCAGCGAAATGATCTCGTAGCCGCGCTTCTCCAACTCAAGAGCACGGTTGGCGAGTTGTCCCCGTATCTCGTATTTGACGCCCGAGAGAGCGTGACTCACATCAAGTGTGCCAGCGGTCATCGTGTTTTCGTCCGGCAAAGACGCGAGCATAGCCCAGAACGAAAAAACCCGGCCAGTCAAAAAGACTGGCCGGGCTGGGTCCGCACGGAGAATGCGGATTGCATGACCGAGAAGCCGCTCGCAAGATGCGGTTAATCAGTCGAGCTCTTCTACCTCCGCGCCCTCAACGATCTCGGGCTCCGGGGGCTGCTGTTTGCCGGCTTGCTTGAACCGGTACAGCAAATCTTCATAGTCTTCGTCGGACAGACGCCGGATCGAGGCGATCCTGACGCGATCCGGGCCGAAACTGTCGTTTACGACCACGTATCCAAACCCGCCGCAGATTCGCGAACCGGACGAATTGAAGCCAATACTGTTCGCGAATTTCAGTGCTTTGGTCCGGCGTGCCAGTTCAACGTGGTACTGCCTCCGCGCCATGGCTGAAACCACGAGGTTCGAGCCGTCCAGCACCTTGTAGCTTCGAATTGTACCCTCGGTGATGCAGTCTGAGCCACCCGAGTAGCTGTCCCGGGACGACGTTTCACCGCTTTGGTTGCTTGCACAACCTAATAAGAAACATGAAGTAGTAACTATAACTAATTGTTTAAAAGCCATTTATTAAAACTTCCAGCGTTCGCGACGATGGTCTCTTTTGTCCATTCGGTCAATCAAGGCGTGAGCGTAGTATGACCTCGAAACACGATGCTGTTAAGCCGCTTCCGCAATGAAAACGCTCGGGTTTCACTCAGTCCGACGCAATGGGTCTCGTCGCGTCCCGAATCCACTCACTCCAGGACCCGGCGTACAGCCTCGGCGAAGGTCGTCCTGCCAGCAGCGCGCTGATCACGAGATGGCAGGCCGTTACGCCCGATCCGCACATTACGGCGACGTCGCGGTCATCGCCTACCGTATCGACCCAGATCTGCGCGAGATGTTCCTCGGCGAGGAATCGCCCGTCCGCGTTCAGCAGGCGATCAAAAGGCAGGTTGACCGCACCCGGTATATGACCGGCGACCGGATCGATCGGTTCGTGGACGCCCGCGAAGCGGCCCTCCGCGCGAGCATCGACCAGCGGGATAGTGAGCCCTTGCACCACGTCTTCGACGCCAATGACCCAGCCTTCGGCGACCGACGACTCGAATTTGCCGGCGGCAGGGACAGCGTCACCTGGCTCAACAGCAAACCGTTGCGCCTGCCACGCGGAAAAGCCGCCCTCCAGTAACCGGACGTCTTGGTGTCCCAGCCACCGCAGCATCCACCATGCACGCGCAGCTATAGCCCCGCTGTCACTGTCGTACACGACCACGGGAGTGCCTGAGTTGACCCCCTTGGCCGCAAACAAGGCGACGGCATCCTCGGGGTCCGGCAGCGGATGACGACCCGTCTGCGGGCCGATGGGGGCCGATAAGTCATCATCGAGGTGAACATAAGCCGCGCCCGGTATGTGAGCTTCCCGGTATTGCGCGTGCCCCTGTCCGGGCTCAAGCAGGTTGAAGCGACAGTCCAGCACCGTGACCTGCCCTGCCCGGATCAACCCCGACAATTCCTGTGGCGTACAAAGCAAGTCTTCACGCTGCATAGCTACCCTTGTACACAGCGCGTGGCTTCGAGACAATATCGCCACGGGCGAGGCCCGTTTTTTTGGGCTTAATGCCTGCGGAGACAGACTGTGGAAAAAATTCTTGTCGGCCTGAAACGCGTGGTCGATTACAACGTTCGCGTCCGCGTCAAGAACGATGGTTCTGGCGTAGAGACCGACGGCGTGAAAATGAGTATCAACCCGTTCGATGAAATTGCCCTCGAGGAAGCGCTGCGCATCCGGGAACGTGGCGAGGCCAGTGAGGTGATTGTCCTGTCGATCGGCACTTCGGATTCCCAGCAGCAGCTGCGAACCGGCCTGGCGATGGGCGCCGATCGCGCCATCCTGGTGACAACCGACGAGCCGCTGGATCCGCTGTCGCGCGCGCGCGTGTTCCAGGCAATCATCAACCGTGAGTCGCCTGACCTCGTACTGCTCGGCAAACAGGCCATTGATGAAGACAACAACCAGACGGGCCAGATGCTGGCGGCGATCTGGGGCCGGCCGCAGGCGACGTTCGCCTCCGAAGTCACCTTTGACGGCAACACTGCCAAGGTCACGCGTGAGGTCGACACCGGGCTGGAGACGATCGAGATCGACCTCCCCGCCGTCGTCACCGCCGACCTGCGCCTGAATGAACCGCGGTACGTCAAGCTACCGGACATCATGAAGGCGAAGAAAAAGCCGCTGGACGAGGTGGCGCTGGACGACCTGGGCATCGAACGGCCGCCAGTCATCCGCGAGAGCGCGTTTGCGCCGCCGGCAGTACGCCAGAAAGGCATCATGGTGGACGATGTACCCGGCCTTGTAGCCGCACTTAAAGACAAGGGGCTCCTCTGATGGCCAATATCCTGATCGTTGCCGAACACGACGGCAGCACCCTGAATACCAGTACCTCGAAGTGTGTGAGCTGCGCGTCGCAGATCGACGGCGCATCCATAACCGTCGCTGTACTTGCAGAAGACGCGGCGTCACTGGCCGCCGAAGCGGCGGCTATCGACGGTGTCCACAAGGTACTGGCCGTGAGCCACGCATCCAATGCCAGCCCGCTCGCATCCGCCCTGGCGCCGCAGGTGGCAAGCCTCGCCGACGGTTTCTCACACGTGTTCGGCCCGTCGACCACCTTTGGCAAGGACCTGATGCCCCGCGTTGCTGCCCTGCTCGGCGTCAACCAGGTCTCCGACATCATGACGGTGAACGGCAGCCACACCTTCGAGCGGCCGATCTACGCGGGCAATGCGATTGTCAGCGTTGAAGCACCGGCAGACGCTGTCGTGGTGGCAACGGTTCGCACGGCCTCGTTCAAGGCGGCCGCTGGCGGCGGCTCCGCCGAGGTGGCGGACGCGTCAACCGATGCCGAGATTCCCGATCACACGCGCTACGTGTCGCTGCAGTCGGGCCAGTCGGACCGCCCCGACCTGCAGACGGCCGGCAAGGTGGTCTCCGGCGGACGCGCCCTGGCGAGCTCCGAGAACTTCGACATCATTTACACGCTGGCCGACACGATGGGTGCCGCGGTTGGCGCCTCGCGTGCCGCGGTTGACGCAGGCTACGTGCCGAATGAAATGCAGGTTGGACAAACCGGCAAGATCATCGCCCCGGAGCTCTACATTGCCATTGGCATCTCCGGCGCAATCCAGCACCTCACGGGCATCAAGGATGCCGGTACGATCGTCGCCATCAACAAGGACGAGGAAGCGCCTATCTTCGAGGTTGCGGACATCGGTCTTGTTGGCGACCTGTTCAACGTGGTGCCGGAGCTTACCGAGGCACTCGACAGCTAGAACGTCCTCGCAAACGAAAAAGGCGCCCATGAGGCGCCTTTTTTGTATGTGCCTGAACGAATCAGAGGTTGGCGAGGATCGACTCCGCCTTACTGACCTCGAACTCTCCCGGTGCTTCCACAGCCACATGCGTCGCCACACCGTCGTCAACGACAATCGCGAAACGCTGTCCGCGGTGGCCGAGACCGAAGGCCGTGCCGTCCATTTCGAGACCCAGCGCCTTGGCATAGTCGCCGTTGCCGTCGGCAAGCATCATGACCTTGTCACCGACACCGCGGTCTTTGCCCCAGGCATCCATGACAAAGACGTCGTTTACCGCCGTGCAGGCAATCGTGTCGACGCCTTTGCCGAGAATGGCATCCGCGTGGTCGACGAAGCCTGGCAGGTGGTTCATCGAGCAGGTCGGTGTGAATGCACCCGGTACCGAGACCAGCACAACTTTTTTGCCGGAAAACAGGTCATCGGTGGATATCGCACCGGGACCGGACCCGGTCATGATTCCGAAGGTGCCGCTGGGCATTTTTTCGCCGGCCTGGATTGCCATAGATAGTCTCCTGAAGGGGTTGGGGGCGTCGCGAGCTTCGCGTCAGAACCCGGATTCTAAGCCCTTTGGACGGCGGGCCCAAGTGCCGTCGACATGGCCCGGAGCCGCTACCATGCTTGCTGTATGGGTCATTTCCGACCTGCTCGTATAATTCTCCCCTCTCAAGGAGGACTTATGCAGTTTGCACTGACCGAAGACCAGGAAATGATCCGTGATGCTGCGCGAGATTTTGCGCAGAACGAGATTGCACCGGTAGCCGCACAGTTTGATCAAAGCGGTGAATTCCCCGTTGAGACGATCGCCAAGGCGGCTGAGCTCGGCTTCATGGGCGTGGAGGTACCTGAAGAGTACGGCGGTGCTGGCCTCGACCCGATCAGCTACGTGCTGATGATGACCGAGATATCGGCTGCCGATGCCGCACACGGCACCATCGTGTCAGTGAACAATTCACTGTTCGGCGTTCCCTTGCTCAAGTTTGGCAGTGAAGAACAGAAGCATGCCTTCCTCAAGCCCGTCGCCTCGGGTGAGGTTAATGGTGCCTACGCCCTGACGGAACCGCAGTCCGGTTCCGATGCGGCGGCTATGCGCGCCCGGGCCGTGCTGTCAGCGGACGGTTCGCACTACGTGATCAACGCCAAGAAGTCGTGGATTACGTCGGGACCGGTCGCGAAGTACATCGTCGTCTTCGCCAAGACGGAACAGCCCGACGGTACGGAAACCGGCATCACGGCGTTCGTCATCGATACCGGGCAGGACGGCTTTGCACGCGGCAAGACGGAACCGAAACTCGGGATTCGCGCGTCTGCAACTTGTGAAATCGAACTCACCGATTACCAGTGCCCGGTCGAGAATCGTATCGGCGACGAAGGCCAGGGCTTCAAGATTGCCATGACGGTGCTCGACAGCGGCCGTATCGGCATTGCGGCGCAGGCCCTCGGAATTGCCCAGGCCGCGTATGAAGCATCACTCGAGTGGTCTCGTGACCGCCAGGCGTTCGGCAGCGCCATTGGCAGCTTCCAGAGCATCCAGAACAAGATCGCCGATATGAAGGTCCGTATCGAAGCGTCGCGGTTGCTGGTGATGCAGGCCGCCTGGGCCAAGGCCGAATACGCGAAGACGGGCCAGAAGAACACGCTGAACTCCAGCATGGCCAAGCTGCACGCCTCTGAAACCGCGATGTACGTGGCCCACCAGGCCGTGCAGATTCACGGCGGCATGGGTTTCAGCAAGGAGATGCCGCTGGAACGCTACTTCCGCGACGCCAAGATCACCGAAATCTACGAAGGTACCAGCGAAATCCAGCGCATGGTCATAGGCCGCCTGGAAACGGGCCTGCGATAGCCAAAGGCAGCTAATTCAGTGCTGAGCGCTTTCCAGCGCGTTCAGCGCAAGGAAGGACCGCGAGAAAAAAAACCGCAGTTTATTCGCGTGTAAATGAGGATTTTTTCGCGCGTGCCTGACGCGGCAATGCGCGCTCTGAGAAAGCCTCAGTAGTCGTTGTCCGCGACATGCACGACTAACCCGTCCAACTTCTCACTCATCTCAATCTGGCAGGTCAGCCGACTGTTCGGCTTACGCTCGAACGCCGCGTCGAGCATGCTGTCTTCCATGTCGTCCATGGGCGTGAGCTTCTCGACCCAGGCTTCGTCGATGTAGCTGTGGCAGGTCGCGCAGGCACAGGCGCCACCGCATTCCGCGACGATACCCTCGATCTGGTTATTGATCGCGCCCTCCATCACGGAGTAGCCGTTTTCGACTTCCACTTCGTGTCGGTTTCCGTCGGACGTAATGTAGATAACCTTGGGCATCGTAGTTCCTGGTGTGGTTTCAAAGGGAGAATAGTTTAAGGGCGGTTATCGAAGCTGTCTGACTAACCGGTTCTGCAAAGTTTAAGGGCGGTTATCGAAGCTGTCTGACTAACCAGTTCTGTAAAGTTTAAGGGCGGTTATCGAAGCTGTCTGACTAACCGGTTCTGTAAAGTTTAAGGGCGTTAACCGAAACCGGTCAACGCCCCTGGTACTACTGGATGGTCAGAACGCCGTCAGGCGCGATTCGTCTGGCGACGACGCTCCTCAACTTCCTGCTGGCGCTTACGAGCCGCTTCCTCAGCGTCGCGAATCTGGCGATTACGCTCGACGTCTGCATCGATGACGGTAATCCACTGATTGGCGATACGTCGCAGGTTGCGCGCCTTGCCAGCTTCACGGAACGCAGACTTCGCGTCGGAGTACTGGCGGAGGTTGTACAGGCACATGCCTAGGGAAATATGCGCATTCTCGACGCTCTTCAGACCGCCTTTGCGGATGCCGTTCCGAACCGCTTTGACACACTCGGAATATTCGCCAACATTCAGGTAGGAATTACCCAGGCGGACGTCGAGCTCGCCGTCTTCGGTCAGTTTCGCCGCCTCGGTCAGTGCCGGGATGGCACGCTGGTCTTCCATGGACAGCATCAGGGCCTGCGACAGCAGCCTGTAGTTCTTGGCAGAGGGACCGACTCGACCGGCTTTCATTTCCTCTTCCAGCAAAGACGCAGCCTTGTAGGGCACTTCAGCCTGCATGAACAGCTGGGCCATGGTCACGAACTCGGATTCCTGCTCCAGCATGCCCTGCGTGAATGCCGCGTTGTAAGCGTTGATCAGGTTGCGGTCCTCACCAAGCTCGGTGAACGCACCGGCCAGCGAGAACCAGTAACGTTTCTTCGGCCAGTTCTCGAGTAAGATTTTCTGAATGTCACGGACCTTGCCGTAGTCTTCCAGCTGGAAGTACGCGAAGTTCAGAAGTGCATACCAGTCTTCCTTCACTTCCTTATCGCGTTCCCGGGCGATTCGCATCGCCTCTTCCACCGGCTGCACCATCTCCGGGTAACGCTGAACCTGGTACAGGTTCTGTGCTTTCAGGATAAATGGTTCCGGTGCCGGGTTGGGCTCCAGCGTGAACCAGACTTCGAGGAAGTCCAGCGCCTTCTGGTAGTTCTCTTCCATCGTGTGCAGCTGGGAAACCGTGTAGGTCGCCTGCTTGCGCAGCGTCGGTTCGAGACTCGGAATGGCGAGAATCTTTTCGTAGGTCGACAGCGCCGCCGGGATGTTGTCCATGTTGTAGTGAATAAACGCAAGGTAATTCAGTACGTTGGACTGCTCGTACTCGGTGAGCTTGTCGGGGTTGTAGAGCCTTTCGATAATCCTCAGAGCGCCCGGGAAGTCTTTGGCATCCACCAGTTCCTGCGCCTTCTGGATGCTCTCGAAAACTTCCTTGCTGACCGCCTGCGCTTCCTTCGTCTTGGTCTGGTCGCGCTTGGCTCGCTCGTCCTCTTCCTGTGCCACAACCGGTGTGACGGCAAGCATCACGCAAGCCATCGCAGCAAGCACTCGATTCAAAAGCTGTGTGTTCATCAACATTAGTCCTTTAAAACGTTTCCCGCCTGCCTGTTTTAGCCTTCGATCTTGAAGGAGATGCGCGTTTTGACGTCCGGTACGTCAATGGCAACGCCGTCAACAACACGAGGCTTGTATTTGAACTTCAGTACTGCACGAATGGCCGCACGCTCGAACAGGCTGCTCGTCGAGAATTCGACAATCGGGTCCGCCACTGTTCCGGCAGAAGTCACCGTGAACTTCAAGTCCACGTAACCTTCGAGGCCTCGTGACAGTGCGCGCGCCGGGTATACCGGTGCGACACGTACGATCGGCAGGTAGTCGCCTTCCGCGACGTTCATGCCAGCCGGTCCACCGATGTCACCAGCACCCGCTACGCTGGGCGCGGCGATGTTGATTGACGGGCCGTCAGCGGACAGATCGTCCATTTCCTGGGGTGGAACCTCAGGCGGTACTTCCGGCGGCGGTGGCGGCTTCTCGGGCGTGAAGTCTTCCACGTTCAGGTTTTCGTTACGCTTAACTCGCACGAAGTCCAGCTGGTACTTCGGTCGCTCCTTGGTGACCGCGTCCTCACCGTACTCAATGAGCAGGTGCATCACGAACAGGAGACTGAGCGTGATCGCGATCCCGGAAACGATGGCAAATGCATAGCGTCCAATCATATGTTTTCTCCTCGACTGACCGGCTACCCGGTCATGTCGCTGGTCTAAACCTCAGACGTCGATATGGCGACGTTGCCGACACCTGCTTTCTTGCAGGCCTCCATGACAATCGTCAGCGTTTCATGGGTCGATTCGTTATCGGCCTGGATGACGACCTCACCCTTCGGGTTTTCGGCCAGAAGCTGCTCAACCTTGTCGCGCACACTGCGCGGGTCAACCTGCTTCTTGTCGATCCAGATTTCATCGCCGGCCGTGATAGCGATCAAGATATTTGCCTTGGGCATCTTGACCGACGTCAGGGCATCAGTCCGGGTCACATCGACGCCGGGCTGCTTGATGAAGGACGCGGTAACGATGAAGAAGATCAACATGATGAACACGACGTCCAGCATGGGCGTCAGGTTAATCTCGTTGTCTTCTTCCTGGTCTGCGCCGTGATTTTTACGCATCTGTTGCTACCTCCACTCAGCCGCCGTACGGGTCGGTGAGGCTGATGTTGTAGACACCCGCCTGGCGAGACGAGTCCATAACCGTAATCAATAACTCGTTTTTCGACTTGATATGCGGGCGAATCACGACTGGCGCAGTTGGATCCTCTGCGTGCAGGCGCTCGATATTCGCCCTGACCGCACGAGGATCGATCACGCGTCCGGCGATTTCGATCTCGTTACGTTCAGTCAATTCGATAACAATACTTAGATTGTCGGTTGGCTCATTAGTTTCAGGCGCGTCCGGCCGGTTTACATCGAGACCGGCTTCCTTGATGAAGGACGCGGTAACGATGAAGAAGATAAGCATGATGAAAACAACGTCAAGCATGGGCGTGAGGTTGATCTCATCATCGCCATCATCACCGGCAATAGGTTCTGCAGATTTACGCACAGGGATCTCCTATTAGTGGTCCATCGTGAGCGAGTCCTCGAGGAACTCAACTTCACGCGTTGCCCGCCGGGTTAACAGGGTTACAAGCAAAACCCCGGATAAAGCACCGACCATGCCCGCCATTGTCGGGACCGTGGCCTGCGAGACACCCGCAGCCATGGCCCTGACGTTGCCGGAACCGGATACCGCCATGACCTGGAACACGCTGATCATGCCCGTCACAGTGCCCAGCAGGCCGAGTAACGGGCACAGCGCGACCAGCGTCTGGATCATCGGGATCCCCTGGTTCATTTGCATACTGTACTTCGAGATCATCATTTCCCGGATCTGGTGCGCGTGCCAGGAACGTCGTTCCTGGCGCGACTCCCAGGCATCCCGAACTTCCTTGGCGAGGCTCGCCATGTGGGTTCTGAAAAAGAGCAGACGCTCGATAATCAGGACCCACATCAGGAAGATCGTGAATGCGATCCACCGGAGGACCGGGCCACCCAACTCCACAAAGTCGCGGACTGCCTCGATACTGTCAGTTAGCCAAAGCATGGCTTACCTCCCCGGTTAGTGACTCTTCTCGGAATGCTGTGCAACAAGACCCGCACTCTGCGACTGCAGGATGTTGATGATCTTCTTGCTCTGGCCGCTGACAATCGTGTGCAGCAGTACCATCGGGATAGCAACCACGAGACCCAGTACCGTCGTCATGAGGGCCTGCGAGATACCGCCTGCCATCATCTTCGGATCACCGGCGCCGTACAGCGTGATGACCTGGAAGGTCTTGATCATACCGGTCACCGTTCCGAGCAGTCCCATCAGCGGTGCCACAACGGAGATAACCTTGATCAGCAGCAGACCCTTGGTCAGTGCCGGCATCTCCTTGAGCGCCGCCTCGCTGAGTTTCAGCTCGATGGTCTCGGTGTCTGCGCCCTGGTTGGACTCGTAAGCCGCCAGTACGCGACCAAGCGGGTTGTCGGTGCTCGCGCTTTCACGCTTGAGCTGTGCCGTAACCTTGCGGCTGGCCGTCGACAGGCCGATGAAGCGCAGTATGGCAATCAGCAGGCCAACCGCACCGAGTGCCAGAATCGCGTAACCGACGATACCGCCCTGGTTAATACGGTCCATAATGGTCGGCGATTCAACGAGCAGCGCAAGGATGCCGCCGCGCGTAACGTCGATGCCGAACGGGACGTACCCGGACGTGGCGTCGAGCAGGTCGCTTGCCGAGTTGGTGTAGCGTGCCTGGTCCGGCTGGCGGAGCAGTTCGGACACGTTGCCCGTGCTCGAGCTGTAGCTCAGGTATCCACCTTCGCTGATGGCCGTGAACGGACCAACGATGACCACCGGCAGTTCGGCTTTTTCGCCGTCGGCCTTGGTTACCGTCGTGGTGATCTTCTGAACCTTGCCGCTTTCGTTGATTTCGCGCTGCAGCTCGAACCACAGGCGCTCAATGTCTTCGATCGACGCAAGTTCGTTGGATTCGGCCATTTTATTGCCGAGCTCAACGAGAAACTCGTTTCGGTTCGGGTAGATCAGGCTGGACAGCGACGCGTTGAAGCGTGCCTGGGTGTCGCCCGATACCGTCTGCAGAACACCGAACAGCTCTTTCAGGGCACCGAGGCGCTCATCGAGGTTGGCACGAGCGTCTGCGATGCGCTGCTGGTTATTCTTGAACAGCTCTTCGAGACGTGCACTTTCACGCTCCAGGCGGGAGCGTTCGGCGCGTGCCTGGTTCAGCAGGTTCTGCTGCTGGTTGCGCTGGCGAGCGAAGTCCGCTTCGCGCTGGCGCGATTCAGAATTGTCACGGGATTTACCCTGCTCGATCAGCTGCAGAAGTTCACCCATGGAGCGAGCCGGAGCTTCTTCCTGGGCCAGTACGTTTGCCGAGCCGAGGCTCAGGAGGCCGGTGGCCAGAATCAGAGTCAAACGTTTCATTCTTAACCCTCCGTCGGAGCCGCGACCGGCACAACAATCAGTTCCGGCGCGATCAGCTGTCGGGCCATACGCAGTCCGGTGCGGACCTCGTTACGAATCGAGCCGTCCTGCACCCAGGCTTTCTGCACCTTGTCCCAGTAACCGGTGATCTGTGTGTCATCCGACTGGAAGTACAAACCGACACGACCGATGCGAAGCATGTTGTAGTCACGCTCGGTGCCGTCAGCAAGCGTCAGGGACTGCTTGTAGAACTCGGACGAGGTGCCGTAGTCGTTCTCGATCTGGTAGGCCTCCATGACCTTGCGGAATTTCTCCGCGACCGACACGTCAGAGCGCTCCATGATGTCCTTCAGGTTATCCACGCGCGCGGTGCGCTCGTCGATAAGGAACGGAACATCCAGTGCAACTGACTGCTCCAGGCCATCGATCATCCGCTCCATCAGCGGAAAGATCTGCCGGTTAATGATGTCCACCTGCTCGAGCGACAGCGCGATGTCGTCCAGTACGGCTTCCTGACCCTGGGTCTGGGCCGTCATTAGGCGGTTGTATACGCGAAGGCCGTCGATTTCCTTCGTGATTGCGCGGTAGTCATCTTCCAGGGACCGGGTGCCATCAACGACTTCGTTGATCCTTTCCTGGGACTGCCTGGCGAGTACGAGACGCTCGTCATTGGCTTTCAACACATCATCGACAGACTGGGCGAAAACGCTGCCTGATGCCGCAAGTACAGCTGTTGCGAAAAGAGTTGCTGTGATGCGACGGCCGCTATTTATGCACCGTTTCATGGACGCTCCTTATAGTTAAGGTCTAGTTCTTGTAAATTTTTCGGAGAGGGATGCAACGTATCCGTTGAATACATGCACATGAAAAACGTCGCTGCAGGGAATCTGCAACGACCAGCGCACGCGGCCCTCTCCACCATCGCCGCGGCGAGAAAATCTATGTCGACCCTTTTTCTCTTTCGTGTCTGGCAAACCCGGAACTTCCCCCGAACCGGACCCCCGCCAAGTCATCCTTTTTTAATACAGGCCGCGTTAAGCGAGTCCGAAGAATAACACATGGTTTTGATATGACCACCCCGCCGTTACTGGCTTTCGCGGCATAGCCGCTTGACCGTGAACGGACGGAATATTCGGCGAATTGGTATCATAAGTAACTGATAATTCGGCAGTTGACATCACCCAGTGCTTCAAACATGATCCGGCCTATGTTTAACGCAGTAACCACGAAGTCAGCCGGTGCCAACACGCTTTTCGCACTGCTTCTTACGCGCCTTCTCCTTACGGGAGAACAACCGGGCGGGTAATCGCTGCGTACCAGGAAAATACACGCAAACCCCGCACCGACAGGACCGCGGGGTTTTTTTTTGTTTTGAACCAGATTCCAGATAGCTCAAGGACACACCCATGAAAATGTACTCGGAAGCCGACGTCGATTCTTCGGCCCTCGACAACCAGAAAGTCGCCGTACTCGGTTACGGCAGCCAGGGCCGCGCCCATGCACTCAATCTACGAGATAGCGGTATCGATGTTGTCGTCGGTCTCCGGCAAGGAGGTGCAAGCTGGCCGAAAGCCTCGGCAGACGGCCTGACGGTTGCCGAGCCTGCCGATGCGGTCAAGGGCGCGAAGATCGTCATGTTCCTGACACCGGACATGGTCCAGAAGGCGCTCTACGAGTCACTCGAATCCGACATCGAGCAAGGCGCCACCCTGCTGTTCGCGCATGGTTTTGCCGTTCACTACGGCCAGATCGAGCCCCGGGCCGACCTGAACGTGGCGCTGATTGCGCCTAAAGGACCGGGTGGCCTTGTTCGCCGCCAGTACGAAGAGGGTCACGGCGTGCCCTGCCTTGTCGCAATTCACCAGGACAAGGACGGCGAAGCGTTGAAAACCGCCCTCGCCTACGCCGCCGGTATTGGCGGTGCGCGTGCCGGCGTGATCGAAACCACCTTCGCCGAAGAAACCGAAACCGACCTGTTCGGTGAGCAGGCGGTGCTGTGCGGTGGTGCCACCGAGCTGATCACGGCGGGCTTTGAAACGCTGGTCGAAGCGGGTTACCAGCCCGAAGTTGCCTATTACGAGGTGATGCACGAACTGAAGCTCATCGTGGACCTGCTGCACGAAGGTGGCCTCAAGAAGATGCACACCTTTATTAGCGACACCGCAGCCTGGGGCGACATGATCAGCGGACCGCGTGTCGTCGGCCAGGAATCGCGTGATGCGATGAAGGCGGTGCTCACCGACATCCAGGACGGCACCTTCGCGCGTAACTGGATCGCCGAGAACGAGGCCGGCATGCCGGAATTCAAGCAAAAAATGCAGGCTGACCTGGATCACCCGATCGAGGAAGTCGGGCGCAAACTGCGCGGCCAGATGGACTGGCTGCAGGAATAACACTCTAAGGAACCCAAATGGCTTCTGACCGCATACGGATATTTGATACGACGCTGCGAGACGGCGAACAGGCGCCCGGCTGCAGCATGACTTTGCATGAAAAGCTCAAAGTCGCGCAGGCGCTAGCCGATCTCAATGTCGACATCATCGAGGCCGGCTTCCCGGCCGCCTCGCCCGGCGATTTCGAATCGGTCAAGGCTATTGCTGACCTTAACGCGGGTCCGGTGATCTGCGGCCTGGCGCGCTGCAACGCGGAAGACATTGAAAAGGTCCACGCTGCGGTCAAGGGCTCTGACCGTCACCGGATCCACGTGTTTGTCGCCACCAGTGCGATTCATCGCGAGCACAAGCTCAAGATGGCCAAGGAAGAAATCATCCGCAGCGCCGAGGGCGCGATTCGCATGGCGCGGGAGCTCTGCGATGACGTCGAGTTCTCGCCGGAAGATGCCTCCCGGACCGAGCTCTCCTACCTCGCCGAGGTGGTGTCGGCTGCCATTGAAGCAGGTGCGACAACGGTCAACATCCCCGATACCGTCGGCTACACGGTGCCCGGCGAATTCGATCGGCTGTTCCGCTACCTGAAAGATCACGTTGCCGGCATTGATGACATCACGCTCAGCGTGCACTGTCACAACGACCTCGGCATGGCGGTGGCCAACAGCCTCGCCGCCGTGCACGCGGGCGCCCGGCAGATCGAATGCACGATCAACGGCATCGGCGAGCGTGCCGGTAACTGCAGCCTGGAAGAAGTGGTCATGGCCCTGAAGACCCGTTCCGAGTTCTTTGACCTGCACACGGATATTGAGACGACGCGCCTCTACCCGACATCTCGCCTGGTCTCGAGCATCACCGGCATGCACATCCCTCGCAACAAGGCCGTGGTTGGCGAAAATGCCTTTGCTCACGAGGCCGGAATTCACCAGCACGGCATGCTGCAGCATGCATCGACCTACGAGATCATGCGGCCCGAAGATGTCGGCCTCGCGAAATCCAACCTCGTGCTCGGCAAACACAGTGGACGACATGCCTTCCGTGACCGGGTCAGCGAGCTTGGCTTCGAACTCGACGACTTCGAAACAAACCGGGCCTTCCAGGCGTTCAAACGTCTTGCCGACAAGAAAAAGGACATCTACGACGGCGACATCGAGGCGATCGTCATGGATATCGATAACGCCCAGCCCGGTCCATGGTCGCTGAAAACGCTCACGGTGCAGACCGAGACCGATAAGGATGCCGTGGCCAAAGTGGTGCTCGGACACGAAAGCGGCGACACAGTGGACCACGAAGCCAGCGGTGACGGCCCGGTTGCCGCGTGTTTCGCCGCACTCGAAGCCGCCACGGGTATCGACCTCACCCTGCGCAATTTCGAGGTCCACAGTGCAACGCGTGGCGAAGATGCCCTCGGCGAAGTCACGGTAACTGTTGAACACGAAGGCTCGAGCTACCGAGGCCAGGGCACCAGCGTTGATATCGTGGAAGCCGGCTGCCGCGGATACCTCGATGTCATTAACCGGGTGATCAGGCGCACGGAACGCGGTGCCCCAAGCCGCCTGTCATCAACCGCTTCACACACAGTAATCTGAGTCATGTCCGCAAGTACCCTGTTTGACAAAGTCTGGAACGATCACGTGGTCGTACCGGAAACGCCGGACACCCCGGCCGTGTTCTATATCGACCTGCACCTGATCCACGAAGTGACGTCTCCGCAGGCCTTTTCCCTGTTGCGCGAACGCGGCCTGCCGATCCGGCGGCCGGACCTGACGCTGGCCACGATGGACCACTCGACGCCGACGACGCCGGTGCGCAGCGTCGGCGACCTGGACATCGTGGGCAGCAAGGCGAAGGCGCAGATCCTGCAGATGGAGCAGAACTGCAGGGATTTCGGACTGGAGCTACTCGGCTTCGACAGTGACTCGCGCGGCATCGTCCACGTTATCGGACCCGAGCTGGGCGCGACGCAGCCCGGCAAGACCATCGTGTGCGGCGACAGCCATACCAGCACGCACGGCGCTTTCGGTGCCCTCGCCTTTGGCATCGGCACCACCGAGATTGGCCACGTGCTTGCGACGCAGTGCCTGCTGCAGCGCAAACCGAAGACCTTGTCCGTGACTGTCGACGGCCACATCGGCGACGCCGTAACCGCCAAGGACCTGATCCTGGCCATCATCGGCAAGATCGGGGTCAATGGTGGCACCGGCCACGTCATCGAGTACCGCGGCCCCGCCATCGAGGCGCTGGACATGGAAGCCCGCATGACGATCTGCAACATGTCCATCGAAGCCGGCGCGCGGGCCGGGATGATTGCACCTGACGGCACGACCTTCGATTACCTGCGCGGTCGACCTCATGCCCCGCAGGGCGCAGAGTTCGACAAGGCGGTCGAACGCTGGCGACAGCTGAAGACCGACCCGGGTGCCAGCTTCGATCGTGAAGTGACGATCAATGCGGACGAGCTCAAACCCATGGTCACCTTCGGTACGAATCCCGGCATGGTTGTTGGCGTTGACGAACCCGTGCCAACGGGCGGCGACGGCGATTTTCGCAATGCGCTGGAGTACATGCAGGTCGAGGCCGGCAAACCACTCACGGAGACTCCGGTGAACGTCGTGTTTATTGGCAGTTGCACCAACTCACGCATGAGTGATCTTCGCCTCGCGGCGGACGTCTTGAAGGGTCACAAGGTCGCCGACGGTGTCACGATGCTCGTTGTGCCGGGCTCGCAGCAAGTCAAGCAGCAGGCGGAACGTGAAGGGCTGGACCAGGTATTCGCTGCAGCTGGCGCACAATGGCGCGAATCGGGATGCTCCATGTGCCTCGGCATGAACGGCGACACGGTGCCGAGCGGTCAGCTCGCGGTCAGCACCAGTAATCGCAATTTCGAGGGTCGCCAGGGTGTCGGTGCACGGACCGTGTTGGCCAGCCCGGCCACCGCAGCCGCGTCCGCGATTCGCGGTACCGTCGCAGACCCCCGCCCCTACCTCGATTGAGACAGACGATGACGCACACGATTCAGTCAAAAACGGTCGTCATGCCCGGCAAGGACATCGACACCGACCAGATTATCCCGGCCCGCTACCTGACCACCACGACGAAGGAAGGTCTCGGCGAAGGCCTTTTTTATGATCTGCGCTTCGACGCAAACGGCAACAGCGTGGATGACTTCCCGCTTAATGATCCGTCGTCGGACGGCTGCCAGATCCTCGTGGCCGGCAACAACTTCGGCTGTGGTTCTTCGCGAGAACATGCGCCGTGGGCGCTGCTCGATTACGGATTTCGGGCCGTTGTCTCGACGCAGATTGCCGACATCTTTCGCAACAACTCGCTGAAGAACGGATTGCTGCCGATTGTTGTCGACGAAAACACACACCGGACCCTGATCGATAACCCGGGCATTGAAATCACCATCGATATCGAGGCCTCGACACTGACCTTGCCTGACGGGCAAGCGATCGAATATCCCATCGACGCCTTTGCCCGTTATTGCCTGGTTGAGGGGATCGACCAGCTTGGGTACATCCAGAAGAACCTGGATGCCATCCTGACATTCGAGGAGCAGCGACCCTGGACGCCCTGATCACACTGTTGCCCGGTGACGGCATTGGCCCGGAAGTCTCGGAGTCAGCACGAGCGGTACTGACGCGCATAGGGAAGCGCCACGGCCATCGATTTATCTTCGATGAACACCTTATCGGCGGTATTGCGATCGATCAGACCGGTGATCCCCTGCCGGCTGACACGGTGGTCAGCTGCAAGGACAGCAACGCGGTTCTGCTCGGCGCCGTCGGCGGACCCAAGTGGTCGGACCCGAATGCAGCTATTCGTCCCGAACAGGGCCTGCTGCGCCTGCGCGCCGTTTTGGGTGTGTTCGCGAACCTGCGGCCGATCCGTGTGTATCCGGAGCTGGTCGACGCGTCGCCATTGAAGGCAGACCGTCTGGATGGCGTCGACATGATTGTTGTTCGCGAATTGACCGGCGGTATTTACTTCGGTGAAAAAACACGCGGAGAGGATCACGCTACCGATCTTTGTGTCTACTCGCGCAACGAGATTGACCGTGTTGTCCGTGTTGCCGCGGATCTCGCGCGCAAGCGACGCGGCAAGCTTTGCTCAGTCGACAAGGCGAACGTCATGGAGACGTCACGTCTCTGGCGTTCGGTGACCGACGACGTGCTGGCGAACGATTACAGTGACCTTGAAACCGAAACCCTGCTGGTTGACGCTGCCGCCATGCACCTGCTGAGTCGGCCAGCCGACTTTGACGTTATCGTCACCGAGAACATGTTTGGCGACATTCTTACCGACGAAGCGTCGATGCTTGCCGGCTCGCTTGGCCTGCTGCCGTCGGCGTCACTGGGGACCACACGCCAGGGGCTTTACGAACCGATTCACGGCTCAGCGCCGGATATCGCCGGCAAAGGCATCGCCAATCCCTGCGGTACGATCAGCAGCGCCGCCATGCTGCTGCGATTCAGCCTGGGGCTTGACGAGGAAGCCGACGCCGTCGAGGCGGCTGTCGCCGCGGTGCTGGCTAGCGGCGCCCGGACGGCCGACATGGCCGCCCCGGCTCAGAAGGCGATGTCCACCAGGGAATTCACCGACGCCGTCATCTCACAGCTGGATTGATCGTCCCTTACGCCGCCGCGACCCGGGTTGCCTTGGCCGCCTCGAGCGCGCCGAGCACATCGGCAACGAGGTCTTCCGTTCCTTCAAGACCGACGGACAGGCGAACGATGTTCTGACCGATGCCGGCGTTTTCCAGCGCCTCTTCGGTCACCGCCGCGTGCGTCATCGTGGGGGGATGACAAACGAGGCTTTCAACGCCACCAAGCGATTCGGCCAGCGAGAAACAGGTCAGGTTGTTGATAAACGCGCGCGTCGCCTCGATGCCGCCGCTGATCTCGAAGCTGATCATGCCGCCGAAGCCCTTCTGCTGACGCGCCGCGATGGCGTGGCCGGGATGCGTCGTGAGCCCCGGGTAGTAGACCCGGTTAACCTCGGGGTGTTCGTCCAGCACTGTCGCCAGCAGCGAGGCCGAGCGCTCGTGCTGCGCGATCCGCGCATGCAGGGTTCGGATGCCGCGCAGTGTCAGGTAACTGTCGAACGGTGCGCCACTGGTGCCGAGGCAGTTCGCCCACCAGGTGACTTCCTCGGCGAGCTCCTCGGTGGCAGCCACAACGCAGCCGCCAACCACGTCGCTGTGACCGTTGATGTACTTCGTCGTCGAGTGAATCACGAGATCGGCGCCGAGAGCTATCGGCTGTTGCAGTGCCGGTGACAGGAAGGTGTTGTCGACCGCAAGCAGGGCGCCGCACTCCTTCGCGAGTCGTGAAACGGCCGCGATATCGGTGATTCGCAGCAGCGGGTTTGACGGGGTTTCAACGAGGATTACGCGCGGCCCTCTGGTACAGACGTCGGCCAGCGCCGCCAGGTCTGTCTGGTCCACGAATTCCAGCTCGAAATGGCCTTTCTCGGCGAGCGTGCTAAACAGTCGGAAGGTGCCGCCGTAGCAGTCGTGCGGGGCAACCAGCAGATCGCCCGGCTTCAGGAACTGCAGCACGATGTTCAGGGCGGCCATGCCTGACGACGTCACGACCGTGCCCGCTCCGCCTTCCAGCTCCGTCAGGGCGTCAGCCAGCGCGTCGCGGGTCGGGTTTCCGGAGCGCGTGTAGTCGTACTCACTCTTTTGCCCAAAACCTTCGAACGCGAAGTTCGAGGACAGGTGCAGTGGAGGTACAACGGCGCGATGCTGCGTGTCGGATTCAATTGCCGCACGAACTGCCAGCGTTGCCGGGTCGAGATGGGATGTCATGGTCGTCTCCGCAAATCCAATGGTGTCGCTAAACGTCGTTAGCTCATCGGACCCCGCGGAGTACGCAAGGGATGGGTCGAGTGCCCTTCAGCCGTCTGGCGTGTTGCACCGATCCTCATCTGTCGTGGTACCCGTTGGGTACCCCGTAGGAGTTGGCACCTTTTCAGGATGGTTAGTCCTGATGGTTGCCCCGGCGTCACTGGGCCTATCCCTCAGCCGGTCTCGATGAGTAGCGTGAAGACTAACCAAGTGGCTCGGGCGGCGTCAAGACGAGTTTCACAGTTAAGCAAACCGGCCTGGATGCGGATACAAGCCGATGCAATCAGCGGTTGCAGCGGTAATCGTTTTGTATTAGCGTACTAACACGTTAATACACTGATACATCCCGATGAAGCCCAACAAGGACGTCGACGAAACCCTGAAAGCCGAGTGCGAGGAAGCCCTGTGCTCTGCCCTGATCTCACTCGAGACGGTGGATGAAGCGCGCAATTTCCTCAAAGACCTCTGCACGCCGGCGGAATTGCAAGCGCTGGTTGACCGATGGCAGGTCGTCGAACTGCTTGAGCAGGGCCTGCCCTATCGGCGTATTCACGATGAAACCGGCGTCAGTGTCACCACCATCGGGCGCGTCGCACGCTTCTTAAGCGACGGCTTTGGCGGCTACGAGGTCGCCTTCCATCGGACGCGCAAGCACTCCTGATACCCCACTTACACCCCCTTTCTGACAGGACCTCTCTCATGGACACGAGCAAGCAACGCATTCGAATTGCGGTGCAAAAATCCGGACGACTGACTGATCACTCCATCGACTTGCTGGAACGCTGCGGGCTGAAATTCACGCGTAGCAAGGACCGCCTGTTCTGCTTCGGCGAAAACATGCCCATCGACCTGTTGCTGGTTCGCGATGATGACATTCCCGGCCTGGTCAGTGACGACGTGTGCGACCTCGGGATTGTCGGCATGAATGTCGTGGAGGAGAAACGCCTGGTCCGCGAATCGGAAGGACGGGATGCGCTGTTCAAGAAGGTCTTCGACCTGGATTTCGGACACTGTCGATTGTCCATCGCGGCGCCGGACGATACAGAATGGCAGGGGCCGAAATCGCTGGAAGGCAAACGCATTGCCACGAGCTACACCGGTACCCTGGGGGCTTTCCTCCGCGATAACGGTATCAGCGCCGATATCGAGTACTTCTCGGGTGCCGTGGAGATTGCGCCGAAGCTCGGCAAGGCCGACTACATCTGTGACCTGGTCTCGACCGGCGGAACGCTCTCTGCCAATGGACTGCGCGAAGTGGAAACGCTGCTGGAAAGTGAGGCGATCATTATCCAGACGCAGGCGCCGCTGGCGGACGACAAGCAGGCGCTCGTTGACAAGATCCTGCAGCGCCTGGACGGCGTGCTGCAGGTCAGCGAGAGCAAGTACATCATGCTGCACGCACCGCGCGCCTCGCTGCAGCAGATCCGTGATTTACTGCCGGGGACTGAAGCACCCACCGTTGTCCCTCTCGATGGCGCCGACGACCGCGTGGCGGTGCACGCCGTTTGCCGTGAAAACGTGTTCTGGGAAACGCTGGAAAACCTGAAGGCCGCCGGGGCAAGTTCCCTGTTGGTACTCCCGGTCGAGAAGATGCTTGCATGACCACGAGATTGCTTAACTGGTCGACCGCAAGCGACGCCGAGCGGCTCGAGGCACTCGAGCGTCCCGCGTTGAAGTCGGACGCCAGCACGCGGGAAATCGTCGCCGGGATCATCGATGACGTACGTTCGCGCGGCGACGCGGCATTGCTTGAAATTACCGAGCGAATCGACGGTGTCCGGCTCGAAACACTGGCGGTCACGGACGAGGAGAAGGCCTGGGCCGAACAGCAGCTGACACCGGAGGCGATCGACGCGATCGACCTGGCCATCAGCAACGTCCGCGCGTTTCACGAAGCACAGAAACCGGGACTGGTCGAAGTCGAAACCATGCCCGGCGTTCGCTGCGAGCGACTCTGGCATCCACTGGAATCCGTCGGCCTGTACGTCCCGGCGGGTACAGCGCCGCTGCCCTCGGCTGCGGTCATGTTGTGTGTTCCGGCGGCGATTGCCGGGGTGCGTGACAAGGTGCTGTGCACCCCGCCCCGTCCGGACGGCCGGGCCGACCCGGCTGTCATCGTTGCGGCAACCCGTGCAGGCGTCGATACGATCATCAAGATCGGCGGGGCGCAGGCCGTCGCTGCAATGGCCTACGGCACGGAAACCGTGCCCAAGACGCTGAAGATCTTCGGCCCCGGTAATGCCTGGGTAACGGCAGCGAAGGGTCTGGTCAGCGCGGACGCTAAAGGCGCTGCGATTGACCTGCCGGCAGGCCCGTCGGAAGTGCTGGTTATCGCCGACGGGGACGCCAGCGTCGAATTCGTTGCCTCCGACTTGCTGTCACAGGCTGAGCACGGCGCAGATTCACAGGTGGTCCTGGTGACGACCAGCCAGTCACTCGCCGATGCGGTGCAGATCGAGCTGGAACGCCAGCTGCAGGAGCTGTCACGAGCCGACATTGCACGCGAGGCGTTGAGTCACTCACGACTGATTGTCGTGGATTCGCTCAGCGACGCAGTCAGCGTCAGCAATCGTTACGCACCCGAACACCTGATTCTGCAAACGCAGAATGCGCGCGACCTCGTTGCCGACCTCCGCAACGCCGGATCGATCTTCGTCGGACGGTGGACGCCGGAGTCCGTCGGCGATTATTGCAGCGGGACGAACCACGTGTTGCCAACCTACGGCTTCGCACGAAATTACAGCGGTCTCGGTCTGGACCAGTTCATCCGCTACACGACGGTCCAGGAACTGGACCGCGAAGGTCTCGAAAACCTCGGTAAGGCGGTCGTAGAGCTCGCCGGCCTCGAAGGCCTCGATGCGCACGCTGCAGCGGTAACTCGCCGCCTGGAGTCGCAGGCATGAGCGTGCTGGATCTCGTACGCCCGTCGCTTGCGGGACTGTCGCCTTACAAGGCTGCTGAACAAGTGGTCGACACGGTTCGACTTAACGCCAATGAATCGCCGTTTGATACCGCGTCAGAGAATTTTCGGCGGCCGCTGAATCGCTATCCCGAGATACGACCCCAGCGTCTGCGCCAGTTGCTGGCATCCCGGTTTTCCTGCCGCAACGACCAGCTGCTCGTAACCCGGGGAAGCAGCGAAGCGATCGACCTGCTGATCCGGGCGTTCTGCACCGCAGACCGTGACAACATCATCGTGACGTCGCCGACCTTCTCGATGTACGCCCACTACGCGATGGTCCAGGGTGCCGAGGTCCGTGACGTGCCGCTAAATGCGGACAGTGACTTCACACTGGATGAAGCTGCCCTTGCAGATGCTGTCGATGAACACAGCAAGCTGATCTTCCTGTGCTCACCGAATAATCCGACCGGCACCAGCCTGTCCCGTGACACGATTGAGCGGGTCCTCGAGATTGCACGTGGTCGCGCTGCCGTCGTTGTCGATGAGGCCTACATCGAGTTCTCGGAGGCCGAGTCGATCACCGAGCTGCTGCAAACCTGCGAGCACCTGGTCGTACTGCGAACCTTGTCGAAAGCACTTGCTTTTGCGGGCGCGCGCTGCGGCGCCGTGATGGCTGATCCGACGCTGATTGGCGTGCTGGATGCGATCCAGTCACCCTACGCGCTGTCCACGCCGGTCGTTGAGTGCGTCGAAGATGCACTGACGGGTGACAATATCCAGCGGGCCGAGGAGCAGGTCTCCCTGCTGGTCAGCGAACGGGAGCGTCTGCGCACAGAACTGCAGGCACTCGGGACGGTCACGCACATCTGGCCAAGCGATGCCAACTTCCTGCTCGTGGAATTCGCTGATGTACAGAAGGTGCTCGAGGCGACGCGCGATGCCGGTGTCCTGTTGCGCTATTTCGGAGGCGAACTCGCATCCTGTGCGCGCATCAGTATCGGCACCGCGGAGGAGAACGATGCGATGCTCGCGGCGGTTCGTTCAACGGAGGCAACGCAATGAAGGTCCTGTTCATCGACCGCGACGGCACGCTGATTGTCGAACCGGAGGATTTCCAGGTGGATGCCGTCGACAAGGTGGCCCTTGTCGACAACGTTATCCCTGCCCTGCTGTCGTTACGGGATGCCGGCTATCGCTTTGTCATGGTCAGCAACCAGGACGGTCTCGGCACCGAGTCCTTCCCGGAGGAGGACTTTCACCCGGCGCACAACCTGATGATGTCAATCTTCTCGAGCCAGGGTATCCGCTTCGATGAGGTCTTCATTTGTCCGCACCTGCCGGACGCCGGCTGCGAGTGTCGCAAGCCGCGGGCCGGTCTGCTGACGCGCTACCTGGCGGCCAATACCATCGATTTGCAGCGCAGTGCCGTCATCGGTGACCGGGAAACGGACCTAGAGCTCGCTGACGCGATCGGCGTGCGCGGCCTGAAGCTTGGATCGGGTGATTGCGACACGCTGACCTGGAACGATATCGTTGACGCGCTGCTTAACGCGGACAGGACGGCGACAGTTACGCGAAACACCAACGAGACGCAGATCAGCCTGTCCGTCAATCTCGATTCAACTCAACCGGCGGAAATCTCGACGGGCATTGGGTTCTTCGATCACATGCTTGAGCAAATATCGAAGCACGGCGGCTTTCGCCTGCAACTGGCCTGCGACGGCGACCTTGAGGTTGATGAGCACCACACCGTCGAAGACGTGGCCATTGCCCTGGGAACTGCACTGAAGCAGGCTCTGGACAACAAGTTCGGGATCGGTCGCTATGGCTTCGTAATTCCCATGGACGAGAGCGAGGCGCGTGTGGCCATTGACCTGTCCGGACGCGGCAATTTCCTGTTCAAGGGTGACTGGCCCCGTGACAACGTCGGCCAGCTGTCCACCGAGATGGTGGAGCACTTCTTCCGCTCACTGGCAGAGACCCTGGGTGCCGCTGTGCACATCGAAGTGACGGGCGAGAACACCCACCACATGGTGGAAGCCTGCTTCAAGGCAGTCGGACGCGGTCTCAGGCAGGCCTTCAGCCTGTCCGGTGACGGCAGCCTGCCGTCCACGAAAGGCGTGCTGTGATGACCAGCCCCGTCGCGATCATCGACTCCGGCGGCGCGAATATCGCGTCCTTGCTGTACGCGTTTGAGCGATTGAACGCGCCTGCCGTACTGACCACCGACGCCGACACGATTCGGTCGGCGGAACGCGTCATCCTGCCGGGCGTCGGTGCCGCCGGTGACGCGATGCAGCGTCTTCGTGATGCCAACCTCGTTGATGTGATCCGAGGCCTCAAGCAACCGGTGCTCGGCGTCTGTCTCGGTATGCAGCTGATGGTGGATGCGTCCGAGGAAGAAGATGTCGAATGCCTGGGTATCATCCCGGGCACTGCGGCCATGCTCCCCGCCAGTACCGATCACCCTGTGCCCAACATGGGTTGGTGTGCCATCGACAAGACGGCGGAACATCCGTCACTCGAGACGATTGACGACGGAAGCTATTTCTATTTCGTGCACAGCTATGCCGTGCCGGTCTCGGATTACACCGTGGCGACCGCGACACACGTTGATCCGTTCGCCGCCGTTATTGCGAAAGACAATTTCTGGGCGGCACAATTCCACCCCGAACGCTCCTCCACCGCCGGCCAGAAACTGCTGGCCCGTTTCCTGAAGTACACCGCATGAGAATAATCCCCGCCATCGATCTGAAGGACGGCAGCTGCGTTCGCCTGTACAAAGGCGATTTTGGCCAGACCACCGAATACAGCAGTAACCCGCTCGACATCGCCCAGCGCTTCTCCGCTCTCGACGTCACGGATTTGCACGTCGTTGATCTCGACGGTGCACGTACCGGCGAGCAGACCAACCAGGACATTGTCGCCGAGATCGCCGCGACGACCTCCCTGACTGTCCAGGTGGGCGGCGGCATTCGCAACGCGGAAACGGTTGATCGGTGGCTGAAGGCCGGGGTCTCCCGATGCGTCGTCGGCAGCGTAGCCATCCAGGAGCCGGATACGGTCATCGGCTGGATGGACTCATTCGGCGCCGACCGCATCGTGCTGGCCCTTGATGTCCGACTCGACGACGCCGGGCAGCCGATGCTGACAACGCACGGCTGGACGCAGACCAGCGAGCGAACGCTCTGGGATTGCATTGATGGCTACCTCGACGCCGGACTGAAGCACGTACTGTGTACCGACGTCAGCCGTGACGGCGCGATGGCCGGACCGAATGTCACGCTGTACAACGACATCCTGGATCGTTACCCGGCGCTGAGGCTGCAGGCTTCGGGCGGCGTCAGGCACATAGGCGACCTGGTCGATCTTCGTGAGCACGGCATCCCTGCCGCCATCACCGGCAAGGCCATGCTCGACGGTAAAATCACCGCAGAGGAGATCGAGTCATTCCAGCAAAGCGCCTGATTCCCTGCCTGGATGTCCGCGACGGCGTCGTCGTCAAGGGCGTGCAGTTCCGTAATCACCGCGTGGTCGGTGACATCATCGACCTGGCTTCACGCTACTGCGAGGAAGGCGCCGACGAGCTGGTGTTCTATGACATCACGGCCAGCCCCGACGGGCGCACCGTCGATCGCAGCTGGGTCAGCCGCGTTGCCGCCGAGCTCGATATCCCGTTTTGCGTGGCGGGCGGCATACGCAGCATCCGCGACGCAGAAGACGTGCTGAACAAGGGAGCCGACAAGATCTCGGTCAACTCGCCGGCACTCGAAAACCCGTCATTGCTGACCGAGCTCGCCAGGCGCTTCGGATCACAGTGTGTCGTGCTGGGCGTCGACAGTCGCGAGGAAAACGGCGACTACTACGTGTACCAGTAC
This sequence comes from uncultured Woeseiaceae bacterium, assembly GCA_964606915.1. Classification (GTDB taxonomy): domain Bacteria; phylum Pseudomonadota; class Gammaproteobacteria; order Steroidobacterales; family Woeseiaceae; genus UBA1847. The sequence goes on along the minus strand of CAZSIQ010000007.1, from coordinate 50,869 downwards.
ACCGGCGACCCCGACAAAACGACCTCTGCGCAACGCCGAACCACCGACTGGATTCGCGAAGCCCAGGAGCTCGGTGCCGGTGAGGTCGTGCTGAACTGCATGAACCGGGATGGCGTGCGTAAAGGCTATGACGTCAGGCAACTGGCCGCGGTGCGGGAGGTCTGCCACGTGCCGCTGATCGCGTCAGGTGGTGCCGGTGCACCGGAACACTTCCTCGATGTCTTTAACCAGGCGCGCGTTGACGGAGCCCTGGCCGCCTCTGTCTTTCACAGTGCAGCCATACACATACCGGACCTGAAGGCGTATCTCGCCGACAAACAGGTGCACATGCGGAGCTGAATGATGTCGTCCATCGAATTCCTGACCACACTTGAATCCGTTATCCAGCAGCGCATCGAGTCGCCGCCGGAGGGCAGCTACACGGCGACCCTGCTCGCAGACGGGCCGTCGCGCATCGCGCAAAAAGTCGGCGAAGAAGGGGTCGAGCTGGCACTGGCGTCAGTTACCGGTGGTGATGACGACGTGAAAAACGAGGCGGCCGACCTGCTCTACCACCTGCTTGTGCTGCTGAATGCACGGGACATAACCCTTGCTGACGTCGTCAGCACGCTGGAGTCACGACACCGTTAGTCGTTGCCCGGTTCGTCCATTTTCAGAGCGAGCTGATAGCCCGGACGTTCGAGACAGCGCTGCGCATAGGCTTCGAGAACCGCTGATTCGGGCAGCATGTTGAACATCTTCAGGAAAACGACGCTGGATCCCGTGATAACGTCCGCGGCGCTAAAGTGCTCGCCCAACAGCCAGGGCCCGTCTGCCAGCGTCGTTTCCAGCGTTGCAATCATGAGATCGAAACTACCCCAGCCATAGCTGCGGGGGTTCGGTTCCGTCCCGGCCATTTTCTCGGCCATAGCCGGCTCAATGACGCCCGGTGTGAACAGGCACCAGTACAGGAACTGCCCGCGCCGGGGATCATCGATTGCCGGCGCAAGGCCTGCCTCCGGGTAGCGGTCCGCAACATAGATCGCGATGGCCGCCGAGTCCGCCATGGCGACGTCGCCATCCTTGATAGCGGGCACTTTGCGCAGGGGGCTTGCGTCGAGGAATTCCTCGGGCTGTTCGGTGGCACCCAGCTCTATGGGCACGAGCTCGTAGTCGATGCCCGCTTCTTCAAGTAACCAGACGATGCGACTGGCCCGGGTCCGGGGGCTGTAGAACAGCTTCATATCGTGATCTCTTCAGCGATCTGACGTCGATTGTACTCTGAGCTCATCACCCGTCCGTAAGCGCCGGCATTCGCGATCAGAACCACGTCACCCTCGGTCGACACCGGCAACAGTCGGTCACTGCCGAGGCGGTCGCCGGTCTCGCAGATGGGGCCCACGATGGTCACGGTCTCGCTGGGTGCTTCGTCAGCACGGCTCAGGTTGACGATTTCGTGGTAGGCGCCGTACAGCGCCGGTCGAATCAGCGAGTTCATGCCGGTGCCAACGCCGATGTACTTCATCTCACCCTTGCCTTTAACCTGCGTTACGTGGGTCAGGAGAACACCGGACTGCGAGACAAAGAAGCGGCCCGGCTCAAGCCAAAGCTGGTACTGGGGATACGACTGACGGACCTCGGCAAGTAACTCATCCACTGCCGACAGGTCGAGCGGCTTGTCACCCGGCTTCTCCGGAACGCCCAGTCCGCCGCCGAGATCGATGGACTTGACGGTCGGAAACATCTGCGCCGCCTCGATCAGTGCGCCGGCAACCGATCGCCAGTTCGAAGGATCGAGGATGCCGCTGCCGCTGTGCGCGTGCATACCGATGATCTGGGCGCCGGCCTTGTCCGTCAGCTGCTTGAGTTCTTCCAGCTCGAACAGCGGGATACCGAACTTCGAGTGCACCCCGGCCGTCTTCACGTGTTCATGGTGGCCACGCCCCTGCCCCGGGTCGAGGCGAACAAACAGCTTCGCGTCCTTAAACGTTTCCGGCCATGCCTGTAACGGGTAGAGATTGTCGAGTGTGACCTGCAGGCCGCGGTTCAGCGCCCATTCGTATTCCTCGCGCGGTGCAAAATTCGGCGTGAACAACAGGCGGGACGAGTCCAGGTCCGGCAGTACCGACTCCAGCCATTCGACTTCGCCCGGCGACACACATTCAAAGTCGACACCCTCCTCGCTCAGACAGCGGAGAATGTCGGCATTGAAGTTCGCCTTCATCGCATACAGCACACGATCGACGTTGGCCAGCGCCTTCAGTTGTTTGGCTGCGGTTCGCACGCTGTCGAGATCGTAGACGTAGGCATTGCCCTCGCGCTGCGCTATCTCGAGAAGCTGTTCGCGCTTGTTGCGCCACCATGGCGCTGGTACCTCGACACGCCGTTCGTCTTCGCCGGCGAACAGGGCTTCCCAACTCGCGCCAAACGACGGACTGCCGCCACGCTTGCGAATGATCGAGGCATGCAGTTTGCGCACGAGTCGCGTGCCCTGCGCCTTGTCAACGACAAAGGTCAGGTTGAGATCATTCGCCGACTGGCTCATGAGATGGATGCGCTCTTCCTCAAACACCTCCAGCGCCGGCGCGAGACGCGGCAGGATGGTTCGGATCTTGCGGCCTACGAGGCTCACAGCGGTGCAGTTGTCGATCATGCGTACACGACAGTAGCGCGATAAATCAGCCGCCAGCGCGTCGCGGACGTCGTCGGTCAGAAAATCGCCGGCCGCATCAATCGACACCGTTACGTTGGTTTCTGACGTCGATACGAGATCGATCGATAACTGGTGTTCGCTGAACACTGCGAAGGCCCTGGCGAGGAAACCGACTTCGTGCCACATGCCGACACTGTCCATGGACACGAGGGTCAGGCCGTCACGCGAACAGATGCCCTTCACCTGTGTTTCGGAATCGTCGATCACGGAGGCTACGGTCGTGCCCTGCAGTTCAGGACGAGCTGTGCAGCGAACGAACAGCGGGATCGAATACTGGCGCAGCGGTGACAGGCAGCGTGGATGAAGCACCGAACTGCCGGCGGAAGCGAGCTCCTGGGCTTCGTCGTAGCGCAGCGCCGTCAGGAGACGCGCTGACGGGACAATGCGGGGATCGGCGGTGAACATACCGGGCACGTCCGTCCAGACTTCAATGCGCCGCGCCTGCAGTCGTGCGGCGAAATAGGCGGCCGAGGTATCCGAGCCGCCGCGACCGAGCAGGACCGTCCGTCCCTGTCGATTTCTCGCAATGAACCCCTGCGTCAGGATGACCTGGCCGGCAGCCGCCAGCTTGTCGCGCAGTGCCGGGTCGGGGTCATGGTTGCAAACAGCGGACAGGTAGTCCTGGCTGTTCTCCGCTCCCGAGCGCGCAATGCTCTGCAGGATGTCACGCGCATCGACCCACGCTACCGGAATGCCCTGGCTTGCAAGAAACGCGGCCCCCAGTCGAGTCGACATGAGTTCACCCAGGGACATGATACGCACCCGGACACGGACACTGGCTTCGCGCAGCAGGCGCACCCCGGCGAATAACTGGTCCAGCTCATCGAGCGACTCGTCCAGCAGCCCGGGGCCATCGAGACCAAGTTCGGCCGCCAACTCGTAGTGACGAGTACGGATCGACTCGAGCGCATCGCGCGGGTCTTCTGTCATCGACGATTCGAGCAGTGCTTCCAGCGAGTTGGATACACCGCTGAGCGCGGAGTGCACGATGACCGGTTTAAGCCCTTCCTCCAGCCGTTTCCGCACCAGGCCAGCAATGGTCTTCCAGTTGTCCGACGTTGACACGCTGGTGCCACCGAACTTCATGACAACCCAGTCCGAATCGATCACATCCGGGCTGGCACCAAGTGCTTCACTGTCTTCGAAGGGAGCTTCGTTAATCAAAAGTCTGTCTCATCAGGGCAAAAAAAAACCCGCGAGAGATGTCTCTGCGGGCTTGTGGTCAGGGTTTGCTTGACGTATCAGGCTAAACCTCTGCGCATGACACCCGCGCACCTCTGGCGCGTCATTCGTTTTACGTTCTTTTTCACACGTGCATCGCACATGCTCAGACACTCTACGCGGACATCGAAATCGATCATGGCAGAAGTACAACGGACCTTGAACAAAAGGTCAAGTATCCCAGTCATCCGGCCGCGTGACGGCGCCACTGGACGCCGACGAAACCTGAGCGCGATATTTCGCGAGCACGCCGGATGAGACCGATGACGGCGGTCGTTGCCACGCATCACGCCGAGCCTCCATCGTCAATTCATCGACATCCACGTTGATCTCGCGGCGTTCTGCATCGATCTCGATGCGATCTCCATCTTCGATCAGTGCAATCGGCCCGCCTACCGCCGCCTCCGGCGAGACGTGGCCGACAACGAAACCGTGACTGCCACCGGAAAAGCGACCATCGGTAATCAGCGCAACGTCCTTTCCGAGTCCCCGCCCCATGATCGCGCCGGTCGGGCTGAGCATTTCGCGCATACCGGGAGCGCCCTTCGGCCCCTCGTAACGGATGACGACCACATCGCCGGCGCCCACTTTGCCGTCCAGAATCGCCTGCAACGCCTGTTCCTCGGAATCATAGACCTTCGCGGTACCGGTAAAGCGCAGTCCTTCTTTACCGGTGATTTTGGCAACCGCACCGTCCGTTGCCACGTTCCCATACAACACACACAGGTGGCTGTTCGGTTTGATCGGCTCGTCGAATGCTCGAATGATGTCCTGCCCGTCGGGGTAATCCTCGACGCCCGCCAGTGTTTCCGACAACGTCTGGCCGCTGACCGTCATGCAGTCACCGTGCAGCAACCCCCGGTCCAGCAATCGCTTCATCAGCGGACGAATGCCTCCGATCTCGATCAGCTCGGACATCATGTAGCGTCCGCTGGGACGAAGGTCGGCAAGCACGGGAACGCGTTTGCCGATGTCGGTAAAGTCGTCCAGCGACAGGGGCACACCGGCCTCGGCGGCTATCGCGATCAGGTGCAACACGGCATTCGTCGAGCCGCCGAGCGAGATCACCACGGTAATGGCATTCTCGAAGGCCTCGCGCGTCATGATGTCCCGCGGCTTCAGGTCTTTCTCGATCAATCGCATGACCGCTTCACCGGCCGCACGCGCATCATCGACCTTTTGCCCGGACACCGCCTCCTGGGCTGAACTGTTTGGCAGGCTCATACCCAGTGCTTCAACGGCCGACGCCATCGTATTCGCCGTGTACATGCCGCCGCAGGAACCGGGTCCGGGAATCGCTTTCTGCTCAACGTCCAGCAACTCCTTGTCAGAAATCTGCCCCGCCGCGGCTGCACCGACCGCCTCGAATACCGACACGATGTCGGTCCTGCCAGCGCCCGGTCGAATCGTGCCGCCGTAAACGAAAACCGCCGGTCGATTGAGGCGAGCAATCGCCATCATGCATCCGGGCATGTTCTTGTCGCAGCCGCCGATCGCGACGATGCCGTCAAAGCCCTCGCCACCGGTGACCGTTTCAATGGAATCGGCGATCACTTCGCGCGACACCAGCGAGTACCGCATGCCCGGCGTTCCCATGGAAATGCCGTCAGACACCGTGATCGTATTGAACTGGACCGCCTTGGCGCCTGCCGCATCCGCACCGCCGGCGGCCGCATCGGCGAGAGTGTCGATATGCATGTTGCACGGCGTCACCATGCTCCACGTGGAAGCGATCCCTATCTGCGGTTTCTTGAAATCGTCTTCGCTAAACCCGACGGCGCGAAGCATTGCTCGACTCGGCGCCTGTTCGCGACCGTCGACGATGACTCGGGAGTAACGACGCAGTGTTTTTTCGCTCATCAACCTGTCCACCTGGAAGCCAGGCGCCAAGTCTATCAGCGTCCGGCGGACTTAGTCGTCGTCGCGAATGAAAACCGCAACGCGCTGGTAGATGTCGCTGTCGGTGAGCGTATTGCCGCTCTGCAGCTCGATGACAAATGCCTCGTTGCCTTCGACCGCACTGTCCTGCACGAGCGGTATCAGGATCCTCGCAGAACGCTGGCCCGCCTCGAAGAACACAAAATTGTCACGCGGCGCAAAGTAATCTTCATCTGCCGTCGCGGTAACGTCACTGACCGTGTAGGGCACCGACAACGTTTCGTTGCTCGGCTTGAAACGGATCACGTCGATCTGGACGGCCGGCTCCTGCTCGAGAACAGACGCCTGCCCCGTCGCGAAAGCGACCGTGTTTGCCGGCAGCGCGCTTTCGAAACGACGCTGGTCATCATCCTGGAGGTTGATGGTGACCGATGCGAGTAAACGCCCACCGCTGTCACGAATCTCAAGAACAGACTGCTGGTCCGCTTCGCGAACCGGGTCGGACGTCATCGAAACGCTGAACTGCTGGCGAATGACGTTCGGCCCGAAGTTGAGCTCACGGGTATCAAGCAGCAATTCGCCCGAGTCCAGCGGCGAACGATTACCGGTAAACGTAGCCTCTGCGATCTCGACGGAGCGGTCGAAGTCCGCGGGAACCGCATGCAGCACGTCGATCAACAACGACGACGTATCTTCAACCAGGTCGACCGTAAGTTCGCCACCGTCCAGAGACACCTGGACATCGCCGTCGGGCAAAACCACCGGCTCGGGAACGGCCTCGATCGCCGGCGCCGGTTCAGGCACCGGTTCAAATACGGCATTGTCGACAAGTGCCGCGCCGTCCGGCACCTCTTCAAGGGCTTCCAACGTCTGCTCAGGCTCGGCCGCAGCCGTCTCTGCAGGCTCGGTTATTGGTTCGGCCGGTTCGACGACGACGGGCTCTGATATCACCTCGTCTGCCGTCGCTTCGCTGGCTACGGCCGGCTCATCCACCGTCGTGTTCGTAAACGACGCCAGGGGATTCTCGAACGAGTCCGGCAGGTACGGCATCAGGAACCAGGCCGCGCCGGCACCAATGGCGAGCACAGTCAGGAGCAGCGGCAGCCTTGAACTCCGGGCCTCGGTCTCCGTCGTGAAACGTCCCGTCCGATCAACAACGATGTCCAACGGGGCACCGTCAGCAACCGGCGCCTCCGGTGCGTCATCGTCCAGCTCACGGAGAAAGTCGCGCACACTCGAAAAGCGGGTAACGCGGGAAAATGACAGCGCCTTCTTCAGGGCGCGCCACTGGCCGTCAGTCAGTCCCGGAAGCTGCTGCGGTGTCATGCCCGCCTCGGCAGCCTCGGCGGCGTTCCTGGGGCCGAACACACGGTAACCTGCAATCAGTCGATAGAGCAGGCAGGCCAGTGAGAAGACGTCGTCCTCGGCAACCGGTTCCTCTCCCGTGAGCACCTGCATACTGGAGTACGCCGGGGTCAGTGCGCCTTGCAACCCCGGGTCAAAATTCATCGCTGCCTCATCCTGCTTTTGTCGTACGCGAGCCACGCCGAAATCGAACAGCTTCGCGTCGCCGTCCGGCTGGATCATGATGTTCGCCGGTTTGATATCAGCGTGCACGATGCCCCGGTCGTGCGCGTAGTCGAGGGCCTCACCGATCTGGCGAGTAATCTTCAGCGCGGTCTTTACATCCAGCTTCACAGAGCGGTCGAGAATGTCGGCGAGGTTCTCCCCGTCCATCCATTCCATGATGATGAAGTACAGGTCGTCATCGCGATCGAGGTCTATGAAACGCACAATGTGGTTGTGGGAAAGGCAGCGACCCTTTGCCGCTTCCTGCTGCAGAAGTCGCAGTGCCTTGGGATCGTCCGACAGGTTGGCGGAAAGCACCTTGATCGCAACGAACGCGTCCTGTTCGCCGGATTCCGCTCGACGCCGGTCGAGCGCCTGGAACACGACGCCCATGCTTCCACCGGTCACCTGCTTTTTCAGCAGGAATCGATCACGCAGTACGGAACCGACCTGCAACTGCTGGTCCGCGGGTGCCTGCATGGGTTGTGCGCGGGTATCGATGACCATGGTCTGGTCGAAGGCCGGTTGTTCGTCGCCGAACACATCATCGAACGACGACGCTTCGCCGACCGTGTCCAGGTGCTCGCTCCGATAGTTTTCGAGCATTGACGTGACGAGTTCGTAGGTCTCCTCACGGAGTTCGCCGCTTTCGCGACGCTCGGCAAGCGTCGCGCGGACCGCGATCTCGTTGCCTCCACTGGCTTCGAGCACCTGCTCCAGGGCCTCCCGGGCCTGGTTCAGGAACACAGCATCGCTCGCTGACCCCTCCTGCTCGAGGTCAGACAGCTGATCCGCGAAGTCAGCGGACAGTTTGTTGTCGTCGGTCGTCATTCCGGATTTGCGTGTTCATTCAACGCTCTATGGGCGTATTTTACCGTGTTGGCGACTGTCGGAATCGGAACCAGTCGTCAGATTACCTTTCCGGGATTCAGAATTTCGTGCGGATCCAGTGCCTGTTTCAGCGTCCGCATCAGCCTTAGTTCCGCCTCGGACCGAAACCCGGGCATATGCCCCTTTTTGAAGACCCCTACCCCGTGTTCTGCACTGAACGTACCGCCCAGGGAGCGGACGATGTCATAGAGTTTTCCGGTCACCACCGAACCCTTCGCACGGAACGCCTCCGCGTCGGCACCGACGGGCTGGCTAATGTTGTAATGCAGGTTGCCGTCTCCAACATGACCGAACGCACAAAGACGTGCACCCGGCACCTCCGCGTCTACCATGTGGCCCGCCTGGTCAAACAGATCCTGGATCCGGTCGGTCGGAACACCGATGTCGTGCTTCAAACTGGCGCCTTCCGGCTTCTGCACCGCCGATATCGAGTGACGAATGCGCCACAGATTGCCGGCCTCATTGTCGCTCTTGGCAATGACGGCATCAGTGACCAGTTCCGCGTTGACTGCTCGTTCGAGCAGCTCCTCGATCGCCGGTCCCGACACCTCCGCCAACACGAACCAGTCGCCGTTGTCGAATGGCACGTTGATGCCGTCACCGTGCCGTCGAACAAATTCCAGCGCGACGCCGGAGATCAGCTCGAAGGCGAGAACGCGATCGCCGAGGCGCTCTCGCATCAGCGACAGGAGTTGGACCGATGCCCTGGCGCTGGGCAACGACAGCATGACGGTACTGACCGACGCAGGTTTCGGGTACAGCTTGAGTGTTGCCGCCGTGATGACCCCCAGCGTTCCCTCACTGCCAACGAACAAGTGACGCAGGTCATACCCGACCGTGTCCTTGCGAAGGCTGCGCAAGCCGTCGATGACGTCACCATTTGCGAGGACGACCTCAAGACCCAATACCTGGTCACGCGCCGTCCCGTAGCGGATCACATTGATGCCACCGGCATCGGTCGAGAGGTTGCCACCAATCTGGCAGCTCCCCTCAGCGGCCAGGCTAAGCGGAAACACACGCTCGGCCTGCTCCGCTGTCTCCTGCAACGTCTGCAAGACACAGCCGGCCTCGACAGTGATCGAGAAGTCATCAGGACGAAGGTCCCGTATCCGGTTCATACGTGACAGGGACAGGATGATCTGCGTGTTCGAGTCATCGGGTATGGCACCACCGCAGAGGCCGGTGTTGCCACCCTGCGGTACAACAGCCACCCGGTGTTCGTTGCAATACGCGAGTATCTGCGAGACCTGATGCGTGGACGACGGTTTCAGGAGCAGTGGCGTCTTGCCACGTGCGAGGCCGCGCCACTCGGTCAGGTTGCCCTCGAGCTCGGCCGCATCAGAAACCCAGGCACCGTCACCGACGATCGACTTCAGCGCCGCCAAGTGCTTATCCATCATCGAAACGCACCATGTCACTGAATGTCGGCCAGTCAATGTTGCTGCCGCAGAATGTCAGCATGACCGTTTGCCCCGCGAGCTCGTCCCGCAGCGGACCGAACAAGGCAGCCGCCGCTGCCGCGCAGGCCGGTTCAACGGCGATCTTCATGTCCGTGAACAGACGCCCCATCATGCGCGCCAGTGCATCGTCATCGACCTGGACGAGGCTGTCGACATTGCTCCGCGTCAATTCGAAACTGTAGGGCATGGCGAAGGGTGCGCCCAGGCTGTCGGCGATCGTATTGACGGATTCGATGGCTTCAGGCGCACCGCTCTCGAAACTGCGTCGCATGCTGTCGGCACCGACGGGTTCTACGCCGATTATTTGGCAGGTCGGCTTCAGTTGCCGGACGGCATTGGCGATTCCGGCAATCAGACCGCCGCCACCAACCGGCACTATCAATGCGTCAAAATCCGGGCACTGTTCGACCATCTCGAGCCCGACCGTGCCGGTACCGAGTGCGACCGCACGACCCTCAAACGGATGCACGAAGAACCGACCTTCCGAGGCTTCAATGGCCTTGGCCGCGTCGAAGGCTTCGTGGACGTTCTTCGCGAGTACGACGTCCGCGCCGTATTCCCTGCAGCGGCGCTTTCGCTCTTCGTTGGAATGCTCCAGCATAACCACCTTGGCGCTTGTGCCGGCTTCCCGCGCTGCAAAGGCGGTGGCAATCGCGTGGTTTCCGGCGCTCACGGCGCAGACGCCTTTTTCAAGCTGCGCCGGATCCAGCGACAGGATATTGGCCAGCGCGCCTCGCGCCTTGAACGTACCGGTCTGTTGCAGGAACTCCAGTTTGCCAAACACGCGGGTGCCTCGCGGCAGCAGAGATTCTGTCCAGTGGCAGGGAATAACGGGTGTTTTGACGACGCGATTCGCGATCGTGTCGCGAAACTCACGGACCTCGTCGATGGTGGGTGCCTGTACGCTCATGAATCTGCGGCAGCGGCCGATAGCTCTAATGGCGGCGATGTTGCCTTAAACCACGACGATTTCAATTAAAAACGTGAGAGCTTGCGCCATGGACGCGAGTACTTTACTTTCAATCAGCGCGCCTGCTTCGGGGAAAAGCATGGATCTTGATGAACTGTCTCAATCCGGCATACGCCGGCTAGCAGACTTTTCTCCACATTTTGACCAACTGGCCGGTCTCGCCACGGAGATGGGCCTGCGGCAGCGCAGTAATCTTGTCCACCTGGAACGCAGCCTGCACGAGCAGTGGGCGTTGGGACAGAACAATATCCTGAGCTGGGCACCGCTCGAAGAAGGCATCCTGGTGCTCGTTGTGCCTCACTACGCCATTGCCGAGTACACAACCGCAAGCGACGACAATCACCCACCGAGAGTCTCTCCGCGCTTTGTCGTCGAGCTGATTTCCGGCGAGCGCAAACTGACGTTCGCACAAATGCAGAAGGTTGCGCGCCTGCTCGATGTTGAGCCGGTCTACATCCCGTTGCGACAGCCGTTGTCCGGACACCCGGTAGAAACACAGATCATCGAAAAGATGATTCGGCGTTACGGCATTAACCACATCGAAAGCCGGGCGGTTACCTTGTTCGACATCGTCGGGTTCAGCCTGCTCAGTCCGTTCGAGCAGATGACGCAGCTCAACAGCCTGTCCTATTCGCTGAATTCGGCGCTGGCAAAGATGCTCGAGATCGACGTGAGCATCAACTTTGCGCGCTCATCAAGCGGCGACGGTTTCTATATCTGGAATCGTGACGAAGGGCTTGGCGCCAACGTCAATCTCTACCACTTCATGCATATCGTGCTGGCTGATAATGCGATTGCGTTAAGCAAAGCCCGATCGAAAGCGGTACCGCAGCTCCGCGCCTGTTTCCATGTCGGCAGCTGCTACGAGTTCCACCAGGCAGAAGGCCTGAACCCGACGATGCAGGACTTCATCGTGGGTGACGTGACGATAGAACTCGCACGTATGATTGACGCTGCACTTCCGGGCCAGATCCTGGTCGGTGATTTCCTTGTCGACCCGACCGACACCGAGGCGCGTCGTTCTGCCTCGGCAAACGCGGTGGATGCGGTGAACTTCCTGGAGCGCGCCCAGGGCAGCTTGAGCAAACTGAACCGCATGGAGCTTTCAGGCGAACGTGTCACCGCGATCAAGTGTTACCTGACGGGTGAACGTATCACCGACGGTCATTTCGACATTCGCAAGATTAAGATCGTGGATAAGCACGGCCTGTCCCGTTGCGCGTACAACGCGAAGATGAACATCTACCGCGACACCGCGCCACCTATCCTGCTCGGTATCCAGGACAAGAAGCTGCCTGATACGACCAGCGACTACACCAAGCAGAACAACACCCGGCCGCTGTCTGCCTGAACCTCAGGCGACGGCCTGGCTGCCAAAGACCTCCTTGCGAAGCCACTGCCTGGCCTCTTTCGAGTCGCGGAAGAGGCGCGTATTCGCGCGCTTCTTGTCGGCCCAGGCGGACCACATATTCGCAAGACCGAAAATCAGGTCAGACGGTGCTGCCACGGCCATCAGGACATCCGGATTGTTCTCAAACACGGCGGCAGCCCGTTTTCCGGCTTCCGAGATCGTCTCGTTGTGCACACCGACGGACTCGACGCCGGAGTAGTCGTGAAAGCAGAACCGGTGTTCAACGGTCTCTCCAGGAATCTGCAGGAGCTTGTCAAAAATGAAGTGGCGATACTCCTGGTCGCTGATATGCCCACAGCCCTTGACGAGTAAACCCTTGCCATCGTTGACGGGTGTCATGGTAATCGGCACGTTGAAATCTCCTTGCGCCACCGCCGACCGGCGGGAGGCGAAAACCCTAATCCGCGGCGGACAATAGGACTTTTCAACGATTGTTCAAGACCCTGCCAAATGAATACGTAATCAAGGTTGTTTCGATAGCAAAAGGTGGTCAGTTTTTAACCAGATCGTCGCATCCGGATTCGAGGACTCGCCGCGCTGGCGCAGGTGCCCGGTACGGTCGCTATCGCTCGAAGTCGACGTACTCCATGCCGAATCGCGCATACAGCTCGTTCCTGAGCCAACGCTCGGCTGATGGCCGATCCCGCAGGAGATTGGTCGTCCAGGTCTGCGGACCCGTCCACGCTGTCCAGACTTTGGCCAATCCGTACGTCAGGTCATCCGGTGCGGCGAAGGCGACGATGGAGTCCGAGTTGCGCTGGTACGCTTCTTTCGCCGTTAAACCAAGGTCTGCGACGTCCTCCGTCGAAATCTCGACCCTTTCGACGGCGGTGAGATCAGTCAGGCTGAATTTCAGCGGCAGGAAGATGTCATCCGGTGAATTGAAGTAGTTGACGAACGTGTCGAAAAACTCCTCACTCGTCACGACGCCGGACGCTTCAAAAACGACGCCTTGTCCGTTGCAGATGTAGGTTTGCCTGATCGGCATGAGGTTCAGCCCTTTTGGGACGGGAGCGCACCGGCAGTGACTATAGCCGGACCTGCGAACTAAGCAACGGTGGTCGTCGGCTGTGCGACAGGTGGAGAAATTATCCCAGCTCGAACACCGGTCGTTTGTCCGGGGTGTCGAGGTTTACGGGTTCCCCATGCAGACGCATAACTTCAGCCTGTAACCAGTCCTTTGCTTCAGCAACGGTGCGAAACAGCGCGGTGTGTGCAAGCTCCATGTCGGACCATGCCGACCAGATGCGACTCATGCCGAACTCAATATCATTCGGCGCCGCAATAGCAATTCGCAGGTTCGGGTTTTTCTTCATTGTGGCTGACGACACGTTCGCTGCTTCAATGACCGTCGTGGTCGACAGATCGAGTTTCCTGACATCGCTCAGGTCTGTCAGTCCGTACTGGATACTCTCGAACACAGCGGAAGGCAGCGATGGATACAGACGGATGTGGGTCAGGTACTCGCGATCCGTGACGACGCCTGAATAGGTTGTGCGGACGCCTTTGCCGTTGTTGTAGGTTTGGAGGGTGATGGGCATGGGGGGGATCATACGTCGTATAGCTGTTGGGGTTCTTTTTGGTGAGCTGTTTTTCTGCGGGTGGTCCTTTTTGAATAGTTGAGGTGGTGTGGTTGAGCGGTGGTGTTTTGTGACTATCGATACGCAGCGAAAAGACGGTGGAGTATGGAGTGAGCCACCAGTTTTGGTTCTGCAACCCATTGAGTATCTTTGACTGGCGAGCTTTGCTCGCCGGGCGAGAGGATTGGGCGTTGCGTTTGCAACGCCTGTCGGCGAGCGGTGCTCGCCTCGGTTGAACTCCCGAGGGAGGTTCGAATCAGCCCCGCCCAATTCACAAAGAAAAAGCCGGTGCCTCGTTTGGGTGAGACACCCGGGTGTGTGTTGGAACCATGCGAGGATTGTTGGCAGGCGAGCTTTGCTCGCCGGGCGAGAGGATTGGGCGTTGCGTTTGCAACGCCTGTCGGCGAGCGGTGCTCGCCTCGGTTGAGCTCCCGAGGGAGATTCCAATCAGTCCCGCCCAATTCAAAACGAAAAAGCCGGTGTCCCGTTTAGTGAGACACCGGCTTTTTCGTTTTGAATTGGTCGGGGCGAGAGGATTTGAACCTCCGACCCCCACAACCCCATCGTAAACACACTTGGAGACAGATGGTATTATTCGGTGACACTTGGCCGATGTCAAGTCATTGTTAATAAATAGAAAAACATATTTCGAGCATTATTTGCGATTCGTCGGAAAAAAGTGGAAAATTCCGGTCACCGTGTCCCTGCTGTGTCCCCAGGATTAATGCCACCCAAACCAACAGGCCTTCCGAAGAAACTCACCGAGACTTCTATACCGAAGTTACCGGCGTCGGACACTCGCTACGACGTGAAGGACCACCAAGTCGAGAACTTATACCTGACAGTCTTTCCGTCAGGCCGGAAGTCATGGGTGTTTCGTTATCGCTCTCACGGCAAGAGCAAACGATTCACTATTGGAGACGGTTCATCTGTCTCCCCTGCTCAGGCAAGACGAAAAGCTCGCAGTCTCGCTGGTGAAATTGCCAACGGCGTTGATCCCAACCATGACAAGCAGGTGGAGCGTAAGACTGAACAGCGGCAACGGGATGGAACTCTTGAGGCGTTCCTGACGAACAGGTACGAGCCCTGGGTAGTGATAGAAAGAAAGTCCGGCTCCTCTACAGTTGCCAGTATCAAGTCCAGTTTCGGCTTTCTCCTTAGTAAACCCATTTCCAATATCTCGCATTGGGAGTTAGAGAAGTGGCGACGGAATCGCCATAAGGACGGTATCTCTCCTAGTACAACGAATCGTCAGATCGCCGCCTTATCTGCCTGCATCTCCAAAGCACTTGAGTGGGGACTAATTGATAGTCATCCACTGGCAGGACTGAAGCCTTCCAAGACAGACAAATCCTCTGTCATTCGGACTATCAGCGAAGAGGAAGAAGATCGGCTTAGAAGAGCACTCAGGGAGAGGGACAAAACGATGAGGGCCCAGAGGAAATCCGGAAACCAGTGGAGACATACCCGTCACTATGAGCTACTCCCTGATTTCGGCCTTTTTGTTGATCACCTAGAGCCAGTTGTGTTGCTGGCGCTGAATACCGGTATGCGACGAGGAGAGATTCTGTCTCTTCGATGGGGCGATGTGTCCGATGATGAACTAGTCGTGCGGGGTGAGATAGCAAAGTCCGCTCAGACAAGGGTGATTCCGTTGAACCTTGAGAGTCAGAGGATTTTCAGAGACTGGGACTCGCTTGGGGAATGGGTATTCCCAGGTAAGGAAGAGACGCCGCTGACAACCATCAAGAAGTCTTGGATGGCTATTAGAGAAGCCGCAGACCTCCCTACCCTGCGCTTTCATGATTTACGTCATACGTTCGCCACTCGGCTATTGCAGAAGGGTGCGGACATCAAGACTGTGTCTGCTCTGCTAGGGCATGCGGACATAGCAACGACAACGAAATACCTGCATGCGACAGATGAGTCCAAACGCAAAGCTGTGGAGCTCTTGTGACTTTAAGAAGTCTCTTTTCGGATTCCCCAGCCTGTCCCAGCGTGTCCCAGCAGTGCCGGTCTCCCGAATAATGTCTGAATCGCAATACACGGAAATCCCCGACCTCGGCGCCTATCAGGAACTAGGGAATTGTTCTTTGCACGACTGGAGGAAGCTGTTGTCTGACAGAATTGTCCTCTATCAGCTGATGTCGTGGGGCATACCCGCAGAAAGTGAGCACGTTCGGGAACTTGCATCCAAGTATACGAACAAGATGTCAGTCGGCCCGTTGTCAGCCACTGAGGTGCGGGATACTCCTCCGGCCGAAGCCTCAAAAAAAGAAATAACTGAAAGATCGTGGTACACAGCGACGATCGGCGGAGAAGCTGTCGCACCAACGCAGTTGTTTGACGTCGCACTTCTCCTACGCTTTTTCTCAGACCACGGCGGCGATTACGCTATGTTAGGAATCGCCAAAGCGTACCTGTACCAAGCGTTTATCGACCGGAAATTTTCCGACACCGAATTACCTAACCCTCTAAACACCGATGACTTTGTCGGAGAGCGGGTTGGTGACATAGCCGTAGACGACTTGTACCGGCTGTTGGGCGAAAACGTCGGGCCCCTTATGCTATCTCTAGACCTCGCGCATACAGATGAAGAGCTGTTGCGTAGTTTCAAGAGAATTCTAAAGCCACTCCGAGAGAGATATGGAGCCAACAGTCGCCTTTCACACACTGATGCTGAAGTATCTAGCTGGGTACGCCACAAAGTTTTGGAGTTCATCGACCTATCTTTAATGACCTGGCTGCACGGAAAAAAGCTGACAATGTCTGAAGTCGGCGAGCACTTGTTTCCGGAAGAGTACGACATTGGCTTGGAAGAAAGGGTTAGGAAAGTAATAGTTCCAAAAGCAAACAAACTTATGACCTGGGAACTCATTAGGTCTTTGCCACGCCAACCGGAATGATTTTCGACCAGTTTTCGTTCCTCCACCAGTTGCGCGGGTCCTTCTACAATTTCTTCATCGGCCATTTACGGTCATTCACAAGGACGAGGAAGGACAAATGGATTCACCAGTACGCAGGCTGTTGAGCCTCACTGAGGCCGCCCAAATCGTGGGCGTAGGCATCACCACTCTTAAATCTCTGGTACATGACGGCGAACTAGACTCCGTGAAGATTGGTAGGCGGCGTCTTGTTCCATCGGACGCCATAGACGATCTGATTTCTAGCCGTCGCAGTATCGACCTGCCTCGAAAGTCCGGCGTGGTTGAGTGAGATCGTGGCCAGCATGGATAGCGAAGCTAAACGCCTTATGAACAAGACTGAAGCTGCAGACTACATTGGCGTCACCCGGCACACACTCACCAATTGGCAGAGGAAGAACTTCGGCCCCCGTTTCTTCCCTACCCCAGGTGGAAGGTATTACACCACCCGCGCAGAGTGCGATCGCCTCCTCGCTCAGTCTACAACCCCCTAAACGGACAAAGCCCCGAACCGCCTGCCAGCAAGAATCGGGGCCTCATCACAAGGAGTTAACGATGACCAGACCATCGTTGCGTGAAAGTATAAATGCAAAGTGCACCAGTTGCATCTATGACGATAAAGCCGCCGGAAGTTGGCGTGCACAAGTAACCCTCTGTAGTGGGCATTCCTGCCCACTCTGGCACGTGCGTCCAACCACACACCGAATTGCCGAGTCAGTTCTCGAGTACTACTTGGTACCCAAGGCCCAAAGACCCTCTCTGAGGCTGAAAAACGGGCAAGAAGGTCGAATCTCAGACAAAACGCACTCCGGTAATACCCAAGCAGGGGGTGCAGAGTGAAATGGCCAGAAACAGGCTTAAAGCGAAAGGACGTCGCGAATCGGGTTCGTTCGTGCCTATCCCCCACAGCGTGCTCAAGAGCTCCCAATTTGCGGCGCTGTCGTTCAAAGCAGTCAAGTTACTACTCGACATCTGCGCGGACATTCGATTCGGGAGCGGTGGCTCCATCAACAACGGTGACCAAGCCTGCACAATTTCCGTTATGGAGAAGCGAGGCTGGAAATCAAAGGACACGCTTCTCAAGGCACAACAGGAACTTGAGGAGTCTGGATTCATTATCAGAACGCGCCAGGGCGGACGGAATCTATGCAATCTCTTCGCAGTTAGTTTTTTCGCAATCGACGAGTGTGAGGGCAAGCTCGATCTGTCCTCGACCAATCGAGCGCCCAACGATTGGAAGAATTGGAATCCTTAACCCGAAATACGGGCTTATCTACCCCGAGGATCGGGTTAACGGACCAATATTTTTCCTCATTGACCCGAAATCCGGGTTAGTAAACACCCAAAACATCAGTTCTGTTAACCCGAAATCCGGGCACCTCTATAGATCTACCAAGGGGCCATATCAAAACAATGAACATGGAGGTTCATCATGAGCGATAACAAAGTAATTGAACTACCCAAGAAGCAGCCGAAGCGTGAATACCGTTTGTCGAACTACGAACGGAAGATAATCGAGGAGGAGCTGATCTACCGCTTTCCAGTCGTACCAAGCGCTTCCCTGTTCTGGTTTGGGAATCAACCTGCGCTCGTCGAGCAAGATGAGTACATGCATATGGAATTCGAGTGGGTGAATTTTCGAGTGCCAGCTCCTGTCACGGTACACCTTTCCGGAGAAATCACTTGCAAGAAAGGCATAGCGGATGCCCTTAGGGATCTGGCAGACGGCGTTGAGAAAGGCGGCCCGCGCATGGATGAGTTGCTAGAGGAAGTTGCGGGATACCACAACGCATTAACAACTCCTGCCGTGGATGATTCGGACCTGCCCTTCTGAGCTGCGCAATGAAGCTCGCAGAACAGATTGGACCTAACATGCTGGCGACCATGCATCCACCTGGAGCATGTCGTTCGAGGATCCCAAACTCACACCTAATCGCCCGCTTACCGCGAAGATGTTTGGCCAAAATCTGGCTGCTACGCGGGGAACGCTGGCCAATTTACGCTTACACGGAGGTAAGTCGTGGATAAAAGCTCACTCGAAAATGAAATCAACAGAATTGCGCCCGAACAGAAGAAATTGGAGATTCGTAGAGAGTTCGACCGCGTGCGCCAGCAACGAAGTAGAGCCTGGCGCGACGCAGGTTATAGGGCCCTCAACTGCAGCCTTCGCGTTAATGATGACGTGGTTCGAATATTAAGCGACTCAAGATTGATTCAGGGCAACGTGGACTGCGACAGCACTCTTAGTGAAGGAGTCACCTACCTCCTGAACAACCTGGCCAACCTTCAAACTCATGACCGAACCGTTCTCTCTGGAGTATTCACTGGCAAATGGAGTTCATTGTCACAGCGTGACAAGGAATCGCCGAATTCAGGGGGATACTAACAATGGGAAGAGAGAGCATTTTTTTGAGGTGATTCATGAGTCATGAACTTGTAGACGACATTGCAGAGGCTGTTCAAAAGGCCAGAAAGGATGGCGCTAACGAAGGATCAATCGCAGAGACGATTGGATGCATTCATCTCGCCACTCTTCGAACTATGGGTTGGAGCGATAACAAGATCGCCCACGAGCTTCTGGACTTATCACGGCTGCCGAGACAGTAGTCGATCGCGAGGATTTTGATGACAACACTACCCACGAATATGGGGGCGGGAAGAAACTCGCTTCTAGACTTACTCCTGCGCCAGAAATTGGCGATTCCAGTCGGTACGCCGACTAACCCAACGGTTGCTGGCTCCAGCACCGAACGAAAGACGCCGTCGATGACGGAGCGGATGTCCGAGATCATGGGTAACCCCATGTTCCAGATTGGCATGAACATGCTCGCCAACTCCGGGCCTTCAACGGTGCCAAAGTCCTTCGGACAAATTCTCGGTGAGTCTGGGCTTCAGACTATGCGGATGCAGCAGCAAGCTGGATTGAACGACCTCCAGCGTCGTCTCTTCGAAAGCCAGATCGGATTAAACCGGGCCAAGGCTAACTCACCTGAAGGCCAACCTGAGGCGAAAACCACAATTGGCAAGCTGTTTACAGACCACCGTAACGGCTTCATCACTGAGCGACAGCTTCAGTCGGAGCTAGCAAGTATTGATGTTGGTACTCGCTCGAATGCTCAAAACGCAACCTCCGATCTTCGTGGTGAGTTCCGCAAGGACACCGACGGTATTCGAAGCTCGATGTCCGATCTCGCGAAAGCGAAGGCTCTTGTGTCGCAAGGTAATCCCATCGCCGCCACGGCAGCCTTTACGAGCTTCATTCGTTCGATCGACAACTCGGTGGTACGTCCGGCAGAACAGGCGGCATACAGCTCTGCAGGTGGCCTTGCGAGACGTTTACAGGACGAGATATCGAAACTGCAGGGCGATGGCCCTCTTGGCCCTGAGACGCAGCAGGACTTGCTGAATTCGATTGAGGCCCTCGAAGCTCAACTGGACGGGATCATGGGCAGAACAGTGGACTTCTATAACAACGAAGCTTCGCTGTTCAAACTACGCCCCGAGAGCGTTACCGGCATCCCCTCCATGGAGAGCCCTGACGTGCAGCTAGGCACCCCGCAACAGCCCCCAGAACCCGTCCCAGACGGCGTCACTCCTGAGGAATGGATGCACCTGACTCCAGAGGAGCGCGCATTGTGGAACTAACGAAGGAAAAAGAGCGTGCGTTAGCGCTCTCACGAGCCAGGCAACGGTTGGAGGACGAGAAATCCATCGTTCTTCGTGAGGACGCTACCCCCTCAAGAACACGAGGTACGTTTGCCTCGGCCATGGACGGCCTCACGTTCGGTTTCTCGGATGAAATCATGTCACGGATACATGGGCTCAAGGCTGCAACGTTTACGCCAGGTGGCCTCTCAGAACGTTACAGAGCCTATGACGAGTCCTCAGAAATCGACTTCATCGACAGACAGATTCGTCGAAATCAGTTCTCAAGAAAACACCCTAGCCTCTCATTCCTGGGGGAAGTAGGAGGCGGTGCGGCTCAGGGTGGTGGGCTCTTGTCGTTAGGTAAACAAGCGCTGAAGCAAGTACCTCCCCTTGCTCGCTTAATGGGTGTAGGAGCAGCTGAAGGTGCGGCATTCGGTGCGGGAACGGCATTGCCAGGTGAACGACTGGAAGGTGCTGGTAAGGGTGCGCTTATCGGCGGTGTAGGCACTCCCCTTTTCGCCGGAGCTACTAACGTTACCTCCACAGTCTTCTCGCCAGTTGCTCGAAGGCTTCGTGAGTCTTTGGTTGGCACGCCGAAGAACAAAGCAGTTCGAGAAGTGCTTGGAGCCATGGATGCTGACGACATCACGCCCAATGAAGCGTTTGCACTCCTCAAGGATATGGGCCCAGAGGCGACTTTGGCCGACATTGGTGAAAACCTTGGGAGGCTTACGCGTGTGTCTGCCTCACAAACTGGAGTGTCAGCGGGTAAAGCACGGCGCTTCCTGGACGAGCGTCAACTGGGCCAGCAGATGCGACTAAGGCAGGCTGCTCGCTCTGCTGTGGGCAGTAACGACTTCGATAAGGGAATCATCGAGATTGTTAATGGGGCTGAGAGTCAGGCCGCTGATCTCTATCGCGAGGCCTACAGCCAGGTGGTGGATATCTCTCCGCAGATGATGGAACTCATGAGCCGTCCTGCCATGAAATCAGCAAGGCGGAAGGCCACGACGATTCTCCGAAACGAGGGGTTTGATCCAGATCTAAACGGGGACATCACTGATGTTCGATATCTCGACGCTGTCAAACGAGCCTTGGACGATCAGATCGGCGTCGCAAACAGACAGGGCAATCGCAACCAGTCACGCATCCTCACCAATCTCAAGGGACAGTTCGTCTCAGAGATAGACAACCAGGTCCCCATCTACGCCCAAGCGCGTTCAGTATTTGGTGGTGAGGCGGCTATCCGCGATGCAGCAGAGCTGGGTAGAACGATGTTTCGTAGCAACAAGCTTCGGGTATCGGATGTTACCGAGCAGGTTCAGGGAATGGGCGAAGGTGAACTTCAAGCCCTTCGGATTGGCTTCCTGGATGACTTGGCTGAAACCCTCTCTAAACAGGGTGAGACGCGAAACACGGCCAAGCGGTTAGTAGAGGTGCCGAGATTCAAGCAGATGGCGCAGTTGGTGTTCCCGGATAAGGACGCACTGCAGCAGTTCATGAATCGCGCCTCTGCAGAAAGCACGTTCTCGCAGACTCGAAATCTGGTTCTGGGCGGCTCGCCAACAGCGAGGATTCAGGCTGACAGGTTGGCGGCTACGGATAGCATCACCGGCCTTCTCTTCGAGGGCATGACAAATCCTTCAATGGGGATTGCCCAGGCCATACGTTCCACGATGAACAACAGTCGTCTTACCGACGAGGTGTTGGAAGAGATGGGCAATATCCTTCTCGATCCGCAGGTCGTCCCAGAGTCCCTCGTTGCGTCCAGGTTGCCGCCATTTCTACGCATGAACCCGATTGTCCGTACAGGAGTTCTAGGCGGTGCCGTGGGCTCCCAGGTGGGACTGCTTGAACCAACAGGAGGAGTTATTTCCAGCCAAGTTGGCGAAACCAGCCCGTATAGAGACAAGAAGCGAGAGACTCAACGAAGGGTGCTGGACGGTGAATCGCTGGGAGGTACTCGTGATCGCTGAAGACATACGACAAGTCATCGAAACCAACCCTAGCTTTGATGAGATATCCAGAAGCTATTACACGGAGCGTCTAACCATGCTTGAACTTACTGAGTACGCACGGCAGCTAGTCGCCGAGATGAACACGGTGTTAACAGCAATCGACGAGCAAGCAGCCAAGTTGGACGCCATTCTTGAGAAGCCAGGGAGTGAGGAACACTGATGGACATAGAAGCTGAGGCACTGAAACTACATGACGACTACTTCGAACGTGGAGATATCGTTTTTGAAGAACTAAGAGGACGAGATCCGGAGCTATACCTGAGAGTCATTGTTCACATTGTCTCAAACATGGATTTCGAGCAAACGGACGATTAAACAAATGGGAGATACCAAGATGCATAGAGGAAAAAGACCAGGGGGAGGAAGACCGAAAGGCAGCCCAAACAAGGCTACGAAGCAGATACGAGAAGCTGTAGCTCAGATTGTTGACGACAACACTGAGAATCTGCAGAAGTGGATGGACCAGCTCGCAAAAGAAAGTCCCGAGAAAGCGGCGAATCTCTTGGTAAAGCTGATGGAGTTCACTTTGCCGAAGCTTGCTCGCTCCGAATTAACCGGCTCTGTTGAAACCACTTCTCGACTGGTAATCAATGACTGACATTCACTACAGCTATGAGCACGTTCCGACAATTAGGGATTTCTCGAAATGCGACAAGTTCATCCGGGGACTAATGGGCCCGTTCGGCTCCGGTAAGTCGTCAGGGTGTGTGATTGAGCTGGTGAAGTGGGCTAAGAAACAGCCTCATCACAACGGTAAGCGTCGGTCTCGATTTGCGATTATCCGAAACACTTATCGTCAGCTCGAAGACACGACGATCAAAACAGTACATGACTGGCTGCCTCCGCATGAATTCGGGGACTACCAGAAGTCATCAAATCGCTACCTAATCGACAAACTCGATCCTGAGTTGGAGATTGAGTTCCTGTACAGGGCCCTGGATAGGCCCGAACACGTCTCTAACCTCCTCTCCCTTGAGCTAACAGGGGCATGGGTAAACGAAGCCCGGGAGATTCCACTTGCCGTTATAAAGGCGTTGAAGGGACGTGTGGGCAGGTTTCCAGCGGTAAAGGATGGTGGTTGTGTGGAGCCAGGCATCATCATGGACACCAACCCGCCTGATGATGAGTCGTGGTGGTTCAAGACGTTCGAGGAAAGCCCTGCGGAGAATGTGCAGATATTCAAGCAACCGTCAGGAATCGGGCCCGATGCCGAAAACCTTCCGTACCTTCCACCCAACTACTACGAAAACCTCTGCGATGGCGAAGATGAGATGTTCGTTAACGTCTACGTTAAGGGGGAGTACGGCTACATCCGTGACGGCAAGCCCATCTACCCGGAGTATTCCGACGCAATCCATTGTCAGGAATTCGACTTCAACCCAAACGTTCCTATCAAGCGAGGTTGGGATTTCGGGCTGACGCCTGCGTGTGTGTTCACTCAAGTGCTGCCTAACGGCCGGTTCATCGTGTTTGACGAGCTGGTGTCTGAGGACTTGGGGATAACTCGGTTCTCGGAGCAAGTCCAACTCCACTGCTCCCAGAACTATCCCAGGGCTACTTTTGAGGACTACGGCGATCCGGCGGGGAACAATCGATCCGAGACAGACGAGAAGACGTGCTTTGAGATTCTTCGCGGCAAAGGTATCTACATTCAACCTGGTGAGCAGTCCCCTACCCTTCGTATTGAGAGCGTCAGGAAGCCGCTTAATTCGCTCGTGGAAGGAAAACCTCAGCTACTCGTACATCCGCGCTGTAGAACGCTCAGGAAGGGTTTCCAAGGCCGGTATCAGTACAAGAAGTTAAAGATCGCCGGGGCCGAGGAGAGATATCACGAGAAGCCGGACAAGAACGAGTATTCCCATCCTCACGATGCGCTTCAGTATGTCGCTACGAAGGTCTTTGGAAGTGCCTTACGAGCCCATGAGGAAAAAATGCCCCCTCTCGTGTATCCCAAGCGCCATGTCGTATGAGGTTCTGATGTTCAATAATTCAATCTTTGAGTTGCAAACGTTCAATCGGGCAACTTGGACGGTGGTGGTCAACGATAGCCTGATACAAATATGGTCTGCATGGTAAAGATAGTCAAACGAAAGCGGTTACCGATTTGGCCTCCAGATATCTACGTGTTGTGAGGATACGACCACAGTTTTGAGGGTGACATAAGGGTCAAACCAAAAGAGAAGCCCTCCGTTTCACTCGCTCGGTTTCGGTCCCGCTTGGGCACATTTGGCATCTGTGAAACAATTATGGGGTTGTGAGCTTGATTACGTCAGCGTCGCAGTCTTATTTGATTGACCGAGCAATGGAGTTGCCTGATGCCCAAAGCACTGGTTCGAATGACAGAGAAAGTGATCCCTGCCGACCATCGCGTGTTTGTACTGCATCCGGGTTTTGGCTACGCCTTCTTTCAGAACTTCGTTGAGCGAAGCGCTGTGTACCTCGATCTGCCCGGGTTTAGAGCACCTCGGACCTGGGAGCTCGAGGACAGGGATGTAGAAAACCGAATCCGGGCTTCAGTAGAGCTAGCTCGTTGGTATAGGTCGGGTGGTGCGGAGGCAAATCGTCCCTCCAGTGATCCAAATGACTTCAGAAGACGGAGCGGTCGACCGTCGCGAGTCGTTTCTGAAGCGCATACGCTCTACGTAAGCGCAAAAAAAGGAGACCTTGTCATTGTTCCGTCTAAGGGATATTTCAGCGAGATCTACGTTGGCGAATTTTCCCAAGACTCAGATAGTGTTCGTACTACTTTACAACAAGTACCCTACAGACGGGACAGGATCCCGGCACGGTCGGTCAACTGGCTCCATAAATTTCCGCGCAAAATCGATTTGCCGTCCGATGTAATCAGGCTTACACAAAATAGGCAGGCCCTTATCCAGATCTACGGAGATGCGAAGCGGTCCATTTACGATGCTGCGTATAAATCATACGTCGTCTCAATCGATGACTCTTCGTTCTATCTTGGAGTCCAGAAAGAAAGAATTCTGCTAGATGACATAGGGCAGATTTCTGAACTAACCAAGTTTGTTATATCTGTTTTTCTCGCATTGGAAGCAGGCCGAGACGACGATTTAACAGAGATGGATTCGCAGCAGATAGTAGAGCGTTTCTTCAGACGGGACGTTCTTGTCGATACAGACGTTTCGATTCATTCACCTGGACGCTTGTTGATCCGTACTAGAAATAGACTCGTATCTGGTTTCTCAGCTGCAGTGTTGACTTTAACACTCGGACTGGCACACGCAGACGGGGAAGCACCTCCGAAACCAGATGAGGTAGAAATCGTCGGCGGCGAGCACGAAAACGGAGAACACGAATACGACCCGGATGTTGTCGACTATGTGAATCGTATGATGAGGGTTTTTGGTGAAGATAAGTGGCGCGAGCTTATCGACAAATCGAAAGAAGCCAAAGAGAACTCTGGCCTAACAACTGCCGGTACTTCAGAAATGCTGTCAGATGATGGGGAGGAAGAATGAACACAGAATCGAAACCAATGAACTCCAGCACATGGCAGAAATTCAAGAATTGGTGGAAAGAGAATCAAGCTACAGCTGCCACTTTTGCTGCTATTTTCACGTTGGTTGTCGTCGTTGGGGAGCGTGCTTGGGAATTTCAGTACGAGTCTCAGAAGCACGAAATCTCGATCCTTAAAGAGAGAGTGGATCGGTTCGAGTATTTGTCGTCTGAATTCAACAACGCTATGACCATGTTTACTATGACTGTGGTCAATTCCCGTAGAGTTGACGACGAACTAAAGATGGCATTGTTGAAAAACGTAGCGATGCAACATACCGAGCTTGTAAGACTTAACGCGCTTCTATCGGAGAACGAAACTGAGCTTGCTAACAGATACAGCAATAGCCTTTCGTCTTTCGAATCAGCCCTTCAGGACACGAATGGCTTCTTAGAGATGGACCCAACTTATGAGTCCCTTAAAAAGCTCATGCTGGATAGAGAAACTCTAGTTCGGGCCCTTCAGGCTAGGGTTGTCAATCTAGGATAGGGTTTCTTTGTATACCGCTTGGTAAGACGCAATATTCGTTGACGCTAGTTGCTGGTCGATCTACTTTCCCATAAACAACTGTAAATGGGAAAGTACGGATGCCAAGGTCAAGCAACCAAGCCGTTTTGAAGGCCGATCAGAGCCCTTCCCCAACTATCGAAAACGGGAAAGTTCCGCCTAAACGAGTCCCATACAAGGATCTCCGTTCCAGGGAATACCTGACGGAGAAGGAGGTTGAGAAGCTTGCCAGTGCAGCCAGGCAACTCGGACGCCACGGTCATAGAGACTACGCCCTTATCACCCTAGCTTTCCGCCACGGCCTACGAGTATCCGAATTAGTCGCCCTCCGTTGGGACATGATCGATCTCTCACAGGGTTTGCTGCACGTATCAAGGCTCAAGAACGGAGTGGACTCCACACACCCGTTACGGGGTCCTGAGATCAGAATGCTCCGTAAGCTAAGGCGGGACTACCCTGACAGCCCGTATGTCTTCAAAACCGAGCGTAACGGCCCTCTCACAGCTTCCAGCGTTCGAAAAATCGTGGCTCGTGCAGGTGAAAAGGCGAAACTAGGCATACCTATTCATCCGCACATGCTCAGACATTCGACAGGATTCAAGCTCGCGAATGAAGGCCACGACACACGCGCAATTCAGTTGTACCTGGGCCACAAGAACATCCAGCACACCGTGAGATACACGGAATTGTCATCGAATCGGTTCAATGGATTCTGGAAAGACTGACCATGAAGCAAAGGAAGATCGATTCCGGTGTTCTTCAAATGCGCTGCTTTAGCGGAATATTGACGAGCTATGTTTAGGGCGATTCTCTTTAAACTGAGAGAATCCAGCAAGCAAGAGCTCTGGAATTACGCCCTTACCGCACTAATTGCTTCGACAATCATCGTCATGTCTTTTGGGTTCGGCCTAACAGCCGTCCTGAATCTGGTCGGTGAGGCCTTCTCTATAGGCTGGGGAGAAACAGTCGAAAGCATCCTAGATGAATACAGGGTTTACAGAGACATGAATACAGGGTTTACAGAGACTCGTTTCGGGAGTTTGTCGAGAAATGGCTCGGCCCATCCATACTGCTTCTAGCGAAATACCTGCCTTTTAGGTTCAACCCCGAAGCTTTTTGGCCCGACGTGCTATTGCTGATGTTTATCTATCTTCGGGCACGAGTGAGCTCTTACTGGGGTGCACACCAGTATTTCCGGTGTGTTTTCATGTTCTTTGTCGCACTCCTGATATCGCTTTTTTCTGCAATACTGGCTTCGTCCTTTGACTTGGGCGGTTCAAGAAATGCTGCAGCGGGCTCGACCGTCATTCTGTTCGGATTTATGGCCTATGACTTTGCGTACGCTGCCCTAGCTTCGACCTTTGAGAAAAACAGACTGAGCTGGGGGCACGAATTCCGGCGTTACCTAAAGTTTTCACTCCCGCTCCACGCTTGGCTGCTTGCGATAATCCTAGTTGTTGGCTTTTTCGGCTACTCGCGTGATCTAACGACTCTTCAAACACTCGTACTTATCTTCGTTTGCCAGAACATCGTAATCTCGATCTTCTGGTTCTTTAGCGCTTGGGGCTTCGCGAGCAAAGCAGGAAACAGAAAGCCAGGAGAAAGCGTTGCAGCCAGATTTTGGCGAAGTAGCGCAACAAGAGTTGCTGTCAATGTTGCTTCGGTGTTCCTTGGGCTAATAGCCATGGTGCTAGTCAACGCAGGCAAACAGTAGAACTGGCCAAACCAAGTTAAAGAACCCATCTAGACTATATCTGTCAGTTCAGCTGCAAGAACCGTGTCAGCTCATCAAGTACCGCCTGATCGGAGAACAGCTCAGAGTGAGTCTCTGAAGCGCCCCCAAATCGCTCAGCATTGGGTATTGGTCTGTCTGCACTAATCGACGGCACCGTTTCGTCGCCATCTGCGGGTTCGTGGATGACTTCATAAGATCTTCCCAGAGGTGACGTGTCCGACTCGACTCGCACTGGCGTCTCTAGCTTGTCGTTGAACACCTGTAGATACTTTGTTGTATTTGGGTAGCTCCTAATCTTCTTCTTAAAACTGAGTGCTCGCCTCAGCATCGAGATAGCCGAATCAGGAAGCTTTGTGTCGCCCTCGAAGTAAGTTGATTCAACAGTCTTTCTTGGTGTGGCCTCGCCTTCTACGGAAAGAATGTAATGTCTAAAGCTCTCGATGAAGTCGTGATCTGGGCATAGCTCATATACAGAATCCAGCCTCGACAAAAGATGTTTGACCTTATTGCTGTAGTAGTCCTCGCTGAATATCAGGCCCCAGAGAGCGTCGGTAACTCCAAAAAGGGATAGATTGTCCATGAAACCGCCATAGTCGGTGAGACTGACGTCTATATCCGGATGCACGAAGCAATAAGAGTCCGTCGCACCAATATGCGGTGAACCAACAAATGCCACTCTGTCAAACTTCTGACCGAGCTTCAGTGCAACCCTTGTAACGTGGCCGCCCATGCTATGTGCGATTACGTCTACTCCGGTGGGCGTAAACCCGAATTTCTCTTTGAATAGAGCCTTCTTTCGCTCGACAAAACCGAAGAAACCAAGCCCGCTATCCGCGTTCGACTGGGTCCAGTTGTACGAGAACACCCATAGATTCTTGCCCCGTTCATATCCCTTAGTCTCCAGATGAGTGACAACCGGCTCGTAGAAGGTTTCGAAGTATCCTCCGTTTGCTTCGAGAGACCCACGGTTCTCGAACACCGACTTGATTGGTTTGCCGGGATACAAAGCGTCCAGATTCGTAGACATCAATTCGGGAGCACCCCCGACTACCCATGACTCAGACCAAGTTCTTGATCCGTCAGCGTCTTCTAGTGCACTCCCACCGATACCCGGTACAACAAAGACAAGGGGGAGCTCCGGGTTTTCGATCTCTTCTCCAAAAACGGGGGCCGGTGTGTCCCCAGGATCGCTGCCGCCATCATCCGGAGGAACCCAATAGGGATCACAGATCTGCTCAGTTTCTTCTGGCTCGCCCTCTGAATCCTCATCACGCGGCAGAAAACCTAGCGGCGGCCTGTAGATCTCGTTTTCTCGATCTCGTGAATGCTCATACCGCGTCTTGCCCGAACGCTCTGCAATTCCCAGAGCGAAGCGAAACGCTGATCCAGATGCCAATAACGTCCTAATTTTCAGCCCAATGGAACCAATCTCATATCCTTCTCCATGGTTGTTGCTGATATCGACAAAGATAGTACTGTCTGAACCTGTACCTGCATTACCGTTGGGCTGCTTAACTCCATCCGGACCAGAGGTTATCGCCGCGCCACCGCTCTCACTGACAGTCTTGCCGTTCGGGAGCGTATGTCCCGCGTCAACAAGCGCAATCGTGACAGTCTTGCCAGCTGTAGCTAACCAGGCTATGCACTCGCAGAAATCAGACCCCTCCTCTGGTGGCATCTCTGGAGGTTCTTCGCCAACAAACTCCAGAAAGCCTGTTCTTTGATTGAAGGCTATGTCCTTGCACAGGTCCGAGAAAAAGAGGTCAACGATTCCTGGGTAAGCGCCATTCCACGACTCATTCGTTGTGTCCGAAGTGACCGGGGGATTTATGAAAATCGTCATGCCCGCTAGTCCGAATCTCTCGCAGCGTAGAACCGGCCGAAAATCAGCTTATGGTCAGAAACCAGACCAGGTTTCGGCCTATTTGAGGGCGTTCGTGTGCCTCCAAAACCAGAATAGTCTTCATCCGTCGGAGCCCACCAGATCATGTTGTCGTTAGCTCTGTTGCTCTTCATCATGGTAGACGTTGCCACAATCACTTTGGACGGCTTTGGCGGCGGTCCATTTTGAGCGTCACCGAAGGCAAGCCTAAACGCGGCATCTGATGGTTGCGCCCGCGCACCCTTTGGCTGAATCCCTGCATTGAAGTCGCCCGCCAAAATGACATCTGGCTCTCCATCGGTCAGGCCGCTTGTTGCCGGTGGGGGACTACCTGCAAGGGCTTGTCTTGCTTGAGTGGCAGCCAGATTTAGGGCGTTTATCTCCTGCGCCAAGTAAGGCTTTGTGTGCGTGGTCATCAAAACAAAGTCAAAAGCGTTCGGATCGTTGGCACGAACTCGAAACGCAGCCCAATACGGGTCACGCTTCATGTTTGTATTTAGGTAATTACCCCGTGATACCAAGCTGATCCGGTCTCTCTTCCAAAGAAACAAAACAGATTCAGAGTGCTTCCCTTCTCCATTGTCGACCGGATACAGAACTCCCCACGGTTGCTTCTTGTCGATCAACTTCTCCATCAGCAGTCTCACGCCCTGCTCATTTTGGACCTCCTGAATCACAATCACGTCATGACGGCGTATCATTTCCGCCATCAATCGATACTCCCAGCTGTTTCGTCTCTTGTAGTTCCATCCGAGGTTCTGAATGTTGAACGAGGCTATCGAGATCTCTTCCTCGTCCACATCAATTTCTTCCCCGAACACGTATGGCGGTGGCGCATCTCTGGGATCGATCCCATTGAAGTCCTCTTCAATCCGTTCTTCATTGATCTCAAGGTCTAGCGGATAAACGAACGTGGATTCACGCTCAAAAAGTGCTTCTGAATCAGGAAACGGCGCAATGGGTTTCCCGACCCAGAACTCACCAAGTTCCGCTCGATCAGGTTGGGGTGCACATGCGTTGAGCGTAAGTACACCGAGCAGGACGATCAAAACTCGCATCTTCGACTCTCCCGTTTTTGCTTTTCTTGCGTCTTGTGCGCTGAGCAGGCGTAAGCCAGCGACAACTCGGTCGTATCAAGTATGGTTGAAGACTCATTACTTGCAACAAGCTCATGGACTCTAATTAGTCGCCCAGTCGACACACCTGGACGGGAGAGCCCCACCTTGTGAAGCAAGACTCAGTAGAATCTTCGCAACTCAACTCGACAGGCAGGAACAGACGCTGTGGCGGGCAAATTCCATAGTTTTTCTTATGACGAACTGAGCAGAGGCCTTACTGAGGCACTTGCTTGGCTCGAATCTTTAGGTGTACGCATCGAGTCAACCCGCCTACAGCGCTACCAGAAGCTGATGGATGAGCTTTTGACGCTATACCATGCCAATGACTATGAAGAAGGAGATAGGCGTCTACCAGAGTTCGTGAATCTTCTTCTTGAGGCACACGAGCTACTGGAGATACACCGAGGCCTTAGCAGGATTGAGATTCCACCGTCTGTCCTACCACAACTGAAAAAGCTATCTACAGGCCCGGAGTCATATGCGAACGAGAACCCTTCTTCAAGCAACGCCGGGAGGAATGCTGGATTTGAACTGCTAGTCGCGTCATTGGTGGCGCAGACAGGGCTTCCGGTAGTCTCGATCGGGACTTCTGATGTTGCAACCACATTCAATGGCAAGACTCTTGTAATAGAGTGCAAGCGACCTCACGGCGAAGCATCGGTAAAGAGAAATTGGGAGAAAGCAGAAAGCCAGCTTAAGAAAAGGTTTTCAGGACTCGACTCTGTACATACAAGAGGCATTGTTGCTTTGGACCTGACCCGAGTTCTCAGCCCAGACTTTCAGACCCAACCCTACGGTAACTTGGAAGAGCTCTACAGTTGGATCGATGAAACCTCGAATTCATTAGTAAAGCGGTACGTTCCGGAAGGATTTGAACCAAAGCATCGTAAAACGATAGCAATATTGCTTCGGTTTACCGCTATGGCGTTGCCCACTCAGGAAAACGATCGGATTTCATATTGCCAACAGTACGTAATTAGCTCATTTGGTTCGTCCAGATTTCTTGACAAGAGACTTGCTGAGAACTTCGCAGACTTAATTGAGACTACAAGGCCTACTTGAGGATCACAGTTTTGCTCTTCTTTGGTGCCGGGCCGATAGAAAGAGTACGCTCTGGTAGTGCACTGTCTTCGGGAGGCAGGGGCCGGAGGTTCAAATCCTCTCACCCCGACCAATCTTTTCAATAGGTTAGGTCTTTTCTTGCTACGAATTGCCCTTCCGTACGGAATAGATACGGAAAAGCAGGCGTTGCTGCCTTTCACCGCTTGGTCTTAGATCTCCCTAAATCTAATTTGGGACGAAGAAATGAGCGACGCAGAAGAAGCTGCGGATCGTGCGGCGAAAGAAATCGAAAGACTCAATGAGTCAGTAGTCTCTAACCGACTCCGCAACCTAGACTTCGCAAACGATATGTACGCCTTCCTGGGCGAAGTTGCCGGTCTGGGTGACATGATGATGGTCGCTGCGATGAACGACGACTACAACCTCGAGAAGGCCACTCTGATTTCCATCGGCGAATCGCTGAACAAGCGAGCGAATGATCCTCAGATACGCTTTTCGGAACTGTGAGATGACTCCGGCAGAGGAGTTCAAACACCTACTCAAATCCTGTATCGATCGTGGTGGTGATATGGCCATCAAGTATGCGACGGGAGAGTGGGAAAGCTACGCTGTTCTAGATGCGCATTCGCAGCAGAAGCTAAATGCCCTGCAAGCCAGGTACGTCGCGGATATGCAAGATGTCGTCAGGAATGCCGAGGTTGAGATCGACCTCGACTTTTTCGACGAGTTCTTCAGCCAGCAGATCAACTCAATCGACATCAGCCCAATTGTCGATCTAGTAGGAAACAACTAACGCGCCCCTCACTTTCAATTCTGACACGAAGGCTACGGCAAAGGTTTAGCAGGCTCACGAGCAGTAGAGAGGCCTATGATCGCTGCTCGAAGCGAACTCCAAGCTGGAGGGATTAATTGATGTCTGACGTTTTCTGTTGCGACTATCCACGAGTGAGCTCTAAATTAGTGAGGGTACTTTTTTTCTTGCTTAAGTCGATTGCGCGCTGCAAAGCGAGAATGGAGGTCCGTTCACTGATCACCATCACGACCGCCCGTGCTCTTCGATGTGACCGCGAGTTGTTTCAAGCTGGTCGATACTAACGGGCTCATGGAGACTGAAGCGGTGCGTAATAGTTAATCAGGTTTCGAGGGAGGCTTTCCCATAGTCTTTTCTCAACTGTGTTCGTTCTTAGCTTAGTTCTAAGCGGCCAATAGAACGGGTTTCCGAGAGACCGCTCGCCCGGAAACAAATGACTAAAAATGAGATCTATTCGAACACAATAAAACTGTTCGTTAGTGGCAGCGAAAATCTTCCCGTCTTCGAATCTGATCTCATTTGATTCTTTTTTAAGTACTTCGCGAAGAGCTTGGGTGCCACGTTCATCCTTCAGTAGGAGCATAGCTAGACCAAAGTAGAATTTCTGGCGCACACTAGTATCTCTAGACAACCAGGCGGCGATGAGCGGTTTTGCCCTCGCGCAGCCGGTTTTTCCTAGCGCTATTGACGAACAAATAGCCAACTCCCCAGGTTCACCGTCAAGCAGCTCAATGAAGAAACTGTCAAGCACACTGTCGGGTTCATGCTGAAGTGCTTCACAGATGACGAGTCGGCCTACGGCGTTATCATCATATTTCTTAAAGGCGTTCACTAAGTAAGTCCGATTATCAGCAGCGACTTCCTTAAGTTCATTTAGGTACGGCTGTACTCTAGCAATAGCCGGACTCGTATTTGATGCCGATGTAGTGACCGCAACGCTCTCAGTAATCGTAACGTCGACAAGATTTAGTAACGCTCTAATGTTAGCCATCTACCTCCCGCCAATCCCTTTCCACCAATCTATGTCGCCCAGCCTCACCCCCTGATGCTTGATGATCCATGGGCGGCAGCCTTCATCGGCGCGACAGTACCCGGATGGATCAGTTGAAGACGGTAGAGTATAGGTTCCATCGTCACATTCGTAGAGGCACATGTTTCCATTTGTAGATACAAGAGGGCAAGTGTAAAAAACCGTCGCACTTGTCGCCGCAGCACCGGGGTCGCTGCGATTGTCGTCGTCGTCATGAGTTGTCATTAAGGACTGATCGCCCGACAGAACAGTTCCCGAGGTCACGGCGGTCGCCGCTATGTGCGCTGCCCGTGCAGCCCTCGCAACATGGAACGCTTTATGTACAGCATTTAGCGCTTGGCCGATGCAAAACGCTACTCCAAATGGACCCGCAGCGCACCAAGCTAACAATCCTTGGGGGTCCGTGTATTGTTTAGGGTTAGCGCCGACGTACGCGTACGTATTCGTTCCACCAAATAACCCGATTGGATCAGACTCCAAGTATCGCCCAGTGAGCGGATCATATGTGCGGAAATAGTTGTAGTTAAACCCGGTTTCAGAATCTGAGTATTGTCCAGAAAATCTGAGATCAAAAACTAGGTCAATACCATCGCCATCCACATCCTCATTCGCAGCGCCCACTCCAAACGGCGTCGAGTCCCATCGCCAAAGATCGACAGATCCATCGGTCACCACTCGTGGCGTCCCAATCTGATCTGTGTGGATGTACAACACGTCCAGTCCCGACAGCACTCCTACAGGTGCGCCATCGAACCAAACAAATTCCTGATCGGCGACTCCCGCTGAATCATATTGACCAATCAACGACCCACCTTCGTCATACGCGAAAAGCGTCGTAACACTTACCGTTTTGCTAACCCGCTGCCCCTGCCCATTATGCGCGTAGGTCGCAAACGATCCATCGACCGAAATCAGCCGACCTCGATCGTTGTAGCCGTAGGTGTGTGTGCCATCGCCAATTACGTTGCCAGCGAGGTCATAGCTGTAAGTCTTGGCGACAGGCCCGGCCGTACTCTGCAAGCGGTTGGAGTTAGTCTGTACTGTAAAGCTGTACGGCACGCTATCCTCCGTCAGGAGTGTCCTGTTGCCGTTGGCGTCATAGTCGTATTCAAGCGCCCCAGGTAGTGAACTGCCACCGCCCGGCCAATCTGAGAAAGTCTCCGAGTGCCAAGATTCAGCACCGGTTACTCCATTGCCGTGCTGCTGATTCTGCAGGCTCACCAAAGCAGCTGATATGCGTGTTCCATCGGGCAGCTCGTGCTGGCCTGCATCAATCGCAAGGTAATGGAGCGTCATAGCACCTTGCGTACCGTCGTTGTTGGCTGGCTCTACCTGTACTGCTTCGAAGCTTGTGGCGGTTACGTTTCGAATCCGGATAGCCGCAGGATCGCTTGTCTCGTCTGTCGCCAGAACAACAACAATTGGTGCGCTGGAGTACGTCTGTCGGAAATTAATGGTCTTGAATGAGGGGTCTACTGCGGTGTCTGCGAGCGTGGAAGAAGCGACTTCCATCTTCCATGTGCCAGTAACGTCAGTAAACGTTGCATCGAACTCCTGTGAGAAGGCAGCAAAACCGACAGACTCCGTCGTATGGTTCCGTTCAGTGTCAGCATACTGGTCTTCGTCGATCGTGAAGCCCACAGCGGACGTGCTCAAGCTACAGCGCCTTGCCCAACCGCCGTCACCTCCATCCAGTCGGTTCATTGTGCCAACAACCAGAGGAGACGCTGAGAACGCAGTGAGGAAATTGGTTGTGTAGCAACCATTACCCCAACCACGAACCGAGTCGGTCGTTGTTTGCGACTCATAGAATACTGTCGCGCTATTGGCTATGAAGCTTCCCGATGCGCCGCCTTCTATAGCCACATAGCCAATCGACTCGTCTACTGTGATAGAGCCCGTGTTGACCTCAGCGCGGCCTAGAGCCAACTCCACGCCAGATGCGGAAACGTTACGCATAACGCTCGTCATCCAGGGCGTTGGGTTACCTGCGGCAGGCGTTCCCGTTTCGTTGTTTGCTGTCTGGATAGTCGCCAAAACTGCTGGCGTAGACGAGAACATCGGTCCAGGAGGACTGGAGGGTCCGCCACCCAGGCCATTCGTGTAGTCAGTAATTCGACCGAGCAGGTCGTAGTCGTAGGTTGCAGACACCCCCGCACCAGTATGCGAAGTTAGATAGCCACCGGCGTCGTATCCGATTGTTTGAGTAGCGCCTGCATAGTCAATAGCAGTCGTCAGCCCGCGAAGATCAAAGTCCCGATCAGCAACACTGCTATCACCCCATGTCCAGCCGTTTGACGGACCGAACGGTTCGTAGGTCGCGTTACTCAGCAGGGTCACGCCGTCTACCGAGATGGACGAGAGTTGATAGGTGTTGTATCCGTAGGACAGCACCTTGCCCGAGGGATATGTCATCGTATCAACCCTACCCTGCGCATCGTAGGTGTAGCTCGTGCTCAGAGTGACGCCGCCAATCACCTGATCCTTGCCATCGACTGCGCCGAACTTGTCGAACGTCCAAGATGTGGATCCAGTCGGGTCGGTGATCTTGTTCATCCGCCCGATGGCATCAGTCCCAACGTCGTATTCGTACGCGATGGTTGAACCGTCATCCAAGGTTTCGAGCGTCAAGCGATTCAGAGCGTCGTAGTCGTACGTAGTGAGCTTTCCACGCGCATCCAGTTTGGTCTTAAGGTTTCCAGCCGAGTCGTAGGTGTAGGTTGTTGTACCGCGATCCGGACTGATCTCAGTAGTCAGATCATCCAAGTCGTTGTAGATGTACGTTGTTGTTGCATTATTCGGTGCGATGACATCGGTCAAATTGTCGTGATCGTCGTAGATGTAGTCAGTGACACCAAGTAACGCGTCCGTCGTACTATCCAAGCGATTCAGCGCGTCATAGAAGTTCTGTGTGGATGCCAACTTTGGATCGACGGTGTTCGTGAGGTTGCCTACCAAATCAATCGTAACGTCCGTGGTATAGCCGCCATGCGTGATCGTGTCCAATTGGCGGTTGAGGTCGTAGGCGTAGTCGGTTGCCCGCCTAAGAACGCTGCCGGGGTCAGTGACGTCCTCGTCGATCACGTTGCCCATCGAGTCGTAGTCGTAAGCTATCTTGTTGCCAAGGTTGTCTTGAACGGACTCTAAATACCGGGCGGGCGTGTAGTCGTAGGTTAAAACCATCCCATCCGGCGTTGACACCGTTTTCATCTGACCGATGTCGTCGTAGGTCATTGTGGTCGTGCGAGGCGTACCCGCCGTCGGGGTCTGAGTTACTGTCAACACGTTGCCACGCCAGTCGTAGGTCATCGACGTCTGCAGGCCGTTCGGATCGGTGATCAGCGTTGGCCGCCCGGCAGCGTCATACGTGTTGTACGTTGTGACGTGGCCCAACGCGTTGGTGATGGTATTTACCTGACCGCATTCATTACCTGTTGTGCAGTTGTGGTAGGCGATAGTCGTTACATCAACAACATCGGTCCGTGGCCCGTCAATCGTCTCAACCTGACCGTTTGCGTTGTAAGTCATACCCCAGGAACGGCTTAGCGCGCCGGAAGCCACTGTAATGTCTTCAATGTTCCCGTCAGCGTCATGGGTATAGGTCGTTGTATTCTTGGGCGACGTAACAACTGTTGGAAGCCTGTAGTTCGCATGCCAAACCGTCGTTGTCGTACGCTCTACCAGTGAGCCTTTCGCTTCGATGAGCGTTTCGGTTAACCCGCGCCCGTTGCGTATCGTCTGCGTCAGGTTGCCTTGCCAGTCCTGTACCTCGTCCAGGAAACCGTTGGCGTCGTAGACCTTGTCTGCGATATCGCCATTAGGGCAAGAACTACAGACACTACCAACGAGCATCTGTAGTTTCCGCTCGCCTTGCTGAGTACTGTAGTGGTACGTCCTAGTCGCGCCGTCGGCGAGAGTTAACGTCGTTGTATCGTCAGCATTGTAGGTAAGCTGAACACTCTCCTTACCGCCCGCGTGCTCTGAGAGAATCGCCCTCCCAGAGGTATCGTATGCCCACGTTGCGAATCGCTGACTTTCTTCGTCTGTGATTCCTGTCAGGTGATTCGGAAGAGACGAGTCTTCGTAGTGATATGTCTTAACTGAGAGATCAGGATTGGTGACGGTCTGAAGATTACCGTTAGCGTCATAACCGTAATCGATGCTGCCGTCAGGGAACGTAACTGACTCTAACTTGGCGTTTACGTCGTAACTGAAAGAGAGCGTATGACCGAAGGGCCCCGTGACCTTATCGAGAGTCGCGGAATTGTCGTCGCCGCCTTGAGCGACGGTCAAGTTGTAGGTCAGCGTCTCCGTTTGGCCGTTACGGTATTCGATAGATAGTAGCTGGCCGCTACCGTTGTACGTCTCCTTCGTATCCGAACGGTCGGTGTAGATCCAATTGCCGGAGACCTCCTCCAGCGTCACCGATGGATCAAGTTTATTAACCCACGAAGCACCATCGAGTTCAAATACCTCAACGGAGCCGTTGGGACGCGAGATCTTCTTGATATTAGAGGCAGGCGTAAACCCGGCGAATCCAGTCACGGCACGAATAGCTGTATATGCTTTAGTTACACCACCCACTTCAATCTTGCAGGTGTTACCCCCCATGAAGGTGGCGGTTCCTGTCGATAGGTCGCCGTTCCAAAGATCTGCTTTGATGTCATCCCAGCCTGACGTACAAGCATCACTAGCGCTCGAATACATTTGCGATTGGTCAACCGGTGCGGCGAAGCTAAGAGTTGGAGCGACATCAGGCTCTTCGTCTAAAGCCCGCGAATAGCTGTGCCGCCAACCGGGCGCGAAGGACGCATCGCTCTTCACGCTGCCAGCGCTTCGATAGTAACGTGCAAATGACAGTGCCCCATCAGCACCTTTCGCCACGTCTATTTCGGTTTGAGTCTTCGAACCATCTGCGGGGTTACATGGGTTCGTTTCCGTGCACTCTTGGGGTTGCGGATCCACACCATTGGTATACATCGATCCAGTGTAGGTGATCACACGTTGCTCACTATTCACGCACTGCAAGCCATCGCTTGTGTACGGAGACTGGCAAACGGACACAAAGCGCGAAGCTACGACGATCATGGGAATCGAGATTACCGCCCAACCGTTGGTATTTGCGCCGACCGTGCAATGTGCGTGGAACGCGGCAACGCCAGTTGGGGCAGGCGTTGTCTTATCGCGATAGATGGAGAGTCCCCTGGGCGAGCCACGAGTCTCTTCGACTCCGCTGGTAAAGTCGCTGCAGGAGTCCCAAACGTTCCAGTACGCCGTGTCATAGTATGAAAGCGGCACATCTGTGTAGTTCTGACTGTAGTACCACGCTGTATCTGTGTTCGGATACGTAATCTGATAGTGGAAAACAGGATTGTCCGCCGTGAATGGATAACTGCCGATTGGCTTCAATGCCTCCGTGAAAGTCCAAGACTCGGCTTCTGCGAAGGTAGACATGTACTGCGACTCGATCTTCTGCCAACCCCACTGCCATTTCTTTATTCGCGTGCCTATATAGGCGGGGCTGGGAAGGTGCGGTCTAGGGTCGGCCTCGTAGTTGTATTGCAATCCAGTCGGCGTTTTTTGTGGTTGACCCTTCAGTTCAAAATAAACGTCCCAATCTCGATCCGTCAGATCACCACCCGTGTCTCGAATCCCGCGCAGTACTTCTTCGGCTTCTGCCAAGGTGGGGTAATCGCACCCTGCGTATCGGTAAGGCCCACCTGGACCGCAAGCGTGGGCTTGGGAAGGAGCAAGCGAAAAGAACAAAAACGCAAGTACGGAGGACGAAACTAAACGCAGCATTGCAACTCCCCATTGAAAATTTTTGGGGAAAATGGGGCACGACTTGTAAGGCTGTCAACGGTAAGTGTTAACCATTTATGACAGACTCTTTGACTCGAATCGCATAGTTGTTCGCAAAACGCCTTCCTCTGGGTGGCGGTAAGTACAAATACCTATGGGCGCAACTGGTTGAAATACCTGAACAAGTCTGAGAACCGCTCCTTTTCTCTCGTAACTCTAGATACATTCTGTTACATAAGTGCAGTTTTATGACCAGAAGCGATTTAGGTTCAGTCTAAATCGGATTAATCGAAGAGTTTTTGACCATCATCAGATGGAGTTCTTCAGTAGCACTTACGAGTTGCGCTCAATTTAAAACAAGATGTTCATTCCCCGGAGGAAAATTATGTGCCGCATATTCCTTTTGTCGATCCTCTTAATCGCTGGTTTGGGCTTACCACATCCAGCTGTAGCTGACGTCCGCATAACCACCTGGAACATTGAACACTTAGGCTCTGACGGCCGTGGATTTGGTGGAGGTTTCGGCGGTGGCAACATCCCTCGTCGCTCCGAAGCGCAGCTCAAAGAAATAGCTGACTTCATCGAGAACACTCTTCAGTCAGACATCGTCGCAATCCAGGAGGTCGCGAGGACTGGATCCGACGACACCTCAAACGAGCTCGACATCATCGTTGAAGAGATGGGTGAGGAATGGGACTACATCCTGGCTGACGTCCCTGAGGACTCCGAGATGGTAAACGGCTACCTATGGAATTCTGACCGAGTTAACGTGATCAAGTCCTACACCATGGATATGCCGAACATCGAATTGGCTGGGAAAGCGCTGTTCGATAGACGCCCTCTTATCCTCTACTTCGAGACACTCGAGGATGGAGAGACGAACCGCAATGACATGGTACTGGTAAACGTTCACCTAGCTTCGGGACAGAGTAACGACGAAAACCACGCCATAGCTATGATCGCGATAGAACACGCCCTTACGAGTTCTCTGAAGCGTAATGAAATCAAAGAATCGGACCGTGTGATTCTTGGGGACTTCAACGACAACCCTGACAGAAGAAGCAGTGCAGGCAACCCGATCAATATCCCCACGATGTATCTTCATATGGAGCATAAGGGCTATACGAACATCGTAGACCCATCCCTTGGGTTTACGAGGATGGACGCCAACAAGCGTTCGCTAATCGATCATATTTTGGTCAACAACTCAGCAGACAATCACGTTGTAGAAATGGATGCAGAGAGGTTCTTGCCTGGAGACGATTCGACGTTTGCCGCTTGGCGTCAGACATTCAGTGACCACTTTCCGCTGTCATTCGAGATAAAGATCGGCACCGACGACGATGTGGATTTTTAATGAAAACGCAATTGAGCGCTCTTGTGTCTACGGATATGCGGCTTTTCGAATCAACAGCTAGGTCAATGCCATCTCAACCATCCTCACCGATAGATGAGGTGATGCTCTAGTCACTCAGCTCCATTGAATCTCTTAGTAGAGAGGTCTGGCTATGCAGGATTTTCTCGATGTTCTGGAGAAGTGGGACGACGAACATCCTTCTCAAGTGGAGAAAGACTTCGTTAGTAACTTCTTCTTCGAGTCTTGTGATCAGCTCGAGGAGGTGCTCGCTGGTGCGGATGACGATTTCTTCCTGCCAACTATTAGGCTCATCGATAGCGGTAGGCCCGGCGGTGGTATGGAACTTAGTGCATGTGAAGACGGATCTGTACAAGTCGGCATGGGCTTTCTACTTGGACTCCATCGTCAAGTGCTTATGTACACCGACTGGCTTGCGTCTAACTTTGTGTGGCAGGTTGCGCCATTGCTCGGCGACATACCTCCTTTATCTGAACTTGTCGGCGCAGATGAGTTTCCGTCCAAAGCGCTGACATTCTTCTCCGAAGAGTTAATCCCTGGCGCGGTGGAAAACGACGGGTACGAACGATCAGTTTTCGAAAACGTCATTCTCGGAATGGACAGAGTTCTTTCCCAAGGGCCGGAGGGAGGTTCTCACGCAATAGCGAAACCGCACATCGATGTCGAACAGTACACAGCTTCATTCAACAAAAGAACTGCAATCGAACGATTCTCCGATGAAGCGTCGGCGGATCATTTACGGAACCTCTACTCTCACCTGATGAATAGCTGTTTCCAATTCGCATTGACTCATGAGATTGCCCACATTCAATTAGGGCACGTGGATTTTGTGCCTTCCGATAGTAGAACGGCTAGAGAGCAAGAGGTAGAGGCTGATACTTGGGGTTTCAATGCTCTACGCCATCATCACTCATTCGACTTGCGAGCGCTTTTTGCGATTTTCGGTTTCTTTAATCGACAGGCAGACGTATCGAAGGAACTTAATTTTCTCACGCATCCCCTACATCCCGATCGAATGCTAGCGTTAGCCGCCGTCGCGTTACGTCATAACGATGATCGTAGTCTACGAAATGATATTTCTGCTGGTATGTCAATCGTCCGTACCGAATTGGCCGCCGTTCAACTCAAAACGTCTTCGTTCATCGATGGACGAGAAGATCAACACTTGTTCACGCTCGTTCCTTCGTTTCGATCGAATATGGAGAACGGTGCATTTCTTAGACTTGAAATACATCTACCCGACGAATTACAAACCCGTGAGTTCTTGTATTTGGGTGACTTCATTCTGCAACGCCTACTTTTCAGAGTAGAATTTTCGCTGCGTAGTATGGTGAACCCTTCAGACCAACAGCTTTCTGGTTCTTTGGAGCTTCGTCTGAATTCGATTGCGACTCAAAAACGTTATGCTCGCAGTTTAGTTACGTCTGCAGAAGTCCTACTGCAGGCGCTTCCAGAATGGTGGCTGGAGTGGCCGGAAAGCGTTTTCGTCATCGACGACGTGCAAATTCTCGACGATGCTGAACCACCAGCGGAGGCAAAGGGACCCGTAGAGATAAGCATCCTTTCTCCTGACTTTAGACCCTTTGAGAACATGGATGATGTCTTTAATGCAATCACTGACAAAAACCCGAATAAGCTCTTGCGTGTCGCTGATTCGGCCTTTAGTAGTGGCCGAGAACCGTTAGCATTCGAAATATTTAGCGCGGTATATAAGTCAAATCCTACGGCCCTGAACTATAACCAGGTAACCGCTTTTATTGGCACGCTTTTGCAAGTCGCTGAATCTGGAGTGGTGTCTTATGTTGCTGAGAGTTGGCACGCCTCTAGTCCGAAACTACGCCCTGGCCTATCTAGTGCAATCGCTTTTGACGCGGCCGCGCTTAACGAATGGCCGAAAGCTACAGAGTATGCGGCGCTGGAGATGTTTGGCATCGGTAAGTACGGTGGCTTCACGGAGAATGCACAGGAGTTATATTCTGAGCTGGTCCAGAGTGGGAAAACGCCCTATTTAGCGCACCTCCGTGACTACCACAGGAACTATATTGAGTACCAGAAACTTGAAGAAAAGAATGAGCGCCTTGCTGCGCTCGCCGAAGCGTTACGATCTATTGGAGCTGCGAAGACAAGCTCTGATTCCAAGGCGGTTTTCTTGTATCAGTTTGCAGGCGAGACTCTGGTAGAAATGGCGGAGTTGGGTGACGACACTTGGATCTCTGCCCGTAGAGAGTTTCAGCTGGCGCTTGATCAGGAACCACGATTTGCACCGGCATATTTGGGGCTCGCCAGCGTGGCGTTCGGTCAAGGTGACGAAGATAGCGCTAGAAGACTATGGGCAAAGGCTCGAGAAGTCAGTCCTGTCAATAGTTTCGTCTTGAATTATCAACCACCGGCCTCGTCGTCTAGCACTTAATGTGACGCCAGTATGCGTGGAAAGGGTTACGAGCTGATTTCAACGTCGATTACTTATCAACTGTTGAAGGACACGGCTCCGGCCAAAGAGTGTTCGAATCTCGATTGTTCTATAACAAGTTTTTCGTATTTTGGAGGGGCGATGTTGATATGAGACATCTACCTAGATCTAGAAGACAAGTCTACGCGCTAATCAAGAAAATCGCTGCTGGACACAGTTACGAGTCTATTAGACCTCGGGAGAGGCTTGGCCAGTATTTTCTCGAACACAACCGCTTTGCAAAATTTCGATCCCAACTCTCTAGAGTCTTGGGAATTCGGATTTCAGGTCGAGAGATAACGCAAGAGAGCACCGTTGAGGAACTTGTTCAGTATATTCTGAAACACTCGGAAATTGAGCGGGAGTTGTCCCGAAATAGGCGCCGTTTTTCAGAAGATGGAGAATTAGCTGAAGCAGAATCAGCCGAAATTGGGGAATCGGATGGGACATCCGACTTAGCCTTGGAAGACGAGCTTGATTTGTTTGGGTCCTTTGGCGACGTGAGAGAAGCATATCCCTCTACTTACGAACAGTCATCGAAGCAACCGGCAACAGAGATTGCCG
Organism: uncultured Woeseiaceae bacterium; assembly: GCA_964606915.1. Classification (GTDB taxonomy): domain Bacteria; phylum Pseudomonadota; class Gammaproteobacteria; order Steroidobacterales; family Woeseiaceae; genus UBA1847. Next base: position 6,755 of record CAZSIQ010000007.1, on the reverse strand, counting down.
GGTTGGAAACTGACGAGGGTATTTCCGACGAGGAAGAAGCTGAGGCTCTGTCCCAAGACGCACAAACTGAACCACCTACCGAGCCCGCAGATGTTTCTGAGAGCATTGAGAGACCTTCTCTGTTGTTAAGAAAACCATCGCTAAGTAAAGACCAGGTTCTAACGGTGGGAAGCGACGACGGTCCAACAAGCGATATAGAAGATGGTGACTCACCTGATGAGTCTCCGCCAACTGAGACTAGCACTTCTGGCGGCGGAGAAGACCCGCCGCGGAGTGCATACGCTTTGCTGGATTGTCCGGAAGAGGTGGAGCCATCCAAGGAGTTCTCAGTGACTGTAGGGCTGAGTAAAAATCCGTCTTCCGGTGTCGTGGGAAAGCGCATGTATCGTCCAAAAGGGAGCGTCGGCGATTACAAACTGAGAATATCTCTTCTGTACGACGGCTTCGATTTGCGGGATGGAGAGTCCAGTGAACTGGTTCTTCACGTAACAGCCGAAAATCCCTACCCGAAGAAAGAGGTCCACCTTACAGCGATCGCGGCTGTTGAGTTCAAGAACACGCGGACACTAATGGCACAGTATTCGGTAGACGGACAGTATATGGGTGCCGCCGCACGTCCCATTGCAGTAAAGACTAAAGAAGAGGTTGCAAAGAGCTTTGACCATAAAGACCGTTTTGATCTCTCGATGCCTCCTGGTGTACCGACCCCAGATATAACGATCTCAATCACTAGGGGCAACAGGACTAAAGACGACAGGTTGCTCTGGAATGTAATTACACCTCACGAGCAGATAAATGTAGCTAGGCCAAACGATCAAGAACGTTCTCAATCCAACATTGGCGATGCACCAGCTGAGTGGGCGAGGAAGATGATGAATTCTGTGAATTCGAGCCCCGAAACTAACAGGCTTGGGAACTTGATGTATGGCTATGGAAGACAAATTTGTAGGCAAATTCCGGTTTGGGTGCAACGCAGTTTGCGTGATCTATATCTTTCGTTTCAGCAGAATGAAGGCAAAAGGCCAACCCTGTTTATTATCTCCGATGAGCCACATATTCCGTGGGAACTTGCTTACCTCAAGCTAGGCGAAAAGGACAATAAAGAGGAGTTCCTGGGTGCAGTATTTGTGGTTGGACGCTGGGTGCATGGCTACGAGGACATCGATGGAAACCGCGTACCCGCCTATCCGCCTCCGGTAGAGGTAACCATTGATTCTGTAGCTGTCGTCAGCGGAGACTACTCCCAAACAAAACATTGGAATGCCCTCGCGGGAGCTGCGCAGGAAGCTGCTCATCTTGTCGACCAATATAAGGCGATCCGAATAAACGCAGATAGCGGGCTTGCTGATTGGCTCGCCGGAAATCCAAATATAGGGGCAATTCACTTCGCAGTACACGGAAAGCTAGGTTCCGGATTGGCTCAAGACGGCATAGTTCTGGTAGACGGGACTTACTTGTCCTCTGAGGAGGTTCTTGGAATTACCCTTGAGAATAGGCCTTTCGTGTTCCTGAACGCCTGCCAGCTAGGACAGGGAGAAGATTCCTTAGGGGATTACGCTGGAATTGCGGCTGCATTTCTTGAGGCAGGTGCATGCGGAGTGGTTGCCGCGCTGTGGAACGTCGATGATAAAGAAGCTAAAGACCTTGCTCTCGAGTTCTATCGCGTGGCTAGTTCAGGCTCAGTCGATCCCGGTGAGATTTTTCGACAGCGAAGGTCCGATTTTCAAGGAGAAAAAATCTCGAAAACCCCTCTTGCCTACCAATTCTTTGGTCATCCTCACATGCGGATGACCCTCAACTAATCCGAACCCCACTGACAAAAAGAGAGGTACGGTGTTATGGAAGAAATCGCGAATGACCATCTTGATCCAACCGGAACCCCGGTGGCTTTCGATGACATCCAAATTCGTTCACTTGGCATTTCAGGAAGCGTGATCATATCAAAGCCGTTGGAAGGAGACTCACGTTCTCAGGCGCTCGGTAGCGATGCTTTAGGTGGAGCACTAGACAAACAGAGTGTTGAGACTGACTACATTATAGAACTGAGAGAAATTAGCGAGGAAGCTACTAGAGATGCTGAAGCTAATCGATCAATGGTATGGGGGCATAGCGGAATCGAAATAGAGATACCTGCCGCTGGCGATGGCTGGCGACAAGTCATGTTGGTCACGGATGAAAGTGGACTAGCTACCTGGCGATTTCCGCTCGATGATGACGGAAGAGCTGACGAATCCAGAGGTCGTTCTACGGTTACTTTTGTTGTTCCCGGCTACGCCGCAGAAACCACATCGACAGAGAATGATCGCGGCGTTTTAGGGTGGCTCGGGAAGAAAGTAGTACGCGTGCTTTCGTTTGCAATTGATCCAGTAGTCGGCAAAGCGGGAAATCTGTTTGCTTCTAACTGGGAAAGGAAGAATCGTCCGTATCGCATAAGGCGAATCGACAAAGATACATACAATAAAAATGATACAGGTGTGTTTTCTCCACAAGACTGGGAAGAAATCGGTCGTGGACGCAGCCTGCTTTTCGTGCACGGCACGTTCAGCCGGGCGGCAAGCGCCTTTTCCGCGCTAGATGAATCATTTATTGATGAGATGAACGACCGTTACTCGGGTCGGGTTTTTGCATTCGACCACAAGACCCTGTCAGCTGACCCGACAGAAAACGCTGCATACTTCGCTGAGGCAATGCCAATCGGTCAATATCTCGATATCGACGTTGTTTGCCATTCACGCGGTGGGCTCGTATCGCGTGTTCTTGCGGAGGCTAAGAGTGAGCTTCCGCTAGACGGAAAGCAGCTTTCTGTAAATCAGGTGGTCTTCGTAGCTAGTCCAAACCGCGGGACAGTACTCACTGATGCGAAATACATGGGAGACTTCGTTGATGCATACACCAGCATACTGAGCGTTATGCCTGATAACGCTGTAACGGATGTGCTCGAATCGATAATTGCCGTTGTGAAGCAACTTGCAGTGGGCGTGCTAAAGGGACTCGAGGGTCTACAATCGATGAACCCAGAGGGAACCTACCTTCAGGACTTCCTAAACTCTGGTGAAGCTTCATCAACACTATATCGGAGCATCGCCGCGGACTTTGAACCCGATAACCCAAGATTTAGACCTTGGGCAAAGAACAGGCTGATGGATAAGATCTTTAAGGAACAGAATGACCTGGTCGTACCAACGATTGGAGTCTATGAGGCGAACGGCGATGAGATGTTTCCTATCGCATCTGAAAACCGTCTAGATCTATCGGGTGATGCCCTAGTGCATCATGGCAACTTTTTTTCGAACGAGAGAGTTGTCGCGCAGCTGCGAGCTTGGCTGACAGGTTAGGCTGCGAAGATCTAAAAACACCCCGCCCGTGTCCTGGCTGGGGGCGGCTAATTTATCACGTCTGTCTTTTTTTTTGCGTAAGCGGCCCCCGCCTGTCTAACTAAAAGAAGTCAGCTTTCGGCCAGAAGCCGACACTATGGCTGCAGAGGTTTCGAACCCTTGAGCATGTCATCCACCACCTCTTCTAACGCTTCAGAATCCTCGCTCTGAATTGTCACAACCGAACCAATAGCGAATTCGATATAGGCTTGATAGAGATTCTCGCCACGCTCTTGTGGTTCTCCTGGGGCGAAGATCAGTATTCGCGCTTCGCCTTCACAGTACTCCTTTATTGGGACGAGCCCGGGCAATACGCGCTGAACCACGGACTGCTGATAAGCGTCTTCTCTTCCGTCGAACGACACAAGGACTTTTGGATATCCGTCCTCGTCTTTTTGGAAGAAAAGATAGTCTTTGGACGCGGTCCGAAGCTTGAAGCTTTTTGGTAAGCAATACGACCTTGAAGGAGACTGAAAGCCATAGCACCAGCCGTCATCATTCAGGTTCATCCATGTCCAGTCGTTCGCGAGACACGGCATCGAAAGAACTAACGCTATGAGAACTACAACAGCTCGGAGCATTTCTGTTGTATCCGCTTCGGGTCAGGAGCCGCCAGAATAACAGACGTTCAGTGAGCGTCGGGTTACGGCCAGAAGCGGTCGCTCATGCAGAGCTTACGTCGGAGGCTGCATTTGTAGCCGCTGGGTTGGACAGTTTCTTCCATACAAGCCAGAAAATCAGTCCAGCAGCAGAGCCGTAGCAAGCGAACTCCCACACTTCCTCCGTCCTCGAGAATAGCAATGCTGCTCCGAGCGCACCTGCCACAGCTCCCGCGAGGATTGCGAACCACCAGGTAACCACCCCTAGACGATGTGCCAAGATTAAGGCTGGAACGCCGATAGTCAGACCGAAGATTGCTGTGGTTGGAAAGAGCGTCAAAAAGACGACCACGAAAAACACTACGGCATCCCAGAGGCTGTGTACCGACGCTTCGCTTGGAAGTGCACGAACGAATATGAGAATCGGCGGTGCTGTGGACGCCGCCGCGAAACCAAGAAACGTAGCGCCACGTTCGGTCATATGACGAGTGTCCGCTTTGGGTCAGGAGCCGCCAGAATAGCAGACATTCGACGAAGGGCAGCATTCGGCCAGTACCGGCCGGTCGCCAATACCTCCAAGTTTGATCTCTCAGTCAACCTTCCCCGGTACCATCACCTCGAATAACTCCAGTGGCATGAACTTTCCGTACGTCTCAAGTTGGCTCTTCGAGGCTTTCCCAAACCGGATTGCGGGGTAACACAACGCAAAGTTTGCGAAATAGGCGGCGTCCTTAAGAAGTTCTCTGACCGACTGCCCTTCAGACGAGGAACCCGGAACTAGTAAGCGTTCGATCTTATCTCGACCTTGAGTTACCTGAGCTACAAACGAAGCTACATTCGGATCGTTCTCGTCGTTGTAGTCAAAGAGAAATGCGGAGGCCTCTGAATGCCAATCGGTTTTTCGTGCCTCCTCCCAAGCAATTTCCCCTCGGCAGTATTTTTCGCCCGCTTCGACGCCCATTCGACTTCCTGAATCGGGAATGAGCGGCCAAATTCTCCGGCAGCAAGCGAGTAGGTATTTGTGGACGCTGGAAACCTCTGGGCTTTGCTGCGCATGGCCGGTGTTCATCGTGAACACCCCTTCAACATCATGCAAGCGGTATACGTACTCCCAAGCTGAAGAATCGGAGTCGAGACAGATAGGTAGAGACGTGTCAGTTAAGTTGGTCAATCGTGATTGGGTTCGATCGTTTGTGCTTTAACAGTCGCGCTAGAAAACAACGAACGGCGGCTCTGGGTCAGGAGCCGTCACTGTAGCAGACTGCTGAAAACGACCGCTATTCAAAGTAAGCGGACCAAAAAACCGCCCCCACAAAATAGGCTGAGAGCGGTTGTCGTTCCGACTTACTAGGACGCTGTGAGCATCCAGATGACGCCCAACAACCCGGTTTCAGGCTTACCAGTGTGGAAGAATCCACTTCGCATTAGTGTTCTGAAGTGTCCCACAATTAGCGCAATTGACATTGTGCTCAACGTTGCGAACTTCCTTCAATTGAGCTGGGGTAGCCACCTCTGACATATCCCTACCCACGAAAAAAGCTTCAAGGAAGTGCGTGCAGTGAGTACCGCGGCCAAGTGCTGTTGTTACGTAGTCGAGTAATCCAAGCTGCCTACCGCAGCTTTTGCAGCTCGGAGCCTCGGAATCTGCCAACTGCTCACGAACTGTGATCTCGTGCTCTGGAATTCCGAGAATTCCCGACAGGACACCTACGTCCTGATCAGCTAGCTTCCACGGGTGTGCATTTTGAGTTGTAACTTCCATATCGACATCTCCTGTTGTGGAGATTCCAAGCTATTTTACAAAACACAAGAATCCAAATGCCAAGACAGTCAACATCGACCGATCAAAGGCTTGGAGTAGAAAATTGCAGCAGAGTGAGTATCTCGAATACTGGTTTCGCGCGAAACTGCACGAATTGCAATAGAAAACCGCCCCCACTATCCAAGCTGAGGGCGGCTGTGCCTTACCACGTAACTAGATTGCCCCGTTCTTGATGGCTTCTAAAGGCTCAAAAGTGGAGATATTGCCGACAATCTCGTTCCTGTCACTGGCCTTTATGGCCTGATCGAACGTAATCTCGCCGCGCTCTCGGGCTTTGTGTATGTCGGAGGACTTTCTCACCTTTCCGTAGTACTCCTCGTGCCACCCGAAGTCGTGGTCTTCGTCTATCTCACTCAGTCGTTGGTCGATCAGGCGAGACAGCTCAAGCATCGCGCAGTGCAGTCCGCCGACTTCCGGGTCTTCGAGCCGAATAAAGACCTGTGAACTTCCAGGTAGTGAGCCGCCATTCTCGTCGTGCCGTGCTAGCACCTGGGCACATGCCTGGACCCCGTGATTTGCTCGCCGAATCTCTCGCATGCTCCTAGCGAACTCTTCCTTTCGAACTTCCTCCTTACGGATTGACGGATTAGTCATGATTTCTCTCCCTGATAGAAGGCTTTCTGAGCCTCATGAGCCAGGTCGAAAATCAGGCCTGCGATATCATCGATCTCCTCACCTCCAGACAAGTACGCCTTGTCTGCGCACAGAAACATATTTGCCGCTGCGCGTAGTCGTCTCAGGCAATCTTCGAGGTCATACGCAGGAATTGCGCGTTTCGGGGCTTGGACAACATTCATAAGAACACTCCTAACGTTAGTTTCAGATGTGTCCCCAGTGTGTCTCTAGGGTAACTCGAAAAAACCATAGAGCTTCGACTGTGGGGTAAAGCTCTGTTTTTCTTGGATAAATTGGTCGGGGCGAGAGGATTTGAACCTCCGACCCCCACAACCCCATTGTGGT
>CAZSIQ010000006.1:0-95381 GCA_964606915.1 uncultured Woeseiaceae bacterium | reverse complement strand
ACTCGGTCATCTCGTGGTAGAAGTCGTTACCTTCACGAGTACGCTCACCGACACCTGCGAATACGGAGTAACCACCGTGCTCTTTGGCGATGTTATTGATGAGCTCCATCAGCGTTACGGTCTTGCCGACACCGGCACCACCGAACAGGCCAACCTTACCGCCCTTGGAAATCGGCATGATGAGGTCGATAACCTTGACGCCCGTCTCGAGCAGCTCCGTTGTGGCGGCCTGGTCTTCATAAGACGGCGGATCGCGGTGAATCGGCAGCGAAGATTCCGCGCCAATCTCGCCGGCATTATCGATCGGCTCACCGAGCACGTTCATGATGCGGCCCAGGGTTTTCTCACCAACCGGAACGGAAATCGGCTGACCGGTGTTGGTCACTGCCATACCGCGCTTCAGGCCTTCCGATGATCCCATGGCGATCGTGCGTACAACGCCGTCACCCAGCTGCTGCTGCACCTCGAGCGTGATTTCCGCATCATCGATAACGAGTGCGTCGTAAACCTTCGGGATCTCGCTTGCCGGGAACTCGACGTCCACGACCGCGCCAATTACCTGCACAGTAGTTCCAGTGCTCATGTTTTGGTCCTCAACCAGGCCAGCACCTGCTGGCTCTTTTCAATCAATTTCAGTCGGCGACGCCGGGCGCCACCTCAAAAAAACGCTAGCCCTGTACGGCCGCCGCACCACCCACGATCTCGGAGATCTCCTGCGTGATCGCTGCCTGTCGAGCCTTGTTGTACTCAAGCTGCAGGCTGTCGATGATCTCGCCGGCGTTGTCGGTCGCAGACTTCATCGCAACCATCTTGGCGGACATCTCGCACGCGAGGTTTTCAACCACCCCGCGATAAACCTGCGATTCGATGTAGCGCATCAGCACGTCGTCCAGCAGCTCTTCAGCGCTCGGCTCGTAGATGTAGTCCCACAGGTCCTGCAGGTCTTCATCGTCGGTGCCGACACCCTTTGCCGGCAGCAACTGCTGCGCAATCGGCTTCTGGCTCATCGCACTGACGAACTCATTGTGCGCAATGATCAGCTTGTCGATCGTCCCTTCGCTGTACGAGTCCAGCATGATCTTCATCGTACCGATCAAGTCGTTGACGGACGGCCGATCGCCGAGATGCGATGCGGTACCGACGACGTTGCCGCCCAGGCGACGGAAGAACTGGATCGCCTTCGCGCCGATCAGGATCAGGTCAACTTCGATGCCCTGCTCATTCCACTCGGCCATGTCGTTGATGACCTTGCGGAACAGGTTGGAGTTCAGGCCGCCGCAAAGGCCGCGGTCCGTCGACACGATGATCAGGCCTATCCGCTTGACCTCACGCTCGACGAGGTACGGATGCTTGTAGTCCGGGTTGGCGTGCGCCAGGTGACCGATCACACGGCGGATGCGTTCAGCATACGGACGCGATGCTTCCATCTGCGCCTGTGCCTTGCGAATCTTGCTCGCGGCAACTTTTTCCATCGCGCTCGTGATCTTCTGCATGTTCTTTACAGAAGAGATCTTCGAACGGATTTCCTTTTCACCCGGCATATCTCTGCTCTTTCGTTTCCGTTTTCATCCAGCCCTCGATCAGGCGACGGTGACGTCGCAGAACGAAAGGCCCTGTGTCGATCTGTGCGCTCTAGTACGCGCCCTTCTCACCAAACTCGTCGCAGATCGCGGTCAGCTGACCGGCAATCTCGTCGTTGTAGTCGCCCGATGCGTTGATCGCATCGATAACACCGCCGTGGTTCGACTTCGCGAAGTCATGCAGTGCCGCTTCAAAGTCCAGCACTTTCTCCACGTCGACCTTGTCGAGGTAGCCTTCGTTCGCGGCGAACAGTGACAGCGCCATTTCGGCAACGGACAGCGGCGAATACTGCTTCTGCTTCATCAGCTCGGTGACACGAACACCGCGGTCGAGCTGCGCTCGGGTTGCGGCATCGAGGTCGGAGGCGAACTGTGCGAACGCCGCCAGCTCACGGTACTGGGCCAGCGCGAGGCGAACGCCACCGCCGAGCTTCTTGATGATCTTGGTCTGTGCGGCACCACCAACACGCGAGACCGACAGGCCGGCGTTAATGGCCGGGCGAATACCGGCAGCGAACAGGTCAGACTCGAGGAAGATCTGTCCGTCGGTAATCGAGATCACGTTGGTCGGTACGAACGCCGAGACGTCACCGGCCTGCGTTTCAATGATCGGCAGCGCCGTCAGTGATCCGGTCTTGCCCTTGATCTTGCCCCCCGACACGTTTTCAACGTGATCGGCGCTGACGCGAGCGGCACGCTCGAGCAGGCGGGAGTGCAGGTAGAAAACGTCACCGGGGTACGCTTCGCGGCCCGGGGGGCGACGCAGCAGCAGCGAGACCTGGCGGTAAGCCACCGCCTGCTTGGACAGGTCGTCGAACACGATCAACGCGTCTTCGCCGTTGTCCATGAAGTATTCACCCATGGAGGTACCGGCGTACGGTGCAATGTACTGCATGGCCGGGCTTTCGGCCGCAGCGGCCGCAACGATAATCGTGTGGTCCAGCGCGCCTTCTTCTTCCAGCTTGCGAACAACGCCGGCGATCGACGACGCCTTCTGGCCGACAGCAACGTAGATGCACTTAACGCCGGTGTCGCGCTGGTTGATGATGGCGTCAACAGCGACGGCTGTCTTGCCGGTCTGGCGGTCACCAATGATCAGCTCGCGCTGGCCGCGACCGATGGGCACCATCGAGTCAATGGATTTCAGGCCAGTCTGCACGGGCTGGTCGACCGACTGGCGCTCGATGACGCCGGGCGCAACCTTCTCCAGCGGAGACATGCCTTCAGCGTTGATCGGTCCCTTGCCGTCAATCGGGTTACCCAGTGCGTCGACGACGCGACCCAGCAGGCCGGGGCCAACCGGCACTTCGAGGATGCGGCCCGTCGTCTTGACGGTATCGCCTTCCGTAATGTGCTTGTAGTCACCGAGGACAACCGCACCAACCGAGTCCTGCTCGAGGTTCAGCGCCATTCCGAAGGTGTCGCCCGGAAATTCGAGCATCTCACCGTAGCGGACATCCGCCAGGCCGTAGATGCGAACGATGCCGTCCGTGACCGCGATAACGGTACCGACGTCACGCGCTTCAGCGGGTGCCTCGAAGTTCTCGATGCGTTCTTTAATCAGCTGGCTGATTTCAGAAGCTTTGAGTGCCATTTTGGTTTCCTCTTTACTTGGTCAGCGCGCTCGCCAGCCCTTCCAGGCGGGATCGCGTCGAGCCATCAATAACGACATCGCCAGCGGTAATGACTGCACCGCCGATGAGGCTTTCGTCTACTTTCGTTTCAATACTGACGTCGCGGCCAAGACGCGAACTCAGCGCACTCGAGATTTCGATCACCTGCTTGTCGGACAGCGTCGTCGCTGACGTGACAAGGACGTCGACCTTGTTCTCGATGTTGGCCTTGAGCGTGTCGAACTGGTCAGCGATAGCGGGCAGCACGGATACACGGTCATTCTCGAGCAGCAGCTTCAGGAAGTTGGTGCCCTGTTTGCTGCCGCCGGCGAACACAGTGTTGTCACCGACCGCTTTGGCAAACAGCCCGCTGAGAAATTCCAGGCGCTTTTCGTCGGTCAACGACGGTGTCGCAAGGAAGTCCGCGAGCTGGTTGTCCGACAGCATGTCGCGCGCCGTCGCCAGGGACGCCGAAAACTCATCGAGCATTCCCTTGTCCTGGGCGATTTCAAAAATCGCCTGGGCGTAAGGCCGTGCGACTGTGTTGTTGTCCATGTCCGCCTTACCGCCTTAGATCTGCTGTGCGAGCTTGCCCAGGATGTCCTGGTGAGCCGCTTCGTCGATCTCGCGCTCGAGAATTTTCTGCGCGCTGGCAACCGCAATCGCAGAGACCTGGCCACGCAGCTCTTCGCGTGCGCGGTTGGTTTCCTGCTCGATCTCAGCCTCGGCAGCCGCAAGCTGGCGCTCGCGTTCCTTGGCGCCGGCCGTTTTGCCGTCTGCGACGATCTCGTTGGCGCGTGCGTGTGCCTGGTCGAGAATGCCGGTTGCCTGCTGGCGGGCTTCAGCGATGATCTTGTCAGCCTCAGCCTGCGCTTCGACGAGCGCCTCCTTGCTGGCATCCGCGGCCTTCAGGCCGGACTCGATCGCCGCCTGGCGCTCTTCGATCGCCTGCAGCAGTGGCGGCCAGACGAACTTCATGCAGAAAAGCACGAAGACCGTCATTGCGATCATCTGGCCAATCAGAGTGAGATTAATATCCACTTTCTGCTCCCGTTAAGAATCCGTTTCTGCGGCCGTCCGTGAATGTACGGAGAGGCGCGCAGCGACAGGTTTTCTGTGTCCGGCGTTTATGCGCCGCCAACAGCAGCCGTAGCGGTCTGCAGCTGGCCGATGAACGGGTTGGCAAACGAGAACAGCAGTGCGATAGCAACACCGATCATCGCGACGGCGTCAAGCAGTGCGACAACGATGAACATCTTCGTCTGCAGCATCGGAGCGAGTTCAGGCTGGCGAGCAGCACCTTCGAGGAACTTGCCACCAAGCAGGCCCATGCCGATACCGACGCCGAGCGCACCAAAGCCGATCATGAGTGCGACAGCGATCGCGGTGAAGGCAATTACAGTTTCCATCAGTTTCTCCTAAGGAGGGTTGGTTCAAGCGTTAATAAAGAAGTGTTTGTTCGTTAGTGATCTTCAACAGCCAGGCTCAGGTAGCCGATTGTCAGGATCATGAAAATAAAGGCCTGCAGCGTGATCACCAGGATGTGGAACACCGCCCACAGGAAATGCGCGGGCAGCTGCCACAACCCCATCAGGGCAATCAGGATGAACACGAGCTCGCCGGCAAACATGTTGCCGAACAGTCGCATGCTGAGAGACAGCGGCTTGGCAAGCAGTGCAACGAGCTCAAGCAGCAGGTTAAAGGCAATGATGAACGGCGCAGCGATGATGCCGGCGCCCTTCAGCGGCGGCTCGATCGGGTGCAGGGTCAGCGTGGCGATAAAGCCGAGCACGCCCTTGGCCTTGATCGTGTAGCCGATAATCAGCACGAATACAGCCAGCGCCATACCGATGGTGACGTTCACGTCCGCCGTCGGCACGATCTTCATGTATTCGATACCCAGCGCTTTAGCGCCTTCGGGTACGAAATCGACCGGGATGAGATCCATCAGGTTCATCAGGAAGACCCAGACGAAGATGGTCAGCGCCAGCGGTGCGATAAGTTTCGACTTGCCGTGGAAGCTGTCGCGAACCGTGGTGTCGATGAAGTCGATAATCATCTCGACGAACACCTGCCACTTGCCCGGCGCCTCCATGGACGGCTTGCGGCCAACCAGCCAGAAGCTGATGAGGAAGACCAGGCCCAGGAAAACAGCAAAGAACATCGAATCGACGTTGATCGCTCCGAAGTTGCCGGCACACTTGTTCCAGATCCAGTCGCCGGAATCGTTCTGGCAAACCTGGAGGTGCGTCAAATGGTGCGAGATGTACTCGCTTGCGGTTGGGTTTTCTCCGCTTTCGCCTGCCATTCCTAGTTTTCCAAGTCCTTAGGTTCTTGCTCGTCTCGCAGCAACAGGCCCGACAGGACCATCAACTGAGAGACTATGAATCCGATCAGCAGTGGTGCAGCGGCCAGCGGCCGTACACCTATAAATACTGCTGTAAAAAACAGTGCGGTTAGCGCGAGCTTTCCCGCTTCGCCCAACCATGCAGCCCGCATCAAGGCCCCGGCGGTGCCAGCCCGCCGCGACAGCGCGAGGCGAGACGCCAAAAAAGCGTTTGGCAGGACGCAGGCCATGCTGCCCAGCAGTGCCGAGTAGCCAGCAACCGCTCCACTGAACGCCCAGAACGCTGCTGAGACGACCAGGCCGGCCATGGTCTGCAAAGCCAGTACCTTCAGCATCCGTCTCTGTTCGCCTCCGGCACAAATAGCGCGGCTGAGAAACAGCTGCGCAGCAGAAAAATCAAGGCGGGCCTTGAAAATGCGCGAGCATTATAGAGACGGGGTATGGCCTTAGCAACAAGGCCCCAGTACCTTTAGGAGGGTACCGCCTTGTTTTTCATGGGGCCGAGAAGCGAAATTCATCCGCTGCTGCGACGACCGGCGGCAATTACTTGATGTGCTTCAGGATTCCGTCAAGTTCGTCCAGCGAATTGTAGCTGATGATCAACTTTCCGAAGCCCTTGGCGCGGTGATCCAGCTGCACCTTGGCGCCCAGCTTCTCGGAGACCTCGACCTCGAGGCGACGAATGTCAGCGCTGGCCTCGGCTTTCGGGTTTTTGGCCGGCTTTTTCGGCTCCAGCATCCCGCGGACCAGCTTCTCCGTCGCCCTGACTGACAACCCGCGTCGGACGATCTGCCTGGCGGCATCAAACTGCTGGATCGGGTCCGAGATCGCCAGCAGCGCCCGGGCATGCCCCATATCCAGCTCGCGGCTTTCCAGCAGCGGTTTGACCTTCTCAGTCAGCTCCATGAGTCGCAGCAGGTTGCTGACCGCGGCTCGCGAGCGGCCGACGGCCTCAGCCGCCTCGGCGTGGGTGAGGTCAAATTCGCGGATCAGGCGGTCCAGTGCTCGTGACTCTTCAAGCGGGTTCAGGTCCTCACGCTGGATGTTCTCGATGAGCGCCATCGCGATGGCCGCCTCGTCCGGCACATCCCGCACGACGGCCGGTACCTCGTCGAGCCCCGCAAGCTGCGATGCGCGCCAGCGGCGCTCACCGGCAATAATCTCGTAGCGCTGTTCGCCATCACCGCCGATCGGACGAACGACAATCGGCTGGACAACGCCCTGGACCTTGATGGAATCCGCGAGGTCCTGCAGCGAGTCCTGGCGCATATCAACGCGCGGCTGGTACTGGCCACGTTGCAGCAGGTCGACGGGCACGGTTCGCAGTGACTCACCGGTCGGCGATGCAGTCTCCGCCGGGGCGCCGGTTACAGCGGCCGTCTCCGACACCGGTTTGGACAGCAGCGCGTCCAGGCCGCGTCCGAGTCTTTTTCGTTTTGCGTTCATGTTCTAAAGCCTTATACCGCCTGGGCCTGCTGCCGGGCGTCCTCGCGTCGCAGCACCTCTCCGGCGAGTGCCAGGTAGGCGATCGCGCCGCGCGATGAACGATCATGGAGCAACACCGGGCGGCCGAAGCTGGGCGCCTCGGCGAGACGGATGTTTCTCGGGATGCAGGTGCGAAACACCGCCTTGTCAAAATGCTCGATCAACTGCAGCGACACTTCGTTGGACAGGTTCATCCGCGGATCGAACATCGTTCGAAGAATGCCGTAAACCTCGAGTTCCGGGTTCACGCTGTCGCGTACCTGCTCGATGGTGTCCAGCAGGGCACTCAGTCCCTCCAGCGCGTAGTACTCGCACTGCATCGGAATCAGGACGCCGTCGGCCGCCGTCAACGCGTTTACCGTCAGCATGTTTATCGACGGTGGGCAATCAATGAGGATGAAATCGTACAGGCCGCTGACCGGCTTCAGCGCATTGCGCAGGCGCATCTCGCGACCGATCTCGTTCAATAACTGAACTTCGGCAACCGTCAGGTCATCGTTGCCGGGAAGCACGGCAAAGTCGCCTTCCGGCGATGACAGGATCGTGTCCGCCGCCGATGCGTCGTTAAGCAGAACGTCGCAGGCTGAATTTTCGAGCTCCTGCTTGTTGATGCCACAGCCCATCGTGGCATTGCCCTGCGGATCGAGGTCGATCAGCAAAACCCGGCGCTGTGTCGCTGCAAGTGACGCGGCCAGGTTGACAGCCGTCGTCGTCTTGCCGACACCGCCCTTCTGGTTGGCAATGGCAATGATACGAGTCATCTAAGTCTTACGGCGCAACAGCACTGCGTGTCTCGAGCCGGCCTCAAGGCCTGGCACGGACAGGGGCTCGACCGTGTAATCCCATTCTTCAGTTATCGCTTCTAGTTCTTCTGCGAACTCGCGCCCTTTCAGGGCCACAAACACGCCGTCCTCTCCGACGTGCTTGCCCGCAAGCTCCAGCAGGCGGGGCACCGTCGCCAGTGCCCGGGCGGTCACGCTATCAAAACGCTCGCCGGGTGCATAGTCCTCGGTCCGTGCCCAGATGGCTTCGACATTGTCGAGACCCAGCACGCCTGCGGCATGCTGCACGAACTGGATCTTCTTGTTATTGCTGTCGAGCAGGGTAAATGACAAATCCGGGCGCGCGATCGCCAACGGCAGCCCGGGAAACCCCGGACCGGTTCCGACGTCCAGGACGCGAGGACCGTGAAGCAAGGGTTCCGCGACCAGGCTGTCGGCGAGGTGTGCCGTCACCATCTCCCTGCGATCGCGAATTGCCGTCAGGTTAATCTTGCGGTTCCAGCGCTCGAGTTCGTCGAGGAGTTGCTCGAGCTTTGCGCCGGACCCGGAATCCAGGTCCAGCGCATCGCAGAGTTGCTGTATGGAGCTGGCCAACTAATTGATCAGGTTGTCCCGGAAGAACAGCACCGTGGCCTGCTGGTAGATGTCACGGTTCTCTTTCTTGCGGTAGCCGTGACCTTCGTTCAACGCGTTCATGTACCACACCGGGTTACCGCTCTCGCGCAGCGCGGCAACGATCTGGATGGCCTCGGTCACCGGCACGCGCGGGTCGTTTTCGCCCTGCACCACGAACATCGGTACGTCGATCTGGCTGACGTTGTTCAGCGGGCTGATCTTCTCCAGATGCGCCCGCATCGCCGGGTCACGCTCATCGCCGTACTCGACGCGGCGCAGATCGCGGCGGTAGTCCTGCGTGTTCTCGAGGAAGGTCACGAAGTTGGAGATACCCACGATGTTGACGGCCGCGCGGAGCCGGTCGCTGTAGTACACCGACGACGCCAGCACCATGTAACCGCCGTAACTGCCGCCGAACACGGCAACGCGGTCGTCGTCGAGGTCGTCACGCGTCTCGATCCAGTCGAGCAACGCACCGATGTCCTTCACCGAGTCTTCGCGTTTGAAGCCATTGTCGAGGCCCAGGTAGGTCTTGCCGTAACCGGCTGAACCACGCACGTTCGGCACGAGCACGGCGACACCCAGCGTGTCCATCCACATCTGGTAGGTCGAGCTGAAGCCCGGACGCGCCTGGCCTTCCGGACCACCGTGAATCGACACCACGACCGGCAGCGGCCCGGTCGCGCCCTGTGGCTTGTACAGCCAGGCCGGGATCATGCGTGGCTCGCCGTCGACCTCATCGAAGGTCGGGTACTCAATCAGCTCCGCTGATGCGAATCTGGATGTGTCCAGTCCGCCGACTTCACTGGAGGTCCAGCGCGTCAGCTTGCCGTAGTCCAGCGGGTCTTTTTTGAGCTCGAGCACGAAGGTGTCGCTCGGCGACTGCGACGTGTTGATCGTCATGCCGAGCTTCGTGCCATCCGGCGAAAACTCAAGGCCGCCGGCGAGGCCGACCGGGATGCTGTCAATCTTCGCAAACTCGCGTGTCTTCGGGTTCAGCAGGTAGATCGCGGAACGTCCGTTTTCATTGATCGAGAATGCCGCGCGCGTGCGGTCGTCGGAGATCGCGCCGCCGTTGACGTCCCAGGGGATGTCGGCGGTGACGATGATCGGCTCAGCCCCTTCTTCGAACGACTGCCAGCCAAGCTGGCGGAATTCACCGCCCTGGTTGGTGATCATCCAGAAGCCGTCGCCCTCATCGTCGAACGCAAACGGAACGTTGAAGGTCTGCTCACCATCGTCGCCGCCGGCAAGCAGGGTGACGTCACCCGTGTCGAGGTCCAGGAGGTTCACTCGTGCGTCCAGCGAGCTGACGTAGTTCGTGATCAGGACTTTCGTGCCGCTCGCCGAAAACTCGGAGGCCGACCAGGACGTACCGTCCGGCGACTCGAGGATCACCTTTGCGTTGTCCGGTTCGGCGGGGTCCATCATCCAGACATCGTTCGACGCACCGTTTCGCGCCGTGCTCGTGTACGCCACACGACGACCGTCGCGGTCCCAGGTCAGCGAACCGTTACGTGACTCACCGTCGGTCAGCATCGTCTGCGAACCGGTGTTCGGATCGAACGCGAAGATCTGGGCAAACTCGGAACCACCCGCATCACGCGTGAACAGCATGTCCGTGCCACCAGGGCGACGCGTCAGGCCGCCAATCGGTTCGGCGTCAAACGTCAGCTGGTGACGTGCGCCCATCGGCATGTCCACACGGTGAATCTGCGAAACGTCGCCGAAGCGCGTTGCGATGAACACGCTGTCGCCGTCGGCCGAAAAACCGCGGAAGCCGGCTGAACGGACATTCTGGTAACGGTTCAGGTCGTCAACGATCTGTTGCGGAATCTCCGGCACGTCTTCCATGACGAGGTTGCCGTTGTTAGCCGTGCGGGTAACGACATCTGCCTGGGCAGACGCGGCCAGTAGCAGCACGAGCGCGAGAGAGATCTGTTTCATTAACGGGTTTCCTTGTTGTGGGCGCGGCTCAGGCAACGAGCAAGGCCATGAAGTCATCAACGGCCGTGGCGGCGAGCGCATCGCGATCGGCGCACAAGGCGTTCAGTGTCTCCCATTGTCCCTCGGCCAGTTTCGGCGATACGGAATCGACGAACTTCTTCTTCAGTACCGGGATTCCCTCCTCCCGGCGCTCGCGGTGACCGATCGGGAAGTGAATTTCAACCCGATCAGTGCTGGTACCGTCGTTAAAGAAGACCTGGATGGCGTTGCCAATATAGCGTTTGTCCGGATCGAAGTAATCCTTCGTGAACTGCTCGTTTTCCCGCACTTCCATCCTGTCGCGCAGGGCGTCGACCCGGGGGTCCGACGCGATGTCGTCCTCGTAATCGGCGGCAGTCAGTCGGCCGTGAATCATCGGAATCGCCGCCATGTACTGGATGCAGTGGTCGCGATCCGCCGGGTTATCGAGCGGGCCGGTCTTGTCGATGATGCGAACGCCGGCTTCCTGCGTTTCGATAACGATTCGGTCGATGTCGTCGATTCGATCCTTCACCTGTTCGTGCAGTGCCATGGCGCATTCGACCGCGGTTTGTGCGTGGAATTCAGCCGGGAACGAGATTTTGAACAGGATGTTCTCCATTACGTAGGCGTCGTAGTCACGCTGGAACTTGAACGCGTTGCCCTTGAACAGGACGTCGTAGAAGCCCCAGGCCTTGGCAGACAGCGCTGACGGGTAGCCCATCTCGCCGGTCATCGCGATCAGGGCGAGGCGCACGGCGCGTGACGTGGCGTCGCCGGCCGCCCAGCTTTTGCGTGAACCGGTGTTCGGCGCATGGCGGTAGGTACGCAGCGAACAACCGTCGATCCAGGCGTTGGATATTGCGTTCAACACCGTGTCCCGGTCGCCACCCAGCATGCGGGTCACCACGGCCGTGCTGGCAATGCGAACCAGCAGAACGTGATCGAGGCCGACGCGGTTGTAGCTGTTTTCCAGCGCGAGCACGCCCTGGATCTCGTGCGCCTTGATCATCGCGGTCAGTACGTCACGCATGGTCAGCGGGTCACGACCCTCGGCACGCGCCTGGCGGGACAGGTAGTCGGCCACGGCGAGAATACCGCCCAGGTTGTCCGACGGGTGGCCCCACTCGGCGGCCAGCCAGGTGTCGTTGAAGTCGAGCCAGCGGATCATGGCGCCGATATTGAACGCCGCCATGACCGGCTCCAGCTCGTAGCTGGTGCCGGGCACGCGGGCGCCGCCGGGCAGCGTTGCACCGGGAACGATGGGTCCGAGCAGCTTGGTGCACGCCGGGTAGTCCAGCGCCTGGAAGCCGCAGGCCAGCGTGTCCATCAGGCAGTAGTGCGCCGTCTCGAAAGCGACGTCGCTGGTGATGTCTGCATCACAGACATAGTCCGCGATCGCCGTGAGCTCCGGGTCCCAGTCGGGACGTGCGGCGGAGCGAATACCGATATCACTCATGTTCGATGTTCCTTGAAGCGTTGGGTTTATCGCTGGTCGATGTCGACCCACGACTGAAGTTCAGGTCCGGTGTAATCCGCCGCAGGGCGAATCAGTTTGTTGTTGGCGCGCTGTTCCATGATGTGTGCCGCCCAGCCGGTGATGCGTGAGCAAACGAAGATCGGTGTAAACAGGTACGTCGGTACACCCATGAAGTGGTAGACCGTCGCGGCGTAGAAATCTGCGTTGGCGAACAGCTTCTTCTCGTCCCACATGACCTTTTCGATCGCTTCCGATACCGGGTACATCACCGTGTCGCCGGCTTCGTCCGCGAGCGTCTTGGACATCTTCTTGTTGACCGTATTGCGCGGATCTGACGTCGTGTAGACGCGGTGGCCAAAGCCCATGATGAGGTCCTTGTTGGCAAGCATGTCATGGATGCCCGCCGTGGCCGCCTCAGCGGAATCGAACTTCTGGATGAGCTCCATCGCGGCTTCGTTGGCGCCACCGTGCAGCGGCCCGCGCAGTGCGCCGATGGCACCTGCGACCGCCGAGTGCATATCGGACAGGGTCGCGGTAACAACGCGGGCGGTAAACGTCGATGCGTTAAATTCGTGTTCCGCGTAGAGAATCAGCGTGGTGCTGAGCGACTTCTGGTGCAGTTCCGAAGGCGCCTTTCCGTGCAGCATGTGCAGGATGTGACCCGCGATGCTGTCGTCATCCGTTTCCGTGTCGATACGAACGCCATCGGTGTGGAAACGATGCCAGTACACCATCATCGACGGCAGGCAGGCGAACAGGCGATCCGCGGTGTCCTCCTGGTTGGAGAAATCGCCTTCCGGTTCGATGTTGCCGAGAAACGAGACACCGGTGCGCAGGACGTCCATCGGGTGAGCGTCCGCCGGGACCATCTCGAGTACGGTTTTCAGTTCTGCCGGCAGGCCCCGGTTCGCCTTGATCTTCGCAACGTAGGCGTCGAGTTCGCTGCGCGTTGGCAGGCGCCCCTTGAGAAGCAGGAACGCGACCTCCTCGAAGGTCGCGTTCTCGGCGAGGTCGTAGATGTCGTAGCCGGCATAGGTCAGGCCCGCGCCTTCCTTGCCGACGGTGCACAGCTTCGTTTCACCGGCGGTTATCCCCGCTAAGCCCCCGGTCTTTTTCTTGTCACTCATTGTCTAATCTCCTCTCCAGGCCGGCCCTCTTGTTTGTCCGGCCATCCAGTCCATCTGCTTTTTAGAAATCTGCAGGGCTCAGTCCCCGGTCTTGAGCCCTTTTTCAGCGAACAACTCATCCAGCTTGTCTTCATAGGCCTGGTAACCCAGAACGTCGTAGAGCTCCATGCGCGTCTGCATGTCGTCAACCGCGGCCGTCTGCGTGCCGTCCTTGCGGATGGTTTCGTAGACCGAGAGCGCCGCTTTCGACATGGCGCGGAAAGCGCTCAGCGGGTACAGCGTCATCGCCACCCCGGCGTCGGCCAGCTCATCCACATGAAAGAGCGGTGTCTTGCCGAACTCCGTCAGGTTGGCGAGCACCGGCACCTGGATCGTCTTCGTGAACTGGCGATACTCGTCAACGGTGGTCAGCGCTTCGGCAAAGATCATGTCCGCACCGGCTTCTACGTAGGCTGCGGCACGATCGAGGGCGGCCTGCTGGCCTTCAACGGCGTGTGCATCGGTGCGCGCCATGATCACAAACTGGTCATCGTCCCGGCCGTCGGCGGCCGCTTTCAGGCGGTCACACATCTCCGCAGTGTCGACCAGCGCCTTCCCGGGTCGATGCCCGCAGCGCTTGACCGCGACCTGGTCTTCGAGATGGCAGGCAGCGGCGCCGGCGCGCGTCATTTCACGGACGGTGCGGCCGATCATGAAGGCACTGCCCCAGCCGGTATCGGCATCCACAAGCAGGGGCAGATCCGTAGCGGCGGTGATGCGGCGGATATCCTCACAGACATCGTTCAGCGTCGTCATGGCCAGGTCCGGCAAGCCGAACGACGCGTTGGCGACACCGGCGCCCGACAGGTAGATCGCCTTAAAACCCGCCTGCTGGGCGAGCAAGGCAGTGAAGGCGTTGATGGTTCCGACTATTTGAAGCGGGCGCTCAGCATCTACGGCAGCCCGGAAAACGGCACCTTGGCTCATAGGTTTTTCCTCTCCCTCCGCGCCTTTCCTGGTCACGCCACAGCGGGGTCGCCGGGCGTTTTTTAATCCCGATTAAAAAGGCGGGGCCGGGATTCTAAACCAGCGAAAGGTCCATTCCCAAATGGAGCGGTCGGTAAGGTTTTTGTGCCGGTTCAGCGCGTCAGTCGTCGCCAATACGCACAACAACGCGCCCGGTCACCTTGCCGTCGATATAGGCATCGAAACAACCGGGCAGCTCGTCGAAATCGATCGTTCGGTGGCCGATGCGATCGAGCTTGCTCGGCCGAAGGTCACTTGCGATGCGCTCCCACACCCGCCGGCGCAGGTCCGTCGGAGTCTCGACCGAGTTGATGCCCAGCAGGCAGACGGCTCGCAGGATAAACGGCATGACGGTCGTGTGAAGTGCATGGCTCTGGGCGAGACCGATGCTGGCAATGTTGCCGCCGTAGCGCATTGTGCGAGTCAGCCAGGTCAGCGTATCTCCGCCGAGATTGTCCACGGCACCGGCCCACTCGGCTTTTTCAAGCGGCCGGCGGCCCAGGTCGATTTCATCACGAAGCAGAATCTGCTTGGCGCCCAGCGCTTCGAGGTACTCGCCGCTCTCTGCCTTGCCGGTGACTGCCGCCACGTCGTAGCCGCGTCCGGCGAGCATGTCGATGGCGAGACTGCCGACACCGCCCGTCGCGCCGGTCACGACCACCGGGCCCAGCGACGGCTCCTGGCCGTTCTGTTCCATGCGGTGCACGGCGAGAGCGGCCGTGAACCCGGCCGTGCCCAGCTGCATGGCCTGCTGGTTGCTCAGCGCGGCCGGCACCGGCACGAGCGTATCGCCGGGCGCCCGAAACATCTCGGAGTAACCGCCATCGACCGTTTCGGACAGGCCACAACCGGTTGCCAGCACACGGTCGCCGACCGCGTATCGATCATCCCCGGACTCGACGACGGTACCGGCCATATCGATACCGCCATTCAGGGGGAAGCGCCTGAGGATCGCGCCTTTGCCGGTCGCGGCCAGGGCGTCCTTGTAGTTGATGCTTGAATGGCTGACCTTGACGACGACGTCGCCGGGCGTCAGGTCGTCCAGCGACAGTTGCTGGAAACCGGCCACGATGGTCTTGTCTTCGCGGTCGATGCGGAATGCTCGAAAGGTCGTCATGTCTCCCCCTGCCGGTCGGGCTGTTTGTCGATCCCGAGTCTAGCGGCTTTGACGCTTCAGCCAGATATCGAGACCCTGCGCATTGAGTTTCGCATCCATGCCGACAATATCGCGAATCTCGCCCCTGTCCCCGTCAAAACCGTGCGCCTCGATTCGGGTCGCGAGGTGATCGAACAGCGCCTCCTCGATGGTTGCGGGACGGTCGTCAGCACCGGCGTGCTCTCGAGCAATGCGCGCGCAGGCATCGATGTCGGCGTGCATGTCCGCCGCCAGTCGCTCAAGATCCATGACCTCGCTGTAGTGGGTGAGAAACACCCGCTTCGGCTCACAGGCCATGATGCGATCAATGCTCTTGTGTGCCTCGTCGGGATCAAAGTGTGTCGGCGTGGTGGTCGCCATGATGAACGGGCCCTTCGCCGTGTCGAGCTCGCGGTACGACAGCCCGAAACTGTCGCCGGTGAACACGCCCGCGGAGCGGGCATCATCGAGGCAATAGTGGTGGCGGGCGTGGCCCTCGGTGTAGAAGGCGAACAGCGGTCGACCGCTCAGCGAAAAACTCTGGTCGTCTTCGGTCGCGATGATGCGACTGGCGTCGATCGGCTGGATGTCGCCGTACATCTTCTGAGCGAGCTCCCTGCCGTACACCGCCTCGGTCCCGGCGATCAGTTTCGACGGCTCCGCCATGTGCGGCGCGCCCAGCGGGTGGACGACACAGCGCGCGTTCGGCAGATGCTGCATCAGCAGGCCGGCGCCGCCGGCGTGATCAAGATGGATGTGGGTCAGGAACACAAAGTCGACGTCGCCGATGTCGACATCCTTGATGGCAAGCGCCGCGAGCAGGTTCGGCACGCTGTAGTTCGTGCCGGTATCGACAAACGCCGCGCGACCGTCTTCGACAATCAGGTGGCTGGCGTCCATCTGCGGACGCACATAGTCAGTGTCCACGGCGCAGATGCCGTGCTCAAGATCGAGGATGGAGGGAGCCGCGTCGCTCATGGTCTCCGCGGCGGCCGGTTACTTTTTGGAGGTCTCGAGACCCGGCATCGACGCGTAGTACTTCGCCAGGACCTTGATCTCGGCGTCCGTCAGGTTGGCAGCCATCGGCATCATGATCGCGTTGCTTCGCGTGCCGTCGCGATAGCCTTTCAGCGCATGACGCAGGTAGTCCTCGTGCTGGCCGGCGATGGTCGGGTAGTTCGGCAGGGCGCTGATGCCGTTTTCGCCATGGCAGGCAACGCAGGTTGCTGCGATATCGAGCTGTGGCACGTTGTCTGCGCCGCCGGCCTCAACGGTCTCGGCGCCGAGCGTTGCGATGTACGCAGCGATGTCTTCCAGGTCCTGGTCAGGCACAGAGACCGCCTGTGCGTGCATCGTCGTGTGGTCGCGTTCGCCGTTCTTGTAGCCGCGGACGGCCGCTACGATGTAGGCCGCTTTCTGGCCGCCCAGCTTGGGCACCCGGAACGACGGGTAGGCGTTCCGGTATCCCTCAATACCGTGACAACCCAGGCAGGTGTAGGCCAGGTCCTTGCCACGTTCTGCATCACCCTCGGCATTCACCGCATGCGCGAACAGGACAAGCATTGCAAACAGTGCAGCTTTTCTCATGTTGGAACCATTGGAAGCTATCAGAAAGCCGGGCCATCCCCCCGGGCGAAAACAATGTTAGTGAGACTTGACGTCAATTACTAGCGACCAACTGCAAAATTTATTGAACCGAAAGCGTTTTTGCAGAGCCCCCGTGTGGCCCGTGCTAGCATGCCCGCCTTTATCTGACTGGATACGCACATAATGAAGAAGCTCCTGATCGCCCTTGCTGTCTTGCTGGTCATCATTATCGGTTCGCCGGCCGTCATCGGCAGTGTCGCTGAAGAGGCCGTGCAGGACAGCCTCGGCTGGGCGGCAGGCCAGGCTGGCGAAGGCGAGGTCAACGTAACCGCCGAGTCGTTCGAAAAAGGCTGGTTCTCATCCACGGTTCGATACCGCGTCCAGATCGGCGAGGGCCAGCTGCAGGCGGCCCTGCTGGAAGCCACCGAGATGCTGGACGCAGATTCGCTGCCGCAGCTGGTGGTCGAGACGAAACTGGATCACGGCGTACTGCCATTGAGCACGCTCAAGCCGGGCCTCGGCAGCGCGTTTTCAACGATTACGCTGGAGACCGCCGACGCCCAGTACCAGTTGCCCGGAACGGTCTTCAGCAACATCGGTTTCAGCGGCGAGGTGAATTCGGTTTACGTGCTCGAAGCCGACGGCACCGATATTGGTGACACCCGGATCGACTGGGAAGCCGGACGTGTCGAAGTGGTTGCGTCGCCGGCCAGTGGCCGCGTCATGGTCGATCTCGACAGCGACGGCATGGTGTTCACATCGAGCGCCGACAACACCGAGATGGCGGTTGGCAAGATCGCAATTTTCAGTGACCAGGAGCCCAGCACGCCGGGCTTCTATGTCGGCACGACCGACATCAGCTTCGAAAGCGTCACGGCGACGACCGGCGGCGTTGAGCTGTTCAACTTTGGCCCGATCACCGTTGACGGCACCTCGACCGCCAACGGCGACCTGATGGACGTGGATGCCAACATGTCGATGGACTTCGCCGGCGCGCCGATGGTCGGTGACCTCAGCTTCAACATGAAACTCCTGATGACCGGCTTTGACGGTCTCGCTCTTGAGAGTCTCAGCGAGACCCTCGCGAGCGTTGACGATTCATTGCCGGCCGACGCGATGTACATGCTCGTCGAAGACGACCTCATGACGATTTTCGAGACCGGCTTCGTCGTGAACATGAGCGATTTTGACGTCGAGATGGACCTGGGCCGCAGCGACACCTCCCTGTTGGTTACCGTGCCGCCGATGTCACCGGGTTTCACGTGGCCGGACGTGCTGCAGGCTGCGACTGCCGAGGCGAAGATGGCTCTGCCGGTTGCGCTAATGGACATGGCGATTGCGATGAATCCGCAGGCCAACGCGGCCATTGCCATGGGCCTGTTGCAGCGTAACGGCGACAACTACGAGATGGATGCGCAGTACGAGAAAGGTCTCGTCACCATTAACGGCGCACCCTTCCCGCTGCCGTTCCCGCTGCCGGCAGATCCCGGCAGCTAGACTTTCGGCGTCACATTTCGCCTTTCCTGATGGCCGGCCTTGCGCCGGCCATTGGCTTATCCGGCCGGGTCCGGGCTGGGCACTGCGGCCAGCAACGCGCGCGTCTGCGCATGCGCAGGCTTCGAGAACAGCACCGCCGCGTCAGCCACTTCGACGACCTGCCCCTCATGCATCACCATCACACGATGACTGAGCCCCTCGACGGTTGCGAGGTCGTGGGAGATGAAGACGATCGACAGGCCGGTTTCGGCCTGCAGCGATGACAGCAGCTCCAGTATCTGCTGGCGCACGCGGCCGTCGAGGGCCGCTACCGCTTCGTCGCAGACCAGGACATCCGGTTCGGTTATAACGGCCCTGGCAATCGCAACGCGCTGGGCCTGGCCGCCGGACAGCTGGTGTGGATAGCGCGCCAGGAAACTCTCATCGAGGCCGACGCGCTGCAGCATGTCGCTGACCCGTGAGGCGACATCCGACTCACCACGCGCCCGCAACGGTTCGGCAACCGCGTCGGCGACGCGCATCTGTGGATTCAGCGAACCGACGGGGTCCTGGAACACCAGTGTCATGCCGCGACGTTCCGCGATGGATGAGCCCAGCCTGCGGCCAAGAAACACGATCTCTCCGGCGGACGCCGGTACCAGTCCGAGCACTGCCCGAACAAGGCTGGTTTTTCCGGACCCTGACTCACCGACAATCGCCAGGGTCTCCCCTTTCAGTAACGTCAGCTCGCCGGACTGAACGGCCGGGTGATCGCCGTAGTGCACATCGAGCTTACTGACCTGCAATACCGGGTCGGTCTTCGGGCGCGCCGGCGACGGTATGGCGCCGAGACGCGGTGCGGCGCCCACCATTGCCTTCGTGTGCGGGTGTGTCGGTGACAGGAACACGGTCCGTGTCACACCCTCGTCGATGTTTCTGCCGCCAGACATCACGAGCGTGCGCTCGCAGTGCCCGGCAACGATGCCGAGATCGTGGGTAATCAGCAGCAACGCCGTATCATCGCGGAGCTCTTCCAGCAGGTCGAGAATCTGCGCCTGTACCGTGACGTCCAGTGCCGTGGTCGGCTCATCGGCGATCAGGAGCTCTGGCTCGGTTACCAGGGCTGCCGCAATCATCGTCCGCTGGCGCATACCGCCTGACAGCTCGTGCGGGAACGCCGAGTACTGCCGGACCGGGTCCGGCAGGCCGACGCGTTCGAGCATTGCGATAACGCGCTCCCGTGCAGCACGCCCGTCGGCGATGCCGTGTTCAATCAGGATACGGCTCAACTGCTCACCGACGCGGACGTACGGGTTCAGCGACTGGGACGGGTCCTGGAAGACCATGGCCATTCGGGTGGCTCGCACCCGGTTCAGTTCACGCTCGCTTAGCCGGTCTAAGCGCTGGCCTGCGAAACGCACCTCTCCCCGAGTTGTCGCGGTCGTTGGCAGCAAACCCATGAGTGCCAGTGCCGTCTGGCTTTTGCCGGCACCCGACTCACCGACGAGGCCGAGCGACTCACCGCTCTCTATATGAAACGACAGGTCGTCGACCACGGTGTTGTCGCCGTAGGCAATACACAGACCCTTGACGTCAAGCAGGCTCATGACGACCTCGACCGGGCGTCGAGGACATCGCGCAGACCGTCGCCCAGAAAATTGAAGCACATCAGGATAACCGCGAGCGCGGCTGCCGGTATCAAGAGGATCCAGCTGGCAGATTCAAGATGGCCGACGCCGATGTCGACCAGACCGCCGAGCGATGTTTGTGGTTCCTGTATGCCGAGACCGAGGAAGCTTAGGAACGACTCCATCATGATGACCTGCGGTATCGACAGGGTCAGGTAAACCACCACCACACCGATCAGGTTGGGGGCGATATGCCGGAGAATCAGTCCGGGCAGGCGAACGCCTGCGAGACGGGCCGCATCCACGTACTCGCGCTCGCGAAGGCTCAGCGTCTGGCCGCGCACGATGCGCGCCATGTCCAGCCAGTTGACGACACCGATCGCGAGGAAGACCAGGTAGAAGTTGTTATCGAAGACGACGACCAGCAGGATCACGAAGAACACGAACGGCAGTGCGAACAAGGCGTCAACAACGCGCATCATCACCGCGTCGACGCGACCGCCAACGAAACCGGCGATGGCGCCGTACAAAACGCCGATGACGAGACTGACAAGGCTCGCGACAACGGCAACAACCAGCGTCACCCGAATGCCCATCATCGTGCGAACAAACAGGTCGCGACCCAGGTCGTCGGTCCCGAACCAGTGTTGCGTCGACGGCGGCAATTTCAGCGCGTCGAAATTCACCGCCGCATAGTCGTACGGGCTGATCCATGGGCCGACCACGGCGGCAATACCGATGACCAGCAGAAAAGCGAGACTGAATCTCACGGTGTGATGTTCGGGGAGGCGGGGACTTATCACGTCAGCCGTTCCTGATCCGCGGGTCCAGCCAGCTGTAGACGAGGTCGACGATGAGGTTCGCGACAATGATCAGCACCGCGTAGAAGATCACGATACCCAGCACCAGCGTGTAATCGCGATTCAGCGCACCGCGAACGAAAATCTGGCCGATACCCGGGACGCCGAACACCTCCTCGACGATAACCGAACCGGTGAGCACGATGGCGACCGCGGGACCGAGGTACGACACCACCGGCAACAGGGCAGGCTTTAGCGCGTGATGACGAATAATGGATGCCTGTCCGAGACCCTGCGCCCGGGCGGTCCGGATGAACTCGCTGTTTAATACGTCGATCAGGCTGGCCCGCGACAGCCGTGCGACGTAGGCGATTTGTGGCAGGGCCAGCGACACCACCGGCAAGACCAGTCGGCCTATATCGCCCGACGAGCTCCAGCCGGCGGGAAACCAGTTCAGGTGCACCGCAAAAACCAGCACGAGAACCGGCGCGAAGACAAACACGGGAATCGAGATGCCGCTCATGGCCAGCGCCATGACAAGTCGGTCGGTCAGCGTGTTTGGTCGAAGCGCCGCCGCGATGCCGGCGGGTACACCCACCAGCAGCGCGAGCAACAGCGCGAGGCTACCCACGAGCAGCGAGACCGGAAACGACTCGGCAATCAGCTCGGCTACCGTCTGGTCGGCATAGCGGAACGAGGGCCCGAGGTCGCCGCGCAAAACGCCGCCGAGGTAGTCGAAAAACTGTTCGTAAAGTGGTGCGTCGAGGTTGTAGTAGGCCTTCAGGTTGGCCTCAACCGCCGGCGGCACGGCACGCTCGGCGTCGAACGGGCCGCCCGGCGCCGCCCGCACCAGCACGAATGCCAGCACGATGACCAGCAACAGGGTGGGTATCGCGCCGAGCAGTCTCCCCAGCGTGTATCGCAGCACCTTATTCCTCTGTATCGGCGAGGCTCAGGTGTTGAGAGTAATGGTAATTCAGCAGGTTGTCCTGCCGGCCACGGACGCGCGGTTTGACGAGCTGTTTGGAGACGTAGAAATACAGCGGCAGCACCGGGTGGTCGCGCAGCAGGATGCGCTCGGCTTCCTCGAGGTACAGCTGGCGCGCCTGCATATCGGTCTGCCGGGCCGCGGAGGCCATGAGCTCCCCGTACTCAGCACTGTCGTAGCCGGGCAGGTTCCACGTGGCGCCGGGGGTCATGATGCCGAGAAAGGTCACCGCGTCCGTGTAGTCGCCCGACCAGTTCGACCGGAAGACCTGGGTCACCTCGCGTTCGCGCATGTTCTGCAGCAAGACCCGGAATTCCTCGTTAATCAGCGTCGTTTCAACGCCGAGGACGTCAGACCACATGGCGCTGACCGACGTGGCGATTCGCCGATGAACATCCGAGGTGTTGTAACGCAGCTCAATCCGCGCCGGGTTGTCTTCGCTGTAGCCGGCCTGGCGATACAGCTGTTTCGCAACCTTGTTGCGCTCTGTCTGGCTGAGCTTCTCGTAAGAAAAGACCGGCGACTGGTAATTGTCCACGCCGGGCGGAACCCAGCTGTAGGCCGGCAGCTCGCCGCGGGCCGTGATGGTATTAACGATTTCTTCACGGTCGACGGCCATCGACAGCGCCTGGCGCAGCGCGAGGTTGTCCTTGAATGGCGGCTTGGTCAGGTTGAACCCGTAGTAGTACACGCTGAGCGTCTGCGCCACCTTGAGCTCATCTGCAAACTCTTCTTTGGCCTGCTCGAAAAATGCCGATGGCACCGTCGAGGTCATGTCCAGTTCGCCGGCGCGGTAGCGGTTGATCTCGCTCATCTCGTCGACAACAACGTGCCAGCGGACGGCGTCGATAGCGACGTTGTCGGCGTTCCAGAAATGCTCGTTGCGACGCAGCGTGATGACTGAGCCGACCTTTCGACTCTCCAGCCGGTACGCTCCATTGCTGACGAAATTCCCCGGATCGGTGAAATCCTCGCCGTGCGCCTGCAGGGCATCCGGGTAGACCGGGAACGTGCTCGGGTGTGTCAGCAGATACAACATGTAAGGCGTCGGTTGCTCGATGCGAACTTCCAGCGTGCGGTCGTCGAGCGCGTTGACGCCCAGCGACTCGACCGGCTCGTCGCCCGCGGTGATCGCCGACGCATTCACAATCATGTTGACCTGTTCGGCGTAAAACGCAGCGGTCTGCGGATCCACCAGTCGGCGCATCGCAAACTCGAAATGCCCGGCGGTGACCGCCTCACCGTTGGACCATTTGAGCCCCTCGCGCAGCGTAAAGGTGTAGACCAGCCCGTCGTCGGAGATCGTCCAGCTTTCTGCACTGGCGGGGACGAGCTCGCCGTCGGCTGCATAGCCGAGCAGGCCTTCCCCGATATCCCGGAGTACGTCGGCGGACTGGACCGTGCGGTTGCGTTGCGGGTCCAGCGAGTCGGGTTCCGTATTCAGCGCACGATTCAGGACGGACAGGCCGTCGAGCGGGTCGTCCTGTTTGCTGCATCCAGACAGTGAAAGGACGAGTACCAGCAGCACAAAAGGCACTGCCAGCAGGAGTCGTTTGAATTTCATAGGCGATTTATGGGCGGATGGCGTGCCCGGCTCGATGTCGGCGGCGTTGTTGCCTTTATTCTAGTTCACGCGGTTTGTTGCAGCCCGCGCTTTTTCATATGGATCAGGAGTAACGATACCGCAGACGGCGTCATTCCCTCTAATCGGGACGCTTGTCCCAGCGTCAGCGGCTTCGCGGCCTGCAGTTTCTGCCGCGCCTCGTTCGACAGGCCGTCGACGGTCGCGTAGTCGATATCGTCCGGCAGGCGCAGCGATTCCTGCTTGTCCTGCTTCTCGATTTCGCGAGCCTGGCGCTCAATGTAGCCGTGGTAGCGTGCGCTGACATCGATATCGAGCACTACCTGTTCGCGCAGCTCGTCGTCGATGTCATCGAGCACGTCACCCGGGCCGACGGCTGTCAGGCCTCGCAAGGTTTCGTGATCGACGTCGGGCCGACGCAGCAGCTCGGAGGCTCGCGCTTCTCGCTTGATATCCAGCGGTTCGTGATCCAGCAAATCCGCCGGTCGCACGAGGATCGCCTCGAGGCGCTCGCGTTCAGCGGCTGCACGTTCGATCTTGGTGTTGAAGCGCGCCCACCGCGCTTCGCTGACCAGGCCGAGCTCGCGGCCGATCGGCGTCAGGCGCGAATCGGCGTTGTCCTCACGCAGTGTCAGGCGGTACTCCGCTCGACTGGTGAACATCCGGTAGGGCTCGCTGACACCGCGGGTGATCAGGTCGTCAATCAATACACCGATATAGGCCTGCTGTCGGGTGGGGAACCAGCCTTCCTGTCCGCGGGCCAGTCGCGCCGCGTTCAGGCCCGCGATCAGGCCCTGTGCCCCGGCCTCCTCGTAGCCGGTGGTGCCATTGATCTGCCCGGCGAAGAACAGGCCCGAGACAAACCGGGTTTCCAGCGTGCCTTTCAGGTCACGCGGGTCGAAGTAATCGTATTCGATCGCGTAGCCCGGCTGCGTAATCGTCGCGTTCTCGAAGCCACGAATCGAGTGAACGAAGGCCTCCTGGACGTCAGCCGGCAGGCTGGTTGAAATTCCGTTCGGGTAGACGACGTTCGTGGTCAGCCCCTCGGGCTCGACGAACACCTGGTGGCTGTGGCGATCGGCGAAGCGTACGACCTTGTCTTCGATTGACGGGCAGTAACGCGGGCCAACACCTTCGATCAGCCCGGAGTACATCGGCGACTGGTCGAGCGCCGAGCGGATAATGTCGTGCGTCTGCTCGCTGGTGTGCGTGATATAGCAACTGAGCTGCTGCGGGTGCTGGCTGCGACGCCCCATGAACGAGAACACGGGGGTCGGCGTGTCGCCGGGCTGCTCGGCCATGACCGACAGGTCCAGCGAGTTAATGTCCAGTCGCGGCGGGGTACCGGTTTTCAGTCGAGCCACGCGGAACGGCAGGCTCCGCAGGCGCTCGGCCAGTGCGATCGACGGTGCGTCGCCGACACGACCGCCGGGCGTCTCGCTGGCGCCGACCAGGATGCGGCCGCCGAGAAACGTGCCGGTCGTCAGTACCAGTGTCTTCGCTTCGAAAACCTCTCCCGCTGCGGTTCGGGCGCCGGTGACCCGGTCGCCCTCGATGACCAGGTCATCGACCGATGCCTCGACGATCGTCAGGCCCGGACAGGCCTGCAGCCGCGAACGAATCGCGTCGCGGTACAACGCCCGGTCGGCCTGGGCGCGGGTCGCGCGTACCGCCGGGCCCTTGCTCGCGTTAAGCGTACGGAACTGGATACCGGCTTCGTCGATGGCTTCGGCCATCGCGCCGCCCAGTGCATCGATCTCCTTCGTCAGGTGACCCTTGCCGATACCGCCGATGGCCGGGTTGCAGCTCATCTGGCCCAGCGTGTCGATGCGGTGGGTCAGCAGCAACGTACGCGCACCGGTCCGCGCGGCGGCCAGTGAGGCCTCCGTGCCGGCGTGACCGCCGCCGATGATGATGACGTCGTAGCGCATCGCGTTGCATTCCTATTGGTTAAAAAATCGCCAGTTGCGGCGGGGCGGCATTGTAATTCGTGGTGCAACCGTCTGCCACAACGCTTTACTTAAATAGTCCACACCGGGAAGATAGCGCCGGCTCGCAGGATAGGCAGGACTCTCAATGAACCGCTGGATCGCTCTTTTTCTCGTTTTGCCCGCGTTCGCGTCGGCGCAGGAAGCGTCGCTTGAGCTCGAGGACTGCCGCATATCCGCGGGCACGTCATTCCAGGGCATCAATGCGCGCTGCGCGCTGATGGAACGGCCGGAAAACCCGGACGACCCGGATGGCCCGACGATCACGCTGAAGGTCGCGGTCATCCCAGCACTGGACCTCGACCCGATGCCGGACGCGGTGCTGCCGATTGCCGGCGGACCGGGGCAAGGCACGATCCAGATGTACGCCACCCAGCGGCGTGCGTTCGAGCCCTTACGCCGCAACCGTGACATCCTGCTGATTGACCAGCGAGGCACCGGTGACTCGTCGAAGATGACCTGCCCGGCCAACGAAGACATCGATGCCACCGATCTGTCCGACGAAGAGACGCTGGAGCTGGTCCGCGAATGCCTGGACCAGCTGCCACACGATCCCCGCTTCTTTACAACCAGCGTCGCTGTACGTGATATCGAAGCGGTCCGGGAGGCGCTCGGTTACCCGGCACTGAATATCTACGGTGTGTCCTACGGCAGCCGGGTCGCCCAGCACTACGCACGGCGTTACCCGGAAACGACGCGCACCGTGATCATCGACGGTGTCGTCCCGCCGGACCTGCCGCTCGGTCCGGACATCGCCATCGAATCGCAGCGTGCGGTCGATCAGCTGTTTGCTCGATGCGCCGAGGACAGCGCCTGCGCGGAGGCATTCCCGAACCTCGAGGAAGAGTTCAACATCCTCGTCGAAGACCTGAAGCAAAACCCGCGGACGGTGAACATGCTGCACCCGGTTACTGGCCGACCGGACGAGGTACGGCTGGGACATGACGAACTCGCTGCCGCGGTTCGCCTGATGCTGTACCAGCCCGACTCGCTGGCCCTGTTGCCACTGATGATCCACGATGCGGCCAACGGCAACTACACGCCGATCGCGGCATCGATGCAGATGGTCGTCGGCTCGCTGGCTGAAGCGCTGGCCATGGGCATGCACAACTCGGTCATGTGCACCGAGGACGCGCCTTTCTACGCATCCATGGGCTTTGACGCGTCACGTCTGGACGAGACCTACATGGGCGGCACCCAGTACAGCGCCCTGCAGCTGATGTGTTCGGCATGGCCGGCAGGCTTTCTCGACGACGACCTGCGGGA
Organism: uncultured Woeseiaceae bacterium; assembly: GCA_964606915.1. Classification (GTDB taxonomy): domain Bacteria; phylum Pseudomonadota; class Gammaproteobacteria; order Steroidobacterales; family Woeseiaceae; genus UBA1847. Next base: position 68,932 of record CAZSIQ010000006.1, on the reverse strand, counting down.
GTTGCTGACCGTGGACGTGCCCGTTCTCGCCCTGTCCGGCGACGTCGACCCGATTACACCACCGGAGTACGCCGTCCGGGCTATCGCCGAGCTGCCGAACGCTCGCCACATCGTCGGCGTTAACCAAGGCCATGGACAGGTGGCTGTCAGCTGCATGCCGCGGCTGCTCGCAGACTTTGTCGAAGCGGCCGATGTCAGTGTCGTCGACGAGACCTGCTACTCGGAGCGCACACACGTCATGCCGTTCTTTATTGATTCCACAGGACCTGCGAAATGATCAGCGTCGATAACATCACCAAGTCGTTTGGCAAGGTTGAAGCCGTCCGCGGCGTCAGTTTCAGGGCGCCGGATGGCAAGATCACCGGCCTGCTGGGCCCGAACGGCGCCGGCAAATCGACAACGCTGCGTGTGCTGTACACCGTGATCAAGCCGGACTCGGGCAAGGCGACGATCGACGGTGTCGATGTTGTCACGGACTCGCTGGAGGCCCGCAAGCGCGTCGGCGCATTGCCGCACGGCGCCGGCCTGTATCCACACCTCACCGCGCGCGAGAACATCGAGTACTACGCCAGGCTCTGTGGCCTCGACAAGGACACGATCGCCGAACGTACCGAGGCCACGATCGAGGAACTCGAAATCTCCGACTTCGCCGACCGCCAGACCAAGGGCTTTTCACAGGGCCAACGAACCAAGGTAGCGCTCGCGAGGAGCCTTGTGCATGACCCGCATAACGTGATCCTCGACGAGCCAACCAACGGTCTTGACGTCATGGCGACGCGATCGCTGCGAGACATCATCCTCAAGCTGAAAGACTCCGGCCGCTGCGTGCTGTTCTCGTCACACATCATGCAGGAGGTCGCCGCGCTGTGTGATGACATCGTGATCATCGCCGCGGGTAAGGTCGCCATCCAGGGCAGCACGGAAACGATCCGTTATCGAACCGGCTGTGAAGACCTCGAGGACGCCTTCGTCCAGGCGATCTCCACGGTGGAGCCTGCAGAATGAAGACCATACTCGCCGTCTTAAGAAAGGAAGTGCTGGACAACCTGCGTGACCGCCGCACGCTGATGACCGCGATCATCATGGGCCCGCTGTTCGGGCCGCTGTTGTTTGGTGTGGTGATCAACATGTCGATCGATCGCGCGCTGTCATCGGCCGAGTCGGTCCTCGAGGTTCCGGTGATCGGCGCCGACAATGCGCCAAACCTCATAAACTTCCTCGAAACGAAGAACATCGACGTCGTTGAAGGCCCCGCAGACGCTGCCGCAGCTATTGAGGCCGTAAAGGCCGGTGAACAGGACGTGGTGCTGAGCATTGATCCCGATTTTGGTGAGAAGCTTTCGGGGGGTGAGCCGGCACGCGTGCAGATCTTCTCGGACGAGGCAAACCAGGACGCCAGCCGCGACATGCGTCGCGTACGCAACGCGATTCGTGAGTACAGTGGCCAGATAGCCTCGATGCGCCTGTTTGCCCGCGGCGTCAGCCCGATGGTCATGCGGCCGCTGAACGTTGATGAGGTCGACGTTTCAACGCCGTCCGGCCGCTCCGGCATCCTGCTCGGCATGATGTCCTACTTCTTTATCTTCGCGATGCTGATCGGTGGCATGTATCTCGCGATCGATTCGACGGCCGGCGAACGCGAGCGGGGCTCGCTGGAGCCGCTGCTGTCGCTGCCGGTGACCCGTGACCAGCTCATGATCGGCAAGATTCTCGCGGCCTGTGTCTACATGTCCCTGTCGCTCGCATTGAGTATCGCGGCGTTTGTCGTGGCCCTGGGCTTCCTGCCGTTGCAAAAACTGGGAATGACACCGAACTTTGGCCCGCTCGCCGCCGTGGCAGCCTTCTTCCTGCTCGCGCCGTTCATGCTGGTCGGCGCCTCGCTGATGACGCTGGTTGCGTCGTTTACCAAGAGCTACAAGGAAGCGCAGACCTGGGTGAGCGCGGTGCTGTTTGCGCCGACGCTGCCGATCATGATCGTCAGTATTCTGCAGGTCCGGCCGAAGTTTGAATTCATGTTTATACCCAGCCTGAGTCAGCACCTGCTGCTGGTCGACATGATCAAGAACGAGCCGGTCGTGCCCGTGAACATCGCGGTTTCCGTATTCACGACGCTCGCGATCGGCGTCATCCTGATGGCCATCAGCGCGCGGCTTTACCGTCGCGAGGGCTTGCTGGGCTGACGGTTAGTCGTCGCGGTCCAGGTGCGCGAGGCTGGACAGGCAGCGCAGGATCGCCAGCATGGCGAAAAAAGCAAAGATCGCGATAGCACCGCGGACGGGGTCTGAGGCCAGGAAGTCGCCGATGAGTCCGTGCATGAGAGGTCTCCGGGTAACCGCTTAGTGAACGATCGCGCCCGTCTGGGCGCCGTAGGGACCGGCCTTGGTCAGGATCGCGAGCTCCGAGCCCACGGCAATCACCCGGATTCCGGAACGGACCCGGGCGCATTTGATCGAGTCGATGTCGTTGTAGCTGACCCGTCGGACGCGGCCGTCGTCGTAACTCACCTTCATCCCGTCGCCGTCGAACGACATGATCCGGACGGTGGCTGTCGACCCGTCGGTCGTCGTCAGGTCAACCGGCCTGGCTGAGCCAACGGCGCTGGACTCGCCCCGGTTCACGCTGCCAGCGGTCTCGGCGGAATTCGCATCCGCGGTCAGTACGGAAAGAAACAGGAAAGATCGATGCATGGCCGGGCTCCGTTATTTTCAGCCAGAGTGCCGGGCCGCGAGCCATTTGCCCTGTTCGGGGGCGTATTGGGGGCTGATTTTTTCCTGATTTGCTATTTGCCGATGCAGAAATCGGCAAATATTCGCCCGAGGAGCTCATCGGCGGGCAAATCGCCGGTGATCAGGCCGAGATCCTGCTGCGCGAGACGAAGCTCTTCGGCCAGCAGGTCGCCAGCGTGGGCAGCGTGCAGATGGTCGACGCCGAGCTCAAAATGAGCGCGAGCGGACTCGATCGCGTCGATATGGCGCTGACGGGCGGTAAAGGTGCCCTCCCCGGTCTGCCCGACACCCGCGAGCGTCGCGATTCGCTGTTTCAACACGTCCAGCCCCCGGCCGGTTTTTGCGGACAGGCCAACCGAGCCATCTGCTCGCTCACCGGCTTCGCCACCGGACGCGTCGATCTTGTTACGGGTTTCGATGATGGGGATATCGACCTCTGGAGACGCGTCATCGGGTACATGGTCATCCACCAGCCAGATGACGGCATCCGCTGACTCCATGGCGCGCCGCGCGCGTCGAATGCCCTCTTCCTCGATTTCACCCGCATCGTCCCTCAGGCCGGCGGTATCAACCAGCTCGACGAGAACGCCATCAAGATTGATGGTCTCGCGCAGAATATCCCGTGTCGTGCCTGCTATCGCCGTCACGATGGCCGTGTCATCGCCGCTCAATGCGTTCATCAGGCTGGACTTCCCGGCGTTGGGTTTGCCGGCAATGACAACGTTGAAGCCGTCGCGCAGCAGTCGCCCCCCGCGCGTTGTCTCCAGCAGCGTATCGAACAGCTCACGAGCGCCGGCCAGTCGCTTGGTCAGCGCTTCGTCCGACAGGAAGTCGATCTCCTCATCCGGGAAATCGATGGCCGCCTCGACGTAAATGCGAATCTGCGTCAGCGCTTCGACAAGCTCATGCACCCGGGCCGAAAACTCCCCGGACAGCGAGCGAAGAGCGGCCCTTGCGGCTTCTTCGGTCCCGGAGGCGATCAGGTCGGCAACCGCCTCAGCCTGGGCGAGGTCGAGCTTGTCGTTTTCAAAAGCTCTGCGGGTGAATTCACCTGGCTCCGCCCGACGGGCGCCGGCGGCCAGCATGACGTCGAGGGCCAGCTGCATGACGACCGGGCCGCCGTGGCCGTGGAATTCGAGAACATCTTCGCCGGTGAACGACGCGGGTGCGTTGAAGACCAGAACGAGACCGGTATCGACCGGCCTTCCGTCGTGCGCGATGAGTTGTTTCAGAACCGCCGTGCGGGGCTCGATGGCGCTGCCGAAAACACGCTGAACGAAACCGCTGAGATCCGGACCGGACACGCGAACGATGCCCACCCCGCCGAGGCCGGGTGGCGTTGCAATCGCTGCGATGGTGTCGTTCATGGCCCGACGATATCAGGCGGTTAGTTTTCCGCGTCGTCTTCGTCGTCCGCGCTTTTGTCCTTGCCCTTGTTCTTCTTCTTGCCGGAGCGGGCCTTCGCCTCCTTGGCTTCGCGTTCGACGACCTTGTTGATCTTCCACTGCTGCGCAATCGACAGGATCGTGTTGGTCGCCCAGTACAGCACCAGGCCGGCAGGGAAGAACGCGAACATGGCCGTGAACATGAACGGCATGATCTGCATGACCCGGGCCTGCACCGGGTCGGTCGGCGCCGGGTTCAGTTTCTGTTGCATGAACATGGCGGCGCCCATGATGATGGGCAGGATGAAATAGGGGTCGCGTACGGACAGGTCCGTCAGCCAGAGCACGAACGGTGCCTGGCGCATCTCGACGCTCTCCACGAGAACCCAGTAGAACGCCAGGAAAAACGGCATCTGCACGAGAATGGGCAGACAGCCGGCCGCCGGGTTCACCTGTTCTCGCTTGTACAGGTCCATCATGGCTTGCGAGAGCGCCTGACGGTCATCCTTATAGCGATCCTGCAGCGCTTTCATGCGCGGCTGCAGGTTTCTCATCTTCGCCATGGAGCGACCGCTGGATTCGGTCAGCTTGTAGAACACCAACTTGATCAGGATCGTGACCAGGATAATAGCTGCACCCCAGTTGGCGACATAGTCGTAGGCAAACGACAACATCCAGAACATGGGCTGCGACAGCATGTGCAGGATGCCGTAGTCGACCGTGAGTTTCAGGCGGCGCTCAAACAGCTCGAGCTGGCTCTGCAGCTTGGGACCCGTAAACAGCCCGGCGGTGAACGTGCCCGTCTCGCCGGGTTCGACGGTAAGTTTCGCGCCGACCGCGCTCGCCGTCATGATGTTGTTGTCGACCTCGACGCGGTAAACGTGTTCGGCGTCGGCGGCCGGCACGATGGCGTTGAGGAAGTGGTGCTGGATGGAGGCAACCCAGCCGTCAGCGCTGCGGTATTCGTGCGCGCCTTTCTTCGAAAGATCGCCGAAATCCAGCTTTTCGGAGCTTTCTCCGTCGTACACGATCGGGCCGTCGAAGGAGAAGGTGTCCGGGTCGAACATGGAGCGGTCCGGCTCGCTGAACCGGCGCAGGAGCTGGATGTACTGGTCGCCGCGCCACGTTGTCGACCCCTGGTTATCGATCGTCTGGATAACGTCGACCTGGTAGCTGCCGCGAGAGAAGATGTACTCACGGGTAACAGTTACGCCATCCGGACTCGTCCAGCGGAACGGAACGCTCATCCGCTCGCCATCGAGCTCGTAGCTGAGCGAGTCGGTTGACATGATCGCGGTGTGCGACGGGCTGTTACCGCCGCGGAGACCCACCCGTATCTCGCCGAAGTTCGAAAGATCCGGGTCGAGCAGGGTAATCAGGTTGTCGGGATTCTCTTTGGAAATCGGGTAACCGAGCATGACCGCGCGCGTCAGTGTTCCGCCGGCCGTGCTGAATTGCAGATCCAGGACGTCGGTTTTAACGCGGACGATGTCGGCGGATGCAGCGACTTCGACCGGTGCGACAGCGGTGTCGGGCTCGCTGTCCACAACGGGGAGATCATCGGAAACGTCGGGAAGAGCCTGGGACGGCAGCGACTCGACCGGGCTTTCGACGCCTTCGACAGCGACCGGCTCCGGCGTGTTGTAGTCAATCTGCCAGGTCTGGTAGGTGAACCAGGCCATCATGATGAACAGGCCCCAGGTCAGGAGACGTTGGTTATCCATGGTCCTTCCGTTGTTCTCTTGTGCAGTGTGTCCAGTGACGCTCGAGGCTTGTACGGAGTTGTTGTCGGGACGCCTTGTGCGTGGAGGGCTTGTTTAACACGACGATATCCATGCCCGCCAGTTGGTGTTGGTGTTCGCGGAAGGATTCCCTGATCAGTCGTTTGATGAGATTTCGCCGGGCAGCCTGCTTACAGTGCTTCTTGGATACAGCGAGCCCGAGTCGGGCCGGGCCTTCGTGACCGGCTCGGTAGAGCACGGTAAACCACGAGTCCCGGCTTCTATTGGCCCTATCAAAAACGCGGCCATAGTCGGCCGCGTTCAAAAGCCTGCTGTTACGCCGGAACCGTAAACTCGGTTCAGTAGTAATAGCGCTGTGTATCGCTTACGGGGTCAGTCGAGCGCGGCCTTTGGCGCGACGACGCTTCAGGACCTGACGTCCTGCCTTCGTGGCCATGCGGGCACGAAAACCGTGGGTGCGAGCACGCTTCAGGTTGCTGGGTTGAAAAGTGCGTTTCATAGCCTTGAATCCTGGGTTCCGGACGCCCGTGGCAGGGTCGTCCAAACGAAAGGGCGGCAAGGGTACGCGGAGCCCGAATCACTGTCAATAGAAGGGTTCGCGGCCTTTTGTGACAGGCTGTCGATGACCGCCTGGCTTCTTCTGGTTTTGGGATTCCGCAGGGTATAGACTGCCGGGTCTTTCTCGCCTCTGGTCCGGTTTTAACGTCGATGTCGCTTTGGAATCACTGCCTGAAGGAACTGCAGGCCGAGCTTCCCGAGCAGCAGTTCAACACCTGGATCCGTCCACTGCAGGCGATAGAGCAGGCTGACCAGCTCAAGCTGCTCGCGCCAAACCGTTTCGTGGTCGATTGGCTCAACGACCACTATGTCGAGAAGATTACGACCATCATTGAGACCTCGGGCTCATCTGTGCGCCTGTTGATCGAGGTCGGATCACGGTCCGGCCCGGCGGCATCTCCCCGCGTACAGACCAATGACAGCAAGCCGGCCTCGTCGGTGGTGTCCAGGCTGAACCCGGCCTTCACGTTTGAGAGCTTTGTCGAAGGTAAGAGTAACCAGCTGGCCAGGGCGGCAGCGTCACAGGTAGGCGAAAATCCGGGTACCAGTTATAACCCGCTGTTTATTTACGGTGGCGTCGGCCTGGGCAAGACCCACCTGATGCACGCCGTTGGCAACGCCATTCTTGCAGCCAAACCGGATGCCAAGGTCGCGTACGTCCACTCAGAGCGGTTTGTTGGCGACATGGTCAAGGGCTTGCAGCACAACCGGATTTCGGAGTTCAAACTCTCGTACCGGTCTCTTGATGCACTGTTAATCGACGATATCCAGTTTTTTGCCGGCAAGGACCGTTCACAGGAAGAGTTTTTTCATACCTTTAATGCGTTGCTGGAGGGCCAGCGACAGATCGTGCTGACCTGCGACCGCTATCCGAAAGAGGTCAGCGGCCTGGAAGAGCGTCTCAAATCCCGCTTTGGCTGGGGGCTGACGGTCGCTATCGAGCCACCGGAGCTGGAGACGTCGGTCGCGATTCTGATGAGCAAGGCCGAGGCTGACAATATCGAACTGCCGGAAGAAGTGGCGTTTTTCATCGCCAAGCGGATCCGGTCGAACGTGCGTGAACTCGAGGGCGCGCTTCGGCGAGTCATGGCCAATTCTCGATTTACCGGTCGGCCGATTAACCTGGATTTCGCGAAAGAGGCCCTGCGTGATCTGCTCGCGATGCAGGAGCGCCTGGTATCGATAGAAAATATCCAGAAAACGGTCGCAGACTATTACAAGATCCGTGTGGCTGACCTGTTGTCGAAGAAGCGCAGCCGGTCGATCGCCAGGCCGCGGCAGCTGGCCATGGCGCTGTCCAAGGAGCTCACCAACCACAGCCTCCCCGAAATTGGTGATGCGTTTGGTGGGCGAGATCACACAACGGTGCTGCACGGATGTCGGCGCGTGGAGTCGCTGCGCGAAACGGAAAAGCGGGTAGACGACGATTATTTGAATTTGTTGAGAACTCTGACAGGATGATGTGCACAGCCTGTGCATAACTTTGCGGTCGATTTTTATCCACAGGCAGTTCACAGGCCATGTATCATTCGCCCACGGCTTTCCGGCACAGCTCTCAGCTTTGTAAACTATTGAAAATTATTGGGAAAATAAGGCTATCCACAGGCTGGGGCCGGCCCAATAATAATAATAAATACTAATGTCCAAGATTTACTAACAGGTGGAATCATGAAGTTCAGCGCGACAAGGGATACGCTTCTTAAACCTTTACAAGCTGTTATTGGTGTTGTGGAGCGTCGACAGACGATGCCGATCCTGTCGAACGTATTGCTCGTTGTCAGGGACGGTTTGCTGTCGGTGACGGCAACGGACCTGGAGGTTGAACTGGTTGCACAGGTCGAAATCGACGCGGATACGGACGGCGAGATTACCGTCTCGGGCCGTAAGCTGCTCGATATCTGTCGGGCGCTGCCCGATGGAGCTACGGCGACCTTGAGCGTTAGTGGTGACAAGATGGCCGTTCGTGCGGGCAAAAGCCGCTTTACGCTGGCAACCTTACCCGCCGCCGAATTTCCGGCAATCGACGACATCAAGGCAGACCAGACACTTGAGATCCCGCACGACGTGTTGTCACGCTTGATTGAGAAGACGCATTTTTCGATGGCTCAACAGGACGTCCGGTATTACCTCAACGGGATGTTGCTTGAGACCGGAGGCCAGCATGTTCGAGCGGTAGCGACGGACGGACATCGCCTGGCGCTCTGCCAGGCCGAGGTGGATGGCGGCAAGCTGGACGAGCAGCAGTTGATCGTGCCTCGCAAGGGGGTCATCGAATTGCAGCGCCTGCTGGGCGATGAAGGTTCGGTGAATGTAGAGCTTGGCGCAAACCACATACGCGTGCAGCTCGACGGTATTCGATTCACCTCCAAGTTGATCGACGGCCGTTTCCCGGAATACGAGCGCGTCATACCGAAGGACTCGGACAACGAATTGAGTTCGGATAAATTGCTGTTCAAATCGGCACTTCAGCGAACCGCAATCCTGTCGAACGAGAAATACCGCGGCATACGCCTGGTAATCCGCGACAACTCGGTGATTTTGCAGGCGCACAACCCGGAGCAGGAAGAAGCCGAGGAGGATCTGGAGGTCCAGTACAGTGGCGACGAGATAGAGATCGGCTTCAACGTGAACTACCTGCTCGATGCCATAGGTGGTGTGGACGGCGATGAAGTCACGCTTTCGGTGGTCGACAGCAACTCGAGCTGTCTGATCAAGGATCCTGCTAACACCGATTGCACCTTCGTTGTCATGCCGATGAGGCTGTAAATGGATGCCAGTACGGGTATTCAGGGCGGAGAACTTCCGGTGCTTTGAACGCATCGATGTCGAGCTAAGCCCCGATTTCAACCTGGTTTACGGTAAAAACGCCTCCGGAAAGACGAGCTTCCTGGAGGCGTTGGCCTATCTGGGCAGAGGAAAATCGTTTCGCAGTGCGCCGCCCACCAGTGTGGTTCGGCACGGGGAAAAGGTGTTTACCCTGTTCGGCGAACTCAACGACGACGAGCGGAAAGTCACGCTGGGGGTACAGGGCGGAGCCGAAGGCTACAAGGCTAGGTCGTCCGATGAGGGTGACATCGGTGTCGCGAACGCCGCCAGGATTCTGCCGGTTCAGGTCGTGGACCCGGATGTTCATGAGCTGGTTTCCGGGTCCCCGGACGTCCGGCGTCGGTACCTAGATTGGGTGGCGTTCCACGTGGAACATCAATTTGTCGATGACTGGCGACGCTTCCGTCGCGCACTGAAGCAGCGAAACGCGGCGTTAAGATCCCCGGGATCAGCCGGCATGCTGGCAAGTTTCGACCAGGAGTTTGTGCGGCTTGCGGAGCGGGTTAATGAGAGCCGTGTGCAGGCGCTGGAAATTCTGCGCCCGGCACTGTCGGAACACAGCGCTGTGCTGCTCGGAGACAGTGTTGGCTTCAATTACCAGCAGGGCTGGCCGGAGGATGAGGCGCTTGCGGACCTGCTGCAAGGCAGCCTGGACAGGGATCTCGCCAGCGGGTCGACGCATTATGGGCCCCACCGCGGTGACCTGAAGCTGCGTTTTGATGATCGTCAGGCCAAGCGGCTGGTGTCGAGAGGCCAGCAAAAATTGCTGGCCAGCGCGATGGTGCTCGGCGCGACAGAAACTGTGCAAGACCTGCTTGAGCGGCCGATGCTGCTGTTGCTGGACGATCCGGCCGCGGAACTGGACAAGGAATCGCTCAAGCGATTGATGCACCAGTCCATCTCGCTGGGCGGCCAGCTGGTTGTCACGAGCCTGGACCCGGGCGTCTTGGACTTCCCGTCCGAACCGGCCGTGTTCCACGTGGAACATGGTGTCCTCACGGCCTGATGGTCGACACGATGTTTCACGTGAAACACCATCGACAACGATCGTTCCTGGCGGCCCAGCCCCGAGAACCCCGCCGGCCGAGCAGGGGTTCCGAAAGACGGCGCGGGCTACAGGAACATCCGCAAAATCAAGCGGGAACACAAGGATTAGCGCGCCCTTGAGCCCCCCTTTCCGGGCGGGTTTTGATACAATGGATCGGTTGTCTGACTGAGGAACGGCATGGCCGAAAAAAACGACTATACCTCCAGTAATATCAAGGTCTTAAAAGGACTGGAGGCGGTTAGAAAACGCCCCGGGATGTACATCGGGGATACCGACGACGGTACCGGCCTGCACCACATGGTTTTCGAGGTCGTCGATAACTCAATCGACGAGGCGCTCGCGGGTCATTGTAGCGTCATCACCGTAACGATTCACGCAGATGAATCCGTTACCGTATCGGATGACGGTCGCGGGATCCCGGTCGACATGCACCCGGAAGAGGGCCGGTCCGCCGCTGAAGTGATCATGACGGTGCTGCACGCCGGCGGTAAGTTCGATGACAACTCGTACAAGGTGTCCGGTGGCCTGCACGGCGTCGGCGTGTCTGTCGTGAATGCGTTGTCCGAACAGCTGGTCCTGACAATCCACCGCGCCGGCCAGACTCACCAGCAGGAATACCGACACGGTGAGCCGTTGGCACCGCTTGCAGCGGTCGGTGATTCTTCCAAATCGGGGACCACGGTTCGCTTCAAGCCGAGCGCCGATACCTTCTCAAACATCGAATTCAGCTACGACATCCTGGCGAAACGCCTGCGCGAACTGTCTTTCCTCAACTCGGGCATCCGCATTCGCCTGGTCGACGAGCGCAGCGACAAGGAAGACATCTTCGAGTACGAGGGTGGCATCCGGGCCTTCGTCGAGCACCTGAATCGAAACAAGTCGCACATCCACCCGTCGGTTTTCCATTTCACCACCACACAGGACGATGTTGGTGTTGAAGCTGCGTTCCAGTGGAACGACGGCTACCAGGAAAACATGTTTTGCTACACGAACAACATCCCGCAGCGTGACGGGGGCACCCACCTGGCCGGTTTTCGCTCGGCGCTCACGAGAACGCTGAACGCGTACATCGAAAAGGAGATGACCGGGAAGAAGGACAAGTTCTCGCCGTCGGGTGACGACGCGCGCGAAGGATTGACGGCGGTGCTGTCAGTCAAGGTGCCAGACCCGAAGTTCTCGTCCCAGACCAAGGACAAGTTGGTTTCATCTGAAATTAAAGGCATTGTCGAGCAGGCCATGGCCGGCCGTCTCGAGGAGTTTCTCCTCGAGCACCCGGCAGAAGCCAAGGCCATCGTGTCGAAGATCATCGAGGCAGCCCGCGCGCGTGAAGCCGCTCGCAAAGCTCGCGAAATGACCCGCCGCAAGGGCGCCCTCGATATCGCGGGCCTGCCCGGCAAACTCGCTGACTGCCAGGAAAAGGACCCGGCACTGTCGGAGCTGTTCCTGGTCGAGGGTGACTCAGCCGGCGGTTCCGCCAAGCAGGGCCGTGACCGCCGCACGCAGGCAATCCTGCCGCTGAAAGGCAAGATCCTGAATGTTGAGAAGGCCCGCTTCGACAAGATGCTGTCTTCCGCCGAAGTCGGCACCCTGATTACCGCACTTGGCACCGGCATCGGACGCGACGATTTTGATCCGGACAAGCTTCGCTACCACCGCATCATCATCATGACCGACGCCGATGTCGACGGCTCGCATATTCGCACGCTGTTGCTGACGTTTTTCTATCGGCAGATGCCGGAGCTCATCGAGCGTGGCCATGTCTATATTGCACAGCCGCCGCTGTACAAGATCAAACGCGGCAAGCAGGAGGTTTACGTAAAAGACGACGCGGAGCTGAACCGGTACCTGCTCAACGCAGCGCTGGACAAGGCCGAGCTGTTCGTCAACAACGAAGCGCCGCCGCTGTCGGGCACCGCACTGGAATCGCTGGCTGAAGAGTACATCGCCGTCGAAAACATCATCGCCCGCTTGTCGTCGCGTTACGACGAGGCCGTGCTGCGGACCATCGCAGCGCTGGAGCCGGTGACTCGTGAGATGACCGACGACCTGGAGCTGCTGGACCAGTGGACAGCCACCCTGTCAGACGCCTTGCCCAAGGCCTCCGGTGATCGGCATTCCGACAGCTCAGCTGCCGGTAGCTACACCGCCGCGCTGGAACGCGGTAACGACGAGGGTGAAGGCATTCGCATAGCGATCACGCGCGTACAGCACGGCCTTGGCACGACGCGGTATCTGCCGAAGGAGCTGTTCGACACGCAGGAGTATCGCCTGATCACGGAGCTCGCCGAAAAGCTCGACGAGCTGGTTGGCGAGGGTGCGTCTGCACGTCGCGGTGAGCGTGAGGCGCCGATCGAATCGTTCGGTGACGCCATCGAGTGGCTGATGTCGGAAGCGCGACGCGGCCAGTCGATCCAGCGCTACAAGGGTCTCGGTGAAATGAACCCGGACCAGCTGTGGGATACAACGGTTAACCCGGAGACTCGACGCTTGATGCAGGTCAGGATTGAAGACGCTGTGAAGGCGGACGGTCTGTTCACGACGCTCATGGGCGACCAGGTCGAACCTCGTCGTGAATTCATCGAGCAGAACGCCCTGACTGTCGCAAACCTCGACGTCTGACCGTGCGCCTGAAAACCATCGCTACAGCGGCATTGCTGTTGCTGCCCTTCGCGGTGGCGCTGCTGGATCTCGGGGTTATTGCCGCGCTTGCCGTGACGCTGCTCGTGCTCGGTTTGTTCTGGTTCGACATCATGTCCGGGCTGGCCAGTCGGCGGAAGGACCACCCGTATCGCCTCGAGACCATTTCGATCAGCCATTTCGCCGAAAAGGTGCGATGGTGCCTTGATCGCCTCGGCGTCGATTACGTTGAAGATGTCTGGCCCGGGACGCTGGGCGCCTACTATCTCGGCAGGACGGTGCCGCGTCTGCACTTTCGAACCGGTGCGGTGTGGTCTCGTATCGGCAACTCCCCCGAAATCCTGCGGTTCCTGTGGGCGCGCCACGCGATAGACGGCAACGCCGGGTTCCTCGAACCAACGCTGGAGCGCCTGCAGCTCGAAAAACGCCTCGACCGGGCCGGCAGCATGATCCAGGTCTGGGTCTACTACCATATTCTCGATCATGCCGAGTTAACGGTTCGAGCCTGGGGCGCTGAGGATCCCGCGGTACCGGCGTGGAAGCGACAGCTGATCCGGTTTCTGTTCCCGGTTCAGCGGCTGCTTATTCGAAAAACGTTTCGCATCAGCAAAGACAACTACCTGCGAGCCTGCCAATATATCGAGGAGACTTGGGGAGACATTGAAACCCGCCTGGCCGATGGCCGATTAAGCATCCTCGGCGGGACTGAGCCGAACTTCACAGACTTTCAGTTCGCCGCCATGACCGGCGCCTGGCTGCAGCCGGACGGATACGCCGGCAAACGCGGTGAGGCTGTACGCCTGCTGTCCCCGCCGCGCGGGATGGCCGATGACGTGGAGCGCTGGAAGCAGGACTACCCCAAGTCGATAGCGTTTACCGAGAGGTTGTACGCCGATCGATACGAGAGGGATTCGTAATGCACAAGCCATTGTTGTCTATCGTCGCTGCAGTCTTGCTCGCTGCCTGTTCAAGCACGTCGCCGCCGATGCCGAACAACACCGCGGTCGAAGACTTTATCTCTGCTGCCGAGCTGGAAGACACACGCTCACTCCGGCGCCGGAGTGCCGACAAGTGGACGGCTATAAACGAGCGTTACATCATCTACACGGCTCGACGGGACCAATACCTGGTCGCGTTTCAACGCGACTGTCCTGCGCTGGTCGAAGGACTGCAGTGCCGCGACATGAGCGGTGTGATTCGCAGCCCCGTCGACATGCAGGGCTGCATGGACATCCGCACGGGCACCAACGACCTGCGGGCAGGTTTCGACACGATTCGTGGCTGTGTTATCTCCGAGATCTACCCGGTCAACGAAGGCCAGGTCATTGAGCTCAAGAACCTCGGGCTGTCGGAAATACCGGGACCACCGTCCTAGGCGGCCCGAAAGACACAGCCGGGAACGACACGGTGTTTTTTCCTGCGGGGGAACGTGTAAAGTTTCGTTAATGCACTTCGTCACCGTCCAACCTGTCGGATAGTTCGCGCCGCGTGAATACGAGCAGGCTCGATACCACCTTTGACATCGCAACGCCGGAAGGCGTAGAGCTCCAGCTGCCCGTGGCCGGGCTCGCGCCACGGGCACTCGCCTGGCTGATCGACAGCGTCATCAAGTTCATCATCTTCTTCACGGTGCAGCTTGTCGCGGAGCTGCTCGGTGACTTTGGTATGGGCATACTCGCCCTGAACGCATTCGCCGTTCTCTGGCTGTACAACGTATTGTTTGAAGTGCTCATGAACGGCGCGACGCCGGGCAAGCGCGTACTCGGCCTGCGCGTCGTCAACGCCGACGGGACCCCGGTTGGCTGGTCCGGCTCTATCGTGCGCAACCTGATTCGCCCGGTGGATGCGCTTCCGGGCGTATACACAATCGGACTTCTAAGCGTCCTGCTGACATCAAACCTGCAGCGACTTGGCGACCTTGCGGCAAACACCGTGGTGGTCTTCACGACACGCGAGGCGCGCAGCGGCGACTTCGTTGGATTCACCCCGAAGCCCGTCAACATCCCGCTCACGCCGGATGAGCAAAATGCCGTTGTCAGTTACGGTGAACGTGCCCCGGTATTGAATCACGAACGCGCCGAAGAACTGGCCGCCATCGTCTCTCCGCTTTTCAACGACTCGAAATCGGAAGACCTCGTGAGCCACGCGGCCTGGCTGGTTGGACGGGGACGCTGACGTGAAGCAGGAACAGTTCGAGGCACAGCACCGCGAGGAATGGGAAGACTTTGAAGACTGGCTGAGAACGCTGGCGGGTTCTCGTCGGAGCGTACGCCGCGAGGCGGCCGAGCGGGGCAGTTACCCGGCGTTGTATCGTCGCATCTGCCATCACCTCGCGCTTGCGCGTGCTCGCCGCTACAGCATGGGCCTGCAGCAGAAACTGAACCACATGGCTCTTGAAGGCCATCAATATCTCTATCGGCAGCAGGACCGCGTGCTGCTCGGTGTCGCCCGGTTTCTTGCCTACAGCTTTCCTCGCTCGGTTCGCGAGCACGGTGGCTACCTGTTTGTCTCCTGTCTGCTGTTTTTCGCCACCGGGATCGTCACGGGTCTCGCGCTCATCTGGTACCCGGACCTGATCTACTCGATCATGTCTCCGTCCGAAGTCAGCAGCATGGAGCGCATGTACGATCCGGCGAACGACGTGATCGGCCGCGACCGGGATTCCGGCTCGGACGTCATGATGTTCGGCTACTACATCTACAACAACGTCAGTATCGGCTTCCGGACGTTTGCCGGCGGGCTGTTGTTTGGCATCGGCACCGTGTTCTTTCTCGTGTTCAACGGACTGGTCATCGGCTCGGTGGCGTCCCACCTCACGATCGCCGGCTACGTCGAGACATTCTGGGGCTTCGTATCGGGGCACAGCTCGTTTGAGTTGATCGCGATCGTCCTGTTTGGCGCCGTCGGGCTGGCGCTAGGCCGCCGACTGATCGCGCCCGGGCGCAAGGCGCGGTGGCTGGCGATTCGTGACCAGGCACGCGACAGCCTGCCCGTCATTTACGGCGCGACCGTCATGCTGTTGATCGCGGCGTTCGTGGAGGCCTTCTGGTCCGCAACCACCTGGCCGCCCGTGGAGCTTAAATACGCCGTCGGCATCGCGCTGTGGGTGCTGCATATCGTCTATTTCACCGTTTTCGGTCGCAATGAATCTCGAAAACGTCACGGTTGAGCTCCGTCCGCGCAGCGAGTGGGAGGCCGTCGAACTCGGTGCCCGCATGGTGCGTCGCGATGCCGGGAGCATTTACCGCGCGTGGTTTACGCTGACGCTGCCCGCGATTCTGCTGGTTGCCCTGCTCACCTGGTTTACCGAGTGGGGAGGGCTGGCCGTCTTTCTGTACTGGTGGCTGGAGCCCGTTACCGACGGGCCGATCCTGCGCATAATCTCGCGGCACCTGTTCGGCGAAAAACCGGACGCATCGACGGCGCTGCGCTCGACGTTCAGCACGGCCTGGAGAAACAAGCTGTTCTGGCTGACCCCCTACCGGCTGCACTTCGCCCGTTCCGCGATGCTGCCAATTACCCAGCTCGAAGGCCTGACCGGAGGGCGACGGCGCGCCCGGGCGAAGACGATCGGTTCACGTATCTTCAGTCACGGCACCGGTGTGACCGCGGCCTACCAGCACTTGTTTCTGTCCCTGTACACCGGCGCCATCCTGTTCGTTTTCATGTTCATGCCCGAGTCGTTCCGCGCAGAGCATGGCGGTGACTGGCTGGAAAGTTTTTACTCGCCAGCCAGCCGGGTCACCGAGCTGATCAACCTGTTCCTGTTCTACATGGCTCAGTCCCTGCTGCACCCGTGGTTCGTTGGCGCGGGCTTCGGCCTCTACATCAACTGTCGAACCCAACTTGAAGCCTGGGACATCGAAGTCGCGTTCCGCCGCATGGTCCAGCGACGCGCACTGGCAACCGTACTCCTTGTCGGCCTACTCGCGACGTTTGCCGCTGTCCCCTCACCTGCGATGGCGCAGGACGAGGCCGCAGAGGAGTCCGACCCGGGCTTCTCGGGCTACTGGGAGGAGGATGAGGTCGACGATGCGCTTGAGCGCATTTATGCGATCGACGAGCTCGACACGATGGAGACGTTTATCGAGAACCGTCGGATCGAGAGCCCCGAGCCCGATGAAGAGGAAGACGCATCAAGCGGGCCCATTCTGGACGGTCTGTCGCGATTCCTGGATGGCTTGTCTACCGTGCTTGCTGTCGTTTTCGAGTTCGCGATCTGGCTGGTTGCCGCGGCGCTCATTGTCATTGCCTTCCTGACACGGGAGCACTGGCTGCCCTACCTCACCAGCGTGACCGAGGGCACAACCTTTAAACCAAGGGTCGTACTGGCTGACGGTGAAGTGAGCGCTGAGGACCTGCCGGACGATCTTCCCGCCGAGGTTTTGTCGCTCTGGCGCGATGGCCGGAAGCGCGAGGCTCTGGCCCTGCTCTATCGCGGGACCGTGTTTGCGGCCGTGCACCGCTACGAGATCCGGTTGCCCGACAGTGCAACCGAGCAGGCCTGTCTTCAAGAGGTTCGCCGCCATGCTGATGACGCCGGCCATGTGTTCTTCCGTCGCGTCGTCACCGCGTGGATGTTGTGTGCCTATGCCTCGCGAGTCGTCGACGAGTCCGCGCTCGAAGCGCTGGCCAACGAGTGGCCGCGCCACTTTGGAGAGCCCGCATGAGACCGATGACAATCGGCCTGCTGGTGGTGTTGCTGTTGAGCCTGCTGGCCGGCTGGTGGTTCACGAATTTCGAACGTGTCGAGCGAGAGCGTTACGTCGGTTTCTCGGGCGAGGCGACCTACAACCGCTTTTTCGCGGCCGAGACCTTGCTACGCGATCGCGGCATTGAGACTGACAGCCAGGCGTCTTTGACCCCGGCATCGTGGCTGCCGGATTCCAAAGACACCATCGTTCTGCACATGTCATCGTCACTGATCACACCGGACCAGAGCGCGGCGCTGTACGCCTGGGTGTCGAACGGCGGACACCTCGTCCTGCTGCCCTACGGTCCGGCAGAGCAATCCACACGATTCCTCGAGCCCTTCGGCCTGCGGTACGAAGAGGTCGAGTTTATTGAGGTTGATGCCGACGAGGACGCCGACGAGGACGCCGACGAGGATGGCGACAGGACCCGGGACCTGCCGGACGTGGACTATCGCCTGAACATGAACGTCGCGTTCTTTCGCCTGTTCGCTGACCAGGAGTCGCGAGTCGACGCTCGCATAAGCGATGAGTACGGCATGCTGGCTGCTCGTAGTCCGTACGGCGAAGGGGTACTTACGATGGTGTCCGCGGCAACCTGGTTCGACAACGCGTCGCTCGACAACGGCGACCATGCACGGTTGCTCCTCGACATCGTTGCGGGCTTCTATGAATCGGGCAAGGTCTGGTTCGTCTACAGCGCTGACTTCGACTCCCTGTTCGAGATGCTGTGGAAAAACTTCCCCTACGCCGTCAGCCTGTTCTTCGCGCTGCTCGCGGCCTGGATCATCTCGGCGCTGCCTCGCTTCGGCCCCCCAGTTGCCGATGTGCCACCGGAGCGTCGTTCAGTCATTGAACACGTGCGCGCCGCCGGCCTGTTTGACTGGCGCAGCGGCCGCGGTGAGGGGTTGGCCCGGTCGGCTATTGATGCGTTGTTGCATGACGCCGAAATTCGACACCCCGGCATAGGCCGGCTGTCACCCGAAAAACAGGCCCGGCGGCTCGCGGCGATCACCGGCATGGATGCCGAGAGCATCCTGCAGGCGTTGATGCTTCGCGACGAAGACAATGCCAGGCATTTCACCCAGCACATGAAAACACTGCAAATGACAAGGGACCGACTATGACGGAACAGGACATGGGACAGCTCGGCGAGACGCTGCAGGCGTTGCGGGCGGAGATCGGCAAGGCCTTTGTCGGCCAGGCAGATGTCGTCAATGACCTGACGGTCAGCCTGTTGGCTGGCGGCCACGTGCTACTGGAGGGTGTGCCGGGGCTCGGCAAGACGCTGCTCGTCAAGGCACTGTCTCGCGCGATTGGCGGCGAGTTCTCCCGGGTCCAGTTTACGCCGGACCTGATGCCGAGTGATGTCAGCGGCCACGCCGTCTATGAACCGGCCACCGAAAGTTTTCGCATCCGGCGAGGCCCGGTGTTCACCAACCTGTTGCTCGCCGACGAGATTAACCGTGCGCCGGCGAAGACCCAGGCTGCCCTGCTGGAGGTCATGCAGGAGGGCCAGGTGACGATTGAGGGAACGGCTTCGCCGCTGGAGCCGCCGTTCATGGTCGTGGCAACGCAGAACCCCGTCGAACACGAGGGCACCTACCCGTTGCCAGAAGCACAACTCGATCGCTTCCTGCTCAAGGTGCTCATCGACTACCCGGACGAGAAGCACGAAAACGACATCGTCTCTGCGGCGACCGGCAATCGCGTGGGTGACGGACTTTATGTGGACGACCTCAAGCCGGTCATGAGCAGCGCGCAGATTGTTGCGGCCCAGCAGGCCACGGCGAGGATCACCGTCGACCCGGTCGTTCTTGACTATGCCGTCCGGATCACCCGGCACACGCGTGAGGCCTCCGGGATTCGCATGGGCGCCGGGCCGCGCGGCACGATCTCGATTATTCGCGCGGCGCGCGCGGCGGCTGTCCTGGCAGGTCGGGATTTCGTCACGCCCGACGATGTTCGCCAGGTCTGCATACCCGCCCTGCGCCACCGGATCGCGCTCGCACCGGAACTCGAGATCGAATCCTACAAGCCCGATGACATCCTCGCCGAGCTGCTCAAGGACGTGGACGCGCCACGGCAATGATCCCGGCCCGCCCATTCCTGGTTGGCCTAGGCGCGTTTGCGCTGATCGGCGTGCTGCCGTTCTGGCTGCCGTCCGTCGGGCCGGTCTGGCAATTCGGGCTGAGTCTTTTCCTGCTGGCGGCGCTTGTCGACACGCTGCTGGTTCGCAACGCGCCGCTGGGGGTGCAACGGGAACTACGGCCGTCAATGTCGCTCGACAGCTGGTCTGGGGTTGTTTTGACTGTCGATAACACGGCGAACCGCGTTTCTTTAAGCGTCAGCCTCTACGATCATCACCCTGAGCAGTTCCTGGCCGAAGGCCTGCCCATGGACGTCGTCGCGGCGCCCGGTAAAACGGTGAGCGCCGAGTACCGGGTCCGGCCGGTCGAGCGCGGTCTCGCGACCTTCGGTGATTGTGACCTGCGCGTTCGTTCGCGGCTGGGCTTCTGGTGGCACCGCCGTCGAGTCCACCTCCCCGCCGAAGTTCGCGTTTATCCCAATTACTCCACCATCAGCCAGCTGCTGGCCTACGAGGTCGACAGCAACCTGCAGCTGGCGGGCTTACGACTTCGCCAGCGTCGCGGCGAAGGCATCGAGTTTCACCAGCTGCGGGATTACCGCCAGGGCGATGCCATTCGCTCCATCGACTGGAAGGCAACGGCGCGTGTCGGCAGGTTGATCACTCGCGAGTACCAGGACGAGCGAGACCAGCAGGTGGTGTTTCTCCTCGATACCGGGCGACGCATGCAGGCCAAGGACGCCAACCTGAGCCATTTCGATCACTCGCTGAACGCGATGCTGTTGCTCAGCTACATTGCGCTGCGCCATGGCGATGCGGCGGGTGTCATGACAATGGGTACGGAACGAAACTACCTGCCGCCGCGCAAAGGCGCGGACGCCGTCAACGGCATCCTCAATCACGTCTACGACATCCAGCCCGAGCGCATCGAGGTCGATTACATTTCCGCCGCAACGGACCTGGCGGTACGCCAGCGCCGGCGCTCCCTGATTGTGATGCTCACCAACGTGCGTGAAGAAGACACCGACGAGTTGCTGCGAGCCGTCAGGCTGCTGTCACAGAAGCACCTGGTCATGATCGCGAGCCTGCGAGAACGCGCGCTGGATGACACGCTGGCCGCGCCTATCCGAAACCACACCGATGCGCTGACGTACGCGGCGACCCAGCAATTCCTCGACAGCCGCCGGGAGACGCACCAGCTGCTGGCCGCCAGCGGCGTGCATTTCGAGGATTGCCTGTGCGATGAGTTGCCCGCGGCCATCACCAATCGCTACCTGGCGATCAAGCGGGCGGGGTTGCTTTAGTCGACTCGATTCACGTCTCGACGACACGCGTGCCGGCCAGGTAGTCGTGCAGGCAGCGACGCTGCGGACCGTAGATAAACAGCACGTTGGCGATACCTGCGAACGGCCCGACCCCGGGAACCTGCGCCAGCACGGTAAATGGCAGGACCCGTAGCATGATGACCTTGCTAAACGGGAGTATCTTGCCGTCTTCAACCGACACGATACGCGTCCCGACGATGCGCTTGCCGATCGTCTGTCCCGATGTGGCCAGCAGGTAGCCGTTCAGCGCGATATACACCGCGACTCCGAACACCGGCCAGAAGGCGACATCGAACAGGCTGATGCTGTCCTCCATCGCGCGCTGGAAGTACCCCGAGAAATACATGGCCGGCGTGATTATCAGCGTCGCCACTAGGCCGTCGATGATCGCACCGAGCAGACGGACGCTGCGGCTGGCAAGCTTGCCGGTGTTATCCACGTCGACGTCGGCTTGCGGGCTTGCGTACAGGTTTTTGTCGTCCATGAAGCGCCTCCTTGCGGGCATCACAACAACACCCGAGTTGTGAGTCAATGCCTTGTTCCACAACTTCGCGAAGGTACACTGCCAGCGGGGTAAACCAATAAGGGATGGGCAATGAGCACAGACGACACGTCGGGTTCGATCTACAGCGCACCGGAGAGCGACACCAGCACCACGGGTTCGGACGACCTGTTCGCCGCCTACGTCGGACCGAAACGGGCCGATTACTACAAGGCGCGGTTTGAGAAGTTCGCCGGCGGCGGCGGCAGTATCGGCTGGCACTGGCCGGCCTTCTTTTTTACGTCGGCTTGGTTGCTGTACCGGAAGATGTGGCTGTACGCGCTGCTGTATATTTTCGTCATCCCGTTCGCAACCGGCTTCATTGCCGGCATGATTGCGGCGTTCACCAATCCGTTGCTGATCACGCCCGTCTACTACGGCGTTTACCTGTTCTACGGTTTTGTCCTGATGCCGATGTTCGCCAACCGGCTCTATTTCGGTCACGTGAAGTCGAAGGTCGACAAGATCAGTTCACTGAACCTGAGCGAAGGCCAGATGGCCGAAGAGCTCGCTCGCAAGGGCGGAACCAGCTGGCTGGGTTTCATCTTCATACTGATCCCGATCATCGGCATCCTGGCCGCGATCGCGATACCGGCTTACCAGGACTACACGCTGCGAGCGCAGGTCGCTGAAGGCCTGTCGCTCGCCGGCCCGGCCAAGGTCGCCGTTGCCGAGTACTACGAGGACAACGGCAGCCTGCCGGCGAACAACACCGAGGCCGGGCTCGCTGAACCGGGTGAGTACAACGGCAACTACGTCCAGTCCGTGAGTATTGATAATGGCGACGTTGTTGTGACGTACGGCGGAGGCCAGGCGAACAGCTACCTTCAGGGCGCGACGCTGGTGCAGTTTCCGGAAGTCGGCGAAGGACGAATGGAAGGCTGGGGCTGTTACAGTGAAGACCTGCCGCCGAAGTGGGTCCCGGCTGCGTGTCGCGAGTGACCTGAGCGGACGCCGGGATCAGCCGCGTTCTTTGCTGAAGTCCCGGCCGTCCAGCGGGTGCTGGTCGCCGTAGGTCTCTTTATAGACGTCGCTGATCTCGAGCATCGTGCCCTCGATCCAGCGCTGCACGTCGAGGTTGATCTCTTTCGGCGACTTGTCGGCGGGCGCGTCGATCGGCTCGCCGATGCGGATGCGCACAGTACCGGGCTTCTTGAAGAAACCGCGCCGCGGCCAGAAGTCACCGGCGTTGTGGGCGACCGGCACGATTTTTACGCCGGCCGCCTGTGCAAGCGCCGCGCCGCTGGTACCGTAACGCCGCGTTTCGGCCGGCGGCATGCGGGTGCCTTCCGGAAAGATCGTCACCCAGACACCCTCTTTCAGGCGCTGCGTGCCCATCTCGATGACCTGTTTAACGGCCGATCGCCCGGCGTTGCGGTTGATGCCGATCGGCTGCAGCAGTAGCGCGATCGCCCAGCCGAACAACGGGATCCACAGCAGTTCGCGTTTCACGACCCAGGAGGTCCGCGGGAACACGGTCACGTGCCAGTAGGTTTCCAGAGCGGTCGTGTGCTTGATCATGATGACCGACGCTTCATCCGGAATGTTCTCGCGCCCCTCGATCTCGACCTTCAGCCCGCAGAAGAACGTGCCGGCCCAGACCATGCCGCGACACCACGTCACGGTCATCCACCACTTGAAGGAATATGGCGCCCAGAAACCGAGGAACACGACGACGGCCGCGGTCAGCGCGCTGACGCCCATGTAGATCGAGAACAGGATAGATCGCAAAGTCAGCATCAGTTGCCCTCGAGCAGCGCATCCACCGCGCTGGCAAGATCGTCATAGACGGGCGTGTCCGCCAGCCAGTCCGGCAGGTTCTTCTCGGTCTTCGAACCTTTACCGGTCCTGACCAGTATCGGTTTCGCATTCACACCGGCAGCGGCTTCGAGATCGCGCAGCGAATCGCCGATCGACGGTACGCCGTCCATACGCATGCCGAGCTCGGACTGGATCTGGTGAAACAGGCCACTGGCCGGCTTTCGACAATCGCATCCGTCGTCGGGCCCGTGCGGACACAGGCGAACAACATCGATGAACCCGCCAACCTCCGCAAGGCAGGCATGCATGCGGTTGTGAATGGCGTCCAGTGTGTCGGCGTCAAACAGCCCGCGCGCGATGCCGGACTGGTTGGTTGCAACCGCGACCGTGTAGCCCGCCGCATTCAGCTTCGCAATCGCTTCGAGACTTCCGGGAATCGGTATCCACTCCTCGGGGCTCTTGATGTACGCGTCCGAGTCCTGGTTGATCACGCCATCACGATCCAGAACGACCAACCGCTCGTCCTGCATGGCTACTGGATCGACAGCCTGGACAGGTCAGCGACACCGAGGAACAGGCGGCGCAGTTCGGACAGCAGCGCAATACGGTTCGCGCGAACACTTTCATCATCGGCCATAACCATGACGTCATCAAAGAAGCGATCAACCGGCTCCTTCAGCGCAGCCAGCGACTTCAGGCTCTCGGTGTAGTTGCCGTCAGTCATTAGTGGCTCAACTTTGCTGGATGCTGCGTTGAGCTCACCGTAGAGGTCCTTTTCAGCGGCCTCGGATAACAGGTTCTCCTGGATTGCCGTCGATGTTTCGCCGTCGACCTTCTTGAGAATATTGGCAATACGCTTGTTCGCGGCGGCGAGACTCTCGGCCTCGTCCAGCTCGACAAACGCGTTTACCGCCGCGAGGCGCCGGCCGAAGTCCGGCAGCGTCGCCGGCTGCGTAGCCGCCACGGCGTCAAAGCGTTCCACCGGTGTCCCCTGCTCAATGATGTAGCCCTTCAGGCGCTCGGTGATAAAGCCGAGCAGCTCACCGGCTGTATCGCCCTCGCCCTGCGAGGGTTGGGCATCGACGGCTCGGCGCACAAGGCTTTCGAGGTCAACGTCGAGCTCACATTCGCTGAGGATGCGCACGATACCCAGCGCGGCACGACGCAGGCCAAACGGGTCACGATTGCCCGACGGTTTTTTGCCGAGCGCGAAGATGCCGGCCAGCGTGTCGATACGGTCGGCCACCGCCAGCAAACGACCGGCTGCCGTGGCGGGCAGTGCGTCGCCCGAGAAGCGCGGCTGGTAGTGTTCACGAATGGCGACCGCCACAGCGGCGTCTTCGCCGTCGGCCGTGGCGTAGTATTCACCCATGATGCCCTGCAGGTCGGGGAACTCACCGACCATGCCGGTGACGAGGTCACACTTGCACAGCGACGCGGCGCGCGACACAGCCTCGCCGGACTCGCCGGTCTCATCCGCCAGCGCTTCGGCGATGTCGCGAACCCTGTCTGTTTTGTCGGCGATGCTGCCCAGGCCTTTCTGGTAGACAACCGATTCCAGTGACTCCCGGCGTGCCTCAAGGCTCGTCGCCCGGTCGCTGTCCCAGAAAAACGCCGCGTCGGCCAGGCGCGGTCGAATCACACGCTCGTTACCGTCGATAACCAGGTCCGCCTGCTGGCTCTGCAGGTTGGCGACCGTGATGAACTTCGGCAACAGTTCGCCGTCGGCGTTCTCGATCGGGAAGTAGCGCTGGTGACCGGTCAGCGTGGACACGACCACCTCACGCGGCAGCTCGAGGTACTTCTGTTCGAACGAACCGGTAACCGCGACCGGCCATTCGACCAGTGCGTTGACCTCCTCGAACAGTCCGCCCACGTCCGTGACCGTGCCGCCCGCGGCTTTCGCCGCTTCGTTAACACCATCGGCCACGAGGCCGAGGCGTTTCTGCATGTCTGCGAATACGTAGCCATCTCGCTCGAGCGTATCTTCGTAGGTGGCGGGCGAGCTGATGTCGATCGGCGCATCGGTGTGGAACCTGTGGCCCTGCGTTGTCCGTCCGCTGGCAACGCCAAGTATCTCGGTGTCGACAACGCTGTTGCCATACAGCACAACAACCCAGTGCACCGGCCGCACGAACTCGATGTCCGAATCCCCCCAGCGCATGCGACGCGGGATCGGCATGGCGAGCAGCGCAGACTCGATCACGTCGGCGATCAGGCCGGTCATCGGCTGGCCGGCCTCCGTCGACGAGAACATGAGCCACTCGCCCTTGTCGGTGGCGACCCGGTCCAGTTCGCTGACCTCAACGCCGCATTTCTTCGCGAATGCCGTGGCCGGTGGCTTGGGCGTGCCGTCGTCGTCGAACGCGATCTTTACCGGCGGGCCCTTCATTTCCACGTCCCGGTCTGGTTGGCTCTCGGCGAGGTTCTCGATTCTCAGCGCAAGCCTGCGCGGGCTGGCGAACGGCACGACCCGGTCAAAGCTCAATCGCTGTTCTTCCAGTCGGGATTCGACACCGCTCGCAAACGCATCGATCAACGCGACGAGCGCCTTCGGCGGCAGCTCTTCGGTTCCGATTTCAACGAGCAGGTCTGTCACGCCACCTGCTCCTTGTCGCTGGAATTGACCATCGGGAAGCCAAGCGCCTCCCGGCTTGCGTAGTAGGTTTCGGCGATAGAGCGCGCCATGGTGCGCACACGCAGGATGAAACGCTGCCGCTCGGTTACCGAGATCGCGCCACGCGCGTCGAGCAGGTTAAACAGGTGTGATGATTCAAGCATGCGCTCATACGCCGGCAGGGCGAGGCCTTCGTCGATGAGCTTGCTGCACATACGCTCGGCTTCATCGAAGCTCTTGAACAGGGCATCGGTGTCTGCCAGCTCGAAGTTGTACTTCGACTGTTCGACTTCGTTCTGGTGGTAGACGTCGCGGTAGGTCACACGCCCCAGCGGCCCGTCCGTCCAGACGATGTCAAAAATGGACTCGACATCCTGCAGGTACATGGCCAGTCGTTCGAGGCCGTACGTGATCTCGCCGGTGACCGGCTTGCACTCGAGACCACCCACCTGCTGGAAGTAGGTGAACTGCGTGACTTCCATGCCGTTCAGCCAGACTTCCCAGCCGAGACCCCAGGCGCCGAGCGTCGGCGATTCCCAGTTATCTTCGACAAAGCGAATGTCGTGCACGGTCGGGTCAATGCCGATTGCCCGCAGGGATCCGAGGTACAGCTCCTGGATATCCAGCGGCGAGGGCTTGATGACCACCTGGTACTGATAATAGTGCTGCAACCGAAACGGGTTGTCGCCATAACGCCCGTCGGTCGGTCGACGGCTCGGCTGCACGTAGGCCGCGCTCCAGGGCTCCGGTCCAACGGCCCGCAGGAAGGTCGCCGGGTGGAATGTTCCGGCCCCCATTTCCTTGTCATAGGGCTGCATGATCACGCAGCCGCGTTCAGCCCAGTACTGCTGCAGGGTCAGGATCAGGTCCTGGAAGCTCAGGCTCTTGCTGGTCATTGGTCGGAACGTGGCTGAAAGGCGCGAAGTATAGCGATTTTCGGGGTTGATAGAAGCCACAGGCCGGGTGATCGGCGAGGCGCCACAAACGGCCGCAGCCACAAAATGGTGCAACAGAAACCGTTGTGCACTAATTCGGTGCGATGCAAAATGCATTTGCACCCTATTGGTGCCAATTCGGCGCTGTTCACTGAGAAAACTGCTGTCCGGTCAGTGGTTTACGCGTAGCACCACTTTGGCACACATCATGCAAAAGGGTGACGTGGCCGGCGACGGCCGGCATTACACAGATAAAAAACCAACGTTGGAGGAAACATTCATGACGCCCGCAGACGTCCTAGGCCTCATCAAAGAGAAAGAGGTCAAATTTGTCGACTTTCGTTTCACGGACACGAAAGGCAAAGAACAACACGTAACTGTGCCCGCTCACCAAGTCGACGAAGACCTGTTTGAAGACGGCAAAATGTTTGATGGCTCCTCCATCTCCGGCTGGAAGGGCATCAACGAGTCCGACATGATCCTGATGCCGGACCCGGCCAGCGCCGTGGTCGACATCTTCTCGGAAGACACCACGATGAACCTGCGCTGCAACGTCGTCGAGCCGGCCACGATGCAGGGCTACGATCGCTGCCCGCGTTCGCTCGCACTGCGCGCCGAGGCATACATGAAGTCGACCGGCATCGCGGACACCGCGTACTTCGGCCCGGAAAACGAATTCTTCGTATTCGACTCCGTGCAGTGGGACGACAACATGCAGGGTGCGTTCTACCGCGTCGACTCCGAAGAAGGCGCCTGGAACACGGACCGTGCCTACGAAGACGGCAACACGGGCCATCGCCCGACGGTCAAGGGCGGTTACTTCCCGGTCCCGCCGGTCGATTCACTGCATGACATTCGTTCGCAGATGTGTCTCGCCCTCGAAGAGATGGGCATCGAAACCGAAGTGCATCACCACGAGGTTGCCACCGCTGGCCAGTGTGAGATCGGCGCGAAGTTCAACACGCTGGTACGCAAGGCCGACGAAGTACAGATCCTCAAGTACGTCGTACACAACGTTGCGCACGCCTACGGCAAAACGGCGACCTTCATGCCGAAGCCGCTGGTCAACGACAACGGTAATGGCATGCACGTTCACCAGTCCCTGTCGAAAGACGGCGAAAACCTGTTCACCGGCGACGCCTACGGTGGCCTGTCCGAAACGGCGCTGTACTACATCGGCGGCATCATCAAGCACGCGAAGGCGATCAACGCATTCGCCAACCCGGCAACGAACAGCTACAAGCGCCTTGTCCCGGGCTTCGAAGCACCGACGATTCTCGCGTACTCGGCACGTAACCGTTCGGCGTCCATTCGTATCCCGTTCATCTCGAACCCGAAGGGCCGTCGCATCGAAGTGCGCTTCCCGGACTCGATGGCCAACCCGTACCTCGCGTTTGCCGCGATGATGATGGCCGGCCTCGACGGCATCCAGAACAAGATCCACCCGGGTGATGCCATGGACAAGGATCTGTACGACTTGCCGCCGGAAGAAGAAGCCGAACTGCAGCTGGTTGCCTTCTCGCTCGACGAGGCACTGGACGCACTGAACAACGACCGCGAATTCCTGAAAGCGGGCGGTGTATTCACCGACGACCTGATCGACGCGTACATCGACCTGAAGATGGAAAACGTCACGCGCCTGCGCATGACGACGCACCCTGTCGAGTTCGACATGTACTACAGCCTGTAAAGGCGAATAAAACAGTGTACCGGGCGGCATTATGTCGCCCGGTCGCTGGCAGGAATCCGGTTTACGCTGTTATGCTAAGTTCATGGAATTTCGGCACATACTGGTTCTCGCCGCGCTGCTTTTCAGCGCGGATGCGTTCGCCCAGGCCTACCGCTGGGTGGATGAGAACGGCGTGGTCCATTACTCCGATCGACCGCAGCCCGGCGCCGAGGAATTTCAGCTTCCGGAAAACGACGCACCCGCTCAGTCAACACGACCCCGCGGGACGCAACGATCATCGCCTCGCGAGTCGGCACCCGCACCGGAACCCACTCGCGGCTACACCAGCATCGGCATCACGGCGCCCGCACCTGAGGCAACCCTGTGGAACATAGGGGGGGTCCTGAACGTCCAGCTGGAATTGACGCCGAGGTTGCAGCCCGGCCACAAGATCCGCGTTTACCTCGACGGGGAGCCAAGGGACGTGTACAGCCTGATCTTCCCGATCAACGAGGTCTGGCGGGGCGAGCACACGATCCAGATCGAAGTGCTGGACGCGAACGACGAGCTGAAGATTCGCAGCGAACCGCAGAAGTTCTACGTACAGCAGACGAGCGTTCTGACGAACGCGGCGCCGCGGGCTCCGGGCGTCCCGTAGACCCGAAACCCGAACCCCGAAACCAGGTCCTTTCGCAGGCGGCATCGATCATCGACTCGATGACCGGCGGCGTCATCCTGCTCAATCGCAATCTCCTGATCGTCGGCCTGAACGCTGCGGCCGAGAACATCCTCGGCATCAGCAAGAAGCGCGCTCAGGGTCGCTCGTTGATGCAGCTCGTGGATGACGAGCCTGAATTACACGACATTCTCTCGAGGGTGCTTACCACCGGGGACCACTACGCCAATGAGCTGACGCTTGGCCCGAACGAGGCCAACGGCGAAGAGCGCATTATCGACTGCCGGGTGTCGCCCGTGTACCTCGATGAAGCCGCTCTGCTGGTCGAAGTCACGGACATCACCCGGCGCGCCCGCATCAGTCGTGAGAACGCACTGATCATCCAGCACGGCGCCGGGCGCCAGATGATTCGCCAGCTCGCCCACGAAATCAAAAACCCGCTCGGTGGCATTCGCGGCGCGGCTCAGCTGCTCGAACGTGAACTGCACGATGACGAGCAGAAGGAATACACGCAGGTCGTCATCAGTGAGACCGACAGGCTTGCCGGGCTCGTCGATACCCTGCTGGGCCCAGGCGGGCCGCCGAACAAGCAGCCCGTGAATGTGCATGAGCTGCTGGAATACGTGTTGCGAATCGTCAGCGCCGAGGATCGACGAGGCCTGAAGTTCAAGCGCGACTACGATCCCGGCCTGCCGCTGTTGAGCCTTGACCGGGACCAGATGATCCAGGCGCTGCTGAACCTGGTGCGCAACGCCGTCACCGCACTGGAGGGACACGGCATCATCAAGTTACGCAGCCGTGCGGTCACCAACTTCACCATCGGCGAAAAGCTGCATCGCGTCATCGCCAGCATCGAGATCGTTGACGACGGCCCGGGTATCCCACGACAAATGCAGGACAGCATCTTCTATCCACTGGTCACCAGTAACCCTGACGGTACCGGCCTCGGTCTGCCCGCCGCGCAGGAGTTGATCAGTCGTCACGGCGGCCTCATCGAGTTCGAGAGCCGCCCGGGACGTACGGTGTTCTATGTCCGAATACCGATCGAATCGGAGAGTGCGGCATGACGGCCCTGGGAGTCTGGGTTGTCGATGACGACCAGTCGGTTCGCTGGGTACTGGAAAAGGCCCTGCGCCAGGCGGGCATGGAGCCACGCGGATTCGAGCGTGCTGAGCACCTGCTGGAGGCGCTGGACTCGGATGAGCCGGACGTGCTGATCACCGACGTGCGTATGCCGGGCATGAGCGGCATCGCCCTGCTGGAACGGGTCAACGAGTCCCGACCGGCGTTGCCGGTCATCGTGATCACAGCTCACTCGGACCTGGATAACGCGGTCGCCGCCTACAAGGGCGGCGCCTTCGAATACCTGCCAAAACCGTTCGACATCGACGAGGCGGTCGAGCTGGTCCGCAAGGCAGCGCGCAGCAACGGCTTCGGTGAGGCTGACGCCGAAAACGATCCGTCGGCGGTCATTCCGTCACTGATCGGCCAGGCACCGGCGATGCAGGAGGTGTTCCGCTCCATCGGCCGCCTCGCCGGTTCCAGCATGACCGTGCTGATCACCGGCGAGTCGGGCACCGGCAAGGAACTCGTCGCACGCGCCCTGCACGAACACAGCCCAAGAGCACACAAACCCTTCGTCGCATTGAACACCTCGGCCATCGCATCCGAACTGCTGGAGTCAGAACTGTTCGGCCATGAGAAGGGCGCGTTCACCGGTGCAGACTCACGACGCATCGGTCGATTCGAACAGGCCGATGGCGGCACGCTGTTCCTGGACGAGATCGGCGACATGTCCCCGGCCCTCCAGACCCGGCTGCTTCGCGTGCTTGCCGAGAGCGAGTTCTATCGCGTCGGTGGCCAGACCTCGATCAAGGTTGATGTACGCGTGATCGCAGCTACCAACCAGGACCTGGCGCGCGCCGTGAAGGAGGCCCGTTTTCGCGAGGACCTGTTCCACCGCCTGAACGTTATCCGCATCAAGACGCCGCCGCTGCGCGAGCGCCGCGAGGATATCTCCATCCTGTTCCGTCACTATCTCTCCGAATCCGCCAAGGAGCTTGGCACCGCCGGCAAGAGCATCGACGAAGAAGCGCTGGAGATGCTGCGCAATTACGACTGGCCCGGCAACGTTCGCCAGCTGGTGAACACGACCCGCCGCCTGACAGTAACGGCTCCCGGTTCGATCATCACAACGGAAGATATTCCAAGCGACATCGGCGGCAGCGAATCCGGCAAGCGCATCATTGGCGACTGGACCCGCAGTCTCGCGGCCTGGGCAGAAACGCAGTTGTCCAAGGGCGAAGAACCACTCCTGGACGCCGCCCTGCCGGAGTTCGAGAAGACCCTGATCCAGGCAGCCCTGGCCAAGACCAACGGTCACCGCCAGGACGCGGCAAAACTGCTTGGATGGGGCCGCAATACGCTGACCCGGAAGATGAAGTCGCTGGGGATGGACTAGCGCAGCGGTTCAGTCGCTGGCGGTTTCGCCCGCTTCGTCAACTTGAACAAGTACGGGCGAACTAACGAATCCGCTATCGGGTATGAGCGGACATTCAGGGTCCGCTTTATCGGGTGTTACTGACGACAGTTTTCGGCCAATAGCTGACGCCCACGCGTCACTCGAACCCGACTAGTCGTTGCCCTTGATCACGCTGACGATCACTTCGCCCGCTTGGATCTCTTGCTTCCAATCGTCTGGTTCAAGATACCCAGGCTCGCGGTCTCTCCTCTGATGAAATCTCACTATTGGATTGTCGTTCTGCGTATAGATAACGACGAAGGGACGATTTGGAGCATCCATACGGAGTTTTGCTGTCCAAGTCTGCACCGCGGTCTTGCCCAAGCGACATGCCGCATCGAAGTCAGGATGATGTTGATCCCAGAAAGGCTCCTCCTCAAGGCTGGCTTCATGCTTGAACAAGTCCAGCACATGGACATGATTGTGGAAGATCTCTGCTTCGGTTAGCGAGCTGAACGATTCGACTGAGCTTGAGTTCCCAGTAAGCGCCTCTTGAAGGAAGACACTCTCTTCCCTAATTTCTATGTTCGGCCAAAGGAAATTGGAAACCTTGAGTGCGATTTTTAGGTCTTTAGGCAATGCCAAGTCCTAGCTTATGAACATCGTTATTTGGAGCCGGGGATTAGCGGTATTGAGTTCCGCTTTGGGTCAGGAGCCGCAAGGATAGCAGACGTTCGACGAACGACTGGTTACGGCCAGAAGCGGACGGTCTATTTCTAGTCCTGACAAGACCTCACATCGGGAATCGCCACGCTTAACACACTGTGAACCCCTGCCGGTCGTCAAAGACTACGCGTCCCAAGTACCCTATCCAATCGTGGTACTCCTCGATCAGTTCGCTGCCCAGCCTGAATCATCCGTCAGTGCGGTATAGGCCGCATCGAAAAGACCTCGTCTCTCAATTCTTCGTACTGCCGGTACTGCTCAGATCTTTTGTCCAACCCAAGGCCCCCGTACTTCTGTAAAGCGTCGTAAGCGCTGGTATTCGATTTTGCTTTCAAGAACGGGTCGGCACCTAGGTTGAGTAGCGTTTGGGCGGCCTCATAAGAGTCAGCATAAATCGCGTAGCTCATCACGCTTTGACCAGACTCCGTTAAGTGATTGACATCTGCACCATTTTGTTCGAGCAGATTGATATTGTCGATTCGGCGATGAATGGCAGCCTCAAAGAGAACAGTTCTGCCATGCGTACCCACGGCCTTATTTGCGTCACCATCGTGACTCAGTAGCAAGGCTAAGAACCTTGAGTCTTCCATAATGCTAGCAAGTTCCAGGGGACTACCGGCTTCAGAGTCTTGGTTAGGATCCGCACCGAGTTCTAATAGCGTACCAACACCCGTGATGCTTTCTTTTGCCAACCCCCACAACAATGGTGTTGCGCCTTCTTTTCCACGGTAATTAACGTCCGCGCCCCGTTTGACCAACTCTTCTATAGCGCGAACCTGTCCTCTGCTAACTGCTATTGCCAAGTCAGCTTGAATCTCTTGTTCGAAGTAGTCCGTGGCCCGCATCCTCACCGTGAAACCAAAACTGCTGCAGCCCACGACCAGAGTCATAGCCAGTAGGAGTGGTAGGATGGCTTCGAATGTGGCTTTCACGATAATCGCTTCGGGAGTGGAGCCGTCAGAATAGCAGACGTTCGAAGAAGGGCTGGTTACGGCCAGAAGCGGGCGTTCGCTATTGGTCTTTCGAGAACCCGCTTCGCCGATTTTCCCATATTGAATCGAGGTCTTTGTTTGAAAATCCACAGACCAGTGCTGTGAAGAGAGAGAGCAAGACCGTACAGACTGGAAACAAGATCAGCCAAATAGTCAGAATTAGACTTAGCCAGTCCGTACCATCTGCTCTTGCTAAAACTAAAAGGGTCAACGGTACTACGCAAAAAAGAAAAAGTAGCGGCGCGAGTATCCGCCAGATATTAAGACCGCCTCGAAAGGCTCGCTTACTGAATATCACTTTTCAATAGCGTAGGGTCAGGAGCCGTTTGTTTAGCGGACATGCAACGAACAGCGATTCTCCGGATACAACACAGATTCGTCAGTCGTTATAGGCGGCTTCTGTAGTCAAAAATTTGCAGAAAGCAGTAACCCGTAAGTCACTTCCTGCATCATTGCCTTTCGCGTCAATGGCCTCCAAGGCAGCTTTCTTTAGATACCAACCTCTCACTAACAACATAGAGTTTAGAAGAGCTTGATATTCGACATAGTCCCAGCGCTTGGCTATTAGCTCCTGTGACCACTTAATAGACTCTAAGGCAGCTTCGTAGGTAAAAGTAGATTCTTCTATCTGCATATCAGGCTCGATCTTACTTTCCCACGCCGAGCATATTTCCTCATCTGAGGAAGCTGAGCTGACAGAAAGAAAAGTCAGTAACGCTGCAATTGTAAGATCGTTCATCCAGTGTCCGCTTTGGGTCAGGAGCCGTCAGAATAGCAGACATTCGGCGAGCGTCGGGTTGCGGCCAGAAGCGGACGCTTAAAAAGCTAGAGCTCATCTACTTCTTGCGGTTCTTCCGCCTTGATCTAGCACGAGACCGCCGTAGCTCCCTGTCTTCGCGACGCTGATCAGCTAACTCGTCGTCAAGCCCTCGTACGCCATCACGTTTTGCCAACTCACGGTTAAGGAATCTGTGGGACAGTGGGAAGGAGTCATGCATGAGGTCTCGCGAATTCGTGTTCGGCCATGTCCATAACCACGCAAAAGCGAACGGCCCTAAGATCGGAACAAAAAGAAGAACCATGTATACCGTTTTCCAGCAGGCAGACTGGTCTGATCGAATAACTCTCGGAGTCAGGCCTAAAGAGACTAGTAGTGAAACCGCGACAGCGATCAGTAGCCAGATATCCAAAGAGTTACCTCAGAATCGGGAGACAAGAGTCAGCTTTGGGTCAGGAGCAGTCAGAATAGCAGACATTCGGTGAGCGGCGGGTTACGGCCAAAAGCAGCCAGTGAGGCCTATACTTCGAAGTCACTACCTAGGCGGTGAATCGAAAATCTCGGATTCAGTTGGCCATCGCACCAGCGACGCGTAGTTTACTTTCCATACGTCCAGTTCGACGGGCTGATCCTCAGCTGTCGTATGGAGCGTGGCAGTCACCAAGACATCGTCTTGATCAACGAAAAACACTTCAGAAACCCCAAAATTGGTGATCGATGCGCCGCGCCGAAACAAGAGGCTGCCCATCCCGTCATCCATTTCGTCGACTCGGAGACTATCCGTGACGGTGAGTCCAACCTTCGAGAACACCGCTCGAACAAGGGGAAGCTCTCTTTCCTTGAGTGGTCGAGACATGATCACCTGCGCTCGCTTGCGAGATTCGTGACTGGCAGCTTAGGGTCAGGAGCCGTCAGAATCACAGACATTCAGCGAACGGCTGGTTTAGGCAAGAGGCAGTCATTCATCCGTTCGTCGGATTGTCGATGCGGCGTTGTAGTTCGCCTACAACGGGAGGCGCGTTGAAGGTGCTTGTAACCGGCGCTCCACGAAATGTGAAGCTACGCCTTGATTGAATCGGTCGCCTCGTCTTGATTGTGATTAGACCTTTGAAGTTTTCAAGCGGATGGCCAATTGCACTGATCTCGGCAAGCGGCACTTCGAACGTCGTCGAACCTTTCCGAAACACAAGAGAATCGCCGCAATCCATAGCTTCATCTACAACGGACCATCTAATCATCCGGAATAAGAAAGCACCAAAGACTGCCAGTATGGCTAACCCGAGGAATCCCAGTGCCGAACCACTGCCAATTAAAAGCAAGAAGATAAAGACTGCAATTAAGAACCCGAACCAAATTCTCACGAACTGCCGCTCGAAAACTTCGTGTCGGTTCTGGACAGAAATCGGCTTCATATAGTCTGTGGGTGCTTGCGTTGGCGCGACCGGCGGCTTTGGGTCAGGAGCAGTCAGAATAGCAGACATTCGGTGAGCGGCGGGTTACGGCCAATAGCGGAACTAACTCTATCCTTTCTTTGTATTCCGCATAACTGTCCGCAGGATTGATATTGGCGCAGCGGCTATCCAAATGACCATCAATAGTGAGAATGCGAGTGACACATCTCCGAAAGCTAGTCCGCAAACTAGAAAAAGAGCCCAGGAAAGATAGAAGAGAAGATGGTCAGCTGATTCACTTAGCGAGAACAGTTTTAGCCTGAGCAGTCGTGCCGCAAGGAGATGGTAGGCTCCAACAACTATGTACGACATGATGACCTCACCATAATCGTAATAGAGGTTCTTAACCCACTCTCTTTCACCTACCCACCTGTTTGCCGACTCGGGTGTAAAAGCAATTACGATTGGGATAAGAACGAACGGAAAGAATCGCAGCCAGGTGTAGCGGTCCTCTCGCACTTCTTTTTCGAAGTCTTCGAACTCCTTGGAATTCACTTTGCGCAGGCGCTTCCATGCGTCGTTCATAGAGCCCCCAATATCACGTCGACAAGAGTGTTCGACGGTCCGCTATGCGTCAGGAGTCGTCGGAATAGCAGACCATCAGATAGCGGAGGGAAATCTAACAAAGCTGACGTTGCGATTACCGATGCCACTATTCCGAACAGGCTTGGTCAAGCTTTTCTAGGCGACGTTTCAACTTTGTGTTTTCCCGATATAGGTCGTCCCTTAGCTTCGTACTAGACCTTTCCGCGAGAAACCCGGGCCATCCTGGGCAAAGTTCCTGAAGGCGTTTCCAGTCCTCTTCATAGTCGCTTGTTTCGTTACCCATCGTGACCGCGGCACGATGGCCGAATATTGAGCGCAGCCTCCAGATAATCGGAGTTGGAGTGTTATCCGGAATCTCGTCTGACCAGACGAATCCACCTGACACTACATCGAACTGACGTTTTGGCTCTATTTCCGGGCTGCAAGAAAGCAGCAGCTTGCCGACCTCAGCAAGAGAAGCGACTTTCTTAGACATTTAGAAGCATTTTGTGTCGGCTTTGGGTCAGGAGCCGTCAGAATAGCAGACATTCGATAAGCCCCTGGTTACGGCCAAAAGCAGACTATGTGAACGGCGCCCTGCGCCGAACCTGTCCCAACGCAGGGCGGCCGATGTCACCTAACCTCGATGGGCGAGGTGATTGTTGCGACACAGCTTGCGCACATTAGTTTACTTTCGACAATCTCATAGCCGACCCCTCCCGGATCGGCCTGCCATTTGTCGCGCTTTTTTCGTTTTGTTGGAGTAACCGGGCGCTGGCTCAGCGCGCGCGGCGGATAATGCTTCTTCCGAATCTTGGTTGCGATTCTGAATGATGATTGGTTGGGTCCGACTAATTTGTTGCAGTTCTCACATACATACATCTTCTCCGGCTTTTTTGTTCCACCAGGTAGCCGATCCCCTGATGGCGTTAGTTTCACAGATACCCCTACAAACGGGGCGGCACGATTGTATCAGGTTTTGAGTTTGAACCGAGATTGGTAATGTCAGATCGCGGCATTAGGGCAGGAACTAAAAAATTAGCAGACTTGCCATGAACTTCTGGTTACGGCCAAAAGCGGAAGCCCAAATGACTCTAGTGCGAGATCAGCATAGCAATCCGTGTCGCAATGTCTGAATCGAGTTTGATTTCCGCCGAGCTACGTTGGGGGGCTTCCACGCCGATAAACCTACTTTGCGTATGGGCCATTAACCAAGTGGCGAACTCCTCAGCAGTAATTAGTTGGTCACTGAATGCCTTTTCGAAGCCTCTGTCCTCAACAATACCCCGCACAAAATCTGCGACATCTGATTCAACCAAATTTGACGCACCAAGTTGCACTACATATTGATGCAAGAGAGAGTAGACCGAGGCCCAAGTCGCCGATCGCATGTGTGTCTGCCTTGGGTTAGGAACCGTGAGAATAGCAGACATTCGATGAGCGTCTGGTTACGGCCAGAAGGAGACGCTCAGTCGACTAATGTAACGTCGCCATTTTCGCTCATGTAGTGACGCTTCCCGTTACCCCAAGTGACAGTGCCCAGCGTGTTGTTATATAGGTTTACGAACTCGCCGCGGTGCTCCCAAGATCGAAAGCAGGCACGGTGCATTCCTGAATCCGAGAATCGCCATAAAGGGTGATCTTGGTCTTGAATAAAGTGCGTGGTCGACACTATGTCGTCGCCCTCGTTGAGCGTACTACCGCAGATAGAGCACTCAGTCTTACCGAGAAATAGAAGCGCCATGGACTCTGTTCACTACTCGAACTTGGAATGTCGCCTTTGGGTCAATAGCCGTCAGTATAGCGGACGTTCCATGTATGACTGGTAACGACCACTAGCGGTCGTTCGGCCCGAACTTCTTTAAACCGTCGTGTCGCTCTGGTGTCATTTCGAGCCATGCCTCGGGCAGCGACTTCTCGTACTCGCCAATATAGTGTTCGATTGGGTGCGCCGTTCCTGTCACCACGATTTCTAAATTGATCCGATTCACAATAATCGGCGCATTGCCCGCTACAAGAGTACTGGCGTCGTCGGGGTTGTAATTCTTGCCTCGATAGAAAAAAACCCAACCATACGGTTTGTCGTCAATCCTAGTAACCTTGCAAGTATTGTCGGATGCAATTCGCACCCAAGTCTTGGCAAGTTCTTCTGCTTCTTTAAACGTGAACACTATGAAAACCGAGTCTGAATACAGTGGCTTGAGCATCGGGAGCCACTTAGACCCAAACGG
Source organism: uncultured Woeseiaceae bacterium (assembly GCA_964606915.1). Taxonomy (GTDB): domain Bacteria; phylum Pseudomonadota; class Gammaproteobacteria; order Steroidobacterales; family Woeseiaceae; genus UBA1847. Next base: position 30,542 of record CAZSIQ010000006.1, on the reverse strand, counting down.
CTGATTTGGGCCGGAAGCCGTCAGTATAGCGGACACTCGACGAACGGCAGGTTAAGGCCATTAGCGGTCAGGAGTGGTATCCCAGACTCTCAAACCTGGCCTGCAAAAGCCCGTAGCAATATCCAGCACTTCTAGAATTCTGTCCTCTGCTTCTTGATCCAAACTCGCTCGAACACTGTTCAAGCTGAATTCAGCATCAGTTTGCGAAAGACCGTGGCTACGATGCCTGATCAGAATTTCTCTTAATTCCTCTAACGATGCACGCCTTTCTAGAGCGTAGATCACGTCAGCTATGAATATATCGCTCACGGAATGTGCTTATTCGCGAAGGACAAGGGGCCGTCAGAATAGCAGACATTCGGTGTGCGTCCGGTTACAGCCAGAAGTGGTCGTTTAACAGGAATAGAATTGGTTCTCAGACAGCTCGGATTTTCGAACGGTCATATCCAGTTGGTCCCAATACTCGGCCCACTGCGCCCATGCTTTCAGGGGCTCTTCTTGTCCTAATTTCAGAAACCTAAGAAAAGCAGGTACGTCTTCTTGAGCTATCAATTGGACGTTCAGGATATCGAGCTGCGCCAGCACTTCCATCGGTACTGATCGAGGATCGTCGTTGTCGTATTGCACCCAACCTATTTTTTCTAAGAGCTCTTCCGCCCATTCATGAATGTGCCCTTCATCGATCTCGGAATCGGACCAACGCTTGAGTTCTCTAGTTAGAGAGTAGGTAAGATCCACAACTAGCCTTTGATCGAAGTGTCAGGCTCGACCGTCCGGAATAGGTCAGGAGCCGTCAGAATAGCAGACACTCGACGAACGGCAGGTTACGGCCAGAAGCAGACGCTGTATTCAGCTTTCTTCTCCCCATTTTTCATATGTACCATCTTCGACTTCTCGGTCGCTTAGGGCCGGTCCACAGTAGATATGGACCTCTCGTGCGCCAGCTCCTTGGACCATCTCCCTAAGAGCTCTTGCCTCAATCTGAGTAAGGCCACCTTCTAGTTCGCTATCGGGATGAACAACTACGACATTGGACGGGGCGAAGAACTTTTTTGGCGAAAGCTCTCGAATTACGAACTGCAATATCTTCTCGGCGGCCGCAAATTCGTTAAATAACACCCGAGGATGTTCAAAAGGCCTCAGTACCTTGGTCGCCTGCGGATCAACCGGATCTCCTACGGATACGATTGTGTACTTGTTATCCACTCCAATCTTAGGCGTTACTTCGACGAAATGGCCAGTAGACACATTTCGAGCCAAGACTCTGTCTCTGCTGACTCTCAAATAGTAGGGAGCCGGGAAAAACCAAAAACGAAAAAAGTTCAGCATCAAAGGTCTTCCATTACCGGCTTCTAGAGCGTGGTAGCCGTCTATATACACTCTTCGGGTCAGAAGCCGTCAGAATAGCAATCATTCGACGAACGATCGGTTACGGCCAGAAGCAGGAGTTCGATTGTCGCCTGTCCTCTGTCACTTGCTTAATACAATAACGAATGACGCCAGGAAAATGCTGAGTGACAGAGCGTGCAGGTAGAACCCTGGCGGCAATCGGTCCTGTTTCTGCTTACTCAGTCTTACCGCCCTAAATAGATCGCCAATTAGGTCGAAATACACCGTGACAAACCAAAATAGTGGGCTACCAACGTCGGCGCCTAGCTTGTAGAGGAAGGGCACCGTTGATAGCCGCCAGAAAGCTATTGCGAGGACAATTCCATTGACGAGCGAGAAGCCCAGCAGATCAGGAGAGGATTCATTCCTAGCGTAGATTTCAACTACGGCGACGTTGACTACTACTACAAAGGCAAGCGAAACCACAATCGACAATACAGGTGTCTTGTCGTCGAGTCTTCGATCTGAGTTGTTCAGGCTTGAGCTTATCTCGCGAAATTCAATTTCGCGATTGAGAGCTGCCCAGTTCTTGGGGAATTGATTCTTATCAATGGACTGAAAGGATTCCAGCAACTCAGAGTCCGAGAAACGTGCGTAGTCAATCTCTCCATCGACTTGCTGCATCCTTGTCGAGCGTCCGCTATGGGTCAGAAGCCGTCAGTATAGCGGACATTCGACGGACGTCGGGTTACGGCTAGAAACGGACACTGGATAAGGGAGTGATACCTCCCTGTCAGCTTGTAAGCTGGGTGAACCCGTCTAGCTGACCACCCCGCAATTCAACCCCAACAAGGCCGGCATTCTTGATGGCATGCTGTGTCGTGGCGTTAACAAATACGCACTGGTTCTCGAACCCTCTAGCTCGGAATACCGCAGGCCACTCTGCGGCACAAGAACCAAAGACTGGTTGGATCAGGCGACGATACCCCGAGGCACGCACTTTGATCTCAGAGCGAGTCTCATCAATACAGTCAAGGACGATCAACGGATAGAAGAGGTAGAACGCTTCGCCATCAAGATCTGCGCGCTTGATTTCGCCGCAGTTCGAAAGCATAGGCTGCAACGTTTCGAATGCTCTTTCACTCAGACACTTTGGATGAGCAAGCCCGGTATGCGGATTGTCTCCAATCGAAGCATCGTCGGAAACAGACGTCAGCATAACTGGCTCGCGTATCGACTCGAGTTCCTGACCATGCCATAACGCTTGCGAGTCAGCCTGAGTTTTACCGCTCACGACAGCTGAATCTTCGGGACTAGTCCAGATAAGTGGTTCAGTCATAGATGGGCTTGATTAGTCTGAACGTGCTGTCTTCGAGTTTCCGCTTTGGGTCAGGAGCCGTCAGAATAGCAGACATTCGGCGAACGGCTGGTTACTGCCACTAGCGGTCGTTCGATCCATATTTCTTTATACCGTCGTGTCGCTCTGGTGTCATTTGGAGGCAAGCCTCTGGCAGCGAGTTCTCGTATTCATCAATATAGTGTTCAATTGGGTGCGCCGTTCCTGTTACCAAGATTTCGAAATTGATTCGATTCACAATAATCGGCGCATTGCCCGCAACAAGAGTATTGGTGTCGTCGGGGTCGTAATTCTTGCCTCGATAGAAGAAGACCCAACCATATGGTTTGTCGTCAATCTTAGTAATCTCGCAAGAATCGTCGGTTGCAATTCGAACCCAGGTCTTCGCAAGTTCTTCTGCTTCTTTAAACGTGAACACGATGGAAACCGAGTCTTAATGCTGTGGGTTGAGCCTTGGGAACCAATAAGACCCAAACGGCTGCTCTGAGTCAGGAGCCGTCAGAATAGCAGACATTCGATGAGCGTCTGGTTACGGCCAGAAGCGGACACTCGATAAACCTACAAAGGCGATCAAGGGCTAAAACTAAAGTCTGTCTAAGCACACTCAAAATCGATGTATGGCTTCAGGAAATACATACAAAACAGGACGCCTAGTAAAAGGCCTAAACCGCAACAAACATATCCAAGAGTTAGAAATAATGCGGCTTCTGGCCCATCAACAAAAATGACGTTCATCGACGCTGCTAACCCAGTAACTGCCAACAACATTCCCATGAGGTAAATAAACCTGAGAGGTTCCCAAGGATTGAGTGACCATTTGCTGAGGCCTGGCCTTTTTAGTTTGATGTCTGATGACCAGCCTCGCCAATACACCGCTATGGGTGCAAGCAGTAGACAACTAAGAAAAGGAACAGCAAAGTCTTGTAGAGAGTAAACGGACTCAAGGCCACGCGGGTTTATGTCCGGCCCCAAATCTAGACCGCCAAAAGCAAATATTGCCAACAGAGTAAGATTCAGAATCCTAATCACGATTATTCAATTCGCATGATGTTCACGGCGAACTCTAGAAAGCCAGACTGCAGAGGCGCTTGATTTAAACGTGCCCCCCCACGATCGCTTTATTTACGAATCCATCTACTGGGCACGAGCCCTCAGATCAACAAATCCACATTGAGCAGCAGGAGTCGGCCAGAAGCCGCCATCCGCCAGTTGTCACGGCCATCACGATTCAACAGCATAAATTCGCTGGCAAGACTAACTACCGACCGCGGGCTCGAACAATGACTCTGGGTAAAGGTAGTCGTCCCCAGAATCATCGACGATACGCAGATAGCCGTGCTCTTTCTGCAAGACATCGTATACCTTGCCAAGTGTCAGGCTAGTAATTTCGCCAGCAAAGCTGCCTTCGAGCAGCGATCCGTCCGATTGCTGCTGGAGATAGGGTCTTCTAGAGACACATCGAACCTTGATCTGGCTCATACTCGCGAGCTTGCTCTGTCGAACGTCCGCTTTGGGTCAGGAGCCGTCAGAATAGCAGACATTCTAGGAACGGCAGGTTACGGCCAGAAGCGGTCGTTAGTCGTTGCGCCGGAGACCTCAGTCAGCTTTTCCAGATACCATCACCTCAAATAGCTCCAGCGGCATAAACTTTCCGTAGTTCTCCATATTTCTCCTGGAATTTTTCCCGAACCGAATGTCAGGATACTTCAGCGCAAAGTTAGCGAAATAGGCGGCGTCCCTGAGAAGCTCTCTTACCGTCTGCTGGTCGTACGAGCTAGAAGGAACGAGCAAGCGTTCGTACTTGTCTCGCTTTTGCTTTACCTGTGCTACATACAACGCCACCCCTGGATCGGTCTCATCGTTGAAGTCAAAGAGAAATGCAGAAGCTTCTGAATGCCAGTCAGCTCTTCTTACCTCCTCCCAAGCAACCTCCCCTTTGCAGTATTTCTCGCCTGCTTCGACGCCCATTCGACTTCCAGATTCGGGGATGAGTGGCCAGATCCTGCGGCAACATGCAAGAAGGTATTTATGGACGTCCGAACTCACAGCGCCTTCCCGTAGACCGCTTGTTTTCGTCGTTAACAACCCGTCGACATTGCGTAAGCGGTGTACGTGCTCCCAAGCTGAAGAGACAGAGTCTAGGAAGGAAGGTGGCAGGGTGTCAGCGGGGTCCGTCAATTGTGATTAGTTTTCATTCTCGGGATTGACAGTGACACATGTATTCAAAGAAGTGTCGGCTTTGGGTCAGGAGCCGTCAGAATAGCAGACATTCGGCGAATGTCGGGTTACGGCCAGGAGCGGTCGTTCAGGGATCGCTCCAGTCCCGGGTGTACGGCTGATAGGAGAGCATCACGTCCTCGCACTCAATTAGCCAACGTCCTTGATCGACTACGGAAGCCCATTCGATTTCATGGATCAGCAACCCTCGGTCGCTCAGTCTGAATTCGTCATAGCGCCAGTCGTAGTGGCCACCTGATCGGTCTAGATCGCAACCTGACAACGTGTAGTTCACTACGCCCTCGTATCGAAACGTGAGTAAGAAGTCGTGATACGCACCGAGAAGAACAGTCTCGATGCCGACGCGCCGCTCTTGCTCACGGTCTCCCGACGCATCCTCGAATATCTTCACCGAGTTGAGCCAAGCGTCATGCGGGCACTTGTGATCTGAGAAATCGAAATACCAATCTGAAGTGGCAAGCTCATAAGCGTTTGGAGGGAAACGAGCGCTAACCGAGACCAGATATTTTCGATATTTCTTGAAAGCGACTAACGCATTTTCATCTAGTTGGTCAGCAAGAATGTACACACCCGAATTCCTTTCCGAGAATCAGCTCTGGTAATGGCACGGCCCGCGTCCGCTTCGGGTCAGGAGCCGTCAGAATAGCAGACATTCAGCGAGCGGCAGGTTACGGCCAGTAGCGGACACCTATCAGGGAAATCCAGAGCTAGCTATCGAATCCGGATCCGGATGACCGGTAAGCGTCGCGGGGAGGTGCGAAAATATCCAGTACCTTCGCTCCTTCGTGGCCCGCTTTGAATCCATGTTCAACGTTTGCCGGTGTGCACCAGAAATCACCGGCCTCAACATCGACTTCTTCACCGTCCTGGATCCGGATACCGCTGCCTTCCAGCATGACACCCCATTGTTCTTCAGGATGACTGTGGACGGCGCCTTGGCTGTCGGGTTCGAAACTGACGACCGAAAGCATCGCTTGTTCGCCGACGAATATGCGTGTGTCGATGCCGGATGCCAGTTTGCGTGGAATACCGGCGCCAAGCTCGGCGAAATTGAAGAACAGTTCGCTACGGTTCATCGTAAATTCTCCTTGGGTGTAGCTCGTGTACTCAGGCAGGCCCGAGTTCAAAGATGTCGTAAGTTGTCTCGCCCGACTGGATTCGTGCGCGGATCCGTTCTTCGTTGGAAGCAACACTAGCGACTTGCTTGAGCACCTCGTCTGCGATTCCAGCGGGTATGACGACAACCCCATCATCGTCTCCGACAACGATGTCACCAGGGTTGACCAGGACTCCGCCAACCGTTACTGGTACATCGACTTCGCCAGGATCAGTTTTTGCAGTGGATTCCGGATGCAAGCCACGGGCAAAGACCTGGAAGCCGAGCGAAGTGATGTCTGCACTGTCGCGTATCGTGCAGTCAAAAACGCCGCCGGTCATTCCCCGAATCCTGCACGCCTCTGCCAGCAAATCTCCGAACGGGCCGAAGCGATTGGAGGAAGCGCCGTCCACCACCAGCAAGTCGCCCGGTCGGGCGGTGTGGACAGCACGATGGATGGCAGCATTTTGACCTGGCGTTATTCGAGCTGTGAGGGCACGGCCTGCAATGCGCTTGCCGGGAATGATGGGTTTTATGCCGGGGTCAAGACAAACCACTGCCGGGTTTGCGTTACAAAGGTTGCCAGTCGGGAATCGAACAAAGTCAGCGATCGTCATGTGCCTTCCTCCGTGCTCGCCAGGAATTTGGACATGGCCGCCCACAGAGCGGGCGGATTGGAATACATGGGAAAGTGCCCGGAGAATGGTATTTCCATGACCTCGACACCCAGTTTGGGCAGTCCCTCAAGGTAGGAAAGATGACGGTTCTGTTCACCGTAGATAAACATTCGTGGACAGGCCAGTCCTGACATCATGTCCAGCAAGGGCGCGTTGTCCGATAGTTCAACCATCGACGAGAAGATCGGGCTGACAGATTCCGGCCGAACCTTGAGCGGAAGCGCGACCGTGTAGAGTCTCGACGAGTACTCGGGTCGCTCACTGACGCGTTTGATAAAGCCCTGCAAAAAGTCGCCGACATCGTCGGCAGCATGCTCGACAATCTGGCGGGACAGAAAACAATCCTCGGGCGCGAGGTTACCCTCGATATCGATAAAGGACAGAACGCGTTCCGGGTTTTCGTGGGCGAGAAACAACGCGGTCAGTCCGCCCATGGAATGGCCGCTCAGGTGAAATTGTTTCAGCCCCAGCGCATCGCAGGCACTAATCGCTGAATCAACCAGAAACGGTATCGAAATAGCCTCGGGATTATCGACTCTCGATGCACCCGTGCCGGGCGCGTCCAACAGAAGCAAGTCCCGGCCCTCGAACGCCGGATGCAAGGCCAAATCGGCATAGTCTTCCTTGGTCGAACCGAATCCATGGAGACACACAAGCGGAGCACGCTCTCCGTTTCGACGAAGATACGCCAACTTCACAGACTCGCCGTGAACGGTCATATCAAGCGTACCTGACTTCATCTCGCACTCTCTATCTAGTCTATCGTTCGCCGAAGCAGTATAATACCGATGAAGCGCCAGCAAAATAGACTATTTTATTTATGATTGATAGCGTAGATCGAAAAATTCTATCGATTCTTCTCTGCGGTGCAGACACCTCAAAAGCTGAAATCGCTCGTCGCGTGGGCCTTACAGCGTCGGCGATCTCTGAACGTGTACGCCGGATGGAAACGGAGGGCCTGATACGGGGCTATGAGCTGCGTCTGGATACACGAAGACTTGGCAAGCCGCTTCTGGCATTCGTGTTTGTCACCGATGCGAAGCCATCCCAGGGTTTCGATACCGCGTCCGCCTTATCCGGCGTAACCGGTCTTGAAGAGCTACACAAGATTGCGGGAGAGGACTGCTATTTGTTGAAGATTCGTGCCGCGGATACGGACGAACTGAACGCAATCATTGAAAAAGAGATCAATCCGGTCCAGTCCGTCACACGAGTCCGTACCACGATAGTGCTGAAATCAGTCGCGGAGCGACCGACGCTTGCCGGCCACGAGCTGGAAACCGGCGATTAGCGGAGACGAAAGGTCCGCTATGGGTCAGGAGCTGAGATCAAAGCAGACGCTGCCTGAGCTTCTGCTTTAGGCCAGAAGCAACCGCCGAAAATATCAAGGGGTAGCGAGGCTACCCCTTTTTTTGGAACCGACCATTTCGTTTGCTAGTTAATGGCGGGGTGATTGACCTTTTGCAGTACACCGCAGCGAAAAGTCCTCGACGCCGACACTGCCGCAGGATCCGCACATTCGAGCTGCGTGCCCGTTGGGCTCAGGAGCTGAGCAAGCGCTGCGTCGCTGCCAACGTACGAAGGATCAGCAACCCGGCCATGGCTGGCCAAAAGCAGTTCCACTTCTGCATGGAGTGGCCGCCGCAAGCCTCGGCCGTTTAGAAAAGGCTCATCGAGCGTCTGCTCAAGGCTATTGCCACCTTGAGCCTTTGCAGCGGTTCGGTAGAGCGAGGCAACGATGAGTGCGTCCCCATCTGCATTTTCGACTACAAAGCCGGTGGCGTGTAGCTGCGAGCCGACGACATCCGGGTTGGCAAGGTCGCTCGCTTCGCAGGCGAACGGCACGGCGCATTTGCCCGGCCGATTGTAGATGCGCCACCAGCCCGTCACAACTGAACCAGGATCAAGATCCGTCGTCCTCGCAACAACCTGGATGCGGTTGCTGCTACGGAGAAGCTCAGATTCACCCACCCACGTCTGGTCGGCCGTTCGTACGACAGGATCAACCTGCGACACGACAAGCTCGTCGGCGTATGCAGCAAGCGCAGCCAGCATGCTGGCCATTACGGTCAGCGCAATTGGTTTCTTCATCTTTGTGTTTCCCTATTTTCTTGGTTAAGTGATTTACCAGTGCCAGATCTGCTCGTATCTCCCATACAGATCAGCAAGTTCTTCGCGACTGACACGCTCTGTGTCAGCCATTTGCTCGGTGACCGGAAGCCCGAGTTCTTCCGCGTCTTCGTCGAGCACGAACACTCGAACGCCCTTGGCAGGCAGGCTGCCGATGTCTCTTGCGAGGCGCGGCGGTTCCGTCTGCTGCCAGTCGCCGAAGGCGAGACCCGATGCGTCCTGGCGCGCGACGGTGTAGTTGACGGCCTCCCCGGTGAGCAGCAGGTCGAAATCCCCACCAGCGCCCGTCATGGCGTGAGTCAGCCAGACCACCGTGTCATCCTGTTCTTCAATCGTGGCGCGGTATGCAGTGTTGATTACTTGCAAAACTTTCATTTCGTCACCTCAGCTCGTTGCAATAACAAGCGTGTTTTTCGATCGCCGGGCGAAATCGACAAGGTCGGCTGGCGTACCGCGTCTGACTTCTTCGATTGCCTCCCCGGCACCGCGCTCATCGACGCACAAGCCGCAGTTGGCCCAGTCAATGTCGCCGCCCTTAGCCCTTGCCTTTTTAATAAGAGCCGCAATCCACTCCTTCGGCAGGGGATGGTTTTCCTCCTCGACATCGTTGCCGTGGACGGCGTTGGGGTGTGCAGCCTGACGGGCAAACGGCAGATAGACCGCGCCTTCGTAGGCGAAGACGTTGACGGCGTAGCCACGTCCGGCAGCGATATCCAGAAGGCGCATCGCTGTTGTCGTTCGTGCGCTCTCGAAAGGGGCGTCCATTAGGACGAAGGTCAATTCAGTATTGCTGGACATGATGCGCTCCTAGTTCCAGATGACCTTGTCGCCGGCCGCCAGGCGGTCAATGACGTGGTCAAGGGCGGCAGAGGTGATTCCGTCGCGTATGTCGTCGCTGGTAATGCCACGCTCACGGAGTGAGAATTCGTCGGCTAGCAGCGTTACGCCGGCCTCACGGGCACGTGAGGCGCTTGCCTTTGATCCGTACCGGCGTGCAACGAGCACGCCGTTTTGCACGAGAAATACGCTAACTCGTGCGCCGCGTGACGCGAGGTTCACGGCGAGATGCAGCGGGTCGGCCGGGTCTGTGCCGCGCCGGTACTGCGATTCGATCAGCAGGTAGTTGGACATTTCATGTCTCCCTCAAAAAACGAGGCGGCACTATGCCGAAGTCATTGAGAGAGGCTTGTCACCTGTTCAGGTGACTTTCATGCGCCTTGGTACTTCACTAGGATTTGTCGCATGACAGCGCGAACCGTGATGATTCTCGAAGACCACGAAGCGACGCGGGCAAGCCTGGTTGCGAAGGTCGCCAGTGACCCGGAACTCAAGGTCGTTGCAGAGACCGGTACGCTTAACGAGGCGCTTGCTCACTGGCGCGAACTCAACCCCGACATCCTGCTCGTTGATCTCGAGCTGCCTGACGGTAGTGGCATCGATCTCATCAAGACCGCTGCTGATTCAGCCCACATACTCGTGATTTCCGTTTTTGGAGACGAGCGCCGCGTTGTCAACGCCATTCGGGCAGGAGCGCGCGGCTATCTGCTGAAGGACGACGGGGCACGGGAGGTGTCCGTCGCGATACACCAGCTACTCAACGGTGAGTCACCGATCAGCCCCGCCATAGCGCGACACCTCATAGCGCAGTTTCAGGATCAAGCGAGCGACGAAACCGACGTCAGCCTGTCCCGCCGCGAGCTCGAGGTGCTGATGTTCGCGTCCAAGGGCTACACCTATCAGGAAATCGCCGACCTGATGGAGGTCACCCCCAACACGGTCGGGACCTACACGAAGCGCGTGTACGCAAAGCTAGAAGTCAATTCCAAAGCCGCTGCTGTCTATGAGGCCAGGCGGCTGGGACTCATGGACGACTAGCCGTGGCGGCGGTCCAAAAAGTCATTGCGCTCACAGCGCTTAGCCTCGTCGCAATCCCCTTGCTGATGATCGTGCACTCGATCGATACACCGAACGACACGCTCCCGTCGTACCGAATCGAGCAGTTCCGATTTGTAGAGTCCGACTCGGCATCCCCACCCAAAGATGTGGAGTGGCTCGAGCTGGGCTCGGGCGACATGGTTCGAACGACAGTCAACCGGGATCGGTTCAACAGCAGCTGGGTGGCCTTCGAAGTTGAGCCCGCCGACGAGCCGCTGGCCCTGTACATGCCGGCAGCTCAGGCAAACGTTGCGGTCTATGTCGGTGATTCATTCGTCGGCTCGAGCGCACCAATGGAGCGGCCGCTTGCCTTTTTCATGCGACCTCTTCTATTTCCATTACCGATGGGCTCGGGTGGCCGCAACGACACGACTGTCTTCGTTCGCATTGCGCGTGAAGGTGGCTTCCTGACACCGAATGCTATGTATGTAGCTCCTGCCGACCTGCTGACTCAGGAATGGCGCGCCGAGCGGCTGGTTACGCTCTGGGTTCCCGCCATTGTCGCTACGGCGATGCTGGCTCTGACTTTATCCTTAGTCGTGATCTACCTGCTGGGCCGCAACGAATACAGCTACTACGGCATTTTCGCAGTGATTGTTACGCTTTGGTCGCTGCACACGATCCAGGCCCTCGTCGATCGCATCCCCTTCGAGCATTGGAGCTGGTTTTCCCTGGCTTACCTGACGCTATGGTGGACGATGTTCGGACCGGCATTCGCGAATCGCTTTTTCAATCTGGGAATGCCTCGTCTCGTGCGAGGGGTCATTGCGCTTGGGGTGTTACTGACCTTGCCCATTCCGTATTTTCTCGCGCAGTTCGAAATAGGCGCGCTTTACAGCTACTACTCTTTCGTATGGGTGCCCTGGACACTCGTCTGCGCGCTAATAGCCTGGGGGCAATACGGTATTGCGAGCTGGCGGCGCTGGGATCTTGAGAGTCTCGGAATGTTCACGATGTCCGCGATTGCAATCGTGGTGGGCATACGCGATCACCTGTTCGACTTTGCCGACTGGATGCCGGGCACGATGTACTACACCCAGTTCGTCGGAATGATGGCTATTGGCCTGATGGCCTGGTTTATTGCACGACGTCATGTAAGGTCCGGCCGCGAACTTGCGGCGCTGAACGCGGAGCTCGAACAACGGGTTGGTCAAAAGGCGCGAGAGCTCGAAGAAGGATACGACGAGCGAAGCCGGCTCGAGCAAGCCCAAACGCTGTCCCGCGAGCGCGAGCGGCTAATGCGCGATATGCACGACGGTCTAGGCGGGCAGCTCATTCAGGCACTTGCGATATCCGAGAACCGATCGGCACCGTCCGAACTGCATGACTCTCTGTCCAACGCGCTGGACGATCTGAGGATGATTGTCGATTCACTGGCACCCGAGCAAAGTCGGCTTATACCTTTGCTTGCTTCATTTCGGCACAGGAACCGAAGGCTGTGGGAAAGCGCCGACGTCAATCTCGTGTGGCAGATGGGCGACGTGCCGGATGCAGAGCTTGGACCGGAGCGCGCGCTGAATCTGCTGCGCATTGTGCAGGAGGCTACCAGCAACGCGCTACGCCACAGCGGTGCAACCGAGGTTCGTATTTCGACAGATACGAATGGCGATGCTGTGCTGGTTTCGATAGCTGACAACGGCAGCGGCTTCGACAAACGGACTCAGTCTGCCGGACTTGGCCTGGACAATATGCAAAAGCGTGCGTCTCAATCGAGCTTGGGCCTCAATATTGAATCCACTGAAGCCGGGACGGTGGTCAGGATTACGCTCCACCCTGACCTTGACCGGGACAGCCGCCTTAGCGGACCACCTCAAAGCCAACCTGAATGATCAGACAGTGATCGACGAGGAAAGCTGCAAACCGAGCTGCAAGGCAGGTTATTGAGCACTTGAGCGTCCGCATCAGCAGGCACTTGTCCTCAGCCTTCCGGTACATTTCCCGGGCAAGCTTAAAGAGCCTTCATAAGACCACACCCAAGTAACTGTGCATCAGTTGCCAGACCGAGGGGCGAGCGTCTCTTATGGGTCACGAGCCGTCAGAACAGCAGACACTCGGCGAACGGCAGGTAGCTGCAAATAAGGTATTCACTTCATTCGTATCGATCAGGAATAAGTTCGGCGGCCTCCCCGCACTTGGCGCGCCCCTCGAAGCCGCTAGCTTCGATTAGCCAATACCGTGGTATGAAGTCGAAATGATGGACCACTGTCACGGAAGCAGGATCACTGCCTGTTGAGAATCTGAAGGTGCCGTCACCAGGTGAAGCCAACGTCATCACCACTATTTCGTCTTCGTTCGTGCCCGCATCAGAGCTCCTATCGTGTTCAAAGCCTAACGTGGAATATGAGAAAAAATTCCTGTCACTACCTGCTTTCCACTGAACACTAAGGTGAATGAAGTGATTGTCTACCAGGTTTTCAGCTGGCTCCTCTGCGTGGAAAAAGAGACTGAAGGCCGGGTGCCACTTGTGTGAATACCGCCGCTCTTTGACGACGAGTTCACATCGAACCGGATATCGCTCTGTGATGTGCTCCATACGAAGCACCGCGAATTCTCCCGGGTTGAGATCAAATTCATGATCTATAGCTCGGGCCGGCCCAGCTGCTGCGGCCTCGAAAGCAGCAAGTACGACAAGTGCCAGATAGTAGATCTTCATAGACGAGACAGACTTTCAATGAGCGTCTGGAATGGGTAAGGAGCCTTCAGTATATCGGACATAGGCTAAACGACAGTTTACGGCCAGAGGCGAAACTCATTCGCTGAGGTAAAGGGTCGTAAAGGTCTGAGACCAGCAGGCAGGCAAGAACCAAAGCTTCGCGCCTACCGTGGCCTCTCCATTCGCGGTCGATAGGCCCTCTGCAGATACCAGGTTACGAGGCCGGGAGCGATGACCGCCTGAAGAGTAAAGAACAGCAGCGTTATCCATTCGCTCTTATAAGCCCCTTCACCCTGCTGGATAAGCAGTTGCTGACCGATCGGGCCTGAAGAGAAAACCACGGCAGCCACGAGGTTCCAGCCGAGATGAAGCCCGATCGGTGCATATAGAGAGCGGGTTTTGGCGTAGGCAAAGGCAAACATCCAGCCACCCGCTCCGGTGACCAGGAAAATGTAGATCATCAGTATCAGGCGGGCGCCGAATACTTCATAGCTGAACCAGTGGTACACACCAAAAACAATGGAACTGATCAGACACGCCTTCACGATTCCGATGTAACGAACAAGCAGGTAGAGCAGCGCTCCCCGAAAGAGCAATTCCTCGAAGAGCACAGCCGACAGTACCCAGCCCGAACCGCCAAGTAGCTGGAACAGGTCGTAATCAGGATTGATCTGGTAGGAGATGTCCTTGAAGTGGGCTTGCCACGTGAAGTTGATGACACCGATGAGGGCCATGAACAGCATTCCAGCCGCGAACTCAATCATGCGTTGCCTGGTCGGGGCGATACCCAGGACGGTCAGCGGTTCGCGCACTGTTACTCGGAGCACGAGCCACGAAAGAAACAGCGCAACCAGAGTTCCGGTGATCATTTTCGTGCCTCCTCCTGGAGTCGCTCAATAAGGACAATTCTGGACTTGAGAAAGCCTGATTGATGAGAGGCCTGTAACCGCGTCAGGTCAGGATCGAACATCCGACCGTCTATCTTGCGCCGCGGAGATGTTTCGTGCCGATTTTAGCCACGTTGAATCCCCGTTGGCTCGTGCAACCACTATCGAGCCTGATTCAGTTCTTATTGATGGTTCTCAAGGAAGGATGTCGAGAATCGGCGTGGCCAAATCAAACCAGGCGAGCACGAAGCCGATGACAGCTCCAAACGGCAAGCTAAGCAGTAGCCCAATCGGTCTTGCTGCAGCCTCTCGCTCTTTTTTTGCGGGCCGAATACCCTCCTGAAAGAACTTGTCCGTCAACTTGTCGAGCGTCAGCACACCGGTGAACAGAACGGCGAAAATCACCACGGTGAATACGGCCGACGGCCAAAAATCGGTTCCGGCCAGGCTCATCATTCCGTGGGCCGCTATGCCGAGAAAAATGCCTATTGCGAGAATGGCCGCCGCATTGAACCAATCGCCAGGACCCATTGCCCGTCGCCGCATCTTCTGCCCTGAGTTCGACTGCATAACCAAGTCCCTTTAGCTGATGTGTTTGCTGTCCACTTTAGGTCCGTCAGATTAGCAGATAGTCGACGAACGGCGGGCACCAGCAGAGAGCGGACGTAGGCTGAAACCCGCAAAGACTCGGGGCGAAGTCACCTTGAGCCAGGGTTTCAAGAGTCAGGAAGCTCGCGGTACCACCACCCGGCCCGCCGGAAAACTGTCAAATAGTATCCGCAGCGAAGCTCGTCTCAGCACCGGTCTTTGCAGGACGACGGGGGCGCGGATTGCGCCAGCCCCACAGGATGGCGGCGCTTGATGTCACCAACCCGAAGATCGCAACGTACAGCACAGGCA
This sequence comes from uncultured Woeseiaceae bacterium, assembly GCA_964606915.1. GTDB lineage: Bacteria > Pseudomonadota > Gammaproteobacteria > Steroidobacterales > Woeseiaceae > UBA1847. Next base: position 15,340 of record CAZSIQ010000006.1, on the reverse strand, counting down.
GATCCGCGATCCACGTCGCCATCGGGGTATACATCGAGTGATTGCCTACGAAGTGGTAGCTCAGGAACATCCCGACGGTGGTAAGTAAGGCCCCGACGAATGGGACTAAAGGTTTGGAGCGGGCCCGGTCTCTGAGAATCAGGATCACGCAGAAGGCCACAGCGATGACGAAGCTCGCATTCAGGGCCGAACTGAATTTCGGTAGCGTATCGAGGCTGCGCACAAGAAACCCGGGAACGTAGCCTGCGAGAAACCGGCCAAGCGACGGTCCCATCAGCAGGATCACCGTTGACAGCATGTAGCGTGCATGCAGATCGGGGTCGCGCCTGCTGCGCAAGGCCAGCGTGTAGAGCACAACAAATGCCACGGACACCAGGAGATCAGCTGCAGACAGGGCGTGACCGAAGAGCTCATTGAATACGGATTCGGTTCGCAGCATATGCTGAGTGACCAACAGTCCTCCGACCGTAAATACGGGCACCAGTGCCAGGCTGGCTATCCCTGATCGCACATGCCAGTTCCACATCCGTCGATGCGCCGTCCAGTTCTGCGTTGCGACCAGAACGATCCACATCGTGGCCGTGATACCGTGCAGGTGATGGACCCACGGCGCCGATGGCAATACCGCAAAGTAGCCGGGCATGAAGGCCGCGAAAGTCATCAACAGGAAAAAAAGCACGTACCAATGAGCGTGGGGGAACGAAAGCATATCGGGGTCCTCTGTAGATCAGGCTGCAGTTGACCTTGGGCGCCCCGGGTACGGCAATGGCGGCAGACCGTTTGGCCGCTTGCTTGCCGCTCTTGGCCGTACTTGGCCGCATACTCGGTATCCGCTAGCCTTGTGACCCGGCGGCGTTATCCACTGGAGATCCGATGTCCGTGACCGAATCGACCGGCGATCAGAATCTCGAATCGCGCCTGATTGGCTGGAAGCGAATATCGAACTACCTCGGTTGTAGCGAGCGAACGGCCCGCCGCTGGGAGCGAGAGGAGCAGTTGCCGATCCATCGGCAACAACACGAGAAACGCAGCACCGTATTCGCCCTGCCCGCGGAGTTGGATACCTGGCTTGTCTCGCGTGCTGATATCGCCCCGGGGCCGCAGGCCGACCCGATGGGTACCGGGCCTCGAAGCAACAGGCTCGCCCTCTTCGCCCTGGCATCGGCTGCTATTGCCGTCATTGCGCTCACCGCTTTTTGGCCCCGGTCGGATGTCGACAGGCCGGTTGTTGAGCGAGACCCGATTGCCATCGATCTCTACGAGCGTGGCATCGCGCTGTGGCGCCAGCGAGGCGAAGAGCCCAATCGGCAGGCCGTCAAATTACTCACGCAGGCAGTTGAACGTGACGACACTTACGCCGAAGCCTGGTCGGCACTGGCGTCTGCGTGGATGACACTGCCTACCTATTCCGATGAAGCGAACGCGTCCGTGGCGATGGACGAGGCGCTGCTGGCTGCTGATCGCGCGCTACAACTCGACGCGTCTTTGGTTGAGGCACGATCTGTCATGGCATCCGTTGCAAAAGGCAGGGGCGACTGGCTGTCGTCGGAGCGGATTTACCGGAATGCGCTGGAGGTTGATCCTGACAACACCAGCCTGATGCTGTGGTTCGCGGGACACTACCGTGAACTTGGGCTCGTGGATAAAGCGATAGAGCTGACAGACTCGGCCTTGGTCCTGGAGCCGAATTCGCCACCCATCCTTACCGAAGTCGCCATGAACCAGTATCAGCTCGGACAGGCCGATCAGGCACGAGAAATGCTCGACTACCTGTGGTTCGATCTCGGTGTCGAGACACCGGTTGTCTGGACGGGTCGCTGGCTAACGATGATCGAAAACAACGACTACGATGCTGCGACAGCGTGGCTGGACGAGACGCCTTTCAACGTGTTCGCCGCAACACTGCAGGCGTACATTGATACTCGCGCTGGCAGGCTAACGGACGATGACTCCTTCGTTAACTTGGTCAGTAATGACTACCGTAACGGGCTGCCGGGGTGGCTGGCGTACCATCTGCTGGACCAGGCTGGACTGAGCGGCCCCGCAATGCAGGTCCTGGACCAGGAAACATCAAATGGCTACTTCGGGACCTCGGTCGTTCTGTTCTACGAGCACGGCGGTGAAACCAGGACGCAACCGGAATTTGCCGACTTCATCGAGAGGCTCGGGTTCTACGAGTACTGGCAGGCTCGTGGTGGCCCGGACATCTGTGAGCGCGAAGTCGAACTCGGTCTTTGTCGGCGATTGTCCGAACGAACAAGCGTGGAATAGCTACGCTGCTAACCACTGAAGGTGACTGTTTTCCGCCGAACGCGGACACCGGTGTTGTTTGAGCTTATGCGCTCTCGTCGGTATACCTCTTCTCTGACCCAAGCGAGACCGAGGCACGCGATGCGATACCTAAGTGTTGTTTTGATGGCTATTTCCATCACTGCCCACGCCGAGGAGAGTTCCGTCGAGTGGGATATGCAGAGCTTGTCCGAGGCTCAGGAAATCGCCGACGAGATCGGGACGATGTCGTTTGTGGTGCAAAGCGGTGGTGAAGTTGTTTATACCTATGGCGACGTAGACAGGCCCACACTCGTGCGCTCGATTCGCAAGGCGATTCTCAGCACGCTGGTGTTTCAGCACCTCGACAAGATCGACCTGAATGCGACCCTGGATGAACTGGGAATCGACGACGCGCCGATTCCCCTGACCGACCTCCAGAGGCAGACAAGAGTCATTCACTTACTCAAGAGCACGTCGGGTATACACCACCCCGCCGGTTCCACCAACGCCAATATGCGGCGCCACGTCGAAGAAAGGCTGGGAACCCGCCAGAACGAGCCAGGCACTATCTGGGCCTATAACAATTGGGACTACAACGCGTTAACCACGATTTTCGAACAACAGACCGGCATGCCCATCGAGAAAGCGTTCCGGGAGGGTCTGGCCGGTCCCTTGGGTATTCCCGATTTCGAAGTTTTCTATCGGAAGGACGAAAAGCTGTCACAACATCCGAAGGCCGGTTTTCGCCTGTCTTCCAGGGATCTCGCGAGGTTCGGACAACTTATGCTGAATCGGGGCACATGGAATGGACAGCAAATTGTACCCGCTGAGTGGATCGACAAGATCACGTCGGAATACACACTGACCAACGTTCCGATAAGCGATCGTTACGGTCATGGCTATCTATGGTGGATTCCGTCACCGAACTACGCAGGCGGATTACCGGAGGGGAGCTTCATGGCAAACGGGGCTCAGGGTCAGAAACTCTTGGTTATCCCCGGCATGGACATCGTCATAGCCCACAACGTGAAGACTGATATGCCGCCCAGTCAGCGTACACCGGTTAGCGCGGATGAATTCGAAGGATTGGTAGCTATAATTTTGGAAGGCCGAGTTGCCGATTAGGCAACAGACCCCTGCCGCACATCGCGTGGATGCTTACTCACTCTTCGCGCCAATCAAACCTGTAGGTGCCGACGACGCCTTACCAATACCCGATCAACGGCCGCTTCGGGTCAGGAGCTGAAATCATAGCAGGCGTTCGCCAGGCGGCAGGTTACAGCAATTAGCGGACATCAGGGTTGTTGGAACGGCTGCTTTCTCGTCGGTGTACCTCCTCACTGATTCAGGCGAGAGCGGCACACTTATGTCCGTCGTGAACGGAACGTACGAGAACAATCTCGGCAATCACCAGAGCACCTTCACTGACGCACGAATGGTACGCGGCTCCAATGGGTGAAAGTGAACGTCCTCGACCCCTTCAGTCGCTTCACCGGGCAGGCGGGACGCGTAGAAATAGGCAATGTCATAGTCGTCCGAATCGAGTGCGTTAAACACATCCAGCCGCCATTCAACCTGGCCGCGTCGGTAAGCGGCGCCGAGGTTGAGTAGCGTGGACGGTTGCGCGCGTACCGAATCGTCTTCGATCAGCGGGGCTTCACCGAGGTGCCGAAGACGCAGGCTGGCACTGAGACCGTTGGCCCAGGCGGCGTTCAGCCCCAGGGTAAAGTTGGATTCATATGCACCTGGGATGTGGTTCTCGGCGGATGGCACGTTCAGGAAGCTGGCGTCGGTGTATGTGTAGGCGGTGTTAACCGCCAGCCAGTCGTTCGCCTGCCAGAAGGCGGAGGCCTCAATACCTCTGCGTTCGCTGCCGTCATTGGGTTCCGTGCCCCCGGCATCGCCCACGAACACAAGCTCCGAATCGAGTTCCAGCCAGAACGCGACCAGTGTGGCATTGAAAGTCCGTCCGCGTTCAAAGCGAACGCCGACCTCCGCACCCTCGGACGCCACCAGCGCTTCGACGGGATCAAGCGGGTCTCCGCTGGCTGGATCCACTCGAATCGTGGTTCCGCGTACGTCGTTGGAGTGCATACCGCGGCCGTAATTCAGGTAACCCTCGACGCTATCGTTGAACCGGTAAGCCAGCTGAAACTTCGGGCTCAGCAGCTGGTCGTTTCCTGTTCCGCTGTTGATCGACTGCCGGGCGCTGACGTCCCAGTCGAAGTAGTCGGCCCGCAGCCCCAGCACAGCTCGCAGCCTGCTGGTCAATGCCAGCTCAGCGTCAACAAAGGCGCCCAGCGACAATTCATCAACGGCATCCTCCCGGACGGTGTCGAAGCGCTGCCGGGCTACTGTCCGATGCAGGCCCACCTCGGCAATGTCGTCGTAACGCAGCTCGCCGCCCCACCGCAAAACCAGCGGTCCTCCGGCAAGGCCCCGGTCCAAGGCGCCATCGACGCCGATACCGGCGATGCGGCGCGCATCGCGCTGCTCAAACTCGTCACCGAGCGACGGGTTGTCCAGCCGATACGTGAAGTTGCTGTACAGGGTGAAATCGTAATCGACCAGGTAGGCATTGAACTGCCAATCGCCGAAATCGACAGCGCCGGTTAGTGCCATCCGTTCGGTCTCGCCACCGAGGTCGGGGTCAATAAAACCCAGCTCGTCGATCTCGCCCGATTGCACAGCTCTCAGCGGGACCTGGTCGGTGGAATCCCAGTCGCTCCAGTAACCCTGCAGCGTGAACTTGGCCTCGGCTTTACCGAGATTGGTCAGGTAACTCACGTAGAGTTTGTGCTGTTCGAGGTTCTCCTCCAGCGCCCAAGGGCCGTCGTAGCGCGTCAGATCGATGGCTGCGGTGAAGGCGCCGTTACCGAGCTCGGCACTCCCCGCCGCCAACGTACGGAGGTAGCTGTCCTCGCCGACCGAGAGTTCGAGTAGCGTGTCGTCCAACCGGTCGTAGAAGTTGAATTCCACGCTACCGGCCGATGAGAAGTCTCCGGCTTCGGCTGAATATGGGCCTTTCCGGTATCTCGTGGTCGCCACCAGCTCGGGAATCAGGAAATTCAGGTCGAGGTAACCCTGGCCATGACCGTGCGTGCGCATGTTCAGCGGAACACCCTCGGCATGCGCCGAAAAATCGGTGCCATGGTCCAGGTTAAAACCGCGCAGGAAGAACTGGTTGGCCTTGCCGGTGCCGGAGTGTTGCGTCGCTACCATGCCAGGCACCGCTTCGGCCAGCTCACCAACCCGAAGCAACGGCACCAGCTGAATGTCATCGTAGCCAACCAGCCCCTCGGACGCGGACCGCGCCAAGCCGATGAACTGTTCAGCGCGACCGAAGACCACCAGCTCCTCAAGGACGTCGGTGTGGTTGTCATGGGCGAGCGCGGGAATGGCCGTGCCCAGGGAAAGAGCGAGACCCAGGCTTCGAACGACTGTTAGATTCATGCGGCCAATCTCCAAAGTACAGTTTCTCTCTATACGGAGGTCGAGCATGTTTGGATGCAGGTTTTGGTTTCTTGTCCGGATCCGAGCCCTGCGTTGGCTCTAATCTATCATCGGTTGCGCGAGCGCCGAATGGTCTTTTTCCGGTTCTATCGCCCCAGGCACACCCGCCAGTTGCGAACCTTCATTCGATGGACCGGTCTGAGCCCTCTATCTCCTTCGGGTTTACACTGGTTCGCCACTCGTAGCGAAAGTCAGCGCCGCTGCGGCCGCCATACGCCACACGATCGGTCTTCTCGGACTTACCTGGCACCACACCGTTACCGCACCAGGCCCTGGTAGTCCGCGGGTTCAGGACCACCCAACGATAGTCCATGTTCGCGCTGCAGTGATTTATAAATGTGATGTCGTGATACGACGGAAACGCCTGGACCGTCAGGTCATAAAAAATATCGACGCAACCTGAACCGTCCGGTTGATTCGGCTGGTCCCACACCGTGCGTATCAACTCGCTGTCAGTTTCACTGCCGACAACGATGCCAGCTTCCTCGCAAGAAGGTTTAAGCCTGTAGCAGTGACCTTCGATCAGGTAACGCCCTCCGCGACAGTCAGTCGGCGAACTCACGCAAGCCGACAAGAGCGCTACATGAATCAACAACAACGGGACCTTTAAGGCGCGCCGGAAGTAAACCTGGTGTCTGGTCAACACGGCACAGCGCTCCTCTGTGTCTGCGCGCGAAGAAGAAAACCAAGGCATTCTTTGCATCTGCTGTTGGCAGGGTCTTTTGTCATGCCTGTGTTTACGGCAACGCAGGTTCGAGGTTCAGCTCATACGCCGGCTCGTCCGGAACACGACCCAGCTTGACACGTTCGTCCCCGAGCCACTTCGTCGTCATGTCATAGTAATGCGGCGACTGGAAGTGCCCAGACGTGCCGCCGGAGATCATGAACAGGGAGTCTTCGAGATTGGCTAAATCGTAGATGCCCTGAAAACTGGAAGAGCCATAGCTGTTCGAAAACACCGGCGCCTCATTGGAGTCGATACTGTTGATGAACATTGACTCAGGTCCACCCTTCATTGCAGATTCGCGTGTAAAGCGGTCTCCCAGGATCGGCAGTGCATCGAAGCCCGCGTGCCGATGGCGGAATCGACCCACGTCGCCCCAACGCCAGCTCGCCGGGTCCGCGCCCAGGCGCTGTTCAAGCTGGGTGCGCGCAGCACTGAGTGACGTCGCCAGGAGCGTTTGACAGTCCTCGACCGCATCGGTCGTTGAGTTGTCACACCATTCGGCCCTGTCGCCGTTCAACGCCTTTGCCAGCGGGTAATAGAGCCCGACATAGCCCGGCGGCTCTACCGATCCAAGCTCGTCGCTGAACACCTGCCGCCGCAGCTCGGCAACCCAGGTGGCCCAGATCACAGCCGCGTTGGCATCGAGTGAGAAACGATAGTCCCAGCCTTCAAGGATGGCGACCAGCGCGGCGTCGGCCGGCTCCGCAGGCTCGACCTCGAGGAGGAGCGGCATGAACTGGCGTGCAACCGGTGACAGCGAGTTCGACTGCATCGCCCGAAAGGACTCGACGCTGTGTTTCGCTGTTTCGTCGAGCAGCTCATGAATCCTCTGAGCCCGAGACGCCGTTGCCCAAAAGTCGGTCAGGTAGTACGGGTAGTCGTCGCCAATAATCTGCTGGTTGGCTGAGACGATACGTCCGCTCGCCGGGTTGATGACACGTGGGTTCACGTCAAAGTCGACATACGCCCAGTCATTGTCATCGTCCGGGTAGAAACCCACCGTCGTCGCGTGGGTCTCGTCCCTGACAGCGATACTGCCGGTTACGGTATAGCCGATGGAGCCTTCGACATCGGCGAACGAGTAATTGAATGCCAGCGAGGACATGTCACGCAGCGCGTCCAGCCCTTCTTCTACCGTGCTCGCCCGGTTCAGATTCAAGAACGCAGCCACGCTGTTCCCCGGCTTGTCGTGGAACACATTGCGGATTTCAATGGTCCGGTCCGTATGACTGCCAATCGTGAACGCCGGGAAACCTTCAGGCCAGACGACGCCCTTGTCTGTACGGCGCACCGTTTCGGTCAGGTCGCGACCGAAACGAACCTGTATGATTTCGTCGCGCTCAATGTACGACTCCCACTCGGATGCAGGACCACGCCGGTACAGGGAACTGTCGTCGGGGTGCTTTTCGAGGAACGCGATATCCTGGGCGTCCACCATGCTGTTGGTGATGCCCCATGCCAGCCTGCTGTTATGCCCGATCGATATCCCCGGGATACCCGGAAAGGTTCCGCCAGCCCGCAATCCGTCACCGAGGTGGTGTGCCTGAAGTTGCCAGGTGTTGGGCAACGCGATGTCGAGCTGCGGGTCATTCGCCATCAGCGGCAAGCCACTGCTCGTGTGTTCTCCCGACAGCGTCCAGTTGTTTGAAAAGGCCTTTTCCTTGAATGGCATGGATCGCTGCCAGACCGTTTCGCCGACCCGTGTCTCCACAATAGGCGGTGCTTCGTGAGTTTCCGCATCGAAGATTTCAAGGAGCTCAAGCGGAATGCCGGACGCATTAAAGTTCGAGTTGAGTGTCTCGCTACCCCGAGTCGTCAGCCGCATGAACAACGAACCGCCGATCAGGAAAGAATGGCTGGGCTGCCAGGGCTCGGGGTGGACGTGCAGCACACGCATTTCCGGTGGTCGCTGATAGACATCGCTTGCAAGCCACGCGTTGATACCTGCTGCGTACGCGTCCAGCATTCGTCGATCGTCCGCCGACATCGCCGCATACGATGCGTCGGCCAGTTCCTGCCAGCCGAACATGCGCTGCAGGCGGTCACTGCCCACGGTCCTCGAGCCGAACCACTCTGACATCCGGCCCTGCGTTACCTGCCGCGTCAACGCTATCTGCCAGAACCGATCCTGGGCGTGCACAAAACCCTGTGCAAAATACAGGTCGATCTCACTGGACGCCTGGATATGCGGATTGCCATAGTCGTCCCGGCTGATCGTAATTCGGTCTTCAATGCCCTCGACGCTCAGGTCACCATCCCAGACGGGCAATCCGCCGCCGGCCGCCATGAGTGTGAACTGGCCGTAGGCAACGATGAGTACTGCAAAAACCAACAAGGCAACACCGACACGCAGGAAGAGATTCTTCATTCTTGTTGTTCCTTTTGTGAACGACAGGGCCGCGACTGCATCGTGAATGTCCGGCCTCGACGAGCGTTGGTAACTGGAAAATTCTTGCGTTTACGTTACGCCGTCGTGGTTTTGGAGAATACGTTGATGATGACAACGCCGGTCACAATAAAGCCGATACCCACCAGTGCAGCCGCATCGAGCACCTGGCGAAACACGACGGCGCCGATCAGCGTTATGAGCGCGACACCGGCGCCCGACCAGATGGCGTAGGTAATACCGAGCGGGATGCTGCGCAGCACCAGCGACAGGCAGTAAAACGCTGTACCGTAACCGATAACGACGATGAGGCTTGGCAGCCACTTTGTAAACTCTGCCGATGCCTTCAGGGCCGAGGTAGCGATCACCTCGGCGATGATCGCGATGACCAGGTAGGTGTAAGCCATCAGATCAGGTGCCCCCCGATGAATCGTTCGTGAAACCAGAATACGGTGCCGGCATACAGCGCGAGGCCGAGCACCACGATGATGACGTCATTCGCAGCCGTCTTTGGCATACCCGGGACCTTGCGCTGCTCGCGCCGCTTCATCGAAATGCGGTCGACTACGCCCCAGGCGAGAAAGGAACCAAAAAGAAGCACATCGGGCACCGAGCCGTTGATCAGCAGGTGGCCGAACGCCCAGAGCTTCACCGCGACCAGCTGCGGGTGTTTCGCGGCCGTGCTGATGCGGCCGGGGAAATACGGCGCGAGAAACAGGATGAAGGTGGGCAGCATGAAGAACGCGGCCAGGTGCCACAGCCAGCGCGGTGTCGTATACAGCACGTCAGCGCCTATCCTCGCCTCTGCATAGCCCTGGATAATCAGGACAAAGCCGGCAATAGAAACCACGGAATACACCGCTTTCCAGCCCAGTTCGCTCTTCGCTGCCAGCGAGTCACGCAGTGGAGCCGCGAAAATCGAAATCGAGTGCATTCCAAGGAACAGGACCAGGCCTGCAATCAGCGTCGTCATGATTCTCCCCCGCAGTTGGTCGCTCAATACTAGCCGGAATGGAATCGCGCGCAAATTATGTGAAGCGCACCCGCCCGGCCTCGATGAGCTGGTAATCTTGGGCTTTATCCAAGGCTGGCGACGATCAATGATGAAACGGCTTTTTCTTCCTGTGTGCTTCGTTCTCGCGGGCTGCAGCGGCGGCAGCAGCTTCAACGACCCGGGTTTCGATGCACCCGCGGCTCCTGCCACGGTGTCCCTGCTGGTGACCGACGCGCCCATCGACACGGTCCAGGAGGTCAACGTCCAGTTTGCAGCGATCTCGCTGCAGGATGCGTTGGGCAACAGCATCGAGTTACCGCTCGCTCAGACGGCCGCCGTTGACCTGTTGCAACTTCAGGGTGGCACGACCGCCACGCTTGTTGCGGCAGCCGAGGTTCCGCCGGGCAGCTACACGGCCTTCCGCCTGCGGGTTAACGCGAGCTTCGACAGCGTGTTCGACTCATTTGCCGTACGCAACGGCGGGCAGATCGAGATCGAGGTGCCGGGTGGTGAGATCGACGTCGGCGGCAACCTGCAGTTTGGGGAAGGTCAGCCGTCCAGCCTGGTCATCGACTGGGACCTGCGACAGTCACTGACGGAACCCGTCGGCCGGCCCGGCTTCGTGCTGCAGCCGGGTATCCGTCTGCTGGACACCGCCACCAGCGGTTCGCTGGCAGGAAACGTTTCCGACCTGCTGATCGACGATACGCTGAACGGCGATGCGACCTGTGCCAACGACCTGATGGCTGATACCGGCAATGCTGTTTACGTTTATGAGGGCCGGCAGGAGACGCCGGATGATATCCAGCCGGGCGACATCTCGCCGTTGACGACAGCCACCGTGTCCTTCGATGGCACCGGCTACCGCTATGCCGTGGGTTTTCTCGGTGCGGGCGAATACACCCTCGCCCTGACCTGCCAGGGTTTGTCTGATGACCCGGAAACGGACGACGCTATCGACTTCGCGGCGGTCATAAACGGCGTGAGCATCGTCGGCGGCCAGACAACAACCCAGGATTTCTGATCCGGCGCACGAGCGGCGTTTGCCACCCGGTTTTCCTTTGGCGACTGGTAAGTTGCTTACCGGTGCGAGGAAGCAGATGAAAGGGAGCTTTCCTTTGCCGTGGCCGCTGCCGCGTTGTTTTTTCTGCTAAGTGCCTGAAAACATACAGGTCATCTGACTTGGTACGCCCCTTGCAGTTATTCCCCGGGGGGCTTCATCCGTCGTGGGGGCGACGCGGAGCCTTTGGTCCAACGACAAAAGGGGATCCGCAAGATGACCGAGACCTTCTACGAGGTGATGCGCCGACAGGGCATTACCCGTCGCAGCTTCCTTAAGTACTGCAGCCTGACGGCTGCCGCCATGGGCTTAGGCCCTGCCTTCGCGCCGCGAATAGCGCACGCCATGGAAGAGAAACCGAGAATACCGGTGCTCTGGCTACACGGCCTTGAGTGCACCTGTTGTTCGGAATCGTTCCTTCGCTCGGCACACCCGCTGGTCAAGGACGTCGTCCTGTCCATGCTGTCGCTCGACTACCACGACACGATCATGGCGTCGGCCGGCCACGAAGCCGAAGCGATCATCGATGAGACCATCGAGAAGTACGACGGAAACTTCATCCTGGCCTGCGAAGGCAACCCGGGTCTCGATGAAGACAAGACCGGCGGCATGTCCTGCATCATCGGCGGCAAGCCCTACACCGAACAACTTCGCAAGACGGCCAAGCATGCCAAGGCGATTATCTCCTGGGGCTCCTGTGCTTCATGGGGTTGTGTGCAGGCGGCACGTCCGAACCCGACTCGAGCCACGCCGATTCACAAAGTGCCCGACATCGGCAACGCCCCCATCATCAAGGTTCCGGGTTGTCCCCCCATTGCAGAAGTGATGACCGGAGTCGTCACGTACATGCTGACCTTCGATCGGCTGCCGTCCCTTGATCGACAGGGCCGGCCGCTGATGTTCTACAGCCAGCGAATTCACGACAAGTGCTATCGCCGTCCTCATTTCGACGCCGGCCAGTTTGTTGAGGCGTGGGACGATGAATCCGCCCGTCGCGGCTACTGCCTGTACAAGGTCGGCTGCAAGGGGCCCACGACGTACAACGCCTGCTCGACCGTGCGCTGGAACGGTGGCTTGTCATTCCCGATCCAGGCGGGTCACCCGTGTATCGGTTGCTCGGAAGACGGATTCTGGGACAAGGGCGGCTTCTACGATCGCCTGACAAATATTCCGCAATTTGGTGTTGAGGCGAACGCCGACCGCGTCGGTGCAACGGCGGCAGCTGCCGTGGGTGTCGCAACCGCAGCCCATGCAGGACTGTCCATCGCGAAGCGCGCGGCTGACAAAGGCAAAGGAGACCAGGCTAATGGCGACTAGAACCACACCGAACGGCTTTGACCTGGATACCACGGGCCAGCGCGTTGTTGTTGACCCGATCACGCGCATCGAAGGTCACATGCGAGCCGAGGTCAATATCGATGACAACAACATGATTACCAATGCGGTCTCCAGCGGCACGATGTGGCGCGGCCTCGAAGTGATCCTCAAGGGGCGTGACCCGCGTGACGCCTGGGCATTCACGCAGCGTATCTGCGGTGTCTGCACCGGTACACACGCGCTGACCTCGGTGCGCGCCGTCGAGGATGCGCTGGACATCAGCATCCCGGAGAACGCCAACTGCATTCGCAACATCATGCAGCTGTCGCTGCAGGTGCATGATCACCTCGTGCATTTCTACCACCTGCACGCGCTGGACTGGGTCAACCCGGTCAACGCACTGAAGGCGGATCCGAAAGCGACATCGGCGCTGCAGCAGCAGGTATCGCCGAGTCATCCACACTCGTCGCCCGGTTACTTCCGGGATATCCAGAACCGCCTGAAGAAGTTCGTTGAGTCGGGCCAGCTGGGTCCGTTCAAGAACGGCTACTGGACCAACCCGGCTTACCTGTTGCCACCCGAGGCCGACCTGATGGCCGTGACCCACTATCTCGAGGCGCTGGATTTCCAGAAGGAGATCATGAAGACGCGCACGATCCTCGGCGGTAAGGACACGCACCCGAATTGGACGGTCGGTGGTACACCGTCGCCGATCAACGTCGACGACACCGGCGGTGTCGGCGGGCTGAACATGGTGAACCTGAACCAGATCAAGCAGATCCTCATGGACACGAAGACGTTCATCGATAACGTCTACATTCCGGACATCCTCGCCATCGGTTCCTTCTACAAGGGCTGGCTCTACGGCGGGGGCATTTCAGGCCAGAGTGTTCTTGCCTACGGCGACATTCCGGACCGGGCCAATGACTATTCGCCGGAAAACATGCTGATGCCGAGTGGCGCGATCATTAACGGCAAGCTTGAGGAAGTTCACCCCGTTGACCTGCGCGACCCCGAGCAGGTCCAGGAATTCGTACCCCACTCCTGGTACGAGTACCCCGAAGGCGTCAAAGGCCTGCATCCGTGGGACGGCGTCACCGAGCCGAACTTCGACATCAGCACGGCGAAGGGTACGAAGCACCACATCGAAGAGCTCGACGAAAACGCCAGCTACTCGTGGATCAAGGCACCGCGCTGGCGCGGTCACGCGATGGAGGTCGGTCCGCTGGCCCGCTACGTCATCGGTTATGCCCAGGGCCACGAGGAAATCACCGAGCAGCTAAGCTTTGTGCTGAAGACGCTGGATGTACCGGTTGATGCCCTGTTCTCGACGCTGGGCCGCACGGCGGCACGCGCGCTGGAAGCACAGTGGGCGGCCGACAAGCAGCTGTACTTCTTCGAGAAGATGATGACCAACATCAAGAACGGCGACACGGCCACGCACAGCGGCGACAAGTGGGATCCGAAAGACTGGCCGACAGACTGCAAGGGCGTCGGCTTCACGGAAGCGCCGCGCGGTGCGCTCGCGCACTGGGTCCGCATCAAGGACACGAAAATCGAGAACTACCAGTGTGTCGTGCCGACAACCTGGAACGGTTCGCCGCGTGACGAAGACGGCAACATTGGCGCTTTCGAGGCTTCGCTGATGAACACGAAGGTCGAGCGCCCGGAGGAACCAGTCGAGATCCTACGTAGCATCCACAGTTTCGATCCTTGCCTGGCATGTTCTACACATGTCATGTCGGAGGACGGCGAAGAGCTGGCCAACGTCACCACAACGCCGGTCGGCAGCTGATCAAGGAGCGATACCCATGTTTAAACAACTGAACAAAACCGCAGTTCTCACACTGTCGCTGGCAGCGACCACGGCATTCGCCCACCCGGGCGATCATGGAGAGATGAATACGGTCGAGCAGACCTCGCACTTCATGAGTGATCCGTGGCACGTCGGGCTGGCGCTGGCCGTGGCCGTTATCGCTATTGCACTGGCGCGTCGCTGGCTGCTCGGTGAATCACGATGAGCACGCCGGCCATCAAGATCCGGGAGTCGCAGCCGGCTGTCTATGTCTACGAGGCGCCGTTACGGATCTGGCACTGGGTGAACGCACTGGCGATCGTCGTCCTGTGTGTCACCGGCTATTTCATCGGCAGCCCGCTGCCGACGATGCCGGGTGAGGCCAGTGACAACTTTCTGATGGGCTACATCCGCTTCGCCCACTTTGCGGCCGGCTACATCTTTGCCATCGGCTTCCTGTTCCGCATCTACTGGGCGTTCGTCGGCAACGACCACTCCAGGCAGATTTTCCTGCCGCCGCTGACGAGTCGCGACTGGTGGGGCGGGGTCTGGCACGAGACCAAGTGGTACCTGTTCCTGACGCGGGAGCCGCGTAAATACGTGGGCCATAACCCGCTGGCGACACTGGTCATGCATATCGTCCTGCTGTGGGGCACGATCTTCATGATCGTCACCGGGTTCGCACTGTACGGCGAAGGCACACAGGCCGGCAGCTGGGCGCACACGATGTTCACCTCCTGGGTCATTCCGCTGTTCGGGCAGAGCCAGGATGTGCACACCTTCCACCACCTCGTCATGTGGGCGTTGATCATCTTCGCGATGATCCATATCTACGTCGCGATTCGCGAGGAGATCATGTCACGCCAGAGTTTCATCTCGACGATGGTCAGCGGCTGGCGCATGTTCAAGGACGACCGCGAGGTCGACGACGGCCGCTAACACCGGGTCAGACATGCGGGCCTTTAGTCCGGGTACGCAAGTCGACGGCGCCGTCAGGCGCCGTTTTTGTTTCTGTTGTGTGTACGTATTGCCGATGAATACGTATGCAGAACGTTTTCTGAAAGCTTTTTCTGTCAATTCAGTTGATTGGCTCGGAAAGATCGAGCCATGTCTGCGGTTACTACCTATTCAGTTGCGACGAGCGGCTGGAATATAACTTTTCACTATTCCGGGGTACACGCTGCGCTGGCGTGGGAATAACAAAAAGGGGTAGGGGTGGACAGATCGACGGGAACGCTGATTCTCGGAATCGGCAATATTCTTTGGGCAGACGAAGG